>NZ_JBQFLT010000010.1:0-166830 GCF_056531425.1 Ruegeria sp. N4
CAAAAGCAGCCCAACGGCCCCACCAATGTTGACCGCATTCCCGTCGCCCAACACCTGAACAACAACGTTCCCAGCACCAGAAACGGATGCCTCCTGCATCGGTGAAACTATCCTCAAGCCTATGTCATCAAATAATATCGTATAGAGTGTATCTGCCTGATGTTATCGAGTCGAGAGTTTACGCCATTGATTGCTTTACAATAGTTTTGACAAAGAACCGACCCGCGTTCTCACCGTTGTGAAGGCCGAACAGGCGGTCGCGCCTAACGATGAGCGCACAATTTTAGATGGAGCAATCGTGAGCCACCTCGTCACCAGGCCTTTGAGTTCGTTGCGGCATGTTTTTACTTTCGTAGGCACCTACTTCTCATCAAAACCTAAAAACGCGCGAAATAAGCGAAATACCTGCATGGATTCCGATTTCCCTAAAGCACTCACTGGTCGAACGGCGGGTTTGTCCCGCGTCTAGGTTGTCGGATCAAGCTGCGGCGAAAGAAAGGTATAGGTTGAGTCGAAATCAATACCCTTGAATGACCGGATTGGCACTCCTGTTGCCCGCCGCGCTCGCGGCAAATCCCGTTGCAACGAATGAACTCAACACATTTCGCAAAAGCCAGGCTGACACGCACCGCCGTTCTAGCCGAGTGGCGCGAACTTGGTACGGCATAATGAGCAGCTATACTGGCCTAGCTGAGACGGGTTCGAATTTGTCTGTTAGCACCGGTGGAACAGGTTTGGCCGATGTTTGCTGCAGAGATAGCCCCGCCATCAAGCTACGACTTCGGGCACTGGCATCGCTTTTATACTGTGCCTTTTTCGCGTAAGCTATCGTCGATTGAAAAAAACAATTGCAAAACAAAAGGTCTCTTCATGACTGACAATATTATTCACCTAGCAAATGGGAAGTTGCACGCGGACACGCCCTTATCGAAAGTCGATGATCTCGTCACGCAAGCAATCGAAAGTGGCAACGTCACTTTGCACTTTCATGGCGGGCTGGTTTCAGAGGCAAAGGGCCGTCAGATCGCCGATTTTCTCGCTCCTAAATATGAGGCGGCCGGTGGGTTCCCAATCTTCTTTGTTTGGGAAGCGGGCGCCTGGGAAACCGTTCGAAACAACCTTAGAGAAATAGCAAAAGAAGTGCTTTTCCGGCTCGTGATGAAGCGCGTGCGCTCAATCCTAGACCGAAAAGCCGAACAAACGAACGGTGACCGCGCTGTTGGTGTTCTGCCACAAGTCGATTCCACAGCCCGCGACGCCGAACTTGATGCCGCACTCGATACAATTGGTGGCCCGTCTGTAATTGCGCCGCCTGAGCCATCCACTCCGTCAAGTCAACTCAACCTAATCGAAGAAACTCAACTCGAAATGGAACTCGGTGCGGACTTCTTGCTCCAACAAGCAGTACAAGCGGCGTCCAATGGTCTACGCAAACCGGAAGAGATCTCCTCAGACGCGGCATCCCGCTCTGCAACAACAGTTCAGGGTTCGACTACGACTCTCATGGACCCTGCAAGCCTGGATCGTATGGTGGAGCGCCCGACGGTCGATGCACGTGGTTTGATCTCATCGGCACGAGTGGCCAAAGCGATTATCGCTGTGGCACAGCGTGTGATTGCCCGGTCCTTGGCGGGGCGGGGCCATGGCTTACACGCGACGCTCGTGGAAGAGGTGTTGCGCGAGTTTTATCTTGCCAATGTGGGCGGGTTGATTTGGAAGCATATGAAACAGGACACGAAAGACAGCTTTGGCGACGACCAAAGCTGCGGTGGCACAGCAGTCCTGAAATTGCTGAACGACAAAATCGGGGACGATGATGATGTAACGATTACCCTGGTGGGTCACAGCACCGGTGCTGTCTACATCGCTCATCTTCTGAAAAAGGCGGCCGAGATTCGTCCAGGCGGTTACAACTTCAATATTATATTCTTAGCGCCAGCCGTCACACACGAGTTGATGCATCAAGCCGTGGCGAACTACGGTGATCAAGTCGCCGGAATTCGCGTATTCACCATGACTGATGAGAACGAAAAGAACGATGTTTTGGTTCCGGTGCTCTATCCCCACTCGTTGCTGTATTTCGTTTCTGGTGTAGTAGAGTTCGAACCCGACGCACCGCTTGTTGGAATGGCAAGGTTTTTTGAAGAAGGCGCATTTCCCGACGCCGACTATCCTGCGTTGGGATCGGTGCGAGCCTATCTTAAGCGAGGCGGTGAACGCGTAGTGTGGTCAGTCACACAGGGGGCACCGGCGGGCAAGAATAGCGCCGCTCTCAAACACGGTGATTTTGATAATGAGAGTGAGACATTGGCGAGCGTGGGTCACATAATTGCCAATGGGTTCTAAGCATGGCTGACCATGGGATAATTATTGGTATAGATTGCTATCCCGGAATTTCCGACCTCAGGGGATCCTGTAACGACGCGGATCGGTTTTTTAATTGGTTGACAGACCCCGCGAAAGGAAACGTCGATCCAAACAACGTGCAAAAGGTACGTTCATCGGATTTTCCGGCTCCCAACTCAGCGAGCGAAGCGCATCCTGTCTTGTCTGAGCTGTCTCAGTTGTTTCGGCCCTTCGCCGAAGCCGCGCTTAAAGGCGAGCATCATGACGGACGCTTGTTTCTGTTTGTTGCGGGCCATGGGTTTGCAGACCACCAGGACCCGGACTCAGCGGCGCTTTATGCTGCAAACGCGAGCGTCGCATTTCCTGAACACCTGGCGATGAAGGCCTGGGCAGATTTTGCACGATTGCATTGGTTGTTCGATGAGGTCGTGCTGGTTTCGGATGCGTGCCGCAACACGTTGCCGTTCAATCGGCTTGTTAAACCCTCGCTGCCAGAATTTCCGGCCCACGCCAATGCTAGCAAGGTCAAGCTGTTTCAAGGATATGGGACGGGTTTCAACCAGCTAGCGCGCGAGCGGGATTTTGATGGTGTTACCCACGGCATTTTCACAGAATCTTTGATGGATGCTCTGGAAATGGCCCGACCAAATCACCTTGGTCGCGTAACGGGAAAGGTGATTAAGGCGCATGTGCACAATGTGATCGACTCCAAAGCGGGTGACGTCGAAATAGATCCACCCGACATCCGAGTGGATGAAGATAAGGACGTACTCTTCATTGAGCGGGGGGCGCCTCCGGGTCGTGATACCACTTTTGTGACCGGGCCTGAACACCAGGGAAACACAATCGTGATCGAAGCCTGGCCGGAAGATGAGCAAGCCCGTGCAGTCATAGAAGCCGAGCAAACGGTTCTACCGCTCCAGCCTGGGCTTTATCGGGCCCGAATAATTGAAACCGGCGACAAGACAACCTTTGAGGTACCAGGTGATGCAATCGTCACGCTATGAAACCGTTCAGTTCCGCGCCAAGGCAGCTGATCTAGCAACCGAGATATTCTTAATTGATGCATCCTTGCGGCGTATCGAAACAGGTGTGGGCAGGTTGGATGCGCAAATTCGCCCCGGGTTCTACAAGGTGCGTTTCCGCGCTGGGACAAGCCAAACTGACGAACTTATCGAAGTTTCCGGAGAAGAAGAAAAGGTAGAAATCACAGGCAAGCCGGTCCTGATTAGGTCTTCAGCACCCATTCTCTACACAGTCGCATTCGACAACGAGCAAGCTACGCAGGCCTCCAAGTGGTCACTCCAGTCGGATGAGATCGGGACCGGGGCTAAGTTATTGTTGTTTTTGCGCACGGAAACGGCGGATACGGAATTCGACGTTGCCGGAATAACGTTGCATGACTTTGAGGGCACCCAAATTGCGGACTTGGCCAATGGGCGGCACAATGCCGCCGCCAAGTGCGCTGGTCTTTCGCTTCGGCTTGATCCAGGGACTTATCGCCTGCGTGTTTCAAAATCTGAAATTGGCGACTATGAGATCTTTGTAACGCTGAGTCACGGGTGGCAGACCCAAGTTTTCCTCGCTCTAGAGGACTTCTTAAGGGGCGACGAGCGAGTTCAGGCGCCGTCGTTGCGTCGGGCTGCAATCTTCATGGCGAAAGAAAAACATGGATTTAATCCCGATGACGCCAATAAGCGGTTTACGGAGCTGGCCAAGCAGGCGCATTTGCAAGGACGCAATATTGTTTCCACCAAAATGATCAACAAATTTCTGGACAAAAAATATGTAGACCCAATGATGGGTATTTTTGCTGCACACATTCTGATGAAAGCCCGTCGCCGGAACACGGAACTGATCCAAATTGTCCTGTATAACCTTAAGAGAATGCTAGGTGACACGCCAGATATCAGGGCTTTGTTTCTTGCGCTTGACCAAGATAATCGAGACCATCAGCCAATTGATAACCCGCCACTTCTGGCTGCCAGTTGGACGATGCTCTCCAAAGCGACCCGCAAAAATGCGCGATTGATATCGCCACATAGTGTGCCAGGCCAAGTGGCGCACAACATCGTCGATGGCGGCGTTTGGCTGTTGCACAGGGTGGTGGACGGAGCCGACGTAAGTCCCCAATCCTTGGTGCATTCTGAAAAGATGTTTCGCGAGATGCTGAATTTGTCGACTGAAACCTTGCGGGCTATTTTATCTGATCGAAGTCGAGTGGCAGAATTGAGCGGGTTGGAGCAAAGTGTGCTCGGTCTGTTGGTCTCAAAAACCTCTATGCGGGAGTCGCTTGAGGACTTGCCGGAAATGGATCGTGGCACGACTGACCCCGGACGACTCATTTGGCGCATTCAAGCCCCGACCTACTCTGTCGCGGCAGCTGTAGAGAGCCTGAGTAAGAAAATGGAGGAATTTTGAGATCCCTAGGCTCAGAGGTCTTGTCAGAAGAACATTGCTTGAGGCGGGCAGGGGGCTTTCGTAGCTTTTGCCCATGACCAAATCTGCCTCTTTCAAGTGCTTCAGAACCAGCCCAGAGATCATCCGCCTTGCGGTGATGCTGTACATCCGCTTCTCGCTGTCGCTTCGGAATGTCGAAGGTCTGCTGCACGAGCGAGGCATCGACGTGAGCCACGAAACTGTCCGATATTGGTGGAACAGGTTTGGCCCGATGTTTGCTGCTGAGATCAGACGGAAGCGTGTTCAGCAACTGCGCGCATTCTCCAAATGAAAGTGGCACGTGGACAAGGTTTTCGTGAAGGTGAATGGCAAGCGTCATTGTCTTTGGCGGGCTGTTGATCACGAAGGCGAAGTGCTGGAAGCCATTGTCACCAAACGTCGAAACAAGCAGGCAGCATTGAAATTCCTCAAGAAATTGATGAAACGACACGGCAAAGCGGAAACCGTCGTCACGGATCGCTTAGCGTCGTATCGGGCTGCCCTCAGAGAGCTCGGCGCTACCGAAAAACAGCAGACGGGCAGGTGGCTTCTGTCCGACTAGTCTGCCTTTGTTCCAGGGCGGACGACGCGTTGTGACAACGGAAAGTAGCGTTTTGGACATCTTAGGTCTCCGTCCAGCCCCTTCCGTCCTAAACATCGACACCATGCCGACAGCTGCAGTCTAATTGCTGCTTGCGTGTTTTCAGCACAGGAAATTCTCAGGTTTCAGGAACTGCCACCGCTGATCTTCTTACCCATCACATCCGCTGCCTGCCGCAACGGGTCATCTGCGAGGTGCGCGTAGCGTTGCGTGGTAGACGGGTTCGTGTGTCCAAGCAATCGACCGACTATAGGCAGACTCAGACCGCTGGAAACGAGATGCGACGCATGCGTATGCCGATTGTCGTGGATACGGTAGTCTTGAAGACCTGCTGATGTGGTGACCGAGCTCCAAAATTTCTTCAGATCTTTGTACGGTTGGTCCGGAGAGCGCCCCGGAAACAACCAACGACTTTCAGGAGATGCCCCTGCTTTCATTGCCGCAAGCAAATCACAGGTTGCTGACGAAATCGGCAGGTGCTCTCGTCGCTTTTGCTTTGTGTGGTGCGACGGCTTTGTCCAGACCGCGCGGTCCAAATCGAAGTCTTCCCATTTTGCCTTCAGCACTTCGCCGATCCGTGCGCCTGTCAGGAGCTGCAGGCGAATAGCGTTCGCTGCAACCTGATTTGGATGCTCTGACAGAGCCACCAAAAGTCTTTGCAGCTCACCATCTGACAACCAGCGGTCCCGCTTTTCCTCGGGGAACTTTTCTATGCCGCGCGCCGGATTGTCAGAACGCTGACCCCAGCGCACAGACAGTCCAAACATTTTCGACATGAGCGCCAGAGTGCGATTGGCTTGGTAGGGCGTATCACGCATTTGATTGTGAAGCTTCTGAACATGCTGATGCGTCACTTCAATAACTTTAAGATCCCCAAGCTTGGGGAGAATGTATCTGTCCAGCATTGACCGATCATTCCGAACGCTACCGGGACGTTTCTTCGGTTCCGCATGTTCGGTCATGTATTGCGTGGCAAGTGAGTTCACCGTTGGTGAATGCCTTAGGCTTTGAGCATCGGCGACAGGATCTGCGCCACGTACCACGTCAGCAAGAAGCGCGCGTGCTATTTCGCGGGCGGCGCCCAAAGACAAGGTCGGCCCATATCGCCCAAGTGTCTTGCGTTTCGACCGACCGGTTTGTTTGTTTCGATATTGAACTAAGAAGCTTTTGACGCCGGTCGTTTTCACGCGGAGTCCAAAACCCGGCAGACCGTCGTCCCAATAGATCGTGTCCCGGTTTGTTGCTGAAATGCGATCGACACTTGATTTTGTTAATCTGACGTTGGGCATAGTGCTTCCAGATGAGATAGGTAAGCACAAGGTAAGCAAAGTGCGGTGAGTTGGGAAGAGCCTTATAGAAATCTCAGCGCGCAATAACTACTGTAATTTAAGAAAATATACTGCCCAATCGATTTGGATATAATGCTATCGAAAATGGGCCAATAAGACTTTTAATCAGTGGGTCGCAGGTTCGAATCCTGCACGGCTCACCACTTTTTCCGCAAGGCAAGCTAGAACAGGCGGGATTTTCCCGCGTCTGCTGCAATCAAGCGGTAGGGAACGGCATAGAAATATGCAAAAGACCGTTGGGGTCGGACGTAGGCGCACCCCACACCTGAAACTACTTCTTCTCGAAGAACAGGATGACCTCTCCGATGCGGACACCGAAGCGTGAGACATAGGCGCGGTTCAGCAGGCGGTCATCCTCCAGCAGCCACATCCAATCGTCGAACTTCACGCGCATGGTGCCGTCCTTGATCGGCAGGTCGATCTTGTATTTCCAGTTGAAGGTGTCACCGCGTTCGATCCCTTCAGCGGTGCCAAGCACGCCGGGGGCGGTGCCGGTCCAGGTATCGGCGTCGGTTTTGGTCAGGGTCCAGATACGCTGCTCGGTCGCGCCGTCATCATAGACGAAATCTTCGACCAAAGTGAGCGTTTCTCCGTCCCAGGTGCCGTCGATATCAACGGTAAAGCGGCGCGGGACGTTGCCGAGGATGTCCTGAAACTGACCGTAGGCAACGGTTTTGCCTTCGAAAAACTCCTCAAGGTTCAAGTCGCGATCCGACAGGAAGGATTTGGGAACCCTCGGTTTGGCCGAGCACGCCGCCAGCACCAACAGACAGGCGATCGCGGCAATGGATATGAGCGCGCGGATACGGATCATTGCAACAGCCTGCCGTCCGCGTCGGCATCATAGCCGTTTGTGCCGGACAGATGCGTGGTCTTGATCTCGGGCGCGGGGCGCATGGTGGCGACCAGCTCGGCCACTTTGATGCCGAATTTGCGCATTTCGGATCGGTTCATGATCGCGCCATTTTCGGTCAGGTACATCCAGTCGGTCACATCCAGCGTATGCCCGCCCGCATCTTCGGGCAGGATGATCCTGTAGGTCAGCTTGACGGTCGAGCCCGAGATCTCACCTTTGCCTTCGCCCACGATGTCATCCGCCGTGGCGATGAAAGTGTTGCCGGTGCCCATGGTCAGATACCATTTGCGGGTCATCTGTTTGCCGTTGGAATAGGTGAACCATTCCGCCAATGTGCCCGAGTTGCCGTCCCATTCGCCGACCATTCGCGCCACGAAGCTGTTCGACATCTTGCCGTTGGGGCCATAGATCAAGCCTTCGGACAGGATCTCGCCATTGAGGTGTTTCTTCAGCGAGAAATCCGGGCCGGTGCCCGTGTAATCGGCAGGCGATTGGGAGCGAAAGCTCAGAAACCGGCCTCGGACCACAAGAACAGTGAGGATGGCGAGCAGAAACACGATAAGCGTATTCATTTGGCTGTAACCTCCGTAGGAAGGGTCAGAACCATCCCGAACGCTCCAAGCTTTAGGATGCAGGGCAGCACGGCGTAGGCGAGGTTGAGCGTGTTCAACGCCTCGGCACTGTTGGTTTGACCGGGTGTAAAGCCGCTGCGTTCCAGAAGCGGCAGAGTGAAAAAGGCAGCGAGCGCAAGGCCCAGCTTGCCAGCGAATGACCAGATGCCAAACGCGGCCGAGGCGTTCAGCCCCGCGCGTGTCAGCACGACGGAAAACATGGCAGGCAGCACCACCATATCCGCCCCAAGCGCCGCGCCGGATGCGACGCAGATGATGGCGAAACCGGTGAGATCTCCGGCGGATAGCGTTGCAGCACCGATGAAGCCCGCGATCGAGAGGGGCATGGCGATGATCAGGGTCTTTTTCGGGCCGATCCGATTGCTGAGCTTGGCCCAAAGCGGCACGCTTGCGCCTGCGCTGAGGAAGAAAAGGATCAGCAGCGGCCCCGCCTTGCCGGGCAGTTGCAGGCGATCTTCGACAAAGAACAGGAACAGTGTGGATGTGATGGCGACCGGCAGGCTGTTGACCAGTGCCAATGCCAGCAGACGCAGCGCTCCGGCCTGCCCAAGACCGGCGAAGGACAGGCCCTGACCGGTGATCGGCGTGCGCCGCCAGATCGGTATTGTCAGAACCAGAGTCAACAGCGCCAACAGGCCGAGAAACAACCCGAAAGCGGGGTAGCCTTGCGCTGAAGCCCCCAAGGCCACGAAAAGGGCAGGCGTGCTGGCCGCGATGACCACGCCCGTCAGTTGCCCGCCTTCACGATAGGCGGCGAGTGTCATCAGTTCTTTCGCATCGGCCTTTTTCGCAAGCGTCGCGCTGCGGCCGTATAGAAGGATTGTGCCCAGGCTGTAGGCCGAAAACAGCAGGATCAGAACCACGATCAGGGCTGTGACGCTTGCACCTTCCGGCAGGCCAAACAGCAAGGGAAAGCCGATGGCCAACCCCAACGCGGCCAAAGCTGCGAACAAAAGCTGCCCCCCCGGCCAGCGGTCGATGGCCCAGCCGATCAGCGGGTCCTGCACCAGATCGACCAGTCGGATCACCAGCAAGACCGTACCGATCACCCCAAGGCCAATGCCCAGATTCACCGCCGCAAAGCGCGGCAAGTGAATATAAAGCGGAATACCCGCCGCAGCGAGCATCAGCGCATAGAGGCTGACACGGGGATACAGCATCACTGACCCTTCAAACTCTGCGTAAAGCTGGCCGACCGGGTGTTGTTGCCCAGAAAGATCGACATAAAGGATTTCTTGATGTCGGTACTCGCCAGCGTGCAGGTTTGGGTGCCATTGCGCCAGAACCCGACCTTGTTGGGCCCTTCCGAGATCGCCAGATAGTTGTCACCTTTGCTGACAGCCTGAAAACAGGCTTCAAGCTGTGCCTGTGTGGGCTGTGGGTTGCCCTGACGGGCCATCTCTTCCAGCGTCGATTCCACAAGTGCCTTTTGTTTTAGGTTCTTGCGGTAGGTCAGTTGCAGGCCAAAATCCTCGGCCCAGTTAAACGCGGCCCCGCCGGGGGTGTAGAGTTTCGCGTCGTAAAGCGGCAGACCCAGAAACCGAAAGGTCCCGCTGCCGATCTGCTTGGGGTCTTTCAATTCGCGCGACAGCGGATCCGCTGCCAGCCCAACCGGGGCCAGCAGCGTCAAAGACAAAAGCCCGGCGCGCCAGAGGCGCCTATTCAGCCGCAACAGCAGGGATGGCCGGGTCTTGTTCCCAAGTGCCATGGTCAGCTCCGATCGTTTGCGGGGTGCCCTTGATGCGATCCACGACATGCATCGCGCTGGCAATCCCGTCTTCGTGAAACCCGTGCCGGTTATACGCTCCGGCGAACCAGGTCCGGTTCTGTCCCTGCATCTCGCGGATTTGCCCTTGTGCTTTCAGGGCGGCCTTGTCGAACACCGGATGGGCGAACTCGACCTGATCATAGATTTTGTCCGCGGGAATTTCTGACGACGCGTTCAGCGTCACGAACAGCGGATCGCTGTCTGGAATGTTCTGCAAACGGTTCATCCAATAGGTGACGCCGACATTCCCGGCTTGCGAGCGATAGGTCCAACTGGACCAGCAAGCACGACGCTTGGGCATTTGACCGGGGTCGCAATGCAGGATGGCGCTGTTGGGCTGATAGCGGATCGCTTCCAATGCTGCAGCTTCGGCGGCGGTGGCATTGTCGCCCAGAATGGCGCGGGACTGATCGGAATGGGTGGCCAGAATGATCTCGTCAAACCGGTCGGTGTGGCCCTGACTTGTCACCGAAACGCCCATGTCGTCACGCTGAACATGATCGACCGGAGCACCCAGACGGATGTCACATCCCCGTTCGCGCAGGGCGGCGTCGATGCGACGCACATACTCGATGCTGCCGCCTTTGACCGTGTACCACTGGTGCTGGTTGGCGCGGCCGCTGGCCAGCAAGGCGTGATTGCGGAAGAACTGCACCAGCGAGCGCGCTGGGAACTGATCCACGAATTCAACCGGCGTCGACCAGATCGCGCCGCACATCGGCATCAGATAGTTTTGCCGGAACCAGTGACCCAGACGCATCTGATCCACCAGCTCTCCGATCGTGGTGTCGTCGTCCTTGGCGGCCTCGGGCGCTTCTTTGCTGAAGCGCAGGATGTCGGCGATCATCTTGTAATACGACGGCCGCGCCAGATTGCGTTTCTGTGCGGTCAGGGTGCGCAGGTTGTTCAGCCCATACTCGATCCGACCGTTGTCGATGGTTGCGCCAAAGCTCATCTCGGATTTGGTGACCGGCACGTTCAATTCGTCGAACAGTTTGGTCAGGTAAGGATAGGTCGCATAGTTGAACACGATGAACCCGGTATCCACCGGTTGATCACCGTTCTTTCCCGCCATGACCGTGCGGGCATGCCCCCCCAGCCGGGGTTCGGCCTCGTAAACTGTGATGTCGTGGTCTTCTGAAAGGTAGTAAGCTGCGGATAGACCTGAAATGCCTGCACCTACGATTGCGATTTTCTTACGTACGCCCCGTGTTTCGTCGAACATGTGATCCCCTTAGTGCGACATTTTACAAAGGGATACGTAGCAGGGTTCACGCCGGATCAATCAGATTAGATTAATTTGCCACGTGCTCTAGACTGTGACGTCTGGGCTGAGTTTCCTGTGTGGTTGCGTGATCCAGCCCTTTGGCCCAACCGTAGAAGATACAGCACAACAGATATGGCCCGGGGATGAGCAGTTTTCACGGAAAAACCTATTGGATCGTAGGCGCCAGCGAAGGGCTGGGCCGGGCCGTGGCCGAGGGGCTGGCCCGCGACGGTGCGCATCTGATCCTGTCGGCGCGCAATGCCGACCGCCTGGCCGAAATCTGCGCCAAGCTGCCCAATGCGCGGTTTGTGCCCTTCGACGTGACCGATCTGGACGCCGTACGCCGCGCCGTGGCCCAGGCCGGAGAGATCGACGGGCTGGTCTACAACGCCGGAGCCTATGAGCCGATGCGCTCAGCCGATTGGGATACCGAGGCGGTTCTGGCCATGACCGACGTGAACTACACCGGCGCGTTGCGGGTACTGGGTGAGACGGTGCCGGGCTTCGTGCGCGCAGGTCGGGGGGACATTACCCTGATCGGCTCTTTGTCCGGCTATCGTGGCCTGCCTGCGGCGGTGGGTTATGCGGCCAGCAAGGCGGCGTTGGTGTCGCTGGCCGAGACGATGCGGTTCGATCTGGCGGGTACGGGGGTCACGGTTCGGATCGTCAATCCGGGTTTCATCAAGACCCGCCTGACCGAAAAGAATGACTTCAAGATGCCGATGCTGATGACGCCTGAGGACGCGGCAGAGCGTGTCATCAAAGCGATGTCGCGCCGTCGTTTTCGCACCGATTTTCCTGCGCCGTTTTCCTGGGTGGTCCGGTTGGTGGACTACCTGCCGGATTGGCTGGTGTATCGTGGAAAATAGACTCTAACCAAACTGCCCCTGACAGAACCAGCCCGCTGACATGGTGCCGCCATGGCCGTAGAACAGCCACAGCCGTTCCCCCTGTTCCGTCACCACCACCCAGTAATCGCGCACGCCGCTGCGCCAGTTGGGATCGTCCAGCCACCATTCCGGTGCGATCCGTTCCGGGCCGGTGGCCTGCGCCAATTGCCAGTCGCGCCCGCGCCAGCGAAAGCTGCCGGGCACATCCGGGGTTTCCGGGGCCATCACCGGCTCGGGCTGCCACATCTGCAAAGGGCGCGGACGTGCCGGCGCAGGCCAATCGCGCGCCGGTTCCGACCAGGCCGCCGCCAGCACCTGCGCCGTCTTCTCGGGGATGTGCGAGGCGGCGGGGTGCCGCCGTGTGATCGCCTCAAGCCCGACCCGCGCGCCCAGCTTGCCGATCAGGTCATCCACGGCTGTATTCCCTTCAAGCCGGTTGCGGGCCACCTGTCTGGCCTCGGCATGTCCTGCCATTGTGCGGGCGTGGATAGGTTCGGTCTGGATCGCCTCAAGCCGCAGCATGTCGATGCCATAGCCAGCGTCGATCTTGTCAATTTTCATCTCTAACAAAGGGCGAATGCGGTGTTTGTCATAGGTCGGTCGGGCCAGGCCGACCTCGATGATCTCAGCCGCCTGATCGGCGCGGTGGGCTTCCAACCGCAGGGTCCGGACGCCGCGCCCTTTCTCTTCCAGCTTGGTACAAAGCGTCGGCAGAACGCGATCAACAGCAGCCATCACGTCCTCGATCAACCCGATCGGGTTGGGCAGGGTCATCCGCACCGCAAACTGATGTGGCGGGCGGGCGGGCGAGACGGGCTCGGGCGCGCTGCCCATGGCCTGATCCAGCCGCAGCACCAGCCCGCGTCCGAACCGCCGCGCCAAACTGGCGCGTGGTTGCCCCAGCAGATCGCCGATCCGGCGCAGGCCCAGACGGTTGAGCTGTGCGACCACCTGATCCTCAAGCCGCAGCGCCGCGATGGGCAGCGGGCTGAGCGCGCCGTAGGATTGCCCCGGCGCGGCGATCCGGGCCCCGCCACCCAGCGCCATCACCTGCGGCGCGGCCCCGCCCCTGGTCCAGTGCCGCCGCTTGCCCGCCCGCGCGCGGGTGGCACGGGCTTCCTGACTGATGGCGTCGCCATTGCGATCCGAGGTGGCCTCTTGCCCTGCATAGCGTGCCAGCGCCCAGGCTGCGCCCAGCGTATCCGCGATCCCCATCTGCACGCTGAGGCCCATATCGGCGCAGTCGGTTTCAAGCACGCTCAGCAGCGCCTCTTCCCCGCCGAACAGATGCGCGCAGCCCGACAGATCGACGATCAGCCCGTCCGGCGCTTCCTCGGCCACCCACGGGCTGAACTTGCCCGCCCAGCGGCGCAGAGCAGTCAGAAAGGCGGCCTCGGCCGGGGCGTTGCGCGGGCGCGTCACAAGGTTGGCGCACATGGCATGGGCGTCGCGCACCGGCTGACCCACGCGCAGCCCGGCATCCTGAGCTTCGGCGTTCAGAGAGGTCACGACCTGCATGTTCGACTGTTCGGCCACGACAGCCAAAGGTCCGCTATGCAGCCCCCGCGCGGCGCGGATCAGCCGTTCAGCCCCCAGACGGGGAAACCACAGTGAAAGTATTCGGCGTTTTGGCATCGGCAGACATCAAAATGTTCCCATTTTGTTCTTACCTGAGAATCAGCGCCCGAGTCCACGCCTACCCGCAGGTCAGACGCTGAATGACGCCCGCACCGTTCACGAAGACATTCAGCCGGTCGATGCGATAATCCTGCGTTGCAATGTCGTTTGGTCCCAAAACCCGCGCCCGTTCGGGCAGATCGGCCTGAATGGAAGACACGGGCTGACCGACCGAGTCAGCAAACGGATCGCCCTGACAAAAGGCCAGATCGACCGGCGCGGCTTCGGGCTCGGTCCGCGCCTCTTCCGGGGCAGGGGGTTCGGCGCAGGCCGCAAGAAGGATCAGGATCGGGATAAATCGGTGCATTGGCGCTCCTCATTCCGGCAATGTCGTTTCTGCAATATCAATCGTTTAACCTGCCTGTCATCAAAGCACAGTTGAAAACACCCTGCAATTGGCGCAGGGTCGGGGCAAACAAGACAGGGAGACAAGCACAATGCGCACCCGTGCCGCCGTCGCCGTTCAGGCGGGCAAACCTTTGGAAGTGATGGACGTGAACCTGGAAGGCCCCAAAGCGGGCGAGGTTCTGGTTGAAATCAAAGCGACCGGCATTTGCCACACCGACGAATTCACCCTGTCGGGCGCCGACCCCGAAGGCCTGTTTCCCGCCATTCTGGGCCACGAAGGCGCAGGCGTGGTGGTCGAAGTCGGCCCCGGTGTCACCAGCCTGAAGCCCGGCGACCATGTGATCCCGCTCTACACTCCCGAATGTCGTGAGTGTGAATACTGTCTGCACCCCAAGACCAATCTGTGTCAGGCGATCCGTGAAACGCAAGGTAAAGGCCTGATGCCCGACGGCACCTCGCGCTTTTCGACGCTGGATGGTGATCCGATCCTGCACTACATGGGCTGCTCGACCTTTTCGAACCACACGGTCCTGCCCGAGATTGCGCTGGCCAAGGTGCGCGAGGACGCGCCGTTTGACAAGATCTGCTATATCGGCTGCGGCGTGACCACCGGTATCGGAGCCGTCATCAACACGGCCAAGGTCGAGATCGGTAGCCGCGCCATCGTATTCGGTCTGGGTGGTATCGGCCTGAACGTCATTCAGGGCCTGCGTCTGGCCGGGGCCGATCAGATCGTGGGCGTTGACCTGAACCCTGCCAAGGTGGAAATGGCGACGAAATTCGGCATGACCGATTTTGTGAACCCCAAAGAGGTCGAAGGCGATCTGGTTCCCTATCTGGTCAACCTCACCAAGGGCGGCGCGGATTATACGTTCGACGCCACCGGCAATGTCGGCGTCATGCGCGACGCACTGGAATCGGCCCACAAGGGCTGGGGTGAATCGATCATCATTGGCGTGGCCCCTGCGGGTGCCGAAATCTCAACCCGTCCGTTCCAACTGGTCACCGGCCGATCCTGGCGCGGTACCGCCTTTGGCGGCGCGCGGGGCCGCACCGACGTTCCCAAGATCGTTGACTGGTACATGGAAGGCAAAATCGAGATTGACCCGATGATCACCCACACCATGGGTCTGGACGACATCAACCACGGCTTCGACCTTATGCATAAAGGTGAGAGCATCCGGTCGGTGGTGGTTTACTGATACAATGAAATGATCTTGAAGGGCGGGCTTTTGCTCGCCCTTTTTTGTGCCTAATTTTCGATGATTGAATGATTTTGAATTGAGGATTTGAAGTGGCAACAGGAAGTACCGACCGATTGGCAGTATTGATTGATGCGGACAATGTGCCCGCAAAGCATGCTGCAGAGATATTCGAAGAAATTGCTACGTTGGGTGAAGCCGGCCTTAGGCGGATTTACGGAGATTTCTCTAACGGTTCGCCTCAGGGTTGGGTTGCCGGATCGTTGGCAGAATTTGCCATTGTTCCTCATCAGCAATTCGCAAACACATCCGGGAAGAACTCTAGTGATATTGCATTGGTGATTGATGCCATGGATATCCTTCACAGCAACCGCTTCAGCGGGTTCGTGTTGGTATCTTCCGATAGCGATTTCACCCGTCTTGCCAGCCGTATCCGCGAGCAAGGGCTTGACGTTTATGGCATCGGGGAGCGCAAGGCACCCAAAGCCTTTGTCGCGGCCTGCAACAGGTTTATTTACATTGAGAACATAGAGAAATCCGAACCAAGTGTATCGCAGCCAAAGAGTGCTGGAACAACAAAGGCGAAGCATGAGTTGAATCATGCTTACCAATTGATCCGAAACGTTGTGCTGAACACGAACGAGGCGGATGGATGGGCAAGTCTCGCTTTTGTCGGTAGTCAATTAGGTAAGATGTATCCGGACTTCGACTCCCGTACTTACGGTCACAAAAGGCTGAGCGATTTGGTTAGAGCCATTGGCCGCTTTGAAGAAGGCAACATAAATGGAGGACTCAAGATCAGGTGCAGTGACACCTGAAGCCTTGGTTCAATCCCCCGGTCGCGACGCCCCCGTATCCGAGCGCGGTGAGCGCACCCGCAAAACCGGGGTGTTGGTCGAGGTGGTATTCGACCGGCTCTCGCGCCAGACCACGAATACACCAGACGCGATGATGACACTGGCCCCGACCGCGACCCAGCCGTCCGGGCGTTCACCGAAGAAGATCATGCCAAACAGCGTCGCCCAGATGATCTGGCTGTATTGGCTGGGGGCGACAACGCCGGCGGGCGCGGCGCGGTAGGCCAGGATGATCAGGTGTTGCGCTATGACCGAGAACACGCCGACCAGCGCCATCATCGCCAGATGCAGCAGCGAGGGCGGCTGGTAGACGGCGGGTTGCAGCAAGCTCATGACAACAATAGCCAGCAGCATGGGGTAGAGGATCAGCACGGCCGAGCGTTCCTCATTCCCGATCTTTCGCACCAGAACGGATGCGAAGGCGCTGCAAAACGCAGCCGTCAGGGCGGCGAGGTGGCCCAAAGTGATATCCGTTGAACCGGGGCGCAGCACGATCAGAACGCCGATCAGTCCGACGCCAACGGCGGCCCAGCGCTGGGCGCGGACAACTTCCCCCAGAATCGGGATCGACAGGACCGTGACGATCAGCGGGAAGGAAAACAGCAGCGAATAGACCTCGGCCAGCGGCAGGACCGAGAAGGCGTAAAAGGCGCAGGACATGGCCGTGACCATCAGCGCCGAGCGCAGCAGCACCAGCCACGGGTGATGCGGCAGGAAGTTGCCCGTTGTCCGGTCGGTCAGGATTGTGACCGCCATCGGCACAAAGGAAAACAGCGTGGCGAAGAAGATGATCTGCATCACCGAATAGGTCCCGCCCAGCACTTTGATCAGCGCGTCATGGCTGGCAAAGACCGCGAATCCCGCAAACGCGAAACCAAGTCCCCGAAGGGTGGTGTTTTGAGTGCTCATCGATATGGCCTCGGGTGATGTCGGTGTGGTGGCACTGTGCCGTCGCAGCGCAAAAAGGCTGTCTTGCCCCTGAGTAAACCGATTTTACCGGGGCGCATAGCCCCTATTTTACCGCTAACATCGCAAAGCCGCCATGTTCAGGGATCAACGCAGGATCGGCGGAGCGTCCTTGGGTTGGCGGGCCGATTGCACACCGGCCTTCATCCCGACCCCGATACGCCGGGCCAGCGCGACCCATGGGGTTGCGGTTTCCGGGGGCAGGGTTTGGGCGGCGACCTCTTCGAAGAGGTCCAGCCAATGGGCGAACATCTCGGGCTTCACGTCGGGCCGCTCGATATGGACGCGTTGGGGATTGCCGTCATAGCAGCGCTCGAACAGGATGGCGTTGCGCCAGAAGGCGGCGATCTTTTCCTCATGGCTGGGCCAGTCGGTGACATGGTTGCCAAAGACCGGACCCAGCACAGCATCCTCGCGGACGCGGGAATAGAAGGCGCGGACCTGAGCGTTGATCTGATCGGGCGTTGCCGGAAAGCGCGGCGGCAGGGCGGGTCTGGTCATGAGGGCACCGGTTTCGACTCTGTTCCGGGCCAATATCCCGTTCTGTCGTCACGCGACAGGCGTGGTTTTGTCGCGCTGATCCGGCGTCAGCAGATGCCGCAGCAGGGCGACCGGATGCGCCCGCAGGCTGAGGCGGGTGGCGACGTAATCCTCGACCACCTGCTCGCCCAACGTCATCCGCGGCAGATAGGCTTCGGGTTCGTCCAGCGCCTCACCCTCCAGATCCTGCGAGAACAGCGGCAAGGGTTTGGCGGTGGCAATCGCCTTGGCCTGCCACAACGCCTCGCGCCGGGTCAGATCGCAGGAGGCGAAGGCGTCGGCTTCGGCCAGTCGCTCGATCACCGACGGGCCCAACCCCGCCCGGCGCCAGACGTCATCGACCTGATGGTAGCCGTTGCCGCGTGCGGCGGTCAGCCAACTGGCGTCTTCCTCGCTGAGGCCCTTGATCTGGCGGAACCCCAGCCGCAGGGCCAGCCCACCATGGCCGTCGGGCTCCATCACATTGTCCCAGAAGCTGGCATTGATGCAGACCGGGCGCACCTGAACCCCGTGTTCTCGCGCATCGCGCACGATCTGGGCGGGCGCATAGAACCCCATAGGCTGCGAATTCAGCAGGGCGCAGGCGAAGATGCCGGGGTGATGACATTTGATCCAGGCCGAGGCATAGACCAGCAGCGCAAAGCTGGCCGCGTGGCTTTCAGGGAAGCCATAGGACCCGAACCCTTCGATCTGTGAGAAACAGCGTTCCGCAAAATCCTGTTCATACCCGTTGCGCTTCATCCCGCGCAGGAACAGCGCGCGAAACTCGCTGACATTGCCATGCTTCTTGAAGGTTGCCAGAGACCGCCGCAGCCGGTCGGCCTGTTCCGGGGTGAACCCCGCGCCGACAATTGCGATCTGCATCGCTTGTTCCTGAAACAACGGTACGCCCAGCGTTTTACCCAGCACCTCGCCCAGTTCGTCCGAGGGGAAGCTGACCTCTTCCTCGCCATTCCGGCGGCGGATATAGGGGTGGACCATGTCGCCCTGAATGGGTCCGGGGCGGATGATGGCGACCTCGATCACCAGATCATAGAAATTGCGCGGCCGCATGCGGGGCAGGAAATTCATCTGTGCCCGTGATTCCACCTGAAACACGCCAACCGAATCCGCTTTGCACAGCATATCGTATACTTGGGGATCTTCGGGCGGCAGGGTGGCCAGCGTGTAGCTGGTCTGGTGGTGCTGGCCAATCAGGTCGAACGCCTTGCGAATGCAGGTCAGCATACCAAGGCTCAGCACATCGACCTTGAGGATACCAAGCGAGTCGATATCATCCTTGTCCCAGCAAATGACGGTGCGGTCCTCCATCGTGGCATTTTCGATGGGGACAAGTTCGTCCAAACGCCCCTCGGTGATGATGAACCCGCCGACATGTTGGGACAGGTGACGGGGGAAGCCATCGATCTCATAGACCAAAGACAGGGTCTGTTTCAGGCGGCGATCTTCGGGGTCGAGGCCAATCTCGCGCATCCGGTGCGCCTCGAGCCCGACGGTTGAGAAGAAACCCCATAACTGTGAGGACAGCGCCGAGATCGTGTCTTCGGTCAGACCCATGGCCCGCCCAACCTCGCGAATGGCGCGTTTACCACGGTAATGCACCACCGTGGCGCAGAGGCCCGCGCGGTCCCGGCCATAGCGGTCGTAGATGTGCTGAATCACCTCCTCGCGGCGTTCGTGTTCGAAATCCACGTCGATATCGGGCGGTTCGTCGCGGGCCTCAGAGACAAAGCGTTCGAACACCATCGTGCCCAGTTCGGGGCTGACCTCGGTGATGCCAAGGCAGTAGCAGACCACCGAATTGGCCGCCGAGCCGCGCCCCTGACACAGGATATCGCGGGACCGCGCGAATTTGACGATGTCCCGGACGGTCAGAAAGTAGGGTTCGTATTTCAGCTTGCCGATCAGGGTGAGCTCATGGGCCAGCATCTTCCTGGCCTTCTCGGATGCGCCCGCCGGGTAGCGCCATTTCAGCCCCTCATGGGCCAGACGGTGCAGGCGTTCGGTTGGGGTTTCCTGCGCGCTGCCCTCGCTGGGGTATTCATAGCGCAATTCATCCAGCGAGAAGGTAAGCCGTTCGCTGAGGTCATGGGCGCGGGCGACAGCCCCTTCATGCCCCTTGAAGATGCGCAGCATCTCAGCCTCGGATCGCAGGCGCTGTTCGCCATTGGCCAGTGCGTCCCGGCCCAGATCATCCACCTTGCGGCGCAGGCGGATGGCGGTCAGCACATCGCCCAGTTTGCGGCGGGCTCCGTGATGCATCATCGGCGTGGCGCTGGCGAGGGTGGGGATGCCGAGATGTTTGGATTCAGTCTCTAATAAAGAGAAATAGATGCTGTCTGCGCCATCATACCGGGGGTGCATCAACAGATGCATCCGCCCGGCAAAGCGGCGCGTCAGCTGCTGCGCCTGTGTCCGCCAAGGGCTCGCGCCGCCCGGGGGTCGATCCGCCTGTGGCCAGAGCAGCAGGTGGAGACCGTCGGAAAACTCCAAAAGATCGGACAGGTGCAGGATGCAATCGCCTTTCTCGGCGCGCAGGCGGCCCGCCGACAGGATACGGCACAGGTTGCCCCAGCCCTGCCGGTTCAAGGGCAGGGCGGTGACAGTAGGTGCATCGGTAAAGATCAGTCGCGCGGCTGGGATCAGGCGGGGCACCGCATGGATGGGGTAAGAGGGCGGTTTGGGGATATGGTCCGGGCAGGGCGGGCCGATGGAGGTGTTCTGCGCCTCCCACTCCAGCCGCTCGCGGACCTTGCGGGCGATCTCGCGCCCTTGGGTATGGGCGCGCACGATTCCGGCGACCGAGTTGTCATCGGCAATGGCGATGGCGGGCAGGTTCAGGGTGACGGCACGCTCCATATACTCCTCGGGGTGAGAGGCCCCGGTGAGGAAGGTGAAGCTCGACGTGATCGACAGCTCGGCATACATGACGATTCCACATTATATTCACGTTTTGTTCTTTTTCGAGTCCTTTGCGCAGGAAACGGGTCGATTGAGGCCGATGAGGCGGGCAGGGTCAGGAAAAAGGAGGCCCGATATGTTCAAGATCACCGCATTATCCACCGACGATGTCCGCGCCCTTCAGGCAGGCGGCCCGGATGCCTATGGTGTCCCGCCCGAGCGGGCCGTTTCGACCGGCGCCGGCAATCCCTGCCGCCATTGCCTGCGCAACATTCCGGAAGGCGAAGAGATGCTGATCCTGGCGCATCGGCCCTTTTTAGAGACACATCCCTATGCAGAAACCGGCCCGATCTTTCTGTGTACGTCGCCTTGTCAGCGGTATGAGGGCACGGAACTGCCCGAGATTCTGACCACCTCGCCGGACTATCTGATCAAAGGCTATGGGGTGGACAACCGGATCGTTTATGGCACCGGGGCGATCACGCCCACGGATCAGATCGGCACAAAGGTCCGGGATATCTTTGCCCGCCCGGATATCGCCTATATCCATGTCCGATCTGCACGCAACAACTGCTATCAGGCGCGGATCGACCGGGTCTAAAGCTTGACCCGGTGCATCCCCCGGCGCGGCTGGTCCTGATCGTCCGCCGGTTCATCCGCGCGCGAGGATGTCAGGGCGAGGAAGACATCTTCAAGGTCGGCTTCCTCGGTCCGGACATCGCGAATGCGAATACCTGCGGCGCGGACGGCTTCCAGAACCTGCTCGGCGCTGGTCTGGGCGCTGCGGTAGTTCAACACCAGATTGCCATCGTCACGCAGCGTGGCTTCGACGCCCTCGGCCGCGGGCAAATCGGTGACAGGACGGTCGGGGACAATCACCATGGTGCGGCTGTCCATGCGGCCCAGCAGGTTTGCTGTGCTGTCCTGCGCGATCTTTTCGCCGTGGTTGATGATGGCGATCTGGTCGCACATTTCCTGCGCTTCTTCCAGGTAATGCGTGGTCAGGATGATGGTCATGCCCTGTTCGTTCAGCTTGCGCACATTGGCCCACAGCATCTGGCGCAGCTCGATATCCACGCCCGCCGTGGGTTCGTCCAGCACCAGCACTTTGGGATGATGCACCAGCGCCTTGGCCAGCAGCAACCGCCTGCGCATCCCGCCCGACAGGGTGCGGGCATAGGCCTCGGCTTTGTCGCTGAGACCGACCAGTTCGAGGATCTCATCGCTGCGGCGTTGCGCCTTTGGAACACCGTACAGCCCGGCCTGAACCTCTAGCGCGCCGCGTGGGGTGAAGAACGGGTCGAGGTTCAGTTCCTGCGGCATCACGCCAATGGCGGCGCGGGATTGGCGCGGGTTCTGATCCTGATCGAAGCCCCAGATCGACACATTGCCCGAGGATTTCACCACCAGACCGGCCAGAATATTGATCAGCGTCGATTTCCCGGCCCCGTTTGGCCCCAGCAGCCCAAAGACCGACCCGCGCGGGATGGTCAGATCAATACCCTTCAGCGCCTGTTTCTCGGGCTGGCCCTTGCTGCCGCGATAGGTCTTGCGCAGCCCTTCGATCCTGATTGCCGCATCGGCCATGTGGCTCTTGCCCCCGGTTTGCTCATCGCTCATAAACGCACCTAGTACATGCCCGCGAGGCCGACAACCGCAGAAGGATCGCCAGCCGTGACCATCGAAGCCCCGGAAACCAGGATCGTCGAAACCACCCGTATCGCCTGTGACGGGGGTGAGGGCGCATTGGGTCATCCGCGCGTCTGGCTGCAGATCCCCGAGGATACCGGCTGGGTCGAATGCCCCTATTGCGACTGCAAATATGTTCTGAGGGGCACAGAGCAAAGCTGATCGTCCACGGCTTCGGTCGCTGCCCAAATCTTGCCGCGTTTTTCATGGTAACTCTTTGGTGGGACCAACGCGGGTGAGTGCGATGACCGACATGACTGCTACACAGAACGCCAGCCCGGTTTTTGGCTGGATCGGATTTTGCCTGGCGGCGATGGCGTTGTTTGCCGCGCTGTTTGTGTTCTGGGCCGGGCCGTTTGCGCCGCAGCAATCAACCGGCGTGTCGCTGGGGGAACTGGCCGCCGAGATTGGAAAATCGACCCTCCGCGCTGCCGCTGGGCTGGAACAGCCTGAACCGGTCGCCCAAACCCGCGATCTGGACGATTTCCTGCAAATCGGCGTGGCCATGCTGGGCGGGCTGGCGATTGTTGTCTCGGTAATTGGCATTCTGCGCCACGAACCGATGCGCCCTGCTGTCGCGGGTGTCACCATCGGTATCGGTGCGATCCTGTTCCAGTTCTTCGCCTTTGCCTTTTTCGCCTTCCTTGGCGTGCTGGTGATCATGGCGCTTCTGAACAGCTTCTCGGACGTTTTCAGCGGCCTCTTTGGTGGTTAACCCACGTTCCTGACTGGTCAGTCGCCTGCCCCTGTGGCAGAACCATCCCTGACCGACAGGGAGAGCGCGCATGAGCAATTTCGGAAAAGGGTGTCACCTGCATCTTATCGACGGATCGGCCTTTATTTTCAGGGCCTATCACGCGCTGCCTCCGCTGACGCGCAAATCCGATGGGCTGCCGATCGGGGCGGTTTCGGGGTTCTGCAACATGCTGCAGAAATATGTCGAAGGGAACGCCGGGCCAGATGCGCCGACCCATGTGGCGGTGATTTTCGACAAGGGCTCGCACACGTTCCGCAATGATCTGTACGATCTCTACAAAGCCAACCGCGAGGCGATGCCCGAGGATCTGCGCCCGCAGATGCCCCTGACCCGCGAGGCGACGAAAGCGTTCAACATCGCCTGCAAAGAGGTTGAGGGCTATGAGGCTGACGACATCATAGCCACGCTGGCCGTTCAGGCGCGTGAGGCCGGGGGGCGTGTGACCATCGTCAGTTCCGACAAGGATCTGATGCAACTGGTCGGCGACGGCGTGGAAATGCTGGATGCGATGAAGAACAAGCGCATCGACCGCGATGGGGTGTTCGAGAAGTTCGGCGTTGGGCCGGAACGGGTGGTTGATGTGCAGGCGCTGGCCGGGGATTCGGTGGACAACGTGCCGGGCGCGCCGGGAATCGGAATCAAGACCGCCGCTTTGCTGATCAATGAATATGGCGATCTGGAAACGCTGTTGGACAATGCCGAGAAGATCAAACAGCCCAAGCGCCGCCAGACCCTGATCGAAAAGCGCGACCAGATCGAGCTGTCGAAGAAGCTGGTGCAATTGGATGAGCAAACGCCGCTGAATTTCACGCTGGACGATCTTGAGGTGAAAGACCCCGATCCAGAAACCCTGTTGGGGTTTCTGGCCGAGATGGAATTTCGCACCCTCACCAAGCGCATCGCCGACAAGCTGGGGGCCGAGGCCCCGGTGATTGCTGATGCGCCCGCGCCGGTCGAAGAGGTTGAGGCCGAGGCCATTCCATTTGATGCATCGAAATACGAATGCGTGCGCGATGCCGGGGCGCTGCAAAAATGGATCGATCAGGCCTATGAGCGCGGCTGGGTTGCGGTGGATACCGAGACCACCGGGTTGAACGAGATGATTGCCGATCTGGTCGGTATTTCGCTGTGCATTGAGCCGGGCGAGGCTTGTTACATCCCGTTGATCCACCGGCAAAGCGCGACCGATGATCTGTTTGGAACCGATGCGCTGGCCGAAGGGCAGATGCCGCTGGATGAGGCTCTGAATCTGCTGAAACCGGTATTCGAGGATCCGTCGATCCTGAAGATCGGGCAGAATATGAAGTATGATGCCAAGATTTTCGCGCGGTACGGCATCAACGTGGCCCCCATCGATGACACGATGCTGATGTCTTATGCCATGCATGGCGGCGCGCATGGGCATGGTATGGATACGCTATCCGAACGCTATCTGAACCACACGCCGATCCCGATCAAACCGCTGCTGGGCTCGGGCAAGTCGGCGATCACCTTTGACAAGGTGCCGATTGACGAAGCCACCGCCTATGCCGCCGAAGACGCCGATATCACCCTGCGCCTGTGGCAATTGTTCAAGCCGCAACTGCATCAGGTGCAGGTGACGACGGTGTATGAGACCCTCGAACGCCCGCTGGTGCCGGTGCTGGCCGAGATGGAGATGCATGGCATCAAGGTTGACCGCGATGTTCTCAGCCGCATGTCCAACGCATTCGCCCAGAAAATGGCCGGGTTAGAGGCTGAAATCCACGAATTGGCCGGTGAGAATTTCAACGTCGGCTCACCCGCGCAGTTGGGAGAGATCCTGTTCGACAAGATGGGGCTGGAAGGCGGCAAGAAGGGCAAGACCGGGAAATACTCGACCGGGGCGGATGTGCTTGAGGATCTGGCGACCGAGCATGAATTGCCGCGCCGGGTGCTGGATTGGCGGCAGCTGTCCAAGCTGAAATCGACCTACACGGATGCTTTGCAGACCCATATCAACCCCGATACCGGGCGGGTGCATACGTCTTATTCGATCACCGGGGCCAGCACGGGGCGTCTGGCCTCGACCGATCCGAACCTGCAGAATATTCCCGTTCGTACCGAGGAAGGGCGGCGCATTCGCGAGGCGTTTATTGCCGAGCCAGGCAATGTGCTGGTCAGCCTCGACTACAGCCAGATCGAGCTGCGGATATTGGCGCATATCGCCGGGATTGACGCGTTGAAACAGGCGTTCTCGGACGGGTTGGACATTCATGCCATGACCGCCTCGGAAATGTTTGATGTGCCACTGGACGAGATGACGCCGGATATCCGTCGTCAGGCCAAGGCGATCAATTTTGGGGTGATCTATGGCATCTCGGGCTTTGGTCTGGCGCGCAACCTGCGCATTCCGCGGGCCGAGGCGCAGGGGTTCATCGACCGATATTTCGAGCGCTTCCCGGGCATTCGCCAGTACATGGACGATACGGTCGCGTTCGCCAAGGAACATGGGTACGTCCAGACCCTGTTCGGGCGCAAAATCCATACGCCCGAGATCAATGCCAAGGGGCCACATGCCGGATTCTCGCGCCGGGCGGCGATCAACGCGCCGATCCAGGGGACGGCGGCGGATGTGATCCGGCGCGCGATGGTGCGGATGCCGGATGCGATCAACGGTCTGCCTGCCAAGATGCTGTTGCAGGTGCATGACGAATTGCTGTTCGAAGTGGCCGAAGATGCAGTGGATCAGGTGATCAGTGTGGCGCGCGACGTGATGGAGGGTGCATCGGACCCTGCCGTCAAACTGGATGTGAAGCTGGATGTGGATGCCGGGCAGGGGGCCAACTGGGCCGAAGCGCATTAAGGAAGGCGCTGCTCATCAGGCCCGGCGGGCCCTCTTCGCAGCGGGTCAGGCTTTGGGCCTGACCAGTCTGTCGACCAGCCGTTTCACTGAAGGCCCAAGAACCACAATGACCGCGAAGGCGATGGGCCAGCAGAACATCCACGAGGCCATCCAGTCCGAGACGGTGGTGGGACCCAGCCCCACGGCCTTGACCGTCGCAATACCGGTTACGATGCAGGACATCAGCCCTGACATGATCAGGCAAAACACGACATGCGATAAGCGGGCGGCGGTCATGGGCATCATCCGTTCATTGGCCTTGGCAACATGTGGGGTATTTTGGCCGCAAATGCCAGTGGTTGCTGTCAGGCTACCGCATCCAGCCCAGCGACTCCTTGGTCCGGCGCGTTGAAGGCGTGTATTCCGCGCTGACCCACCCAGAATAGCCGCTATTGTCCATCGCACTGAAAAGCCTGTCGAAATCCGTGTGTCCGCTGCCGGGTTCCGACCGATCCGGCGCGGCCCCGATCTGAGCGTGCACCACGCGATCATGGTATTGATCCCAGACGGCCAACGCGTCGCCATGGATCATATCGGCGTGAAAGCTGTCATATTGCAGACCGATATTGCGGCGATCCACCTGGTCCAGAACCTCCGCGGCCAGCGCGTAGTCGTTCAGGAAGTAGCCCGGTTGGGACACCGGGTTCAGCGGCTCGATGGTGAACTGCTGGGTGGGCGCGATCTCGGCCGCCCATTGCAGGTTTTGCACGAAGCTGGCCATCGCCTGTGGCCCGGACGCATAGCCGGACATGATATGGATGATCTTCGGGCGCAGCGCGTCGGCGTAGCGCAGAACCCGGCGGATATCGGATTGAAACCGCGCCTCGCCGCCGGGAAGTGCTGCGTAACCCGGCTGCCCGCCGGTGTAGTTGGGCGGTGGGGCGTTGATCAGAACCAGTTTCAGCCCATTGGCCAACAGGGAGCGGCGGGTCTCTTTCGCGGCCAGATCATAGGGGAACAGAATCTCGACCGCCTTGAACCCGGCCTCGGCTGCGGCGGCAAAGCGATCCAGGTAGGGCAGCTCGGTAAAGAGCAGCGAGATATTGGCGGCAAATCTGGGCATGAGCAGTCCGGGTGTTTGGTCCCCGGACCTTAGCGAGCGGGCGGTTTTCAGGAAAGGGACTGAAAACGACAGATTGTCGAAAATCGACCAGATCAAGGATCGGGTCTGAGGGACCATCTGCCCCAATGCGGCGAATCATGTCCGGCGTCGCTTTGACAAAAAGGCCCGATCTTTATGGCTTACAGCCCCGACCCCGCGCGCGGGACCGCACTCGCTTTGCCCGCCGACCGCAATGCTGCGCTGTCCGGCAACGGGTTGGCGGTCGCGTCGATGCTGACATGGGCGGCAGGGTTTCCGGCGGCAGAGGTCCTGTTGCAAAGCTGGCCTCCGATTGCGCTGTTTGCCGCGCGGATGGCGTTGGCTTTGGCCTTCATGGTTCCGATCTGGATCTGGCTTGACGGTCCGGCGCGGGTGCTGAACGCCCGCTGGGGCCGGGCGCTGTATGTCGGAGCGGTGGGGTTCGGCGGCGGCATGTTCCTGATCCTTCTGGCGCAAAAGCTGACCGATCCGGTAACGGTGGCGATCATCGCATCCTGCGCACCTTTGGCCGCCACTTTGCTTGAAATGGCAACCGGCACACGACGCCTGCGATGGAACTTTGCCCTCGGCGTCCTGGTCTCGATTATCGGAGGGATCATCGCCACCAGTGCGCTGGCACCGGCACAACTGGGTCTGGGGGCGGCCTGCGCGGTTGTATCCACGTTTCTGTTCTGCTGGGGCAGCATGGCCACAGCGAGGGACTTTCCTGAACTCAGCCAGATGGGCCGGTCGACGATCACTTTTGTCGGCGCGTTGATGATGGCGGCAGTGCTGCTGTTGGGGGCGTATCTGCTTGGGTTTGATC
This sequence comes from Ruegeria sp. N4, assembly GCF_056531425.1. NCBI lineage: Bacteria > Pseudomonadati > Pseudomonadota > Alphaproteobacteria > Rhodobacterales > Roseobacteraceae > Ruegeria > Ruegeria sp. N4. The sequence goes on from NZ_JBQFLT010000010.1 coordinate 27,856, forward strand.
TGCGCCCCTCACGGCCCGTTGATTTTGCCCAAGGCGCGATGCTGGTGATTTATGCGCTGGTCTCAATGGGCATCAGCCAGGTGTTCTTCATTGCCGCTGTTGGCAAAATGGGCGTCGCGCTGACCTCGTTCCACATCAATGTCGCGCCCTTCTACGTCATGATCATCATGCTGGTGCTGGGCGAGGCATGGGACTGGACCCGCGCGCTGGGCGCGGGGATCGTAGCTTTGGCGGTGGTGGTCGCGCAGGACCGCAGGTTCCCGCGCCCGGCCTAAACGTCGGTCAGTGCCTCTGCCGCAATCAACGGGAAAAACTGCCCGCCGGACCAGACACCGAACCACCCCTCGTGCTCGGTCCCGATATCGACCAGCCGGTAAAAACTTTTGCGGTCGATGCGCGCCTCAAGGTTGGCGCGGATCAATATATAGGGTGCGGGTTCCTCTGTTTCGGGATCGGTGACAATGCGGATGGGGTGGTCCGGCCCGGCCACTGCCGTATCGCCCACATGGGTTGTGAATGTCAGCTCCTGCGCGGCGCCTTCGCCCGTTTGGTCAAAGTCCACGGCGACAAAGGGCGCATCCTCGACGGTGATTCCCACCTTCTCGACCGGGGTCACAAGGTAGTATCTGTCGCCTTCTTTCTTAAGAATTGAGGAAAATAGCTTCACCAACTCGAACCGGTTGATCGGCGACCCTAAGTAACTCCAGGTACCATCCCGTGCGATCCGGATGTCCAGATCGCCGCAAAACGGAGGATTCCACAGGTGAACGGGTGGTAAACCCCTGGTTTTGGCCGCTTTGACTGATGCAGCCAGACCATCCGGCGAAGGTTTCACAGGTTTTTGTCCGCTCATTGCTTTTGCCATTTCCTCTTAGCGCGATACACTTCATTTATAATAGTCCACGGAAGGGAAAGTCATGACCGAACCTGCCGACCTCGTGTCCGAGATCGAAGCGCTGGAAACAAAACTGCAAGAGGCCAAGTCCTCGATCACCCGCCGCTTCATCGGGCAGGAACGGGTTGTGGAGCTGACCTTGACCGCGCTTCTGTGCGGTGGGCATGCGCTGTTGATCGGTTTGCCCGGTCTGGGCAAGACACGTTTGGTCGAGACGCTGTCGACCGTGATGGGCCTGCATGGTAACCGCATCCAGTTCACGCCGGACCTGATGCCCGCCGATATTCTGGGGTCCGAGGTTCTGGACACCGCCGATGATGGCACCCGTCATTTCCGCTTTATCTCGGGTCCGATCTTTTGCCAGTTGCTGATGGCGGATGAGATCAACCGCGCCAGCCCGCGCACCCAGTCGGCGCTGCTGCAGGCGATGCAGGAACGCACGGTGACCGTGGCGGGCGAGGATCGCTCGCTGGGTGTGCCGTTCCACGTTCTGGCCACGCAGAACCCGATTGAGCAAGAGGGCACCTATCCGCTGCCCGAGGCGCAACTGGACCGGTTCCTTGTTCAGATCGACGTTGAATACCCGGATCGCCAGACCGAGCGGGATATTTTGTTGGCGACAACAGGCGTCGAAGAGGATGCGGCGCATCAGATTTTCACGAAGGAAGAGTTGCTGGCCGCGCAGGTCCTGCTGCGACGGATGCCTGTGGGGGATTCAGTTGTCGAATTGATCCTCGATCTGGTCCGCGCCTTCCGCCCTGATGAGCCCGGAGCCTCGGAACGTGTCGCCGAAACCGTCGCTTGGGGCCCCGGCCCGCGTGCGGCGCAGGCATTGATGATGACCGTGCGGGCGCGCGCGATGCTGCAAGGGCGGCTGGCCCCGAATGCCGAGGATGTGCTGGATATGGCCCGCCCGGTCCTGAGCCACCGTATGGCGCTGAACTTTGCGGCGCGGGCGCGGGGCGACAGCCTGTCTGAACTGATCGAATCCACCGCCACCGGTCTGATCCGGACCGAGGCTGCGGCGTGAATGCCGCGCTGACCCTTCGCGAAAGATCCGAGGCCGAGGCATCCCGGCTGCCGCCCCTGTTGGCGCGTGCCGAGCATCTGGCCGGAACCGTCCTGCTGGGCGATCACGGGCGGCGGCGCTCGGGGTTGGGCGATGATTTTTGGCAGTACCGCCCGGCGCAGATCGGTGACAGTCGGCGGATGATCGATCACAGGCGATCAGCGCGCGGGGATCAGCAATTTGTGCGCGAACGCGAATGGCAGATTGCGCAATCGGTGATGCTGTGGGTCGATCAGGGTGCCTCGATGCGCTTTGCGTCGAACAAAGAGTTGCCGACCAAGGCCGACCGGGCGCGTTTGCTGGGATTGGCAACCTCGATCCTATTGGTGCGCGGGGGCGAGCGTGTGGGCCTGACCGGCACCACCCTGCCGCCCCGGCGCGGCAATGCGCAGATCATCCGGCTGGCGCAGGCGTGGTCCGAGGATGCCGAACCTGACTATGCCCCGCCCGAACACCGGGCGATGATCCCGCATGCGCGGGCCGTGTTCATCTCCGATTTCCTCGGCCCGATGGATGAGGTCGAACTGGCCTTGACCAAAGCCGCCGACCGGGGCGTGCGGGGCGTAATCCTGCAGGTGTTGGACCCAAGCGAAGAGAGCTTCCCCTATCGCGGCCGCACCATCTTCGAAAGCATTGGCGGCACCGCCCGGCACGAGACATTAAAGGCCGGAGACCTGCGTGATCGTTATCTGGACCGGTTGGCACAGCGCAAGGACGCGCTGACCCAATTGTGCCGCGCAACTGGCTGGCAACTGGGTTTGCACCATACCGGAGATAGCGCACAAGCGGCTCTGTTATGGCTCTATCGGGCGCTGGACGGGGGAATGCGATGACGGTTCTGGCGGGCATCGGTTTTACCGCCCCATGGGTGCTGCTGGGTTTGCTGACCCTGCCGATCCTGTGGCTGATCCTGCGCGCCGTACCGCCCGCGCCGATCCGGCGTTTGTTCCCGGCGGTAACTTTGCTGCTGGGGTTGAAGGATGACGAGAGTGTCTCGGACCGCACCCCGTGGTGGCTGCTCATGCTGCGGATGCTGGCAGCGGCGGCGATCATCATCGGGTTGGCCGGTCCGGTTCTGAACCCCTCACGCGATCAGACGGGCACCGGGCCGTTGCTGTTGGTGCTGGATGCCAGCTGGGCCGGGGCGACGCGCTGGTCGGCGACGCTGGACCAGATCGATGCGCAACTGACCGAGGCCGGGCGTGCAGGGCGTCCTGTCTCGATCCTGCGCCTGACCGAGCCGGAAACGCCGGTGTTTCAGGCGGCTGAGGCGTGGCGGAACCGTTTGCCGGGGCTGGCCCCGAACCCGTGGCAACCGACCGCAACGCAGATCGCACAGGTCTTTGCGGCGCTGGAGCAGGTCGATGGCGGCTTTGACACCCATTGGTTCAGCGACCGGCTGATCTATGAGGGTCACGCCGATTTAGTGTCTGATCTGCAATCCCGTGGCGAGGTCACGGTGTATCAGCCCAATTCCGGCGCGGTGGCGTTGTTGCCTGCGGCCTATCAGGACGGGGTGATCCAATTGACCGCGCTGCGGGCCGAACCCGGATCGGAACAGCGCGTCACCGTTTTGGCGCAGGGTCGCGATCCGGCGGGAACCGCGCGCGTACTGCAATCCGCAGAAATGACATTTGAGAATGGCGCAACCGAGGCGCGGATCGAACTGGCTTTGCCTTCTGAACTACGCGCCCGGATCACCCGGTTCGAGCTTCAGGGCCAGCGTTCCGCCGGGGCCGTCACCCTGACCGACGACAGCCTGCGTCGGCGCGAGGTCGCGCTGATTGCCGGATCGATCAACCGCGAAGGGTTGGAGTTGCTATCACCCTTGCACTACCTGACTCAGGTGCTGGTCCCCACAGCGGATTTTGTCGAAGGCGGGTTGCTTGAGGTTTTGCCTGCGAATCCGGATGTCATCGTTCTGTCGGATGTGGCCCAGATGTCAGCCATGGAAGAGGCTGATCTGACCGCATGGGTCGAACAGGGCGGGCTGCTGCTGCGCTTTGCTGGGCCACGTATGGCGGCCAGCGATCTGGGCCGCGATGAGGAAGATACGCTGTTGCCGGTAAGGCTGCGCAGCGGCGGTCGCACCGTTGGCGGCGCGATGAGTTGGGGTGAGGCCAAGACGCTGGCCCCGTTCCCCGAAGACTCGCCCTTCTATGGGCTGCAAATCCCGGATGACGTGGTGGTTTCAACACAGGTCATGGCGCAACCAGACCCTAATCTGGCGGATCGGGTGATTGCGTCGCTGTCGGACGGAACACCTCTGGTCACGCGCAAGGCGCTGGGTTTGGGGCAGGTCGTGCTGTTCCACGTGACGGCGGATGCGGAATGGTCCAGCCTGCCGTTGTCGGGCCTGTTCGTGGAAATGCTGGACCGTCTGGCTGTCGCCTCGGCGGCCAAATCCCGGCAAGTGGAGCAGTTGCAAGGCACCACGTGGGAGCCGGTTCAGATCATGGACGGTTTTGGCGTGCTGTCCGACGCGGGTACTCTGGCCGGTGTGGACGGGGTGGAACTTGTCTCGGGTCAGATCGGCCCCGACATTCGCCCGGGTCTATATGAAAGCGGCAAGCAGAAGCTGGCGCGCAACGTTCTGTCCGAGGAGTCGGTGCTGAGCCCGGTGGTCTGGCCCTCGGACGTGCCGATCCGGGGGCAGGAGGTCACGACCGAGACGCCGTTGGGTGGCCTGCTGCTCAGCCTCGCGCTGATCCTGCTGACCATCGACGTGATCGCTTCACTCGCGCTGTCGGGCCGGTTGGGTCTGGCCAAGGCGACCGCAGCGGCCCTTGCGGGCATGCTGCTGGTGCCCGAGGCGCAGGCGCAAACGTCGGATGAGACGGATTTCGCCCTGGCCGCCACCCATGAATTGGTTCTGGCCCACGTCCTGACCGGGGATTCTCAGGTGGACGACATCGCGCAGGCGGGCCTGCGCGGGCTGGCGCAAACGCTGTTCTACCGCACATCCGTGGAACCGGCGGAACCCATCGGCGTGGATCTGGAACGCGATGAACTGGCCTTTTTCCCGCTGCTCTATTGGCCGATCACGCCCGATCAGTCGCAACCCTCAGCCGAGGCTTATGCCAAGCTGAACGCCTATCTGCGCTCGGGCGGGATGATCCTGTTCGACACGCGGGACGCCGATATCGCAGGGTTCGGGGCCTCAAGCCCCAATGGGCGCAAGCTGCAACAACTGGCCGGGCCGCTGAATATTCCCGCGTTAGAGCCGATTCCCCGCGACCATGTCCTGACGCGAACCTTCTATCTGTTGCAGGACTTCCCGGGCCGTTATTCAGGCACCGAGGTTTGGGTCGAAGCCGCGCCGTTGGATGCGGAACAGATCGAGGGGATGCCCTTCCGTAACCTCAACGACAATGTGACGCCGGTGGTGATCGGCGGCAATGACTGGGCCGGGGCCTGGGCCGTGGACCGCAACGGGCAGGCCCTGCTGCCGGTGGGTCGCGGCTATGCGGGTGAGCGTCAGCGCGAACTGGCCAGTCGCTTTGGCGTTAATCTGGTGATGCATGTGCTGACCGGGAATTACAAATCCGATCAGGTGCATGTGCCTGCTCTGCTGGACAGGTTGGGACAATGACCGGAACCGTCATATTCGATCCGCTGATCCCATGGCCCGTTCTGGCCATTGTCGCCGCGCTTGCGGTGGGCGGGGTGATTCTGGCCGTCTGGCGCGGCCTGTCCGGCTGGGCGCTGCGGGGCCTGGCGGCTTTGGTATTGATCGCTGCGCTGGCCGGTCCCGTATACCAGATCGAAGACCGCGCGCCCCTGACCGACATTGTCCTGATGATTGAGGATGAAAGCGCCAGTCAGACACTCTCGGACCGCGCGGATCAGACTGCCGAGGCTGCCGAGGCGCTGGCCGCCGAGATCGAATCCCGCGACAACACCGAACTGCGCCGCATTCGCGTTGGCGACGGGGACGGTGATGAGGGCACGCAGGTCATGGCCGCCGTCAACGCCGCTTTGGCCGAGGAACCGCGCGCACGGATTGCGGGCATTCTGGTCGTCTCGGACGGGATCGTGCACGACGTCGATCAGGCCCCGGATCTGCCTGCGCCCCTGCATCTGCTGCAAACCGGGCGCGAAAGTGATTGGGACCGCAGGCTGATCGTCCGCAACGCACCCGCCTTTGCCATCATCGGCGAGCCTGTGACCCTGACCCTGCGCGTCGAGGACAGCGGTGCCGCGCCGGGCGGAGCGCCCAACGCGCCGCTTCAGATCTCGGTCGACGGTGGAGAGGCGGAAGAGTTCCGTATCCCGATCGGTGTGGATGTAGAACTGCCGATCACGCTGCCCCATGGCGGGCGCAACGTGATCCAGTTCTCGGTCCCGCAGGCCGAAGGCGAATTGACCGATCGCAACAACACTGCGCTGATCCAGATGAACGGCGTGCGCGACCGGCTGCGCGTTCTGCTGGTCTCGGGTGAGCCGCATCCGGGGGGGCGCACCTGGCGGAACCTTTTGAAATCAGACAGTTCCGTTGATCTGGTGCATTTCACCATTCTGCGCCCGCCGGAAAAGCAGGATGGTGTGCCTGTCGATGAACTGTCACTGATCGCCTTCCCGACGCGCGAGCTGTTTCTGGAGAAGATCAACGATTTCGACCTGATCATTTTTGATCGGTACAAACGTCGCGGTATCCTGCCCGCGATCTATCTGGATAACGTGACCGATTACATCAACGGCGGCGGTGCCGTGCTGATTGCCGCCGGTCCCGATTTCGCCAGTGCAGACAGTATCTTCCGTTCTCCGCTTGCGCCCATCCTGCCCGCGCAACCCACGGCGCGGGTGATCGAGGAACGCTATGTGCCCATGGTCAGTGATCTGGGGCATCGGCATCCGGTGACCACCAATCTGGGCGATTCCGAAGATTGGGGCGCATGGCTGCGTCAGATCGATGTGAACCAGCGCTCGGGTCAGGTTCTGATGACCGGTCTGGACGAACGCCCGCTGCTGGTACTGGACCGCGTGGGCGAGGGGCGCGTCGCGATGCTGGCCTCGGACCATGCGTGGCTGTGGAGCCGGGGTTACGAGGGTGGCGGCCCGCAGCTAGAGCTGCTGCGCCGGTTGGCCCATTGGATGATGAAAGAGCCCGAGCTTGAGGAAGAGGCGCTATGGGCCGAGGCCAATGGTCAATCCATGCGCATCATCCGCCAGACGCTTGAGGATGAGGTCGGGCCGGTCACAATCACCCGCCCAAATGGCGAAACGCTTGAGATCACGTTGGACGAGGTCACTCCGGGCCGGTTCGAAGCGCAGTATTTCGGGCCTGAGATCGGCCTTTACCGTTTGCAGGAAGGCGAGTTGATGGCGGTGATCGGCCTTGGACCCGCTGCACCCAAGGAATTTGAACGCACCATCGCCACCGGCGATGTGCTTGATCCTGTAATCGCGCAGATGCGTGGCGGGGTAATCCGCTTGGAAGATGGCTTGCCCTCGATCCGCAGTGTCCGGGCCGGGCGTCCTGCGGCGGGACGCGGCTGGATCGGGCTGACCCCGCGCGAGGCTTATGAGACCCGCGATGTCACGCAGGCCGGATTGCTGCCGCCCTGGCTGGTTCTGTTGCTGGCGGGTGGGTTCCTGCTGGGTGGCTGGCTGCGCGAAGGCCGTCGTTAGTCTTCGCTGAAAATAGCGCTGACCGATGGGTTCCCCGGCAGACCCTCATAGCTGACGGACGCGCCGCCTTTGCCTTTGGCCGGCGGAAACAGCGGACCAAAAGAACCGACTGAAACCATGTCGCCGGGCTTAAAGGTGATGCCTTTGGAGGTCAGCCAAATCACGGCATTGGCCGGATGCCCCAGAACTGCCCGCCCCGGCGCTTGCGCCAGTATTTCGCCATCTGCTGCGCTGAGCGTGACCGTCATGTCACCCAGCGCCGTTGTCATGGCCAATGGGTCCGTTACGGCGATTTCCGAGCCTAACACGCCCAGTTTCGGCCCCACACCAATGGCCGTAAGGGTCACCGGGGTGATCGGTTGCCCCTCGGCCAGTGTCAGATCGGACAGTTCGATGAACGGACGAATGGCCGAGACGTTGCGGATGACCTCCTCGGGCGTTGTGGCCTGATTGATTGCGGTATTGCCCACGACAAGGATCAGGTCGGCCTCGAATACGGGCCGGGCCCCCCAATTCGCCGGAACCGTGGCCCCATCGTCCAGCATCATGTCCCGGTACAGAAGACCCTGAACCGGTTCGGACGCCCCAAACCGGTCCTGCGCCGGTGCGCTGGTCAGGCCCGCCTTGTAGCCGATGACCGGGCCCAGATGCGGTTTCATGGCCTCGGCCAGCTTGGCCTGGGTGCACAGCGCATCCTCCATCGTCCCATCCGGCGACAGGGCGGTTGTTGGGGTGTTGGCGAGATAATCGCGCACAAAGGCGTCGATCTGCGCGTCCGAGGCACATTCGGCAGACGCCGAAGAGGCCGTGATCGCGACCGCCAGGGTTATCCATGTCCGCATATCGATCTCCTTTCAGTCGATCCGAACCGAAACCCGGTCAGACGCGCCATGGGCGTCAACCACCACCAGCGCGGAAAACCCCGGTCCCGGGTTGGGTATTTCGAACTCGCGGTGCCGCTGTCCGGTCAAAACCGGAACCCCGTCGGCCAGCAGGGCAAACGGCCCGACCCCGCCGCGCAGCTTGACGGTCAAAGGGGCTCCGCCCGTCTCTAACACGGCATTATTTGGCGGGAAAATCACGTCAGGGGCGCTCGGGTCATCCTCAAACGCCGCTCCGCGGGGCTGAAACCGTTGCAGGGGATGCGGCAGTTCTGCGGCCCCGACAATCAGGGTTGAGGGTGGGGGCGGGCGTAAGGGAGCGGGGATGGATTTCAGATGCCCAAACGCCTCAAACAGCAGGGGCGCGGCCAGTTCGCCGCCAAACGCGCCGGGCACCGGCGTTCCGTCTGCACGGCCCAGCCAGACGCCGATCGCATGCTGGCCGTCAAAGCCAATGGCCCAGGCATCCCGATGCCCGTAGGATGTGCCGGTCTTGTAGGCCAACCCCTGCGCGGCGGCCCCCGGTGGCGGGGCGAGTCCAGCCAATACGTCGCTCACCTGCCACGCGGCGACGACCGACAGGGCGCGGGCGGTTTCGGTCCGCTCGGCCAGTGCGTCATGATGCAGAACCGGCCCTTGCCCGCCTGCCGCAAGCGTGGCGTAGAGTTGCACCAGATCGTGCAGGCTAAGCCCCACACCACCCAGCGAGATGGCAAGTCCCGGTGTCCCGCCGCCAAGTTGCGGATCACTTCCGGCCTGTTGCAGCGCGGCCATCACCCGCGCGGGACCAAGCGCGTCGGTCAGGCGCACCACCGGGATGTTCAGCGACAATTGCAGCGCGTCACGCACCCGGATGTCCCCCCGAAAGACACCATCGAAATTGCGCGGCGCATAGCGCCCGAACATCACCGGGCTGTCGCTGATCAGGGTTTCGGGATGGGCCAGCCCCTGATCGAAGGCCAGCCCATAGATCATGGGCTTCAGCGTGGACCCCGGCGACCGCAATGCGCGGGTCATGTCGACAAAGCCTTGCCGGTCGTCCTGATAACCCGCCGATCCGACCGAGGCCAGAATCTCTCCGCTGCGATGGTCGGCCACAATCAGGGCACCGGAGATTCGCGGCCCCGCTTGATCGGCGGCCTGAGCCACCAGCGATTCCAGGCGGGCCTGCAACCCGGCGTCCAATGTCAAATCCAGCGCCTCGGCCTCGGGGTTTGCACGCTGGGCCCGGTCGGTCAGATGAGGTGCGAGGCGCGGGAAGGCCTTCATCTGCGTGGGAACCGGTTCCGACAGCGCGCTGTGCATCCGGGCGTCAGACAGCACCCCGTGCCGCTGCATCCGTCGCAGAACCCGGTCGCGCGCTTTTCGGGCGGTTTTGGCGGCGCGGTCGGGTCGCCGCGTTTCCGGGGATTGGGGCAGGGCGACCAGCAAGGCAGCCTGCGCGGGCGTCAGGCGAACCGGATCTTTGCCGAACCATGCCCGCGTCCCGGCGCGAATGCCTTCCAGGTTGCCGCCATAGGGCGCATGGGTCAGATACAGGCCCAGAATCTGATGTTTGCTCAGGCGTCGTTCCAGCGCCAAAGCGACCCTAACCTGGCGGATCTTGCCGCTCCAGCGTCCGGTGGGGCCGTCTTCGATCAGCCGCGCGACCTGCATGGTCAGGGTCGATCCGCCCGAAATGGTGCGCCCGTTCCACAGCGCTTGCCCCGCAGCGCGGATCATCGCCACTGGATCAACGCCGGAATGGGACCAGAACCGCTTATCCTCGTACCGGATCAGCATGTCGGTAAAGGCGGGATCGACCGCGCCGGGGCGCAACCGCCAGATCCCGTCTTCGACCGGGAAGGCGCGCAACAACGTGCCGTTCCGGTCCCGCATCTCGACCGAGGTTTCCGCGAGAACCGGGGGCAGGATGGTCGCATCCACCCACTCCGCCGCCCGGTCCCGCGCAAAGGCGGCCAGGTAAAGCACACCGGCCAGTGCCAGCAATATCGCGGCGCTTTTAGGCATCCCGACGCTCTGCCAGTTGATATGTCGGGCGACCGATCACCGAACCTCGACCCGCCCGGTCCCGGTCCGGGCGCGGTTTTGCGGGCGGTACATATCCTCGACCGAGGCCGCCGGGTGGTGGAACGTGCCCGGCGTGACCGCGCGGGCCACATAGGCCAGCGTCACGATCTCACCGCCGGACAGATCAACCGCGGCCAGAAACCGGTCCGAGCGGAACTCGGTATGCGTTGCCTCGGACAGGTCCAACCAGTCCAGCGCACGCACATCGCCCGAACGCAGCAGGTTCGGATTGTCGATCTCGATCCCCGCCGCCAGAGGGTCATCTACCATCAGCCGCGCGCCACCGCGCTCAAAGGGTGTGACCGTCAGGACCGTGACAAACCGGTCACCGGTGGCGAAGTTGGTAGGGTCCAGCGGCTCACCGTCCATCGAATAATAGCTGCGCTCGATTGCATAGCCGGTGCCGCCAGCCTCGGGCGGTGTGGTCGGGATGCCGGTGACGGTCAACGTGATGTCGGTTGGGTTTGCGTCTGTGGCGGTGATGTTCAGCTCATCCGTCAATCCACTTTCCAGCACCTGAACGAAGGGGCCAGAGACCGGCGCGCCGTTCACCATCAGCCCCGACCCGGACGGGTCCGAGACCAGCGCGTGGGCTGCCAGCAGGGACCATGACGCCTCTTGCGTCGACAGATACCCGCGCCCGGCGCTGACGCGCTGAATCAGAGCGTCGCGATCCGCCGCCTGACTGCCCGCGTCCACGGCCAGCGTCAGCAGACCGGCGGCATCGCGCAGATCGGTGCCGTAATCCGCGCGCCACAGGTATTTCTCTTGCGCGGGGCGGCGTTGCAACATTTGGGCGGCACGGGCAAACATGGCGTCAGCGCGGGTCTGATCCCCGTATGAGGCCAGCGCTGCCCCCAATTGAGCCGCAGCCAGCGGAGTGCCGAACGCATCGCCCTTGGCGTCTGCGTAATAGCGCAAATCGCCCATCGAGGCCGCCCCTTCGCGCGCCAGCACCATCAGGGCATAGGCAATGTCCTGACCCCCCTTGTCGAAGTCGGGCGCATAGTTGATGCGGTTGCGCAGGTTGTCCATGGATTGGGCAAAGGCGCGGTCGGACACCGGGTGCCCCTGCGCACGGGCGCGCGACAGGAAGTCGGTGACATAGGCGTCCAGCCAGAAGTCCCCGCTGCCCGCGCGCCACAGGCCAAAGGCGCCGTTCGGGGCCTGCCGGGTCAGGATGCTGCGGATCGAGTCGGTGATGCGCTGATCCATCGCCGGGCCATCCCCCAGCCCCGAGGCTTGCGCGACAGATGACAGATAGAGCAGGGGCAGCGCCTTGCTGGTGATCTGTTCGGTGCAGCCATAGGGGTAGCGATTCAGTTGGTCCAGCAGTCCGGGCGTGTCGAATTTCGCCAGCGCTCCGGCGGACAGGATGGCCTTGGCCGAACCGGGCTGGAACCCTTCGAACACATCCTGTGTAAGCAGGAAACTGTCGCCATCGCCCAGCGAAAACCGCCGTGTTTGAGCCACAACGGGGTCATTTGCACGGATAGGCATTCTCAGGGTCTGCGACAGATCGCGGCCATCCGGAGTGGTGATCGCAACGCTGATTTCGGGGTCGCCAACCGCAAGAGCGCTGACCGGGATCTCGAACGTGGTTTTGCCGCCGTCTTCCAGCACGAAACTGCTGGGCGCTGAGCCCAGTTGCAGCGTGGATGAGGATGTCAGCCCCAGTGCCATTTCCCCGCTTGGCCCGTCGGCATGGACGATTTCCAACAGCATTCGGCTTTGATCGCCGGGGGCTAGAAAGCGTGGCAGGCTGGCGGTGACGACCACCGGGTCGCGGACGATCATTTCGGCCTCGGCCTGACCGACGGCAGCGTTTGACCACGCCACAGCCATCAGGCGCACGGTTCCGTTGAAGGCGGGCAGGGGGATGTCAATCTCGACCTCGCCATTTGCATCGACCTGAACCGGTCCGCTGAAAACGGCCATCAGGTCCTGCGTTGGTGGCGGAGATTGTCGGCGTGTGCCAGCGTTGTCACCGCCCGAGCGGATCGTTCCCATCGCACCGTTCATGCCATCGATCAGACGCCCATAGACATCGCGCAGGTCCACGCCCAGACGACGCTGGCCAAAGAAATATCCCTGCGGGTCCGGGGTTTCGAATCCGGTCAGGTTGAGGATGCCCACATCCACAGCCGCCAAGGTCAGCCAGACCGGGTCGCCTTCGCGCGCATTTTCGACCCTGATACGGGCTTTTTGTGTTTGCCGCGGCGCGGTCACCTGGGGCACGTCGATGGCCACATCCAGCATGCGCCCCACCGGTTCGACCGTCGCATGGGCCACACCCATGGCCCGCGCCGGGTTCTGGCCTGCGGCGACGTCCATCGGGCGGATCACCGTGGCGGTGACATAGGCGCCCGCGCCCCAGTCTTCGGTGATTTCGATGGGGATCACGGATTCGCCTTCGGGCACCTCGACCATCTGGCGGTGGATCAGGCGGTTCGATAGCACTTCGATCTGTGCCATACCGGCCATACGTGGGACGATCCGCAATTGCGCGGTGTCGCCGGGGCGATAGCTGTCGCGGTCCAGCGACATCTCCAACCGGTCGGGCGAGGTGGATGCATCTGCCGCCTGATACCAACCTGCCGAGAACTCAACCGCCGTCTCGGCGTAAGCGCCATCAAGGCGTTGAACGACCAGTTCATACTGCCCCCAATCTACGGGCTGCGTCAGGGTCAGCGGGTCTGTGGTCGTTTCGACCTCACCCGTGGCAATGCGGGTGCGGCGGGTGGTCGGCTCCCAATTCCAGTCGCCGTATAGCTGGTACCACTGATAGCGGGTTTCCACCTTGTTCAGCGTCCAGCGCAGGCGCATGGGTTCCGGGGTCAGGTCGGGCGACAGGCCGACGATCTGAAAGGCGGCCTCGGTCCCCTCGGGGATCACATCGTCGAACAAGGGCCGGACACCGATCATCGCTTGCGCAGATCTGACTGGGGCTGTCAGCCGACGCTCCACCGGACGACCTGATCCATCGGACAGACGGGCGATGACAACCGCTTCGACTGGAGCGCCATCGGTCTCTAACACAGGGATTTCCACGGCAATTGTGGCTTGCCCGGCGGCATCCGTGCGGGCGTCACCGAAATAAGTGCTTTTGGTCGAGGTTTCGGCGTCGTACCGGCCAAAGCGATAGGTTTCATAGCCGGGAACGGTGTCCGCAGGGCGGGCGATGACCTGACCGTCGATGCCCAGATCCGACCCCGGCGCGCCGAACAGATAACGCGCGTCGATCTGCAAGGGCGGCGTGTCGCCGGGGCGCAGCGGGGCGTCCGGCAGGGTCAGGTCAAAGTCGATGCGTTCGGGCAGGAAATCCTCGATCAGAACGGTTTGGCGGGCCAGCGCCGCGCCCTTGGGATCGGACTTGATTTCGATCTTCCACGCCCCGCGCGGCACATCGGCCGCGACGGGCAAAGCAAAGACATGCCCCCCGGCGACCCCACCATCCGAGATTGCGCGGCGGTACTCCACCCCATCCGGGCGCGAAAGAATGGCCGTCAGCGGCAGGCCGTCAATCGCCTGCGCTGTGCTATCGCGCGTCAACGCGGTGACATGGATCACCTCGCCCGCGCGATAGGCCCCCCGGTCGGTGGTCAGGAACACATCCACCGGCCCGGCAGGCGCGCGCCCTTCGACCCCGCGATCCGAAAGGTCAAAGGCCGGGTCGGTCAGAGACAGAAAGCTGAAATCTGTATCCCCGTCGGATACCATCACCAAAGCAGGCGCGCTTGCGCCCGTGCCGCGAGTCAAACCGGGTTCAAACCGCACGTAGCCACTGTCATCGGTCTGCGCCTGGGCAATCACGGCATTGGCGTTGGACACCAGCGAGACGTCGATCCCCGCCCGAGGCGCGGCATCATGAAGCCCACGCACGGTCACATGCAGACCGTCAGTGCCCAAAGCCGTGCTGATCCCCAGATCGGTCAGGACAAACCATTGCGTCGCACCCGGATCGTCATAGGGATCGACGCCCGGAACACGCGCCGTCAGCGCGTAGATGCCTGCGGGCTGCTCGGCAATCGCCTCGGCCATCGGCAGACGGGCGGTCATGGTTTGGTTCAACTCGTTCGAAATATCAGCTGTGCCGGTCCAGATATCCTCGGCGATCTCTTCCGAGAACGTCTCTTCCTGCCAATCGCTTAGCGGGCGGCCAAAGAAATCCTGCTGCACCGCGCGGATCAGGTTGCGGTCACTGACACGCCGCAGGGTCAGGTCCAGAGATGCGGTATTTACCGTTTCGACCGGCAGGGCGGCATCCGCCGATTTCGGCAGCACATAGCTGCGTCCGGGAAAGCGGACCGACGGCGCGCGATCCCGTACGTAATGCGTCAATTCCACCGTGCGGTTCAAAGCCTCGCCCGATGCGGCTGGAAGCCCCTCACGCAAGCTCAGACGATAGCGTTGGCCGTGCGCCACGCCATCAACGCAGAGGTTTTTGCCTTCAACCTGCACCACCAACCCCTCGGTGCTGCGCTGCACATAGGGGTCATAGTCGACCCCGGCCTTGACCAGCGGTTCCGAGAACTCAACACAGATACGCGGCGCGGCGGCGTTGCTTTCAACGGTGCTGTCGATGACGCGGAAGCCATATTTCCCGATTGCCTCATCCAACGCGGCCAGCACATCCGCACGCGGCTGAACCTGTTCCGCCAGACGCAGGGCAGACACCATGTCCCGCCCGCGATCCGCCGCTTCCAGCGCGTCCGCCAGGATCATCAAAGCCGCGATCTGAGTCCCCGGCGCATCCGAACGTAGATACCCGTTGACGGCTGCGTTCAGGGCACGTTCGCGCAACTCACGCCCTTCGCGATAGCCATTGGGGTCCAGCCCCAGCAACAGCCTTGCATATTCCGCCCACAATTCTGGCGCATCGCTGAGGGTCACAGCCGCCCCGGTCCAGAGCATTGCCAACCTGTCGGTATCCGCGTTCCGGGCTGCATCCAGCAAAGTCTGCAGATCACGATCCCCGGCATTGTGCAAAAACCCAAGGTCGCGCGCCTGCTGCGCTGCGCTGTTGAGGTCTTTCTGACGGATGAAGGTCATTGCCTCCGCGCGCATTTTCGCCAGTGTTAGGGTCTGTTCCGACGTCGCCACCTTCTGCGCCGACACTGCGCCCTGATAGGGCTCCTGCCGGTTCACGCCGCTTTTGGGAAAACAGGCATCGGATCGGGTGTTGTAGGTGAACGCTGTGCATCGCTGATTGGCCGAGCACGCCCGAATGCAGGATTGCAGATCCGTGTCGAACAGCGCGTCCAGATCCGAGCCATAAAAATCCGCATCCCGCGTGGTGATATAGCGGAATTCCGGCACCGTTGTCTGGGCCACTGACGCCATGGGCAGGATCAGCAAAGAAAAGGTGTAAACAATTGAAATAAAAACAAAGCGGTGCATCGGGGCCTCCTATTCCCCATCAATCTCGCATGCGGCCCGCGGGTCACGCAACGGCTTAAACACTTTTTCATCGGTTGGCCGGATGCTGGCTGCGGATCAGACCGGAATTGAACATCATGAGCCTTGCACAGAAACTGGCACAGGAACGGCGCGCGCGCCTTGCAGCCGAGCGGATGCTGGAAATGAAACAGGCCGAACTCTACGCGGCCAATCGCAAACTGGGTCGCCACGCCATGGCCCTGACCAAGCGCATCGGTGAGACTCAGGCCGAGGTTGAGACGGTCCGGGATGAAAACGAAAAGGTCAAATCCGATCTGACAGTGGCGCATGCCAAGGTCGAGGTTGCAGAACGCCGCCTGTGGCATTCGATCCAGACGATTCAGGACGGGTTCGCATTTTTTGACGGTGAAAGCCGCCTGATCAGCGCCAACACCGCTTATCTGAGCGTGTTTGAGGGGTTGGATGAGGTCGCGCCGGGTATCTCATACACCCGGATTCTCGACCTGCTGACGACCGAGGGGATCGTGGATATCGGCGATGAGAAAGCCGCCGCATGGCGCGCCCGGATGCAGGATCGATGGGCATTGGCAAATCCGCCGTCCGAGGTAATTCAATTGTGGAACGGCGAATACATCCGTCTGATCGATCAACGCGGCAATGGCGGCGATGTGGTCAGCCTGGCGCTGAACATTACCGCCTCGGTCCGGCACGAGGCTGAATTGCAGGCCGCCCGCGACCGGGCCGAGGCCGCCAACCGCGCCAAGTCGGCTTTCCTCGCGAATATGAGCCACGAAATTCGCACACCGATGAACGGCATCGTCGGCATGACCGAGTTGCTGTCCGAAACCCCGATGGACGAGGAACAACGCCTTTACGTCAACACCATCCGTAACTCGGGCGAGGCGCTGCTGGTTATCATCAATGACGTGCTGGATTATTCGAAGATCGAAGCCGACAAGCTGATCCTGCATCCCGAACAGTTCGATCTGGAACGCTGCATTCTGGAAGTGGCGATGCTGTTGCAGCCCAGCGTGCGGGACAAGGGGCTGACGTTGCTGGTGGATTACGACCTGTTCCTGCCGACGCTGTTTGTGGGCGATCCGGGTCGGGTGCGGCAGGTGCTGACCAACTTGGTGGGCAACGCCGTCAAATTCACCAGCGACGGTCATGTCCTGATCCGGGTCACCGGTGTGCCGCATCCGGACACGCAGGAATGCGACATCCATATCGCGATCGAAGACACCGGCATCGGGATCGAACCCGACAAGATCAGCCACATCTTTGGCGAGTTCAATCAGGTCGAGGATGAGCGTAATCGCCAATTCGAAGGCACCGGGCTGGGTCTTGCGATCACCAAGCGCCTGATCACCATGATGGGCGGCACAGTCTGGGTCGAAAGCGAAGTGGGGCAGGGCTCTTGCTTTGGGTTCCGGGTGTCGCTGCCCACCGCCGAAGGTCCGCAACCCGCGCCGCCTGATCTGGATGGTCGCCTGAAACATGTGATGGTGGTCGAGGATATGGCCGTGAACCGCGCCATCCTTGCCAAGCAACTCGGCCGCCTTGGCGCAGACGTCACCATGTGCGCCTCGGGGGGTGAGGCTTTGGCAAAGCTGGATGCAACCGTTGATCTGGTCCTGTGTGACCACGACCTGCCGGATATGGACGGGCTGGAACTGGCGACAACTGTGAAAGATCGCGGCTGGTCAGAGCTGCCGGTGGTGATCATGTCGGCAAATCCGGGCGTCATCTACGCCGATCCCGCCCGGCACCTGATCGAAGGCGTTCTGCAAAAGCCAATCCCGCGATCCGAGCTTTACAGCCGCCTCATGGCGCTGGGCAGCGCCGCGTTGAAACCCGACATCCCGGATGTGGCCGAAGCTGGCTCTGCGCAGAAACCAGAAAGCCAAAGGCGGATGCGCGTCCTTGCGGCCGAGGACAATCGCACCAATCAACTGATCCTGAAGAAGATGGTGAAAGACCTGAACATCGATCTCCAGTTTGCAGGCAATGGGCTAGAGGCGGTTGAAACCTATCAGGAATTCGCCCCTGACCTGATTTTCATGGACATTTCCATGCCTAAAATGGACGGCAAGCAGGCGACCGCCGAAATCCGGCGGCACGAGATTGAAACGGGCGGCCATGTCCCCATTGTTGCCCTGACTGCGCATGCCATGGCGGGTGACGATCAGGGCATCCTGTCCGCCGGGCTTGATCACTACCTGACAAAACCGCTGCACAAGAAACTGATCCACCAGATGATTCTGGACCACCGCCCGGATGAAGCCCAGCCGGTCTCGGACAGTCCTGCTCCGACAGGCTAGAACCCCTCGCCCCACACACGCCACGCTTCAAACCGCGCAACCGGATCCCCTTCATCTGGCCAAAAATATCCCGGGGAGCGCGAGGGGCAGCGCCCCTCGCTCCGCCATCAACAACCAGGACCACAGGCCGGTTTCATGCGTAAGGTTCAAGCCTGATAAGGGCGCAGGAAAACCGGCTTGTTTTCCTCAGACAGTTCCGGGCGGTATTCATACCCGCCGCTGTCGAAATCGAGCAGCCCTTTGGGATCGGTCAACCGATGTTGAATGATATAGCGCGCCATCGCGCCGCGCGCTTTCTTGGCAAAGAAGCTGACGATCTTGGGTGTGCCGCCCTTGTCTTCCATGAACACGGGCGTGATCACGCGCAGTTTCAGCGCCTTCAGGTCGACCGCACCGAAATATTCCTGACTGGCGCAGTTCACCAGAACATCGCCGCCAATCTCTTCGGCCTGCGCGTTCAGCGCCTTGCTCAACTGGTCGCGCCAGTATTCATAAAGGTTCTTGCCGCGGCGGGTCTTCAGTTTGCTGCCCATCTCCAACCGATAGGGCTGAATCGCATCCAGCGGGCGCAGGACACCGTAAAGACCCGACAGAATGCGCAGATGATCCTGCGCCCAGGCCATCTCGTCCGCGTCCAGCGAGGCTGCCTCGAGCCCCTGATAGGTATCCCCGGCAAAGGCCAGCGCGGCGGGGCGGGTGGCGTCCGCCTCGGGCGCGTCAGAAAAGGCGCGATAGCGGTCGCGGTTCAGGCGGGCCAGATCGTCGCTCAGCTCCATTAGCTTTTTCAGATCGCCCAGCGTCAGGTTGCGGGCGGTTTTTGACAGGCGGATCGCGTCGTCCTGAAAATCGGGTGCTGTGACCTCAATATCCCGCTCTGCCCAGTCCAGCCGTTTGGCCGGGGAAATCACTACCAGCATATCCGCCCTCGTTCCTTGCCTGATGCCGGGTATTTAGCCCGCATCCCGCAGCACGTCCAGAAAGGCCGCGCCAAACCTTTCGTGACGGCGGTCGCCCAGAACCTGTTCGAGCGCGCGCGGATCGTCGGGGCGCAGCTGCGCCACCTTGGCCAATAGCGAGGCGGAGCAGGTCAGCGGTTTGTCGATCCCGTCCGGGCCACGCGACAGCTGAGATTGCACCTCGAGCAAACGGTCATAAATCTCGCCCTGATCGCGGCCTGCCAGCTTGCGGCGCGCGGGGTGAAGGGCCTCGACCGCGCCCGCAATCACCTCCATAAACGTATCGCCGTAGCGTTCCAGCTTCTTCGCGCCGACCCCGCCGATCCGGGCCATGTCGTCCAGCGTCGCGGGGCGGGTCTCGGCCATTTCGATCAGGGTGCGGTCAGGGAAAATGACATAAGCCGGAACCCGTGCGGATTCCGCCAGCGCGCGGCGCTTGGCCTTGAGCGCGGACAGCAGCGGCGCGTCTTCCTCGGACACCATCGCCTTGACCGCTGGCCGCCGGGTGGCCTTGCGGATCGTGTCTTTGCGCAGGTTGATCTGCGTCTCGCCTTTCAGGATCGGTTTGGCGGCCTCGGTCATGCGCAGCGCGCCGTGGCGGTCGGGATCGGGGCGGACCAGATCGTGACCCATCATCTGCCGGAAAATCGCCTGCCATTGGGGCCGTGACCAATCCTTGCCGATGCCGTAAGTGGACAGGTTGTCGTGACGGCGGGCGCGGATCTTGTCGGTCTCATTGCCCAGCAGAATGTCGATCAGATGGCCCGCGCCGAACCATTCCTCGGTCCGCAGGATCGCGGACAGGGCCATGCGGACAGGGGTGGTGCCGTCGAAGACCTCGGGCGGAGTATCGCACAGGTCGCATTTGCCACAGGGTTCGATCTGCTCGCCGAAATAGCCCAGCAGGGTCTGACGGCGGCAAATCAACGCTTCGGCCAGCCCCAGCAAGGCGTTCAGCCGCGCATGATCGGCCATGCGCCGTTCAGGTGGGGCCAGACCTTCGTCGATCTGGGACCGACGCAGGCGGATGTCATCCGGCCCAAACAGGGTCAGCGTCTCGGCGGGGCCGCCATCGCGTCCGGCGCGGCCGATTTCCTGATAGTATGCCTCGATGGATTTGGGCAGGTCGGCATGGGCGACCCAGCGGATATCGGGTTTGTCTATGCCCATGCCAAAGGCGACCGTGGCGACCACGATCAGCCCATCTTCGCGCGCGAACCGGGTTTCGACGATGCGGCGATCCTCGGCCTCCATCCCGCCGTGGTAATGACAGGCCGAGTGGCCCTCGGCCCGCAGCGCCTGCGCCAGCACCTCGGTCTTGTTGCGGGTGCCGCAATAGACGATGCCGGACTGGCCTTTGCGGGCGGCGGCAAAGTCGAGGACCTGCTTGCGCGGGCCATCCTTGGCGCTAAAGGCCAGATGGATATTGGGCCGGTCGAACCCGCGCAGAAATTTGCGCGGGGCCGTGCCGTCGAACAGTTTCTCGACAATCTCGTCCTGCGTTTCCGCATCCGCCGTGGCGGTGAAGGCGGCCAGTGGCACGTTCAGCGCGCGCCGTAGCTCTCCGATCCGCAGGTAATCGGGGCGGAAATCGTGGCCCCATTGGCTAACGCAATGCGCCTCGTCCACGGCGATCAGGCTGACATTGATCCGGCGCAGCATCCCCAGCGCCGACCCGGCAGCCAGACGTTCGGGGGCCATATAGAGCAGTTTCAGCCGCCCGGCCTCCAACGCCTCCCACACCGCATCGGTTTCTTCCTGTGTATTGCCGGATGTCAGCGCCCCGGCCTCAACGCCCGCTTCCTGCAAGCCGCGCACCTGATCGCGCATCAGGGCGATGAGCGGAGAGATCACCACCGTCACCCCGTCGCGCAGCAGGGCAGGCAGTTGGAAACACAAGGATTTACCGCCCCCCGTGGGCATGATCGCCAGCACGTTTTCGCCAGCGGTCACGGCGTCGACGATCTCTTCCTGCCCGGGACGGAAGGCGTCGAATCCAAAGACATCTCGCAGCAAAGGCGCGGAGTCGAACATCTGCGGGGGTGCCCTGTTTTAAGGTTTATCTGCTCTTAAGACAGGACAATCACATACTAAGATTCGGTGAACAAGGCCTCAGACGAAATAGCCCATATTGTTGATCAGAATGATCCGCAGCGCATAGACCCCGATCAGCACCACCAGAGGCGTCAGATCCAGCCCGCCCATATTGGGCAGAACACGGCGGATCGGGCCATATATAGGCTCTAACAAACGGTTCAGGCCGTACCAGATTTGCGCGACCAGTTGTTGATGCAGGTTGAGCACCTGAAAGTTGATCAGCCAGCTCATGATCACATGGGCAAGGATGATGAACCAGACAATGTCCAGGATCAGCAGCAGGATTTGGATCAGCGACAGCATGGGCACTCCGTTCTTTCACCGAACAGAGACCTAAGCGCCCCTGTCGTAAAGAGCAAGTCCGGCCCAACTGAAAGCTTGCGAATTGGGACAAAGCCCCGTCTTATGAAGACAAAGAAGAACAGGGGCAGTCATGGCAGAGATTTCCAAGCGCAAGCGCATCTGGGGCTGGTGGTTTTTCGACTGGGCCAGCCAGCCCTATCACACTCTGCTGGTGACATTTGTGTTTGGCCCCTATTTCGCAGGGGTCGCCGCCGGGTATTACGCCAATACCGGGCTGGGTGCCGAGGCCGCCGCCGCGCAGGCGCAGACGGTCTGGGCAAACTGCCTGACCATCACCGGTCTGATCATCGCATTCGGAGCACCCTTGCTGGGCGCAATGGCGGATGTGTCGGGGCGGCGCATCCCGTGGATATTTGCCTTTTCGGTGATGTACGCGGTGGGCTCGGCCGCGCTGTGGTACACGCTGCCAGATGGCTCGAACATGTGGCTGATGCTGTCGGCCTTTGGTCTGGGCTTTGTAGGGGCAGAATATGCGCTGATCTTCATCAATTCTCAGCTGCCCGATCTGGGGGACGATAACGAAGTGGGCGAGATTTCCGGCTCGGGCTTTGCGTTCGGGTATTTCGGCGGTCTGATCTCGCTCGCAATCATGCTGGCGCTGTTTGTGGAACAGCCCAATGGCAAGACCCTGATCGGAATGGAGCCCTTGTTCGGGCTGGACGCCGCCGCGCGCGAGGGCACGCGTTTTGTCGGTCCGTTCACCGCCGGGTGGTTCGTTCTGTTCATGGTGCCCTATTTCCTGTGGGTGCGCGATGATCCGCAAACCGAAAAGAAGGGCAGCGTCGGAGAGGCGTTGCGCCTTTTAGGCAAGTCGATCGCCGCCTTGCGTCATCGGGGCAGTCTGGCGGCTTATCTGGGTTCGTCCATGTTCTACCGCGACGCGCTGAACGGGCTTTACAGCTTTGGCGGCGTTTACGCGCGGCTGGTGCTGGAATGGGACCTGATCAAGATCGGCGTGTTCGGGATCGTCAGCGTTCTGGCCTCGGCCATCTTTGCTTGGATCGGCGGCAAGATGGATCGGAAATACGGCCCTAAACCGGTGATTTTGACCGCGATCTGGGTGCTGATCTTTGTTTGCGCCACCGTGGTGATGATGGACCGGACGCAGATTTATGGCATCTCCCTGCCCGAAGGGTCCAACCTGCCGGATCTGGTGTTCTTTGGCTGCGGCGTTCTGATCGGCGGCATGGGGGGGATTCTGCAATCGGCCAGCCGCTCGATGATGGTGCGCCACACGGATCCCGCCACCCCGGTTGAAAGCTTTGGGCTTTATGGTCTGTCGGGTCGCGCCACAGCCTTTGCCGCGCCGCTGCTGATCGGGATTGCCACAACCGTGACTGGCAGCGCGCGACTGGGGGTGTCACCCATCGTCCTGTTGTTTATTCTGGGGCTGTTCCTAATGCGCTGGGTGAAACCGGAAGGGGATCAGAGCAGATGATTTTACGACGTTTTTTGATAGTTTTGGCCGCGCTTACCCTGGCAAGTACAGCAGCGGCCGAGCCTTTGGCCAAACAGTTATTTGGCGCGCAGAGGGCCAGTTCACAGCAAAAACCGGCCGCTTTCGGCAGTTATTCGCGCGGCTGTGCTGCCGGTTCAGTGCAGTTGCCGGAAACCGGACCCACATGGCAGGCAATGCGGCTGTCGCGGAACCGAAACTGGGGCCATCCAGAGGCAATCGACTACGTGCAGGACCTCAGTCGCTTTGCCGCCAAACAACCGGGGTGGAACGGCCTTTATGTCGGGGATATCAGCCAGCCGAGGGGCGGGCCGATGACCTCGGGCCATCGCTCGCATCAACTTGGGTTGGACATCGATATCTGGATGCTGCCCGGCGGGGACATGCGCCTTAGCCGCACAGCGCGCGAGAACCTGTCGTCGATTTCCTTGCGCCGCTCTGGCGGGGCCTTTGTGAACGGCAACTGGACCCCTCAGCACCACGCGATCCTGCGTGAAGCTGCCAAAGACAAGCGCGTGGCGCGGATCTTTGTCTTTCCTGGTGCCAAGGTTCAGATGTGCAACAACGAGACAGGCAACCGCGCCTATCTGCGCAAGATCAGGCCGTGGTGGGGGCATCACTATCACTTCCACGTCCGTCTGAAATGCCCGCGCGGATCGCGTGGTTGCGTCAATCAGGATCCGCCGCCCCGGGGCGACGGGTGCGCTCAGGCGCAGGAATGGGTGAACAACATCCTCAACCCTCCGCCACCCGACCCGAACGCCCCAG
Source organism: Ruegeria sp. N4 (assembly GCF_056531425.1). Taxonomy (NCBI): domain Bacteria; kingdom Pseudomonadati; phylum Pseudomonadota; class Alphaproteobacteria; order Rhodobacterales; family Roseobacteraceae; genus Ruegeria; species Ruegeria sp. N4. The sequence goes on from NZ_JBQFLT010000010.1 coordinate 51,763, forward strand.
CCCCCAAGAAACGCCGGGAGTATGTTCTGGCTGATTTACCCCAGCAATGCGCCGCCGTTTTGTCGTCCAACTGATAGCAGCGGCTGCCCTTGCAGGGTCGGTTGGGGCGGTCGAGGTCAAAACCGCCACGCAACTTGGCAGCTATGTCTGGAGGCATAACGCCGAATGGTTCGGCGGGTTTTCGGCCATCCATATGTCGGAAAACGGCACTCACATCACCGTGCTCAGCGACCGGGCAACACTGGTCACGGCCCGCATCACCCGTGACGGGGATCAGATCACCGACATCCGAATTCTGGGCCATTGGCCTGTTCTGTCCAGCGCGGGCCGCATCATGCTGGGCTATGCGGGGGATTCCGAAGGCATCGCAATGGCGCCGGATGGCGGGTTCTATATTTCGTTCGAAGGCGTGCATCGGGTGGCCTATTACCCGGCGCCGGGAACAAGGGCCCAGGTCTTGCCCCGGCCCAAGGCGTTTGACGGTCTGGATCGCAATGGCTCGTTCGAAGGGCTGGCAATCGACGATCAGGGTCGCCTTTTTACCCTGACCGAGAAAAGCCGCACGGCGCAGGGGGACATCCCTGTCTATCGCTGGAACGGGCGCGCGTGGTCCACGCCCTTTGTCGTGCCGCAACGCGGGGATTTCCAGCCTGTGGCTGCCGATTTCGGCCCGGATGGGCGGTTTTATGTGCTGGAACGCACCGCATCCATAACCGGCTTTCGGTCGCGCCTGCGGCGGTGGGATGTCTCGGAAGACACGCCAAAGGCCGAAGAAACTCTGATTGAGACAGGCAAAGGCGCGCATGACAACCTCGAAGGGCTGTCGGTCTGGCGCGATGATCAGGGCCGATTGCGCGCCACCATGATCTCGGATGACAACTTTCTGGCGCTGCAACGGACCGAGTTGGTGGAATACCTGCTGCCCGATTGACAGGCCGCAGGCAAAGGTCTAAACGCACGGCTTGCCTTGGGATGAGCCCTTGGCCAAGTCGCCGCTACCTTGTCAAAACGGGCATCAAAATATGCAACGCAGCTTTATTCCCGGCATTCTTGCCATGGCCGCCATTGTCGTGGCCTCGAACATCCTGGTCCAGTTCCTGATCCTTGACGGGCTGTTGACCTGGGGTGCCTTCACCTATCCGCTGGCCTTTCTGGTCACTGACATCATGAACCGCGTCTATGGCGTAGGCCCGGCCCGCAAGGTCGTGTTTGCCGGGTTTGTCACCGGTATCATCTGCTCGCTGATCGGCAGCCAGATCGTGCTGCAAGGGGACGGCTTCACCTATACCGCCGTACCGCTGCGGATCGCAGTTGCGTCGGGTACCGCCTTCCTGATCGCACAGCTGACCGATGTGACCATCTTCAATTCGCTGCGCGGCGGTCGCTGGTGGCGCGCGCCGCTGGTCTCGACCCTTGTGGGCTCGGCATTGGACACCGCGATCTTCTTTACCCTCGCCTTCTCGGCCTCGGTCACGGTCTTCGGTGCTGGCGCAGACGCAGCCATCAGCTGGGCGTGGGAGCCTGTGCCCTTCATGCTGTCCGGCCCGATGGCCCCGCTGTGGGTCACACTGGCCTTTGCGGATTGGCTGGTGAAACTGTCCCTGGCGCTGATCGCGCTGATTCCGTTCAAGGTGATTGTTTCCCGCCTGACCGCGCAGCCTGCGTAAAAAACGTTTGGAGAATGGCACAACTTGTGCCACCATCCTTTTCAACCGCAACAGATAGAAAAGGAGGTGATCCAGTGTCGAGAAAGAGATTGGAGAGAAGTGTCGGAACAACCGGGGGGATCGCCTGCTAGGGCAGCCCTTGGCGGAGCGCTCGCTCCGGCTGGTCGATTGATCTAACCGACCCGACCTCCTGTACTTTCGAAGGGCCGTCCCGCCGGGGCGGCCCTTTCTGTTTCTGTGCGGCCCCTGTAAGGTCCGCCTCATGTTGCGCATCACCGACGAGATCACCCTGCAGGACTGGGAAATGACGGAAAGCTTCGTGCGGTCCTCTGGCCCCGGCGGGCAGAACGTCAACAAGGTGTCCACCGCCGTCGAGTTGCGGTTCGAAGCCGCGCGCTCGCCTTCACTGCCCGACCCGGTGAAGAACAGACTGAAACGGCTGGCCGGGCGGCGCTGGACCAAGGATGGCGCGATCATCATCCAATGCGAAGAAACCCGGTCGCAGGCCCGCAACCGCGAACTTGCCCGCGCCCGACTGGCCGAATTGATCGCCCGCGCGCTGGTCAAACCCAAACGGCGGGTCGCGACGAAGCCGACCTATGGGTCGGTCAAACGGCGGTTGGCAGCGAAAAAGGCGCGTGGTGACGTCAAGGCGCTGCGTGGCAAAGTGTCGGAAGAATGATCTGGCATCTTTGCGATGCGTTGCTACTCTGCCCCCGACAGGCAGGAGGGCAACATCATGAGGCTGGACGGAAAAACCGCAATCGTGACCGGCGCGGCGTCCGGGTTCGGGGCAGGGATCGCACAGAAGTTTCTGGCCGAAGGGGCCCGTGTGATGATCGCCGATATAAACGGCGACGCAGCGCAGGACATGGCCACGCAACTTGGACCAAACGCCTTGGCGCAACAGGTGGATGTGGGTGATAGTGTCTCGGTCCAGGCCATGGCCGAGGCAGCCCATGGCACATACGAACATCTCGACATTCTGGTCAACAACGCCGGTGTCACGCATCTGCCCACACCGCTGGAAGATGTAAGCGAAGACGACTTTGACCGCGTCTTCAACGTGAACATGAAATCCGTCTACCTGACCGCCCGCGCCATTGTCCCCGCGATGAAAGCCCGCGGCACGGGCGCAATCCTCAACGTTGCCTCCACCGCCGGGCTGTCACCGCGCCCCAACCTGAACTGGTATAACGCCTCCAAGGGCTGGATGATCACCGCGACCAAGACCATGGCCGTTGAACTCGCCCCGTCCGGCCTGCGCGTCAACGCCATCTGCCCGGTGGCGGGTGAAACCCCGCTGCTGAAATCCTTCATGGGCGAAGACACGCCCGAGATTCGCGCCAAGTTCCTCTCAACCATCCCGCTCGGCCGCTTCTCCACCCCCGAGGACATGGCCAACGCCGCCCTGTTCCTGTGCTCGGACGAGGCCAGCATGATCACCGGCACAGCATTGGAGGTCGACGGTGGCCGCTGCATCTGATCCGCTCTTCTTCTGTTCAAAAATACCTCCGCCGGAGGCAGCGCGCCTGCGCGCTTCCCGGCCCCAACCTCAACAAAATCAATGACCCCTGGACCCAGAAACCTGATCACCGATGTCCCCGGCTTAAAGGTCGGCAACGCACAGGATGTTGCGCTGAAATCCGGCGCAACTGTCCTGACTGCAGACGACGCCTTTGCGGCCTCGGTCCATGTCATGGGCGGCGCGCCGGGAACGCGCGAAACCGATCTGCTTGCGCCGGACAAATCGGTTACACGGGTTGATGCGATTGCGCTGTCCGGTGGTTCGGCCTTCGGGCTGGATGCGTGTTCGGGCGTCTCCGATGCGCTGCGGGCGCGGGGCCGGGGGTTTCCGGTCGGGGACACTGTGGTTCCGATCGTGCCGGGCGCGATCCTGTTTGATCTGATGAATGGCGGCGACAAGGAGTGGGAGGAAAACCCCTATCGCGCATTGGGGCGCAGCGCGTTCGAAAACGCCGGTGAGGATTTCGCTCTGGGCACGGCTGGCGCGGGCACGGGTGCTCTGGCGGCGATGCACAAGGGCGGGCTGGGCTCGGCCTCGCTGGTGCTGGACAGCGGAATCACCGTTGGCGCGCTGGTTGCGGCCAACCCGCTGGGCAGCGTCACCACGCCGGGTGAGCGTCATTTCTGGGCGGCGCCGTTTGAAATCGGGGATGAATTCGGCGGTTTAGGCCCTGATCCCAATGCCGGTCTGGGTCACCCGCCCCCCAGTCGCAAGGCACAGGCGATGCGCGGCGATCCCGAGAAAACAAACACCACGATCGCGATTGTCGCCACCGATGCCGCTTTGTCCAAACCTCAGTGCCAGCGCGTTGCCGTGGCGGCCCATGACGGCATCGCCCGCGCTGTTCTGCCGGCGCATACGCCGGGCGACGGCGATCTGGTCTTTGGGGTCAGTACCGGGGCAAAGGCACTGTCCTCTGACGCCGAGCTTGGGATGATCGGCCACGCAGCTTCGATCTGCCTGGCACGTGCCATTGCGCGCGCGGTTTATCTGGCGACCCCGGCACAAGGCGATCTGTTGCCCTGTTGGTCCGTGTTACATGACTTAAGTTAAGGACAGCCTCTATGTCGCAGTGGCAGAGTGTCGTCACGCGGCAATCTGCCGGTTGACTCTTTTTTGCACCGACGGTCCATTCGGTGCAGCCAATTTCGTATCGGAGCTAAGACAATGAATCGTATCCTCGCTACCGCAATTGTCGGCCTGCTGGCCCTGCCAGCCTATGCAGAAGGTGATGCCGAGGCCGGCAAGAAAGCCTTCAACAAGTGTAAATCCTGCCACCTGATCGCTGACCCCGCGGGCGAAGTGATCGTGAAAGGCGGCAAGACCGGACCCAACCTGTACGGCGTCGCAGGCCGGACCGCTGGCACCTATGAAGGGTTCAAATATGGCGACAGCATCGTCGCCGCCGGTGAAAACGGGCTGGTCTGGGACGAGGAAACCTTTGTCGCCTATTCGCAGGACCCCAAGGCGTTCCTGAAAGACTATCTGGATGACACCGCGGCCAAGTCGAAAATGACCTTCAAGCTGAAATCCGGGGCCGAGGACGTTTTTGCCTATATCGTCAGCGTCTCTGGTGAATAAATTCACACGTTCATGACAGGTGACATGACGAAAGGCCGCAGCCCCGCGGCCTTTCGTGCGCTTGATAAGTGGCCTTAACGTTGCCAGTTTGACCTCACGTGGCGCAACAACACTCCGACGGGGCCGCGACGCCAAGCCGATCCGGCCTTAGCTTTTCTTTTTACTTCCCCCGTCCTACGGATCGGCAGCAGGAGACGACCGATGGGAATCATGATCCCGGCCTGGGTTGATGGCGAACTGACCCCAGTAGACAAGCTGGAGGCACATCAGAAAGGCCTCAGGCACAAGGCGGTGTCGGTTTTCGTTATTCGCGGGACCGAGATTTTGCTGCAGCGGCGCGCGCTGGGCAAATATCACACGCCTGGCCTGTGGGCGAATACCTGTTGCACCCATCCCGACTGGGGCGAAAACGCCTCGACTTGTGCCGTGCGCCGCTTGCGGGAAGAGCTTGGGATCACCGGTCTTTACCCGGAATACCGCCACCGGCTGGAATATCACGCCGATGTCGGCAACGACATGGTCGAACATGAGGTGGTGGATGTCTTTCTGGCCCATGTGCGCGGCCCGCTGAAGATCGAGCCGAACCCGGACGAGGTGATGGAGATCCGCTGGATCGACTATCACGACCTGCTGGCCGAAGTGCAGCGCCATCCGGACCGGTTTACGCCGTGGTTGAAGATCTATCTGCACAACCACGCCGACACGATTTTTGGCCCCGACCTGATCATTTCCGCAAAATCCTGAGGCGCAGGGCATATCCTTGCCTTGCATGGCTGCTGCAAGCGGCCTAAATCAACGCGTCATGGCCAAGCAGAAGACCGACCCGAATTACAAAGTGATCGCCGAAAACCGGCGCGCCCGCTTCGATTACGCAATCGAAGAGGATATCGAGTGCGGCATCGTGCTGGAAGGCTCCGAGGTCAAATCCCTGCGGGCCGGTGGCTCGAACATTGCCGAAAGCTATGCCTCGGTCGATGACGGAGAGCTGTGGCTGATCAACAGCTACATTGCACCGTATGAGCAGGCCAAGGTGTTCAAACACGAAGAACGCCGCCGCCGCAAACTGCTGGTCTCACGCAAGGAGTTGTCCAACCTGTGGAATGCGACCCAGCGCAAGGGTATGACGCTGGTGCCGCTGGTTCTGTATTTTAACCATAAGGGCCGGGCCAAGCTGAAGATCGGCATCGCCAAGGGTAAAAAGCTGCACGACAAGCGAGAAACGCAGGCCAAGCGCGACTGGTCACGGCAAAAGCAGCGTTTGATGAAAGATCACAGCTAGGGTGGGGGACACCCCGACCACTGCGAAGCCCTGGGCTGAAAGCCTAAATCAGTTGGACGTCGGGTCTCTCATACCGATCCTAAGGTTCAGCGACGACCGCGCCCAGGGGGACTGGACGCCATCCGTTTCGCTGATAACGTCCGAGCGCACCTGATCAAACAGCTGATCGAGGGACAGGCCAGAGGTCCCGATCCCGCGCGCAATCGCTGCTGTATAAGGGCTGTTGGTTCCGGTCCCATCAAGTGCAACGTCACCGGGTCCTGTGGCATAGGCGATCAGGTTGTTCGTGCGTGCGGTCATACGCGCCAGCCCGTCGCCCACATCCAGGACCACGTCCGATTGGCTGCTGAACGGATTGTCGCGGCAGGCGTCAAGGATCATAACGCTTACAGCCTGTGGCGAGTGAAAGCGATCCAAAACCCATTCTGCCGGGACGGCTTCGCCCGCTATGTCAGCCTCGGACTGAATGTTCACACCCAGCGGAAGAAGATAGTTAAAACCATCACTGCGCACCCCGTGCCCCGCGAAATAGAATACGGCCAGCGCCTCGGACCCCGCCGCGCGTACTTTGCTGGCAAAGGTTTCGACTTCGCGCATCATCTCTGCACGGTTCGCATCTGTCAGCGTCGTGACCGAGAAACCGGCGTTGCGCAGTTCATAGCTCATCAATTGCGCGTCGTTCACGGGGTTGTCGAGCGCCGGGACATTTGTGTATCCGGCATTCCCAATCACCAATGCAAACCGTTCATGCGCCGCTGACGGCCCTGCTAACAGGGCGGTCACGATATAAAATGCTGCAAAAATACGCGTCAATTCGGCCTCCAGGTTTTATGGGTAAACGTCATTCAGGTTTTGCTTCACCGGTAACGCCCGAAGCACAAGGATAGAGCCGCAGAAACCAACCGCCACCCTTGCTCATCCCATTAAAACGCCATCGCCGCCTGCACCGCGCGTTGCCAGCGGGCATAGGCGGTGTCGCGGGCATCCTGCGCCATCTCCGGTTCAAAGCGTTTGTCCAATTGCCATGTCTCGGCAAATCCGGCTTGATCGGGATAAACGCCGGCTCTCATCCCGGCCAGCCAGGCCGCGCCCAGAGCAGTTGTTTCCTGCATCACCGGACGGTCCACCGGCGCGCCCAGGCAGTTTGACAGCCCTTGCATGGTCCAGTCCGATGCGCTCATGCCGCCATCGACGCGCAGGATCACATCGGCCTCGGCGCCCCAGTCACCTTGCATGGCGTGCCACAGATCGCGGGTTTGAAAGGCGATGCTGTCCAGTGTGGCGCGGGCAATCTCGGCCCGGCCCGAGTTGCGGGTCAGTCCGAACATCGCGCCCCGGCAGTCGGGTTTCCAATAGGGCGCGCCCAGCCCGGTGAAGGCGGGAACCAGCACCACATGTTGGGTCGGATCGGCCTGCGCTGCCAGATCGCCGCTTTGCGGAGCGGCATCTATGATTTTCAGCGCGTCCCGCAACCACTGCACCGCAGCCCCCGCGATGAAGATTGACCCTTCCAGCGCATAGGTCCTCTGCCCGTCCAATTGATAGCCAATGGTGGTCAGCAGGCGGTTCTTCGAGGCGACGGGCTGCGTGCCGGTATTCAGCAGCGCGAAACATCCCGTTCCATAGGTCGATTTCATCATGCCGGGCTGGAAACAGGCCTGCCCGATGGTGGCGGCCTGCTGATCCCCCGCGACGCCCAGGATGGGGATATTGCCGCCCAGCAGCGACGTGCTGCCGAAATCCGCCGCGCAATCCAGCACTTGCGGCAGCATCGCCAACGGCACATCCAGAAGCTCACAAATCTCTGCACTCCATGCGCCCTTGTGAATGTCGAACAAAAGGGTGCGGGCGGCGTTTGTGGCGTCGGTCACGTGGCTGCGCCCTTCGGTCAGACGCCAGATCAGAAAGCTGTCGATGGTGCCGAACAGCAGCTCTCCGGCCTCGGCCCGCGCGCGCGCGCCATCGACGGTGTCCAGCAGCCATTTGACCTTGGTGCCCGAGAAATAGGGATCCAGCAGCAGGCCGGTTTGGGCGGTCACGTCATCTTCGCACCCGGCCTGTTTGTAGCGGGCGCAGATCTCGGCGGTGCGACGGTCTTGCCAGACGATGGCGTTGTGGATCGCCTTACCGGTGGTCTTGTCCCAGACCACGGTGGTTTCGCGCTGGTTGGTGATGCCGATCCCGGCGATCTGGTCGGCTGAGACCTTGCTGGTCTCCATCACCTCGCGGCAGACGGTCAGGACGCTGTCCCAGATATCCTCGACATCATGCTCGACCCAGCCTTCCTGCGGGAAATGCTGTGGAAATTCGCGCTGCGCCGTTCCGACACGGTTCATCTGCTCATCGAACAATATCGCGCGTGAGGACGTGGTGCCCTGATCGATTGCCAGAATATAGGTCATGCCTGCGCGCCTCTCCCAAACTGTTTTGCGGGACTTTAGCGCAAACAATGACGCTCGGGCCAGAGCGTTCAGACGGGAATATTGTCGATCAGGCGGATTCCATTCAACCAGGCGGCGGCCAGCAGCCGGGCGGGGCGATCCGGATGGGGCAGGGGTTCAAGCGTTTCGGCGCAATGCAGCTTGAGGTACTCGACCTGCGAAAACCCCGCGGCCAGCAGATCGGCCTGCGCCTGTTGCACCAGCGGATCAAACTCTGCGCCGGTTTTGACCGCCGCCGCCACGTCCCTCATAGCCCTGTTCAGATGCGCGGCCACCTCAAGCGCCTCGGGCGACAGGCGTAAGTTGCGCGAGGACATAGCCAGCCCCGAAGGCTCGCGCACCGTAGGGCAGCCGATCACTTCGATTGGGATGTCCAGATCGCGCGCCATGCGGCGTACGACCAGCAATTGCTGATAATCTTTTTCCCCGAAATACGCCCGGTCTGCCTGCGTTTGCAGGAACAGCTTGGCGACCACGGTGGCCACCCCGTCAAAATGGCCGGGGCGGAATTCACCCTCAAGCACGTCGGTCAGGCCGGTGACCGAGACATTGGTGGCAAAGCCTTGCGGATAGATCTCGTCGGGCTCGGGCACATAGATTGCATCGACGCCGTAGGGGGCCAGCTTTTCCGCGTCCTCAAGTTCGGTACGCGGGTAATTGGCCAGATCCTCGGGGTTGTTGAACTGTTTGGGGTTCACAAAGATGGTGACGATCACCCGGTCGGTGCCCGCCCGCGCGGCCTCGGCCAGTGACAGGTGGCCCTGATGCAGCGCGCCCATGGTGGGCACAACGCCGATGGTTTCGCCCTTGCGGTGCCATTCGGTGGTCAGCGCGCGCAGGTCGGCCAGACGGCGCAGGATCGGTGCGGTCATGATTTGGGGCCTTTGGCGGGGGCCTGATCGGCAAAGACATGCTCGGCTGCCGGAAAGCTGCGCGCGCGGACCTCGGCAGCGTATTGGGCGATGGCGGCTTCGGCCAGTGGACCAAGCTCGGCATAGCGCTTGACGAATTTCGGTTTGAAGGCGGTGAAAAAGCCTACCATGTCATCCACTACCAGAATCTGCCCGTCGCACCCGGCGGATGCACCGATGCCGATGGTCGGGATTGCGACCTCGGCCGTGATCTGATCAGCCAGACCTTGCGGCACCTTCTCTAACACGACGGAAAATGCGCCCGCGTTCGTCACCGCATGGGCATCGGCCAAAACCGCCTGTGCCTGCTCATCCCGGCCCTGCACCTTGTAGCCGCCCAGCGTGTTGATCGATTGCGGCGTCAGGCCGATATGCGCCATCACCGGAATGCCGCGCTTGACCAGAAAGCGGATGGTCTCGGCCATTTCAACGCCGCCTTCCAGCTTGACCGCACCCGCGCCGGTTTCGGCCATCAGGCGGGCGGCGTTGCGGAACGCTTGCGCCGGGCTTTCCTCGTAGCTGCCAAAGGGCATGTCGATGACCATCATCGCGCTGTTCAAGCCGCGCGCGACGGCCTGACCGTGCAGGATCATCATCTCCATCGTCACGCCAAGGGTCGATTCCAGCCCGTGCAGCACCATGCCGACGCTGTCCCCGACCAGAACAAAGTCGCAATGGGCGTCCATCAGCCGGGCCATTGGCGTGGTATAGGCGGTCAGGCTGACAAGGGGCTCGCCGCCTTTTCGGGCGCGAATATCCTGGGCGTTCGGGGCTTTCTTGCGGGCGGTGGCGCTCATGCTCGCTCCTCGCGGGGTTCATGTTGCAGCGCGGCATAACAGATCAGGCAGGGCCATAGAAACCCCGGTTGCGCGAACATTTCCTTGAATGACCCAAGGTTTAAAGGAACACTGGCCCAGGAATAACCCGCACAAACGCGGTTACGTTGACTTCAACGGGGAGAGATTTTCATGACAAAGCAGGTGTTTCGAACCTTTGGCTCGGTGCTTGCGCTGAGCGCCGGATTGCTGGCAACGGGCGCGATGGCCAAGTCCGACATTACGATTGCGATGCAGTTGGAACCGCCGCATCTGGATCCAACCAGTGCTGCCGCGCAGGCAATCGATTCGGTGGTTTACACCAATATCTTCGAAGGGCTGACCCGGTTCATGGGCGACGGCTCGGTCGTGCCGGGGCTGGCGGAAAGCTGGGAAATCTCGGATGACGGCACCGTCTATACGTTCAAGCTGCGTGAGGGTGTGACCTTCCACGATGGCAGCACGATGGATGCCGAGGACGTCAAGTTCAGTCTGGACCGCGCCAATGCCGAAGACAGCGCCAACGCGCAGAAAGCCTTATTTGCCGGGATTGAAAGCGTCGAAGCCGTGGACCCGCTGACCGTCAAGGTCACCCTGTCCGAGCCAAACGGCAATTTCCTGTTCAACATGGCCTGGGGCGACGCGGTGATCGTCGCATCCGAAAGCATCGAGGACATCAAAACCAACCCCGTCGGCACCGGAGCCTTTACCTTTGGCGAATGGGTGCAGGGCGACAGTATCACACTGAACCGCAATCCCGATTATTGGGGCGATCAGCCCGCGTTAGAGACTGCTACATTCAAGTTCATCTCTGACCCCACTGCCGCCTTCGCCGCCATGATGGCCGAGGATGTGGATGTGTTCGACAATTTCCCCGCGCCCGAGAATCTGCCTCAGTTCGAAGCTGATCCGCGCTTTCAGGTCCTTGTCGGCTCGACCGAGGGGGAAACGATTCTGTCCACCAACAACAAGCAGGCCCCGTTTGACGATATCCTCGTCCGGCAGGCGCTGGCCCATGCAATTGACCGTCAGGCGATCATCGACGGGGCGATGTTTGGCTATGGCACGCCCATCGGCACTCATTTCGCGCCACATCACCCGGCCTATGTCGATCTGACGGGTCAGTCGGCCTATGACCCGGAAAAGGCGAAAGCGATGCTGGCCGAGGCCGGATACGCGGAGGGGTTCGAGACCACTATGCATCTCCCGCCTCCGTCATACGCCCGTCGGGGTGGAGAGATCATCGCAGCACAACTGGCCGAGGTTGGGATCACCGCCGAGATCATCAATGTCGAATGGGCGCAATGGCTGGAATCGGTATTCAAAGGCAAGGATTTCGGCCTGACTATCGTCAGCCATACCGAGCCGATGGATATCGGTATCTATGCGCGGCCTGACTATTATTTCCAGTATGACAGCACCGATTTTCAGGCGCTGATGGATCTACTGAACACCACAACCGACCCGGACGAACGCACCCGGTTGATGGGCGAAGCACAACGCCTGATCGCCAGCGACTATGTCAACGGATACCTGTTCCAACTGGCCAAGCTGGGCGTGGCCAAGGCTGGCGTGCAGGGGCTGTGGCAGAACGCGCCCACGGCGGCGATTGATCTGACGGCGATCAGTTGGGCCGAATAAACTGGTGTTTCTGACTGGCAGGCTCATCGTATCGGCCTGCCAGACATATGACCTTAATACAGGCCGGAAATGCTCCGATACGCTCTCAAACGACTGATCTCTTTGATGATCAGCCTTGCTGTCGCCTCGGTGGTGATCTTTGCGGTGATCGAGATCGCGCCGGGCGATCCGGCCTCGTTCATGCTGGGTGTGAACGCGCAAGAGGATACGCTGGCTGCCCTGCGGGCCGAATTGGGGTTGGACGGGTCCAAAGTACAGCGGTATTTCAGCTGGGTCGGTGGAATGCTGGTGGGGGATTTCGGCACCTCCTACACCTATCGCACGCCGGTCTCGCAGATGATTGCGGATCGGCTTTGGGTATCCCTGCCGCTGGCGTTGTATGCGCTGACCCTGTCGACCCTGATCGCCTTTCCGGCAGGTATCTACGCCGCCGCGCGCCGGGGCAAGCCGGGCGATCTGACAGTGATGGGGGCCACGCAACTGGGCATCGCCGTGCCGAACTTCTGGTTCGCGATGATGCTGGTGCTGATCTTCGCCATCAACCTGCGCTGGTTCAATGCGGGCGGGTTTGCTGGCTGGGACAAAGGGTTCTGGACCGGTATGCATTCCCTGACCCTGCCCGCGATTGCCCTGGCCCTGCCGCAAGCGGCCATTCTGGCGCGTGTGATGCGGTCGTCCTTGCTGGACATTCTGGGCGAGGATTTCATGCGCACCGCCCGCGCCAAGGGTCTGTCCCGCCGTCAGGCGCTGTGGCGGCACGGGGTTCGAAATGCCCTGATCCCGGTGCTGACCATTATAGGGCTGCAATTCTCGTTCCTGCTGGCCGGGTCGATCATCATCGAACAGGTCTTCTACCTGCCCGGCCTCGGGCGGCTGGTGTTTCAGGCAATCTCGGCCCGTGACCTGATCGTGGTGGAATCGGTGGTCATGCTGCTGGTCTTCGCTGTCATCACGGTGAACTTTCTGGTCGATCTGGCCTATGCCGCCGTTGACCCAAGGCTAAGGAGCCGGACATGAGCCGCAACCTGATCCTTGGCGCGGCGCTGTCCTCGTTGGTCCTGCTGGCGGCGTTGGTGTCTTTTGTCTGGACGCCGTATGATTTTGCGGCTCTGAACATTCCGCAGAAATTGCAGCCGCCCAGCGCGCAGCACTGGTTCGGCACCGATCATTTCGGGCGCGACATGTTCTCGATGATCATGGTCGGCGCGCGGACGTCGATTGCGGTGGCACTGGTCGCAGTTGGGATTGGCATCGGCTTGGGCGTGCCGCTGGGTCTGATAGCGGCGGCACGCAAAGGGTCGTGGCTGGATGAGGTCATTATGCGCGGCAATGATCTGGTCTTTGCCTTCCCCTCGCTCGTCATAGCAATCCTGATCACGGCCGTTTTCGGGGCCGGAGCCATCAACGCGATCATCGCCATCGGCATCTTCAACATCCCCGTTTTCGCGCGCATCACCCGAGGGGCCGCGCTGTCGCTGTGGGAGCGCGAGTTCATTCTCGCCGCCCGTGTCTCGGGCAAGGGCGCGGCGCGGATATCGGTGGAGCATATCCTGCCCAACGTCGCCAATCTGCTGATCGTGCAGGGCACTATTCAGTTCAGCCTGGGCATTCTGGCAGAGGCGGGCTTGAGCTACGTTGGTCTTGGCGCGCAACCACCGACGCCAAGCTGGGGTCGGATGCTGGCCGACGCGCAGACAATGGTCAGTTTCGCCCCGCATTTGGCCCTGATTCCGGGTCTGGCGATCATCGTCACCGTGCTGGGGCTGAACCTGCTGGGGGACGGGCTGCGCGACTGGCTGGACCCCAGAATCCGGGTGGCGCGGGCATGAGTTTGCTACGGATCGAAAACCTGTCCCTTGGCATCCACGGGGTCGAGATTCTGAAACAGGTCGGCCTGATGATTGCGCCCGGTCAGATCGTGGCAGTGACCGGGGAAAGCGGCTCGGGCAAATCGATGACCGCACTGGCTGTGATGCGGCTGTTGCCAAACGGGGCCGACAGCGGCGGCTCGATTTTGCTGGATGGGCAAGAAATTCTGAACCGGCCCGAGGCTGAGATGTGTGCCTTGCGCGGCGCCTCGATCGGGATGGTGTTTCAGGAACCGATGACCGCGCTGAACCCGGTCAAGACCATCGGCGACCAGGTGATGGAGACCATTCTGATCCACAAAGCAATGCCCCCCGCGCAAGCGCGGGAGCGGGCACAGGAAGTGCTGACGCGCGTCGGCCTGCCACCGGATCGCTTCCCCTTGTCCCGCTACCCGCACGAGCTGTCGGGCGGGCAACGTCAGCGCGTGGTCATCGCCATGGCCATAGCCCTGCGCCCCAAATTGCTGATCGCGGATGAGCCGACAACGGCGCTGGATGTGACCACTCAGGCCCAGATTCTGGACCTGCTCAAGGGGTTGGTGACCGAATACGGCATGGGTCTGCTGATGATTACCCATGATCTGGCCGTTGTCGCCGATATGGCGGATCAGATTGTGGTCATGCGCCATGGCGTAGTGGTCGAAAGCGGTGCGACAGATCACCTGCTGCGCAATATGCAGCACCCCTATACGCGGATGCTGTTCGAGGCGTCGAACCATCAGGTGACACTGCCCGACGCCCAGCAGCCGCACCCGTTGCTGGAGGTCACGCAGGTGATCCGTGACTATCGCCTGCCCCGCAAAGGCCTGTTCGACGCGCCGGGCCATACCCGTGCCGTGGATGGCGTCAGCTTCACCCTCAACCGGGGCGAGCGGTTGGGGCTGGTCGGAGAGTCCGGATGCGGGAAATCGACCCTAACACGGGCTATTCTGGGGTTGGAAGAGGTTCAATCGGGTGACATCCGGCTGGACGGTCAGCCGGTTTTTTCGGGCCACAAACCCAACCCGGCGGTGCGCCGCAAGATGCAAGTGGTGTTTCAGGACCCCTATGGCAGTTTCAACCCGCGCCACCGCGTTGCGCGGCTGATTACGGAACCTTTTCACCTGCTCGAAAACCCTCCCAAAGGGGCAGAGCGGCAGGATCGGATTGCCGAAATGCTCACCGCCGTGGGGCTGCGTCCTGAGGATGCGGACAAGTACATCCACGAATTCTCGGGCGGGCAGCGGCAGCGGATTGCCATCGCCCGTGCACTGATCATCCGCCCAGAACTGATCCTGTTTGACGAAGCTGTCTCGGCCCTCGACGTTTCGGTCCGGGCGCAGATTCTGGATCTGCTGGCCGAACTTTGCTCGGCCTATGATCTGACCTACTTGTTCATCAGTCACGACCTGAGCGTCGTGCGCACAATTACGGACAGGGTGATGGTCATGCAGGCCGGGAAGATCGTTGAGCAGGGCGAGACCGAGCAAGTTTTCACCAACCCGCGCCATCCCTACACGCAAAAACTGATCTCGGCCGCGCCGCGACTGCCTGAGATCGGGAAGGGTGCCGCATGAGATTTCCAGTATTAGAGCCGAAATAGGAGCTTCCGATGACCGACCCGATTTGGTTTGATCCCAGCCTCTGTCTGATCGGAGGCATATGGCAGTTGCCGGACGGGGGACAATCGCTGCCCTTGGTCAACCCGTCCGATGGATCGGAGATTTGCCGCATCGCGCGGGGTGGTGCCGCAGATATGGATGCGGCAGTCACGGCGGCCCGATCTGCGTTGGACGGCGACTGGGGCCAAATGCCCGCGTTCGAGCGGGGGCGCATCCTGAGCCGCCTGAGGCGGTTGGTTCAGGAACGGGTGGAGGATCTGGCCGTGTTGGAGGCGATGGATGTTGGTAAACCGCTGACTCAGGCGCGGGCGGATGCCGTCGCCCTGGCGCGCTATTGCGAGTTCTACGGTGGCGCGGCGGATAAGGTGATGGGCGAGACGATCCCGTATCTGGACGGCTACACGGTTTACACGCTGCGCGAACCGCATGGCGTGACGGGTCATATCGTGCCCTGGAACTATCCGATGCAAATCATTGGCCGTTCGGTCGGGGCGGCGCTGGCCATGGGCAATGCCTGTGTCCTGAAACCGGCGGAAGAGGCCTGCCTGACCGCGCTGGCCTTTGCCCATCTGGCGACCGAGGCCGGACTGCCTGCCGGGGCGCTGAATGTCGTGCCCGGATTGGGGGCCGAGGCCGGGGCCGCGCTGTCTGGGCATCCGGGCGTTGACCATATCTCGTTCACGGGCTCGGTTGCGACGGGCGCTTTGGTGCAGCAGGCGGCGGGGCGAAATGTGATCCCCGTGACGCTGGAACTGGGCGGGAAATCACCGCAACTGGTCTTTGATGATGCCGATCTGGACGCGGCCCTGCCGTTTCTGGTCAATGCAGGAATTCAGAATGCAGGGCAGACCTGTTCGGCGTCGTCCCGCATTCTGGTGCAGCGTGGCGTCTATGATCAGGTCAGGGCGCGTATGGCCGAGGCCTATGGCCAACTGCGCGTGGGTCCGGCGATGGATGATCTGCGGGTGGGTCCGCTGATTTCAGACCGGCAAAAAACCATCGTCTCGGGGTTTCTGGAGAAAGGCGGGGATCTGACCATCGCCGCGCAGGGGCAGATCACCGCCAACGCGCCAGCGGCTGGAGCTTATGTCCGACCAACCCTGTTCGCTGATGTACCCGCCGACCACGTTCTGGCGCAGGATGAGATATTCGGCCCGGTTCAGGTTCTGATCCCGTTCGACACGGAAGAAGAGGCTCTAACCATAGCCAACAGCACCGACTATGGCCTTGTCGCCAGCATCTGGACCCGCGATGGCGCGCGGCAGATGCGGTTGGCGAAACGTCTGCGCTCGGGTCAGGTGTTTATCAACAACTATGGGGCCGGGGGCGGCGTCGAATTGCCATTTGGTGGGGTCGGTAAATCCGGTCACGGTCGTGAAAAAGGGTTCGAGGCGCTCTATGGTTTTTCGCAACTCAAGACCGTTGCGGCCTATCACGGCTAGACGATTACCTCGATCGCCTTCTGCGCGCCAACCCCAAACACCCGCTTGTAGCGGTCGATCTGATCCGCCGGTCCCATCGCCTTTTCCGGGTTGTCCGACAATTTGACCGTCGGTCGCCCGTTGGCCGAGATCGCCTTGCACACCAGTGAAAACGGCGCAAGCGCGTCGCCCGGTACCAGACCGCGAAAGTCATTTGTCAGCAGAGTGCCCCAACCGAAAGAGATATTGGCGCGGTCCGCAAACTGGCCGTGCAATTCCTTGATCTTGTCCACGTCCAATCCGTCCGAAAAGATGATCCGCTTTTGCGTCGGATCCTCACCGCGGGATTTCCACCAGTCGATGGCCACTTCGGCCCCGGCAGCGGGATCGCCGCTGTCGACCCGGATCCCGGTCCAGCCGGCCAGCCAATCGGGTGCGCGATCCAGAAACCCTTTGGTGCCGTAGGTGTCGGGCAGGATAATTCTAAGGTTGCCGTCATGCTCATCATGCCAGTCGCTGAGGACATCGTAGGGGGCCTGCGCCAATTCCTCATCCGTGTCGGCCAGCGCGGAATAAACCATGGGCAGTTCGTGGGCGTTGGTGCCGATGGCCTCAACCTCGCGCCGCATGGCGATCAGGCAATTCGAAGTGCCGGTGAAGGACGACCCCAAACCTTCGATCATCGCCTGAACGCACCAATCTTGCCACAGGAAGGAATGCCGCCGCCTTGTCCCGAAATCCGCGATCCCCAGCCCTTCGATGGGGCCAAGCTGCGCGATCTTCTCCCACAACCGCGTCATGGCCTGAGCGTAGAGCACCTGCAATTCAAACCGGCGCATCTGGTTCAGCACGGCGCGCGAGCGCAGTTCCATCAACACGGCCAAAGCGGGGATTTCCCACAACATGACCTCGTGCCATTTGCCCTCAAACGTCAACTCGTACTGATCACCCTTCCGCTCAAGATGATAGGGCGGCAGGCGCGTGTTCTCGAACCACTCCATAAAATCCGACCGGAACATCTGCCGTTTGCCGTAGAACATATTGCCCCGCAGCCAGGTGCTTTCGCCGCGGCTGAGGCTGAGCGAGCGGATGTGATCCAGTTGTTCCCGCAGCTCTCCTTCATCGATCAAATTGGCCAAAGGCACGTGATTCGACCGGTTGATCAGTGAAAATTCGACATTTGTTTGAGGCTTATTTCGAAACACTGACTGGCACATCAGCAGTTTGTAGAAATCTGTGTCGATCAAAGACCGAACAATCGGGTCGATCTTCCATTTGTGGTTGTAGACACGGGTCGCGATATCGACCATGGGGAACTCCTGCGATTTCCGTTGTTAGATCAATCAGCACGGGGAATGGCAAGAGTCGCTGATCTGGTGACAATGCCCGCTTGAGGTCACAAAGCGGGCATATTGTTTGGTCTTATCACCGATTAGTGAGGGTGTGGGATGGAAGAATAAGGCTGTTAGTAGTGTATGAGTCTTCGGTACGACTTTGATATTGTAAGGAAAGCACTGGACGAACAAATGCCTGACGCGCCGCCGACCTCTGGTCCGGACGGGGGTCAGGTGATTGCGCTGTTTCGGGACGTTAAGACGTCTGATGCGTTGCGCGGGGCGTCGCCCAGGATCCGCAAGATGTTTCAGGATGCGGGCTTCGGGTTGGCGGCGCATGACAGTGGAATTGCGCCTGACGTGTACCCACCTGCGGACCAGCCCGAGCGTGAACGCATCCTGTCGGCGCTGTTCGCCAGTATCAAAAGTCAGGGCGTTCAGGGCGAATACAGTGGCGAGTTCGATTTCATGCAGTTTCTGGATCACGTCCAGCGGGCGCGCCCGGTGCAGGGTGTTGTGCGATCCGAGCGAGTTGCTCAGCCCCCGATGCCAACCCCGGTCAGCCGGTCCAAACGACGCGCGATTCCGGGGCGGATCGGCTTCGCCCTTGGTCTGGCCGTAATCCTGTTTGTGCTGTTCAAATTCCTCGAAGCGGCGGGTGCCGGGAGTTAAACCAGTTTGACCCCGGCCTGACGCATGGCCTGTTCGGCTGCCGCCATCGATCCGTCCATATCGATGCCCCGGCAGGCATCCAGCCGGACGGTGACATCCAGACCCAGTCGCGCCGCATCCACCGCCGAGTAATGCACGCAGAAATCCGTGGCCAACCCAACCAGAGTCACGCGCGACAGGCCCCGCGTTTCCAGATACCCTTTCAGGCCCGTCGGCGTCGTCTGATCGTTTTCAAAAAAGGCTGAATAGCTGTCGATGGCACTGCGAAACCCTTTGCGGATGATCAGGTCCGCATCGGTGCGCAGGTCGGGGTGAAACGCGGCGCCCTGACTGCCCTGAACACAGTGATCGGGCCACAGGACCTGCGGGCCATAGGGCATTTCGATCACCTCGAACGGGCTTTTGCCGGTGTGTGAGCTGGCAAAGCTGGAATGACCCGTCGGATGCCAGTCCTGCGTCAGGATCACGGCGTCGAAATCACCCATCATGGCGTTGATCGGGGCCACCACCTCATCCCCGCCTGCCACGGCCAGCGCACCACCGGGGCAAAAATCGTTCTGGACGTCGATTACGATCAGGGCGTGGGTCATCGCGGTCTCCTTTGATCTATCGGTACGGCGTGCTGCGGGGGGCGTCAATCCGGTCCCTTGCGACTCTGCGCGCGCGGGTTTAGACCGCGCGCATGTATACGATCGCTGCCCTCTATCACTTCACCCGCTTTTCGGATCATGCCGCCCTGCGCGACCCGCTGTTGGAGCTTTGCCGCGCCCAGTCGGTCAAAGGCACCTTGCTGCTGGCGCAAGAGGGGATCAACGGCACCATCGCAGGCCCGCGCGCCGGGATCGATGCGGTGCTGGCGCATATCAAGGCGCTGCCCGGATGCGCGGACCTTGAGTGGAAAGAGGCGACCGCAGACCATCCGCCATTCGGCAAGATGAAAGTGCGCCTGAAGAAAGAGATCGTGACCATGGGCCAGCCCGATGTCGACCCGCGCGCGCGCGTCGGCAACTATGTCGAGCCGGAAGAATGGAACGACCTGATCCGCTCGGACGATGTTGTGGTGATCGACACGCGCAACGATTACGAGGTGGCGATTGGCACGTTTGAGGGCGCAATAGATCCTGAAACCGCCAGTTTCCGCGAGTTTCCCGCCTGGTGGGAAGAAAACAAGGACCGCTTCCACAACAAGCGCGTTGCCATGTTCTGCACCGGCGGTATCCGCTGCGAAAAATCGACCAACTACCTGCTGGGACAGGGGGTCGAGGATGTCTATCACCTGAAAGGCGGTATCCTGCGCTATCTGGAAGAGATGCCCAAGCAGAACAGTACCTGGCAGGGCGAGTGCTTTGTGTTCGACAATCGCGTCTCGGTCGGGCATGGGCTGGTCGAGGGCCCTCATCGCCTTTGCCACGGCTGCCGCCGCCCGATCCTGCCCGAGGATATGAAGCGCCCGGAATACGAACATGGCGTGACCTGCCACCGCTGTGTTGATGAGACGTCTGAGGCCGACAAGGCCCGTTTTCGCGAACGGCAAAAACAGATTCTGCTGGCGCGCAAACGCGGGGCCGAGCATCTGGGGTCGGACTAAATTCACCTTGCGGGTGCGCGGCTTAGACCGGATGATCGCAGGCAGACCAGCTTGACGGAGTGTCCATGCACCGCGAACCCACAACCCTTGCAGAATGGAAATCGACCCTGCTGGCTGCGCTGGGTCTGGTGCTGGCCAGTTTTCTGGCCTGGTTTGGGTTGTCACGTCTGAACGAAGCCACCGCCGGGGACACCATCGGGACCGTTGCCTCGGTCGGGCTGCTGCTGTGGATCGCGTCGCAATCCTGGTATTACCTGACTCAGGTGAAATCGCCCCGACGGCTGTTGTTCCTGATGGGTGTCTCGTTCATTCAGGTCGTGCCCTTCCTGTTCGCCGCCGTCTATGGCGCGTTTGGCTATAACGACAATTGCGTGATCGGCGCACAGGGGCCCGCAGACATTCTGTATTTTTCCTACGTGACCTTCACCACGGTCGGCTATGGCGACATGTCCCCAACCGGGCTGTGCCGGGGCCTTGCGGTGTCCGAGGCCGTGATAGGTTACATCCTTCTGGGCATGTTCGTCGCCGCTGCGGTTGCGCTTTATTCGCGCAACCACGGCCAGAATGACCAGGGTTAGAGCCTATTTGTTCTGGTCGATCCAGCGCGACATCATCCGCTTGTCGCGAAAGCACTCGGACGGGATCGGGCGGCGCTTGCTGCGTGAAATCCGCTCGGCAAAGGCAACCTGCTTGCCGGTCGGGTAATTGTCGAATTGCGAGGTCGCAACGGGTTTGTGCGCCGAAATCCAGTCTGACAGCATCCTGCGGTCGCGCTGAGCCTCGACCGGGATTTCCAATGCCGACTGTTCCGCAATTGCGCGGGCATAGCGCATTTGCCGGTCCGTGACCGGAAGCAGGTGATAATCGTTGTTCGGGCCGCCAAGGGCAGAATTGCGCATTTGTTGGGCCATCGGTTTGTCCTCTGACTATGTAGAACATAAATAGAACATTAACCAAAAATTTCAAGGGTAGCCCTTGGCGCGCAGGCGTCATCTTGCCGTTGTGCGGTTTTTATTGACTGGTCAATCAACAACCGATAGGCCGGGATAAACTGCCCCTCGCGCCGTGCATTGGCGCAACAGACCAAGAGGAACCCGGTATGAAGTTTCAACCCAAGGCCAGTCATTTCATCAACGGTGCCTATGTCGAAGACACGAACGGCGCGCCGATTGACGTCATCTACCCGGCGACCGGAGAGGTCATCGCACGCCTGCACTCGGCCACGCCCGAGATCGTTGAACAGGCTCTGACCAGCGCAAAAGCCGCTCAGGCGTCTTGGGCCGCGATGTCCGGAACCGAGCGGGGCCGCATTCTGCGCCGCGCTGCGGACATCATGCGCGAGCGGAACCGCGAATTGTCGATCCTGGAAACGCATGACACCGGCAAGCCCCTGCAGGAAACGCTGGTGGCCGATGCAACCAGCGGAGCCGACGCTTTGGAGTATTTCGGGGGTCTGACGGCCTCGCTGACCGGCGAGCATATCCCGCTGGGTGGGGGCGATTTCGTTTATACTATCCGCGAGGCGCTGGGCGTTTGCGTTGGCATCGGTGCGTGGAACTATCCGACCCAGATCGCCTGCTGGAAAGGGGCCCCGGCGCTGGCCTGCGGCAATTCGATGATCTTCAAACCCTCGGAAACCACGCCCCTGTCGGCGCTGCAAGTGGCCGAGATTCTGATCGAAGCGGGCGCGCCCAAGGGGGTCTACAACGTGGTGCAGGGCTATGGCGATGTGGGTGCGGCGCTGGTGACCGATCCGCGCGTTGCCAAGGTCTCGCTGACCGGGTCGGTGCCGACGGGCCGTAAGGTCTATGCCGCTGCGGCAGATGGGATGAAGCACGTGACCATGGAACTGGGCGGCAAATCCCCGATGATCGTGTTCGACGACGCCGATATCGAAAACGCTGTCTCGGGCGCGATTCTGGGCAACTTCTATTCCTCGGGGCAGGTCTGTTCCAACGGCACGCGTGTATTTGTGCAAAAGGGCATCAAAGAGGCGTTCCTGACCCGCCTGTCTGAACGTCTGGCCACTGCCAAAATTGGCGACCCGCTGGATGAAGAGGTCAATTTCGGCCCCATGGTCAGTGAAAACCAGATGAACATTGCGCTGAGCTATGTCGAAAAGGGCAAAGCGGAAGGTGCACGGCTGGTCTATGGCGGCAAGCGGATCGAGGGTGACGGGTTCTACATGCAGCCCACCGTATTCGCCGATGTCACCGACGATATGACCATCGCGCGCGAGGAGATTTTTGGCCCGGTCATGTCGGTGCTGGATTTTGACACCGAGGCCGAGGTTCTGGCCCGTGCCAATGACACCGAGTTTGGTCTGGCCGCCGGGGTCTTTACCAATGACCTGACCCGCGCCCATCGCATCGTCGCCGGGTTCGAGGCGGGGACCTGCTACATTAATACATATAACCTGGCCCCGGTCGAAGCGCCCTTTGGCGGATCAAAAATGTCAGGTGTCGGGCGCGAGAATTCAAAGCTGGCGATCAACCATTTCAGCGAAATGAAGACGGTCTACGTGTCCATGAACGACGTTGAGGCTCCGTACTAAGTGAGCTTCGCATGAGATAGGCTCATGCCAATAAATTCTGTTCCCGACATTTCGCGTCGGGAACAGAACACATGCCCTTTCCAACCTATGGCTGACTTACCTGTAACCGTGCCGCTCTGATCGCGACCGCTTTACAGGAGAGACCCCATGAAAACCCACGCACAGGCCGTCGTTATCGGAGGGGGCCTTGTTGGTTGTTCAATCCTTTACCATCTGGCCAAGCTCGGCTGGACTGACGTTGTTCTGCTGGAACGGGATGAACTGACGTCAGGCTCGACCTGGCACGCGGCGGCCAACATCCACGGGCTGCATGACAACAACAACGTCACGCGGATCCAGCACTATACGATGAACCTGTATAAAGAGCTGGAAAAGGAAACCGGTCAGGGCTGCGGCGTTTTCCAGCCGGGTTCGCTTTATCTGGCTCAAACCGAAGACCGCGAGCATCAGTTGCGCCTGCAAGAGGCCAAAGCCCGGTTTTACGGCCTGAACTTCTATGAGATCAGCCGCGAACAGGCCAAGGAACTGCACCCGCTGGCGCAGTTCGATGATATCCGCTGCATCATGTACGAACCCGATGGCGGCAATGTCGATCCGTCCGGCGTGACCATGGCCTACGCCGCAGGCGCGCGGGCTATGGGTGCCACGATTGAGCGGTTTTGCCCTGTAATAGGGACTGAACAACAGCCGGATGGCTCGTGGATCGTGCGGACCGAAAAGGGTGACATCCACGCGCAATGGGTGGTCAATGCCGGGGGCCTCTGGGGGCGCGAGGTTGCGGCGCTGGCCGGGATCGAACTGCCGTTGCAGCCGACCGAGCATCAGTATTTCGTGACCGAGGCCATCGATGAAGTGGCCAATATGGGCCGCCGTCTGCCGTCGATCGCGGACCGGGATGGCGAATACTACTTCCGGCAAGAAGGCAACGGCCTGCTGATCGGGGCCTATGAGAAAGACATGCGGTTCTGGGCCGAAAACGGCACGCCGCTGGATTTCGCGCATGATCTGTTCCCTGACGATCTGGACCGGATCATGGAAAACGTGATCCGCGCCACCGAACGTGTTCCGGTTGCTGCCACCGCGGGCGTCAAACGCGTCATCAACGGCCCGATGATCTGGTCGCCGGATTCCAACGCGATCTGGGGCCCGGTGCCCGAGCTACAGAACTATTTCTGCTGCACCGGTATCATCCCGGGCTTTTCGCAATCCGGCGGTCTGGGCCTGCTGGCGGCACAATGGATGATCGAGGGTGAGCCGCAATATGACATGTTTGCCTGGGATCTGGCCCGCTTTGGCGAATGGGCCGACAAGAAATTCACCAGGGCGCGGGTCGAAGATCAGTATTCGCATCGCTTCGCCATCCACTTCCCGAACGAGGAACGCAGCGCCGGTCGCCCCGCCCGCGTGCGCCCGGCCTATGAGATGCAAAAGGATATGGGCTGCGTGTTCGGCTTGAACTGCGGCTGGGAACATCCGCTGTGGTTTGCCGACCAGCCCGGCACGGTCGAAACCAACGGCTTCACCCGCCAGAACTGGTGGGAGCCGGTTGGGCGTGAGGTTCAGATGTTGCGGGACACGGTCGGCGTGATCGATATCTCGAACTTCGCCAACTATGAGATCAAGGGCCCCGGTGCCTATGACTGGCTGGACCGTCTGGTCGCCAACCGCGTCCCGACCGAGGTCGGGCGGTCTTGTCTGACCCCCCTGATCTCGGTGCGCGGTGGTGTGGCCGGGGATTTCACCATCACCAAGGTTGCCGAAGACGAATACATGATGATCGGCTCGGGCATGGCCGAACGCTATCACCAGCGTTTCTTCAACATGGTCGACCTGCCCGAAGGGACCACGCTGGACGTCGCAACTGACCGGATCGCCGGATTCAACGTGGCTGGTCCGAAATCCCGCGATGTCCTGCAACGCCTTACCAACGCGGACCTGTCGAACGAGGCGTTCCGCTTCATGCGCTCGCAGACCATCGAAGTCGCAGGCGTTACCTGTCTGGCGATCCGTGTCAGCTTTACGGGCGATCTGGGGTGGGAGCTGCATTGTGCCGAACCCGACCAAATCAGGCTCTATTCAGCACTTTTGGAGGCCGCGAAGGACCAAGGCGGCGGCCCGGTTGGCGGCCGCGCGCTGGGGTCGCTGCGGATCGAAAAGGGCTATGGTTCCTGGGGGCGCGAATATTCTCAGGAATACTGGCCGCAAGAGGTTGGCCTTGCGGGCCTGATCAAACTGGACAAGGACTTCCTGCACAAAGACGCGTATCTGTCCATCAAGGACAATGCCGCGCGTGAGGTCCTGTCGAACTTCGAGGTTGACGCCGCAGATGCCGACGCCAGCGGGGGTGAGCCGATCTTTGCCCCGGATGGCACGCCGGTGGGCCGCGTGACCTCGGGCGCATACGGCTATTCGGTCGGAAAATCGCTGGCCATCGGCTATGCCGACCCTAAGGTGGCCAAACCCGGCGATACGGTCGAGATTTACATTCTTGGCAAACCCCACAAGGCCAAGATCCTGTCAGACCCCCCATTCGATCCGGCAGGCCACCGTTTGCGTGACGTGAAACCGGTGATGGAGGGCGCGGCGTGACCAACAGCTTCGCCCGTGTTGCCGATTTTGCGCTGACGCGGGCGGCTGCCGACATGCCGACCAGCGCGCAGGAGGCTGCGGCGCTGATGATGCTGGACACGATGGGCATCCTGATCGCCGCGGGACCGATGGAGGCGGGCGTGATCGCGCGCGACACCGCAGCGCTGCTGTATGCCAGTTCCGATCCGTCCTTCAGCGCGCGCATGATGTTCGATGGCCGTTCGGTCAGCATGGCGGGCGCGGCTTATGCGGCGGCAACACAGACCGACAATCTGGACGGGCATGACGGCTATAACCCGACCAAGGGGCATATCGGTGTTGTGGTTCTGCCCGCGCTGGCGGCTTTGGCTGAACATTGCCCCAATCTAACGGGCCCCGAGGCCCTGGCTGCGGTGATCACCGGTTACGAAATCGCAGGCCGCGCGGGGCTTTCGCTGCATGACAGCGTCAGTGATTACCACACGTCCGGCGCCTGGAATGCTTTGGGTGTGGTCGCCATGGCCGCACGTTTGCGTGGGCATGATAGCGACCAGTTGCGGCAGGCGCTGGGCATTGCCGAATACCACGGGCCGCGCAGCCAGATGATGCGCGAGATTGCGAACCCGACTATGCTGCATGACGGCTCGGGTTGGGGGGCAATGGTCGGTGTTTCAGCCGCTGTTCTGGCTGAGCGTGGATTTACCGGGGCCCCCGCGATCACGATTGAGGCGGACAGTGCGGTCCCGCATTGGGACGATTTGGGCAGGTTCTGGCAGGTCGAGCATCAATATGTGAAACCCTATCCGATTTGTCGGTGGGCGCATGCTGCTATCGACGCGCTTAGGGCTGTCATGATCGACAATGATTTGACCCATGATCAGATCAAATCGGTGCAGATCAACAGCTTCCATCAGGCTGCTTGCCTGTTTGCAGGTGTCCCGCAAACAACGTCGCAAGCCCAATACTCTCTGCCATTTGCCGCCGCTGTTCACGCGATTTATGGCCGTATCGGCGTCGAACATATCTCGGGCACCGGACTGTCTGACCCGGTCGTCGCTCGGTTCATGTCGCGCATAAAGGTCACGGAACGTAATCGGCATTCTGCCCGTTTTCCCGAAGGGCGCTGGGCGGATGTCGAGATCGAAACCACCGACGGGCGCGTTCTGCACTCCGGAGACATCCATGCCCGAGGCGGGCCGGAATCGCCAATCTCGCGGCAAGAGGTGATCGAGAAGTACACGCAATTTGCCGCTCCGGTCATCGGCCCATCCCGCGCCGAGCAAATCCGCACGGCAATACTGGGCTGGACCAATCCACAGTCTCGCTACGCGGATCTGGCTGAGTTGCTGTATCAGCCACCGCTCGGAGGATAAGGCAGGTTGGTCTGACAGGGCATGGTATGTTCACTGAAAACTGACCCCTTGCTGTTCGAACCAGTTCCTTGTCGCGAACGGATCAGGCCAATAAGCGATAGGCAGTGACCCTCAGATCAAAGATGCTTGGATCGGCACTGGATCACTCGGACTCAACGGCGTTTAACAACGCGCTGATCTGCTGCCGCGCTTCGATGCTGTCGTTCAACAGGTTGGCCGCATCTGCGAGGGGTTTATCTGCCAACCTCTCGGGCGGGTTTCTCAAGGCTTGCGTGGTTTCGCTCAGCTTTACGTATTTACCTACTGCGTTCGCGTCTGTCTTCTCCAGCAGGTCCGCGAGCCAGAAATACCTGTTGGCCGCTTGTAGATCACCCAGTTCGCTCAACACTTCTGCGGCCTTTGCGAATTCTTGGCTGGCCTCCAGCGCGCGGGCCCTCAAAGCACTGGCATCGTCCGAGGGGTCATCCGCTAGCTCCAGCATCGCCTGATGCGGGCGGTTATTCTGCAACACCGCCCGCGCCCGCAACCGCGCCCGTTCGGATCGTCGTGCGCGGTCTTGGTCCCGGTTGGCAAATGCAAAAGCCCGGGACCCAAAGCCAAGCCCCATCAACCGTTCAGACAGAGCTATCGCCGTCGGCGTTGATACACCGTCGGCTTGATCACCCGACAAAGTCAAAACCTGCCGCAAAAAGGTGACGTCATCTGCACGCTCAGCCAGCAATTGCAGATGCCGGTCCAAAACCGCAGGCGCGTCAGAACCGTCCGGCAGCGTATCGATCAGGTCGAACGCAGCGTCGAATTCCTGGGTCAGTGCCAAAGCAACCGCATGCGTTCTGGCCATCATCGGCCCCATCTCTGACTGGCGGAGTTCCGTCGCATAAGCCGCCGCCAGTTCCAGTTCCTGCGGGGAAACGGCACCCCGGTCGGTCCATCGCTTCTCGACCAGCCGGGCCAAAGCCAATGCGGCCTCATCCGGCGCGTCCGGTGCGGTGATGACCTGGGACAGATGTTCCTCCTCAGCCGTCATATCGCCTTCGGCAGCGGCGACTTTGGCCCTGGCGTGCGAGAGTGCCGGGGTGGTTGCATCCTCAACCCGGTCCACCGACCGCAAGATCCGCCGGGCGGCTTCCAATTCTTCCGCGTTTACCAAAATCGAAGACAACCGAGGCCCGAGACTGCGTCTCAGGTGATCAGGCAGCCGCGCAAAACTCTGCTCGATCGCCTCAACCCTTGCGCCTGGCGCCAGTTCCTGTTCTTCCAACGCCGCCCACAGGGCCGCATCGCTGTCGCAGCGTTGCAGCTCTTGAAACGGAGATTCTGCCGACAGCGGCCGATCGTCCACGATATGGGCGATTGCCTGGACACGGTCCGCGTCAGAGTTTTGATCCGGCAGCATCTTTAGCATTTGAACCGCCTCGGCACCGAAACCATGGAACGCATACAGCCTGGCCAAAGCTATTGCCCGGTCCTCATCCAGATCATCAAACTCTTTGAACAAGCCAGCGCGCAGCTGCGCGACCTGCTCCTGAAACGGTCGGGAATCCGACCATGTTTCAAACCCAAGCTCGACCGTCGTGAAACACGCCGGTCTTGCATCGATTTGCGGGAATTCAGCACCAAGAATGGCATTCAGGTCGTCCAGAACGGTCGACAGCTGCACATTCGCCTGCAAGCCGTCGATCATGGGCAAAGCCGGTAGGTCGGAGGACCGCCTTGGGCCGATTCCGGCCAGGTTCAGGTCCAGCACCTCTCGGTCCGCGCCCTGCAATAATCTGGTCGACAACTGATCCTTGAACGCTTGACCGCTCATCGACAGTAAAGGCAATTCGAACGATGTCACGGGGTCCTGACGTTCGGGTTTCTTCTGTGGTTCAGGCCGGGGCGGGGGGATATCGGCCAACAAAGAAGGCAACGCTGTACCCGGCGCAATGTCCAGAACAATCATGGACTTCCGATACAAGAAAGCTGAGGCAACACAGTCGCAGCCGAATTCCAGATCCAGCCCGTCCCCAGGGTTCTTTTGCGACACTGCGGCCAGACGATTTGTGGTCAACCGTCCAAAGACCGCATTGGTTTGAAAGGTCGCAGCCTCCAGATCGACCGACAATCGCGCCCCATTCTTGCGATGGGTCAAAACCCAACCCGTGTCGGGCGGCACGTTGAACACCAGTCTTGTGAAGCCCGCGTGTTCACCCGACCGAACCGTTACCTCTTGCGCGAATGCAGGTGAAGCAAGCGCGATTAGGGCAGAAATCAGCTTGGCGAACCGGGTCATGCCGCCGCCTGCTTGAGCTCTTTCAACGCCTCTTCAAGTTCGGAAAAACCGGGGCGGTTATGCGTAGGGGTGTTTTGGCGGCCGACTTCGATGCACATGGCCGCATTGTGATTGTGCAGGTTGGCGACCAGCACCTCTTTTATGAGCTGGTAGAAATGGTTGTCCTCTTCCACAACGGTCTTGAGCTTGCCCGCGAAGGGGCCGACCAGCCCGTAGGCCAGAAAAACACCCAGAAATGTCCCCACCAACGCCCCGCCGATCAGCTTGCCCAACACCTCGGGCGGCTGGTCGATCGAGCCCATGGTTTTGATCACACCCAGAACGGCAGCAACAATCCCAAGTGCCGGAAGCCCGTCCGCGACGGTTTGCAACGCGTGGCTCGAGTGCATGGCGTGATGGAAATTCGCCTCCATCCGTTTTTCCAACACCTCCTCGACCTGATGTGGGTCGTCATAGTTCATTGCGGCCGAACGCATCGTGTCGCAGATCAGATCGACGGCCTCTTTGTCGGACTGAATCTTGGGATAGGCGGAAAACAGGCTGGAGTTTTCGGGGTCCTCGATATGCTGTTCAACCTCGACCGGATTGGCCCGCGCGATGCGGATCAGCGAGAACAGCAGGCACAAAAGATCGCGATAGTCTTCGGGCTTCCATTTCGGTCCCTTGAAGACCTTTCCCATGTCTTTGATCGTGTGTTTGACGCCGCCGATATCGTTGCTGATCAGAAAGGCCCCAACCGCCGCACCGCCGATCATCATCATCTCGAACGGGAGCGATTTCAGGATGATGGTCATCTTGCCCCCGGCGGCCAGATAGCCGCCGAACACCATCACGAAAATGACGACAATTCCAACAATTCCAATCATTTGCGATCCCCAGATGTGTTCAGGACAGGTTTGGTTTGCATGGCCGTCTACTCTTGCGGTGCGGTGGCGTTGCGGCCCGCCATGACGACGCTGACCGTATAGGCCGCGTCGGGGCTGAGACCGGCCAGGATGTTCGCGACGACCTCGGGCGGCATGCGGGACAGAAATCCGGACGCAAATGTCGGGTCCATGGTTTCGAACAAGGCGGCTGCGTCTTTGGGTTTCATGTTCTGGTAGACATCCGTCAGCTGCGTCAGGTCGGTCTCTGCCGCCTTGTCCGCAACCGCCAAGGTCGCTCGCAGAGACTCTTCGGCCTCCTGCAACGCCGCCAAGCGGGTTTCGATGGCCTCGCTTGCGATCTGGAGCGCCTTTTCCTTGTCCAACACCGCATCTTCACGCTGTTTCACCCGCTTTTCGCGGCGCAGAAGTTCGGTCAGAACAACCTGCACGTCGCGCGTATCGGTTGGGGTTTGGGTGGCTTTGATCTGTTCAGGCTCGGCAGATTTGGCAAGGGCAGGCCCCGCCTCTAACCCGACGCGGATGGCCGCAGACCCGATCATTAGCAGAGAGATCACCGTCAGCACCCCGGCGCGAGGGCGGTCTCGTCTTTTGGTCGCCCGTCGG
Source organism: Ruegeria sp. N4 (assembly GCF_056531425.1). Taxonomy (NCBI): domain Bacteria; kingdom Pseudomonadati; phylum Pseudomonadota; class Alphaproteobacteria; order Rhodobacterales; family Roseobacteraceae; genus Ruegeria; species Ruegeria sp. N4. The sequence goes on from NZ_JBQFLT010000010.1 coordinate 82,370, forward strand.
TTGCCCATCAGGTGGCCTCATTCATCTTGCGACCGTGCCGAAAGAACATCAGGCCTTCCGGGGCCTTGGCTGTGGTCTCTTCCGCCATATCTTCGGCATCTTGGTTCGGCTGCTCTTCAAGCTGGGTCTCATCCGCGGCCTCAGGCGATTCTGATGCCTCGACCTTTGGTGCCGCAGGACCCGCTTGTTCAACCGTTTCTTCTTCGGCTGGAATCACGTCATGCATGGACGCCATCATCAATTCCAACCGCTGTGCCACGCTTTCTGCGCGTTGCGTCAGCTCTTTCAGCACATCGCCCGACTGATCCGAGGCAGCACGCGCGTTGTCGAGGGACTTTTTCAGCTCATCCGCTTGTGACGACAGCACAGCCACCGCGCCGCCCACACCTTTTTCAAGGTCGGTGAATCGTCGCAACCTGCGCGACAGGACAAAGCAATACAGACCCGCGCCCAAAGCGCCCGCAACCAGCAAAATATCCGCAATAAGCTCCAATCCCGCCTCCTAATTCAGTACAAATTCCATGACCAGCACGTCGCGCACCCGGCCTTCGCCCGTAACAATCCCGATCCGCCGCAGCAGATGTCCCCGGATCCGCGTCAATGCCAGCGGGTCTTCCAGATCCGACACCTCGACCGCCCGCAGATAGCCGTTCAGCACATCCATGATTCGCGGTTGTATTTTTTCCACATCAGCGATGTACGGAGCGTTAACTTCGAGCTGTGCGTGAAATTTCAGATGGCGCGACTGGCCTTCGGTCAGAGAAATAATCACCGGCGGCAAATCGACGAAGCCAACATCCGCAAGGGGTTTGGCCTTGCTCTCTTTCGTTTCGTCATCTGTCGCCGATTTTTCAGCCCCGCCGCCAATCGGCAACAGACCTGATGTCGTTAGAAAATAGCCGCCTGCCGCCCCGGCCACAGCCAGAATCAACCCGACCATCAAACCCTTTTTCCCCTTTTTCTCAGGGGTTTCCGCCTGTTCTGCTGTTGCGTCGGCCATGACGTCCTCATTCATCTGCTGTGAATCCGTCATAACCCCTCAGGGACTAACCGATTGTTAAGGGCAATCGTCCAAACAGGGGATGCGCCGGGCAGAATGTCGGCGAGTCGGAGGTGAGCGTGCAGCAGATCGGAACTGTCTGGGCAAGTTTGGACAGGCGAAAACAAATCATCGTTGCCGGCGCGGTTGTGCTGGTGTTTCTCGGGATCCTTGGCATGTCGCGGCTGGCGGCCGCGCCGTCGATGACCTTGCTGTATGCGGGGCTGGAAAGCGGTGCCGCTGGTGACATCGTCCGTTCACTGGATCAGCGCGGTGTGCCCTACGAAATCAGGGGTGGATCGATTTATGTGCCCGGCGGGCAGCGGGATGAGCTGCGGATGACGCTGGCCAGCGAAGGCCTGCCCGCGAACGGCAATCGCGGGTACGAGCTGCTGGATTCCCTCAGCGGGTTTGGCACCACCTCTCAGATGTTCGATGCCGCCTATTGGCGCGCGAAAGAAGGCGAGCTTGCCCGGACGATCGTCGGCAGCCCTCATGTCAGTCAGGCGAGGGTGCATATCGCAAATGGATCGGCCAATCCGTTTCAGCGCAGCGTGGCGCCCACGGCCTCGGTTTATCTGGTGCCGTCCGGCGCGGATGTGACCGGCGATCAGGCCAAGGCGATCCGGTTTCTGGTCGCCTCGGCTGTCAGTGGCCTGGCGCCGGAAAATGTAACGGTTGTCGATTCGAACGGGGCCGTGATTGGCGTGCAGGACACTGCGGTTGCGGCCGAGACGGCGGATGACAAATCCCGACAGCTGCGCGAGCGTGTTCTGCGTCTGGTCGAGGCGCGTGTTGGGGCCGGCAACGCTGTGGTCGAGGTCAGCGTGGACACGGTGACCAAAACCGAATCGATCCGCGAGCGGCGTTTTGATCCCAAAGGACGCGTCGCGATCAGTACCGATGTCGAAGAGCGTTCGGACAGCGCCCGCAACCAATCTGCGGATGTGACGGTCGCCTCGAACCTGCCCGATGGCGACGGGGCAGGGGGCGACGAATCGAATTCGACCGCAACGCAGACGCGCGAACGGATAAATTACGAAGTCTCCGAGACCGAGTTGGAGGTTCACACAGCGCCGGGTGCCATCAAACGTCTGACCGTTGCAGTTCTGGTCAATGGAACGCGCACGGTTGACGCCAGTGAGGCCGAAAGTTTCGCGCCTTTGCCGCAGACCGAATTGGATGCATTAGAGGAGCTGGTTGCCTCGGCCGTTGGATTTGACGCGGACCGCGGGGATGTGATCACCCTGAAATCGCTGGATTTGCCGCCGGTTGACCCGCAGGGGACGTTGGTGTCGGCATCGATGTGGCAGTCCATTCATCTGGACGCGATGTCGCTGATCCAGATGGCTGTATTGGCGGCGGTCTCGCTGGTTCTGGCCATGTTCGTCATCCGCCCGATCCTGATGAAACCCGCGACGGCACCGGCCTTGCTGCCCGCAAGCGCCGGGGATGTCACCGAAGGCGCACCTGTGCTGACCGGCGAAATCGCACCGGATGGCAGTTCGGACTTCACGCCGCTGGCCGCGCAGGCCGAAGTGCCCGCGCTTGGTGTGGCCCCGTCACAGGATCCGGTCGACCGTTTGCGCGCGATGATTGGCGACAAACAGGAGGAGACGGTCGAAATCCTGCGCAGTTGGCTGGAGGAAGGTGAGGAGCGCGTGTGATGACAATTGCTCATCTTCTTGAAGATTTCACTGTTCAGGCCAACGGCGGGCAGGTTCACCTGCTGGACGAAGACACCCTGGAGGAACAGCGCCTGGCCGCCTTTGAGCAAGGCTATGGGGCGGGGTGGGAAGACGCCTTGCAGGCGCAGGAACAAAGCCGGGGGCAAATCTCGTCCGAGTTGGGCAAATCGCTTGAGGATATGTCCTTTACCTATACCGAGGCGATCACCCGCATGTCGCTGTCGCTGGAGCCGATGTTTCAGAGCCTGACCAATCTGGTCTTACCGGACATGATTGACCGGGGCTTTACCGCGCAACTGGTCGAACACCTGTCCGAAATGGCGCGCGAACAGATCGGGCAGCCGATGCAGGTCATCGTGCCGGTCGGATGTATGGCCGAGGTGGACGCCCTGATCCCCGCGACCCTGTCACCGAGGCCGAAAGTGATCGAAGACCCCGCGCTCGAGCAGGGACAGGCCCGGTTGCAGGTCGGCATAGCCCGCAGCGAGGTGGATTGCAGCGCGCTGCTGGACTCGGTCACGCGGGCCTTCGACGCATATGTTTTTGAGGCAAAAGAGGCATTGTCAAATGAGTGACCCCCAGACCCAAAACTCTGAAAAACCGAACCCTTTCGACGCGGTGCCCATCGAAGTGACCGTATCCGTCGGTCGCGCGCGCCCCCTGATCCGGGATTTGCTGAACATGGGCGAAAACGCTGTGCTGACGTTGGACAAAAGGATCGAAGACCCGGTGGATCTGTATGTCGGGGATCAGTTGGTTGCCCGCGGCCTGCTGGAGGAGATGGAGGGCGACCGGGCAGGTCAACTGGCGGTCCGACTGACGGAAATTGCCGATCTGCAAAACGGGATTGGTTGATGCGCCTGCTGATCGGGCTGGTCTTGGCGGCGGTTCTGATGCCGTCGCTTGTGGCCGCGCAGGAGGTCTCGGTATCTTTGGGTGAGGGTGGATCACTCTCGGCGCGTACGATCCAGTTGATCCTTCTGATCACGGTCCTCAGCCTCGCGCCGGGGCTGGCGATCATGATCACCTGTTTTCCGTTCCTGATCACGGTTCTGTCGATCCTGCGCCAAGGGATCGGCCTGCAGCAATCGCCACCGAATATGCTGATCGTCAGCCTGGCACTGTTTCTGACCTATTTCATCATGGACCCGGTCTTTACCGAGGCCTGGACGACCGGAATCCGCCCCATGATCGACGAAACGATGGAGGTGGAACCAGCGCTGGAGCGCGCGCTGCAGCCGTTTCGCGGCTTCATGGCTGCGCGGCTGGATGGTGATACGTTTCAGGCCATGGCCGCGCTGCGCCCGGGGGGTGAGGCGATGGAACTGTCGCCAGATGCCCCGCTGTCCGTTCTGATGCCGTCCTTCATGTTGTCCGAGATCGCGCGCGCGTTTCAGATCGGGTTTTTGATCTTCCTGCCGTTTCTGATCATCGATCTGGTGGTCGCGGCGGTGCTGATGTCGATGGGCATGATGATGGTGCCGCCTGCAATTGTGTCTCTGCCCTTCAAGCTGGCGTTTTTCGTCATCGCTGATGGCTGGGCCCTGATCGCAAGTGCGTTGGTGCGCAGTTACATGCCTTAGGGCTGCCCCTCTTTCAGACTGTCAATCACGGCTTCAAAGCACCATCTGAACGAAAAAGGCCGCGCTGTGTTCGACAACGCGGCCCAGATGTTTCTGAAAAGCAGGTCAGGCGGTGCGGTTCAGATCCTTGATCAACCGGTTCAGGTCGCCGCCACGGGCGTCCAGCATCGCTCCGATCTCGGTGCGTTCGGTCAACAGAAGGTTCACGCCTTCGATGAACATGTTGTAAAACTTGTCGCGCCCCGATTTGTCGGACACCAGAAACGTCACTTCGAACGGGGATGAGCCCTGCAGTTTGACCATGGTCCGGACCTCAAAACCGGCGCGGATTTTGCGGGCGTTACGTACATTGACCTCACCACCGATAAACTCGCGGAAGCGGCGACCATATTTGCGCGAGATGTAGTGTTGGAAGGCCTTGGTAAACTGCCTCAACTGTGCCGGGCTGGCCGAGCGGGCATCGGCCCCCAACGCATAGCGCGCCATGATCGGCACATCGGCGTATTGCACAAAGATCTTCTCGAAATCGCGCAGCATGGCGTTCTCGGACTTGCCCGAGGCGATCACGCGGTTGATCTCGGCCACGACGCTGTTGACAAGCGCTTTGGCGCTGGCTTCGGTCTGGGCCAGAGCGGGCAAAGGCAGGGCGGTCAGTGCCAATCCGGCCAGACCGGCAGAAAGAAAATGACGACGGTTCAAAGAATTACTCGGCATAGGGGTCCTCGTAAGGGTCTAGGTAGGGGTCCCTGACAGGGTCGGTTCCGATTTCGGCGTAGGGATCGGAGTACAGGTCCAGATAGGCGTCCTCATCATCGCGCGCCAGTTCGAACCGGCGATTTTGCAGATAGATCAGGCGGGCCTGGGCATAGCTGTCGGCGCTTTCATAGAGGATCGAGTCAACCGTGTCCGAAAACCGTCCCCGGTCGCCCATGCGGCGCACAACCTCGGCATAGACGCCAAGGTTGTCGGCGGGCCGGGTCGGCGTGAAATTGATCGGGTTCGAGAACAGGTTGACCACAACGCCGACCGCATCGCGCGTTGTCGAGGGGCCGTAGAAAGGCAGCTCGACATAAGCCCCCTCACCAAACCCCCAGACATGCAGGGTTTCGCCAAAATCCGTATCGACCGGCGGCAGGTTCAGTTCGTCCGCAGGGGCCGACAGGCCAAACCCGCCGACGGTCATGTTGACCACAAAGCGCAGCAACGCGTTGCCCATCTGCTTGGGGTTGCCCTGCAAAAGGTAGTCGACCGCCTGTCCGGGCAGCGAGATGTTCTCGGCAAACGTGCTGAAACTGGTCACCATCGGATCGGGCACGATCTTCACGTACCCTTTCGAGGCCGGACGGAACAGGAACCGGTCAACGCCCAGATTGAATCTGTGGATGCCCCGGTTGGTGTTTTCGTAGGGGTCAAACACCTCACCCCGGGCGGCCTGCTCGGGCGGCTGGGTGGCGCAGGCCGACAGGATCGGCAAAAGGGACAGCACAATAAGGTGTTTCAGGCGCAATCTGCTCAACACGGTCTTAGCTACTCCAAAGTGACCTGACCCGGCGGGTCGGGCTTTCAATCGATAATATAGTGCCGCGTTGGCACAAGTCGTTGTCACATAGTTGTTTCGCGTCTCAAATGAAACATCTAGCGTTTAGCGCGTCTGCTACTGCGCGGTAAAGTGACATAGCTTCAACACTTCGGAATAAGAGAAGTTACGCCCAGATCGCAGCCGATCGGCAAAATGCCGGTTTATCGCTTTCCCCGCCGCGCTTGACCGGGTAGCGTCCGGCCGAGTCGACAATTGGTGAGGACGATCCCATGAGTATCACAGCAAAACTGGAAAGTCTGGGCGTCAGCCTGCCCGACGCCCCCGCGCCTGCGGCAAACTATGTGCCGTTCGTGCGTATGGGCAACATTGTTTACGTGTCGGGCCAGATTTCGAAGGCGGATGATCTGATCACCGGCAAGCTGGGCGACGACATGGATGTCGAGGCCGGTGCGGCGGCGGCAAAGGTCTGTGCCATCAACTTGTTGGCACAAGTCAAAGCGGCCTGTGGCGGCGATATCGAAAAGCTGGTGCGCGTGATCAAGCTGACCGGTTTTGTGAACTCGACCGCTGATTTTACCGCGCAGCCGCAGGTGATCAACGGCGCGTCCGATTTTCTGGTCGAGGCGCTGGGCGATGCAGGCCGTCATTCACGCTCGGCCGTCAGTGCCGCATCCCTGCCGCTGGGTGTCGCGGTCGAGATCGAAGGAATATTCGAGGTCCAATGACCCCGAGACTGCCACCGGAATTCCTGCAGGTCCCGATTGCGCATCGGGCCCTGCATGACACGTCGGACAACCGCCCGGAAAACAGCCGGGCGGCGATTCAGGCGGCGATTGATGCCGGGTACGGGATCGAGATCGATCTGCAATTGACTGCGGACAATCGTGCGATGGTCTTTCACGACTACGACATGGCGCGTCTGACCGGCCAGCCCGGCCCGATCCGGCGGATCACCTCGGCGCAGGCGGCGGACACCCCATTGCTGCACGGCGATGACGGTATCCCCGCGCTGGACGAGGTTCTTGCGATGGTCGCCGGAAAAGTGCCGCTGCTGATCGAGTTCAAGGATCAGGATGGCGCGATGGGCACCGATATCGGCCCGCTTGAGGCGGATGCCGTGCGGGCCTTACAAGGTTACGAAGGTCCGGTGGCGCTGATGTCCTTCAACCCAAACAGCGTGGCCGAACTGGCCCGGTTGGCCCCGCATCTGCCGCGCGGGATCGTAACCAGCAGTTATGATCCGCAGGACTGGCCGCTGTCTGACAAAATCTGCGACCACTTGCGCGGCATTCCGGATTTCGACAGGGTCAATGCCAGTTTCATCAGCCATGAGGTCACGGATCTGGACCGCCAACGCGTCGCCGAGTTGAAAGCTCAGGGAGTCCCTATTCTGTGCTGGACCGTGCGCTCGCCCGAGCAAGAGACACAGGCCCGCACCGTTGCCGACAATGTGACCTTCGAAGGGTATTTGGCCCCGCATCCGGGTTGAACCCACCCCCGACCGTCACAGATAAAGGTCAGACGCGGAGGGCACATGGATCAGGCGCAAATCGAGGTTCAGGTCGTAGGCACGCTTTCGCAGATTTCTGCGGTCGAGTGGGATGCCTGCGCGTGTCCCGAAGCTGCCGATGGCGGGCGCCCGCTGGAACCGTTCACCACCCATCGGTTTCTGCTGGCGCTGGAAAACAGCGGCTCGGTCGGGCGGGGCACTGGCTGGCAGCCGCAATATCTGACCTGCTATCTGGACGGGATGCTGATTGCGGCGGCACCGATGTATGCCAAGTCGCACAGTCAGGGCGAATATATCTTCGACCATAGCTGGGCACATGCCTATGAAAACGCGGGCGGGCGCTATTACCCGAAACTGCAGATTGCCGTGCCCTTTACCCCCGCAACCGGGCGGCGGTTTCTGGTGCGTCCGGGCTATGAAGCGATTGGCATGTCGGCGCTGGTGCAGGGTGCGGTGCAGTTGGCGGCAGACAATCGGGTCTCATCAATCCACGCGACTTTTTGTACCGAGGATGAGGCGTTGGCGGGCGAACAGATGGGCCTGATGCTGCGCCAATCGCAACAGTTCCACTGGCTGAACGACACATATGCCGATTTCGACGGGTTTCTGAACGCCCTGTCCTCGCGCAAGCGCAGGAATATCCGCAAGGAACGGGCGCAGGCAAACGGGTTTGGCGGTGAGATACGCACGCTGACCGGTGATGATCTGCGGCCCGAGCATTGGGATGCGTTTTGGCGGTTCTATCAGGACACCGGTGCGCGGAAATGGGGCTCACCCTACCTGACGCGGCAATTCTTCGATATCGCTCAGGATACAATGGCCGATGATATGGCTTTGGTGCTGGCCGAACGGGACGGGTATCCCATTGCCGGGGCGTTGAACTTCATCGGGCGCGAGACGCTGTTCGGTCGTTACTGGGGCTGTGTCGAACATCACGCCTGCCTGCATTTCGAACTGTGCTATTATAGGGCCATCGACTTTGCCATCGCTCAGGGCCTGAAGCGGGTCGAGGCGGGCGCGCAGGGGGAACACAAGCTGGCGCGCGGGTATCTTCCGACGCGCACCTACAGCCTGCATTGGGTCGGTGATCCGGGATTTGCCGATGCCGTCAAAAAATATCTGGACGCCGAAGGCCGCGCGGTGGGAGAAGAGATTGAGATTCTGACGGATTACGGCCCGTTCAGAAAATCGAACCCGGAGGAACAGCAATGACCGAGCTTTTGTCGACCGAGACCCGTGGCCCCCTTCTGGACCCGCTGTTCAACAATGGCTGGACCATGGTCGAAGGCCGGGACGCGATCACCAAGACCTTCATATTCGACAATTTTGTTGCCGCTTTTGGCTGGATGACACAGGTGGCGATCTGGGCCGAGAAATGGAATCACCACCCGGAATGGTCCAACGTCTACCGCACGGTCGAGGTGACCCTGTCCACCCATGACGTCGGCGGGTTGTCCGCGCTGGACGCCAAGCTGGCGCGCAAGATGGACAGCCTGATCTAGCCCCGATCCCCGCGCGATCCCATTCCGCCGGCCAATGAGGCGGCAACGCCCATCTGCTGGAACTCGTCCGGGGTGACGGTGCCGTCGCTGACATTGATATTTCCGGGGATGCGGGTTGTGCGGTTGCCCACCTGACGCACGCTGCGTGCGGCCGGATTAATATCAAGGCATTTGGTGTTGTAGCAGGTCAGCCCGCTGAGATTGATCTGAATGCGGGGCTGTCCGTCCGGCCCCGTGACAACAGGGGCTTGCGGTACATCACAGGCCGCAAGTGCAACAAGCGCCCCAAAGGCGATCCATTTGTTCATCCCACGCTCCTGTTCAGAGTTGGCCTAGTCCAGTCGTTCGTTTCCGTCCTGATCGGCAGAGGTGAAATCGCGACCCATCTGCGCGTCGTACTCTGATCTTGAGATAAAGCCGTCGCCGTTGTGGTCAACGTCCCGGATCTGATTGATGTCCAGAAACGGTTTGGCTTCGTCCAGACCCAGCGTGCCGTTCTTGTCCTCGTCCATCGTTTGAAAGGCGTAATCGGAAAAGGCGTTGAACTCGTCCTTGGACAGAAACCCGTCATTGTTGGTGTCAATGTTGTTCAGTTCTTTTTCATGCAACTCGGCCACGGTTTCCGCGCTGGCTGCACCCGCCAGGGCGACAGTCGCGGCAAGAATAAGTGGTTTCATTCTCAATCCCCTCAACATGCGAATCTCTGCCCTTCAAAACCGCCCGCAGCAGCGCCCGCCGCTGTCAGGATTGCCTTGCCAGACCCGCCTCCGAACTGGTTGCCGATTGCGCCGCCGATCAACGCACCGCCCAAGGTTCCGCTGAGGCAGGCAATCTCGTGCTGGCGCGCGGCTTGTTGTTGCGGGGTGGGGGCCGGACCGCAGGCGGCCAAAACGCCTGCGCTGACCGCAATTAGGGAAATAAATCTGAGGCTCATAAATCAACTCCCGTGTTCTATGCGCCAAGTATTTGCGCAACGGGGCGTTGTATCAAGTTAAATTGGGTTCATCTGGCCCCGACCATGCCGGGGCCGTCAGGGTTCAGATCACGTCCAGCAGGCCTTCGCCCGCGGAAACCTCGCACGCGCCGGGGTTGTCTTCCAGATTCAGGGCTGTGACTGTGCCGTCTTCGACCAGCATGGCATAGCGTTTGGACCGTGCGATCAGCCCGGCAGGCGGGGCGTCGAAATCCATCCCGATCGCCTTGGTGAACTCGGACGCTGCGTCGCCCAGCAGGGTCAGGCCCGCCTCGGTCGCGCCGGTGGCTTCGCCCCAGGCTTTCATCACGAAGGGGTCGTTGACGGACACGCAGATGATCTCATCCACGCCCTTGGCGTCGAACTGGTCCTTGGTGCGCATGAAGCTGGGCACATGCGCTGAATGGCATGTCGGTGTGAACGCGCCGGGCACGGCAAAGATCACAACTTTGCGGCCTTTGGTCTTGTCTGAAATCCGCACCTCTTCCGGGCCGTTCGCACCCAGTTGAGTGAGAGTCGCATCTGGTAGCTGGTCACCTGTCGAAATCATTTATAGCACTCCTGTTGATTGGATTTGCAGAGTCGGGTTCAGCCGCAATATAGGTGACCACGTGGATGAGACCACGGGAATTCGACAGGGTGGGAGGAACATGAGCCATATTGTCGTGATCGGTGCCGGGCAGGCCGGGGCATCTTTGGTTGCGCGTCTGCGCAATGATGGGTTTGACGGGGATATCACCCTGATCGGGGCCGAGCCGCATCTGCCCTATCAGCGCCCGCCCTTGTCCAAGGCCTATCTGCTGGGTGAGATGGAGCTGGAGCGCCTGTTCCTGCGGCCCGAAAGCTTCTATGCCGACAACAACATCACCCTGCGTCTTGGCCAGCCTGTGACGGCGATTGATCCGCAGGCCAAAACCGTGACCGTGGGTGATGATGTCATCTCGTATGACGAACTGGCGCTGACCACCGGATCGGACCCGCGTCGCCTGCCCGCTGCCATCGGTGGCGACTTGCAGGGCGTTCATGTGGTGCGCGATCTGGCCCATATCGATGAGATGGAGCCTCGCGTCAGGGACGGCGCGCGTGCCCTGATCGTGGGCGGCGGTTATATCGGGCTTGAGGCCGCAGCCGTCTGCGCCAAGCGCGGTGTGAAAGTGACCTTGGTCGAAATGGCCGACCGCATCCTGCAACGGGTCGCGGCCCCCGAGACCAGCGATTATTTCCGTGCGCTGCATACGGAATACGGCGCCGATATCCGCGAAGGCGTCGGGCTGGATCGTCTGGTCGGTGACAATGGCAAGGTGGTTGGCGCTGTTCTGACCGACGGAACCGAGCTTGAGGTGGATTTTGTTGTGGTGGGCGTTGGTATCGCCCCCTCGACCCAACTGGCCGAGATGGCGGGGCTGGAGCTGGACAACGGGATCAAGACCGATGCCCATGGCCGCACCTCGGACCCGTCGATCTGGGCCGCCGGGGATTGCGCGTCCTTCCCGCATGGCGACACGCGTATCCGTCTGGAAAGCGTGCCCAACGCGATCGATCAGGCCGAGATCGTAGCCCAGAACATGATGGGCGCGGCCAGGGATTATGTGGCAACACCGTGGTTCTGGTCGGATCAATTCGACGTCAAACTGCAGATCGCGGGCCTGAACACCGGCTATGACCGCGTGGTGACCCGGCAGGGCGAAGGCCAGAGTGTGTCCTTCTGGTATTATGACGGAGACCGGTTGATTGCCGTGGACGCGATGAACGATCCGCGCGCCTATATGGTCGCCAAACGGCTGATCGAAATGGGAAAAACCGCCGATCCGGCCATTGTGGCCGACCCGGATGCGAACCTGAAACCGCTGCTCAAGGCGTGAGGATCATTGCCGGAGAATTCCGGGGCCGGGCTTTGGCCTCGGTCGGCAAGGGGGACGCAGGCGCGCATCTGCGTCCCACCACGGACAGGGTGCGCGAGAGCCTGTTCAACGTCCTGACCCATCAGATCGATTTCGACGGCCTGCGCGTGCTGGACCTGTTCGCAGGCACCGGCGCGCTGGGGCTTGAGGCGCTGTCGCGCGGAGCGGCCCATGTCAGCTTTGTCGATGACGGGCGGGTGGCGCAGGGATTGATCCGCAAGAATATCGACCTGACCCGCAGCACGGACCGTACCGATCTGATCCGCCGCGATGCAACGCGGCTGGGCGACAACCCGGATGCCCCTTACGATCTGATCTTTCTGGACCCGCCATACGGCAAGGGCATGGGTCAAAAGGCCCTCGCCAGGGCGGTCGAGGGCAATTGGATCGCCCCGGACGCGCTGATCGTGTGGGAGGAAAACGCCCCCATGGCCGCGCCGGACGGGTTCGATCTGCACAGCGCCCGCAAGTATGGCGACACGCATATCTCGCTGATGTGGCGCAGCCCGGAAAACTGACGCTGATCCGCAGCAAGGCTGGATTCACATTCCCGTGATCGACCCTGCCGAATGGTTAATGCCCTATTTTGCGGAGGTTGGGGACACATTTTGGGCCAGAATCGCCGGTAGCCGAAATTGAGTTTAGCAACCCGGACAGTGAGTACCTGAATGTTTTCCAAGACCCTTCCAGCCCTGCTGATCGGCTGTGCCGCCGCCTCGGCCAGTGTGGCCGAAACCCAGATCGACATGGATGATTTCTTCGTCAACTGCATCTCAGACGTCAACAGCGAGGGTGTGACGCTGGTGCGTTCGGGTGGATCCGACAAGGGCTACATCATGACAACTGACGTGCAGGGCGAGGCGGATATTTACCCCGGCCTGGACAGCATGACATTCCTGCTGATGCAGGAGACCGGAGTGATCACCTTTGTCGTCGATTATCACAGCATGGAATATGACATGATGGTCAAAGGGGCGGGGCAGCAATTTGACAGGGGCACATGCTCGGCATCCTGAACGGGTTGTGACCGGTTCGGTGCACTTGACCCAACACTCTGACAAGGCGGACTGTTTCAGATTGAAACGGCGCGCGCGGATTGCTGCTGAGCGTGGATTTGCGCAGGGGCCTGCACTGGGTTAAGCCGGGCGCAAAATCCGCGGAGGCTTCATGCACGATCTGGTCATCTTCGATTGCGACGGCGTTCTGGTCGATAGCGAGCCGCTGTCCAATAAGGTTCTGGTGGACAATCTGGGCCGGTACGGCCTGGACCTGACACTGGAAGACAGCGTCGGGTTTTTCCTCGGTGGGACAATGGCTGGCGTGCGGGACAAGGCGCGTGCGTTGGGGGCCGATTTGCCGGATGACTGGATCAATGAGGTCTATGCGGAAACCTACGAGCGTTTGCGTCAGGGCGTGGCATTGATGCCCGGTATCCGGGACCTGTTGGATTGGCTTGATCATCACGGCATCCCGTTCTGCGTGGCCTCGAACGGCAGCCCGGACAAAATGGCGATCACGCTGGGCCAGAACGGGCTTTGGGACCGGTTTCAGGGTGCCATGTTCTCGGCCCACCAACTGGGAACCGCAAAACCGGACCCCGAGATGTTTCTGCTGGCCGCGCAGCATTTTGGCGCATCCGCCCCGGTTGTAATCGAAGACAGCCATAACGGCGTCACAGCCGCGATGCGCGCGGGCATGCGATGTCTTGGCTTTGCGCCCGAAGGGGGTGGTGCCAAACTGGCAGAGATTGGCGCAGAGGTCTTCACCGACATGGCCGAAGTGCCGCGCCTTTTGGGAATTTGACCCTTCCGTGCTAGTGTCTTGGTCATGGACCGCGCACTGAAACCACCGATTTGGTCATTCTCACAAGAGGCTGAGGCCACACCGGCCCCCGAGCGCAAGCCAATGCGCGCGCCGGTTTTCATCAATGACGCACTGACGCCATGGGGTCACGAAACCCTGCTGCTGAAACTGATGCGCGACCAGGCCGCCGATCAGGAAGAATAGGTCGGGTGGAATTTGCCGCCCGGTGACAGGGTAAAGATCTCGACCCCATCCGCCGTTACACCCACCGAATGCTCGAACTGCGCCGACAGCGACTTGTCGCGGGTCACGGCGGTCCAGTCATCGGCCAGCGTTTTGGTCTCGGGGCGGCCCAGATTGACCATCGGCTCGATGGTGAAGAACATACCCTCTTCCAACACGGCCCCGGTGCCCGGGCGGCCATAGTGCAGGACGTTGGGCGGGGCGTGGAACACCCGGCCCAGCCCGTGACCGCAGAAATCGCGAACAACGCTCATCCGGTGCGCTTCGACATAAGCCTGAATCGCATGACCGATATCGCCGAAAGTGTTGCCCGGCTTGACCATCTCGATGCCCTTGAACAAGGCGTCATGGGTGACCTGGATCAGACGTTCAGCCTTGCGTGGCAGCTTGCCCGCAACATACATGCGCGAGGTATCACCGAACCAGCCGTCAACGATGACGGTCACGTCGATGTTCAGGATGTCACCATCCTTGAGCTTTTTCTCACCCGGAATGCCGTGACAAACCACGTGATTCACGCTGATACAGCTTGCGTGCTGATAGCCCTTGTAGCCGATGGTCGCCGAGGTCGCGCCCGCATCTTCGACCATTTGGGTAATCAGCCCATCAATCGCGCCGGTCGTCTGACCGGGAAACACATGCTGGGCAATATCGTCGAGTATCCGCGCAGCCAAGGCCCCTGCCGCATGCATGCCGGCAAAGTCACCCTGTTCATAGATGCGGATACCGTCTTTTGTCAGACGGCCACGATGGTCTTTCATCGACGCTAAGCTCCAAATGTTTCGCGCAGCCCCTTACTTACGCTGCTTGCGCAGAAAGTTCCAGAGGGTGCGGCTTTAACTCAGTAGATAGGGTCGAAAGAAGAAAGTTCTAACATTGTGTATTAGCTGATCTGCCAGCGTCGGTCCGGGTCGACCCAAACTCCGTCGGGTGTAATGCGAGAGCCGACAATCAGGCGTTCAACACCTGCGGCTGCCTCAAACGCCGACGCGTATGCCGGGTCGATATCGGCGGCCAGCGTGAAGCGGTCGCAATCGGTGCGTTGCACCAGATACAGCATGATTGCCCGGTGACCCCGCGCGGCCATGGCCGCAAGTTCACCAAGATGCTTGGTGCCGCGCGCGGTTACGCTGTCGGGGAACTCGGCCAGACCGGGTTGGCGGGACAGGGTGACGCTTTTGACCTCGACATAGGCATCGGGCAGGCCCGGTGCGCTTAGCAGAAAGTCGATGCGGCTGTTTTCGCCGTATTTTACCTCGGCGCGGACGGTTTCATAGGCGGCCAGTTCGGGGATTTCACGCGCCTTTAGCGCTGCGCGCAGGGCCTTGTTCGGGACCGATGTATCGACCCCGGTGAAATGCCCGTTTTCGTGATCGACCAGCCGCCAGCCATATTTCAGCTTTTTCTTCGGATCGTCATTGGGCTCCAGCCAGATTTTCTGCCCGGGTTCGGCCAGCCCCATCATCGAACCGGGATTGGCGCAATGGGCTGTAACCTCGCGCCCGTCCTCCAGCGTGCAATCGGCCAGAAAGCGTTTGTAGCGGCGGATCAGGCGGGCGGGGACAAGAGGGGTTTCAAATCGCATGCCCCACGGCCTATACCTGCCCCAGGGGTCGATCAAGAGGAAGAGCGCCATGGCCAATCCAACCGCCGCAATGCTGGTGATCGGGGATGAGATTCTCTCGGGCCGGACCCGCGACGCGAATATGCACTATCTCGCCGGAGAGTTGACCAAACAGGGCATCGACCTGAAAGAGGTTCGTATTGTCAGCGATGATGCGCCTGAGATCGAAGGGGTCGCAAAGGCACTGTCCGACCGGTACGATCATGTGTTCACCAGCGGCGGCATTGGTCCGACCCATGACGACATTACCGCCGATTGCATCGCGCGGGCCTTTGGAGCGCATATCGACATTCGCGATGACGCACGGGCGCTGTTGCAGGCGCATTACGACAAATCGGGCCTTGAACTGAACGAGGCCCGCCTGCGCATGGCGCGCATCCCGGACGGGGCGGTTTTGATCGACAACCCGGTCTCGACCGCGCCGGGCTTTACCATCGAAAACGTGCATGTGATGGCTGGGGTGCCGTCGGTGTTTCAGGCCATGGTGGCCAGCGTTTTGCCCAAACTGACCGGCGGCAGCCCCCTGTTGTCGCAGACCCTGCGGGTGGATCGGGGCGAGGGCGATATCGCAGCGACCCTCTCCGCGCTGGCCGAAGCCTATGATGACCTGACCATCGGGTGCTACCCGTTCCAGATCAACGGTGTCTTCGGCGCAAATGTCGTCATTCGCGGTACCGAGGGCACCCGGATCGACGCCGCCATGACCCAATTGGCGAAAGAGCTGGAGTTGTGAGCGTCAACTGGGCCGACATTGTCGACGGCACCTGGCCCGCGGCCCGCTATGAACAGCTTGGCCCGTTTCAATTGCGCGAAGGGCAGGGCGGTGGCTCGCGGGTGTCGGCGGCCAATGCGCTTGGCCCTGTCAACGACACGGATATTGAAGCAGCCGAACAGGCGATGCTGGCGATGGGGCAAAAGCGCATCTTTTGCCTGCGTCCGGGGGACGAGGCGCTTGACGCGCAGCTTGCCGCACGGGGGTACGAGGTGCTGGATCCGGTCAACATCTATTCCTGTCCGGTATCCCGGCTGACCGACCAGCCGATCCCGCGTGTCATGGTGTTCACCGTATGGGAGCCGCTTGCGATCATGCGGGATCTTTGGGCAACCGGGGGCATCGGGCCGGAACGCATCGCCGTGATGGAGCGTGCCAAGGGCCCCAAGATCGGCCTGCTGCTGCGCCATCACGATCAGCCCTGCGGGGTTGCCTTTGTTGCGATACATGAAGGTGTTGCCATGCTTCATGCGCTGGAGATTCTGCCCGATCACCGCCGTCAGGGCATGGGCCAGTGGGCGGTGCGGGGTGCCGCGATCTGGGCGCGCGACCAGGGTGCCGAAACCTTCAGCGTGATCTGCACCAAGGTGAACGACGGGGCAAATGGCCTGTACCAAGCGCTCGGGATGGAGATCGCGGGCGAATACCATTACCGTCAGCTTATCTAACACAGAGGTTTTCGTGACACATCAAGACATGCCCACCGCGCTGGACCTGCCCATGGTCGACCCGCTGCCGCCCGAGACGCAGAAATACTTTGATATCTGCGTCGAGAAACTGGGCATGGTGCCAAATGTGCTGAAGGCTTATGCCTTTGACATCGACAAGCTGAACGCCTTTACCACCATGTATAACGACCTGATGCTGGCAGATAGCGGGTTGTCAAAGCTGGAACGCGAGATGATTGCGGTGGTCGTCTCATCCATCAACAAGTGCTTCTATTGCCTTGTGGCCCACGGGGCTGCCGTGCGGCAGTTGTCAGGCGACCCAAAGCTGGGTGAGATGCTGGTGATGAATTACCGCGTCGCGCCGCTGGACGACCGCCAACGCGCCATGCTGGATTTCGCTACCCGGATGACCAAAGCCAGTACCGAGATTGAAGAAGCCGACCGCCAGCGCCTGCGTGATGTCGGGTTCTCTGACCGGGATATCTGGGACATTGCCAATGTGACCGGGTTCTTCAACATGTCCAATCGCGTGGCCAGCGCCACGGCGATGGTTCCAAACCCCGAGTATCACGCACAGTACAGATGATCCGAACGCTAAGCCTTTTGACCGTGATCCTGGCCAGCCCGCTGGTTGCGCAGGAACTGACGCTGCCGCAGTCCGCACAGCAGATCAGTCAGCGGATTTCTCCGCTGGACAGCTATGATCTGCCAACCGGGCCATTCGCAGATGGTGCGGTTCCGGCCCGAACGGTCGAGGGGCAGGTCGAAAGGGTCACATGGCGGTTGCAGGCCGGGTCCAGCACGACGCTGCAATTGCTTGCCCCGTTGCGCGACCAGATCGAAGCGCAGGGGTATGACATTCTGTTCGAATGCGAGGCCCGCATTTGCGGCGGCTTCGATTTTCGGTTCGGGACCGAAGTGGTGCCGACGCCGGATATGTATGTCGCCATTCAGGACTATCGGTTTCTGTCCGCGCAGAAGGGATCCGAGGTGCTGAGCCTGCTGGTCAGCCGGAATCCGCCGGATGGCTATGTGCAGATGATCCGGGTAACTCCGGTTGATGCGCCGGCGCCGGCACCCGTCGTGATCGATCAGAGTGTGGATGGGGCCGGGGGTTTGCTGGCTGAATTCCAGCAAACCGGTCATGTCATTCTGGACGACCTGCACTTTCGCACCGGCGAGGTTGCGCTGGGCGAAGGCCCCTTTGCCTCGCTCGCGTTGCTGGCCGGGTTTCTGGCGGATAAGCCGGACACGCGGCTGGCGCTTGTGGGGCATACCGACGATACCGGCGCCTTGCAGGCCAATATCGCGGTCAGCAAACGCCGGGCCGAGGCCGTTCGAACCCGTCTGATCGAGGCGCATGGCGTGGCCGCCGACCGGATCGAGGCGCAGGGCGTTGGCTATCTGGCCCCGATCACTTCAAACGCCACGGCTGAGGGCCGCGATATCAATCGCCGGGTCGAGGCAGTGTTGCTGGTCAACTGACGCATAAAAAAAGACCCGCACCAAAAAAGCGCGGGCCGCTAAAGTTCACCGGGAGAATTTACCAATCCATCGGGCCCTTTTCGTTGAAGGACTCGACCAGAAAATCAATGAAAGCCCGCACTTTCGGCTGCGTGAAACGCCCGGGCGGGTAGACGGCGTAAACGCCCTGCACCTCATCCGGCAGCGACGGCATCGCGTCCAGCACCTGGCCGGATTTCAACGCATCCGCGTACAGATAGCTGGGCAGATAAGCGATCCCGAGGCCCGAGATCGCAGCATTCAGCAGGGATTGCCCGTCATTGACGCTGAGCCAACCGGCGGTGCGCACCTGACGCTTTTCGCCCGATGGCGCGGTCAGTTTCCAGACATTGCCCGAAGACTGGCTGGAATAATGCAGCAACTTGTGTTCGTTCAGGTCGTCGATCTTCTGCGGACGTCCGAATTTCTCGATATAGCTGGGGGCCGCAACCATGCGTTTGACGGTTTCCGTGAGTTTGCGCGCGCGCAGGGTGCTGTCTTCCAGCTCACCAATGCGCACGGCCACGTCAAACCCTTCGGAAATCAACTCAACATAGCGGTTGTTCAGCACCATGTTGACGGTGATATCCGGGTAAGCGGACAGGAACTCGGACAGAACGGGGGACAGGTGATTGACCCCGAAATCCGTCGCGACGCTGATCCGCAACAGGCCTGACGGGGCCGATTGCATCGAGGTAACCAGTGCATCCGCCTCGCCCGCGTCATTCAGAACGCGGCGCGCGCGGTCGTAATAGGCCAATCCGATTTCAGTTGGGGACACCCGGCGCGTTGTGCGGTTCAGCAGCCGCGCACCCAGACGGGCCTCAAGGCTCGAGACGTGCTTGGACACGGCCGATTTGGAGATGCCCATCTTCTTGGCCGCATCGGTGAAGCCACCCTGGTCCACCACGTTGGCGAAGGCTTCCATTTCGGTCAATCGATCCATACTCGTTCCCCAGGTCTTACGTTCGACGTCAGTTTTGACGCTCAATCTGGGCGGAAACGGGGCAGACATGGGATAATATCAGGGTTTTGAATCGGATCGTTTGCAGTTCAGAAACGTTGAAACAATGGTTTCCGATCCAATAACACCCCGGTCAAACGGTGATTTCTGGACATTTTTTCATTTGTGCTATGCTGAGAATGGCATTTTTGTGTCCTGGGAGGATATCATGAAATCACTATTTGCCATTGTCGCGTTTTGTCTGTCCGCTGGTCTGGCGCTGGCCCAAGCGCAGACCCCATCCAGCCCCGACGCCAAGGTCTATTTTGTGAACCTTGCGGATGGGGACACGGTTCAATCGCCGGTGACGGTGGTCTTTGGTCTGAGCGGTATGGGTGTCGCGCCAGCCGGGACCGAGGCCGAGAATACCGGCCATCACCATCTGCTGATCAACCGCCCGCCGATTGGTGAAGGCGAAGACGGTGCGGATGAGCTGGCCTATGGCCTGCCCGCTGACGACAATCATATGCATTTTGGCGGCGGCCAGACCGAGGTGACTCTGGACCTGCCCGCAGGCCAGCACACTCTGCAATTGGTGCTGGGCGATGCGGGCCACGTGCCGCATAACCCGCCGATTGTGTCCGAGGTAATTACGATTACGGTCGAGTAGACGCCCAGATACGCCTGTTTACTTTCACGCTGATGTACGGAACTCTCCGGCGTGTGATCGGAGGGTTCCATGTCGCTTGAGTTTCTCCTTACATCCCTGATCGTCGTGCTGTTGCCGGGAACAGGTGTGATCTACACGCTGGCCATAGGGCTTGGCCGGGGGTTTCGCGCCAGCGTTGCGGCGGCGGCAGGCTGCACACTTGGGATCGTGCCCGCCGCTGTGGCCAGCATTATCGGGCTGGCCGCGCTGCTGCACACCAGTGCGCTGGCGTTTCTGGTGCTCAAATACCTTGGTGTGCTTTATCTGTTCTATATGGCCTGGGGCATCGTCCGCGAGGGCGGAGCGATGGAAGTGAGTGCCGAGAAATCGACCACAGGCTACATTAAGATCGCGACGACCGGCACGCTGATCAACGTGCTGAACCCAAAGCTCTCGCTGTTCTTTCTTGCGTTCCTGCCGCAATTCCTGCCCACGGACACGGCGCATGCGGGTCTGGCGCTGGTGCAACTGGCGCTTGCCTTCATGGCGATGACCTTTGTTGTTTTCATCGCTTACGGGGCCTGCGCGGCGCTGGCGCGGGGTTACATCATTCATCGCCCATCTGTGATGGCCTGGATCAAACGCTGCTTTGCAACGGCCTTTGGCGCGCTTGGGGTGAAGCTTGCGCTGTCTGACTGACCGGGCCTAAAGCCCGGCCGCCAGACGTGTGCCCTGATTGATCGCGCGTTTGGCGTCCAGTTCCGCCGCGACATCTGCGCCGCCGATCACGTGCGGAGTGATGCCGCGTTCGATCAGCGCGTCTGCCAGACTGCGCTCGGGCACCTGACCGGCACACAGCACGATGTTGTCGGCTGCGATCAAGGTCGGGTCCGCGCGCTCTTCGCCAAAGCTGACATGCAGGCCGTCTTCGTCAATGCGTTCGTAATTCACGCCGCCGACGAAATTGACATCTTTCATCTTCAGCGTCGCGCGGTGAATCCAGCCGGTTGTCTTGCCCAGGCCCTTGCCATGCGCCTGTTTCTTGCGCTGCAAAAGGGTGACCTGACGGGCGGGGGCCGCAGGCTGAGGGCCTTCGGGCGCAAGGCCCGCGCGGTGGTCTTCCGGGTCTGTCACGCCCCATTCCTTCATCCAAAGCGGCAGATCGGTGGTGGCGCTATGGCCGTCTTCAAGCAGAAACTCTGAGACGTCGAAGCCGATGCCGCCCGCGCCGACAACGGCGACGGATTTGCCAACCTCGGCCTTGCCGCGCAGCACGTCGATATAGCTGAGGACATTGTCCCCATCCTGTCCCGGAATCTGCGGATCACGCGGAGTGACGCCGGTTGCGATGACCACCTCGTCAAAGCCGGTCAGGTCGTCGGCACCAACCTCGCAATTCAGTTCCACGTTCACGCCCAGATCGTCCATCATGGTGCGGTACCAGTCGACGAGGCCCCAGAACTCCTCTTTCCCCGGCACTTGTTTGGCCATGTTCAACTGCCCGCCGATCTCGGACGCGCGGTCGAACAGGGTCACGTCATGGCCGCGCTGGGCAGCGGTCATTGCGGTGGACAGGCCAGCCGGACCTGCGCCGACGATGGCGACCTTTTTCACGGTATCAGCCGCAGCAATCACCAGTTCGGTTTCGTTACAGGCGCGCGGGTTGACCAGACAGGTGGTCAGCTTGCCGCTGAACGTGTGGTCCAGACAGGCCTGATTACAGGCGATGCATGGCGCGATCTGCGCGGACTGACCGGCAATGGCCTTGTTGACGAAATCTGCATCCGCCAGCATCGGCCGCGCCAGCGAGACCATATCAGCGCAGCCGGTCGACAGGACTTCTTCCGCCACTTCCGGCGTGTTGATCCGGTTCGAGGTGATAACTGGGATCGACACCTTGCCCATCAGCTTTTTCGTCACCCAGGCAAAGGCCGCGCGGGGAACGCTGGTGGCAATGGTCGGAATCCGCGCCTCGTGCCAGCCGATACCGGTATTCAGGATCGTCGCGCCCGCTTTCTCGATCTCTTGCGCCAGTTGCACCACCTCGTCATGGGTCGAGCCATTGGGGACCAAATCGATCATCGACAGGCGGTAGATGATGATGAAATCGGTGCCGACGGCCTTGCGCGTGCGGCGCACGACCTCAATAGGCAGGCGCATCCTGTTCTCATAGGATCCGCCCCAGCGGTCGGTGCGCTTGTTGGTGTGGGTCACAAGGAACTGGTTCAGGAAATAGCCCTCGGACCCCATGATCTCGACCCCGTCATAGCCTGCCTTCTGGGCCAGGACGGCGGCATTCACGATGTCGCTGATCTGTTTCTCGATACCCTCTTCGTCCAGCTCATGCGGCGGGAAGGGCGAGATTGGGGATTTCACCGGGCTGGGGGCCACGCATTTCGGACCATAGGCATAGCGGCCCGCGTGCAGGATCTGCATGGCGATCTTGCCGCCTGCCTGATGCACACGTTCGGTCACGATGGAATGGTTTGCCACCTCTTTGTCGTTGGTCATCATCGACGCGCCGGGCAAAACCGAGCCTTCCAGATTCGGACCAATGCCACCCGTCACCATCAGCGCCACGCCACCCCGCGCCCGGTCGGCGTAAAACTCGGCCACCCGGTTCCAGTCGCCGGTTTCCTCAAGCCCGGTGTGCATCGAGCCCATCAGCACGCGGTTTTTCAGCGTGGTAAAGCCCAGATCCAGCGGGGCCAGCATGTTTGGGTACGCAGTCATGGTGAAACTCTCCCTCCCGTCTCCGCGTTTTAAATTGACGTGCACGTCAACTTTGTCACGCGAAACCTAACGTCACCCCCTATGCTACCGTGGCGGCGCTTGTTAGAGGTGGGCAAAACAACCCTGCGAGGCCGTGCATGACCCCTGATCAGATCGCCAAACTGCCCTATCGCCCCTGCGTTGGTCTGATGCTGATAAATGCCAAAGGTCAGATCTTTGTCGGTCAGCGCAATGACCGCCACAAGGACGCCTGGCAGATGCCGCAGGGGGGTGTGGACAAGGGCGAAGACCCCCGCGACGCGGCGCTGCGCGAGCTGTGGGAAGAAACCGGCGTCACCGCCGATCTGGTCGAGGTTGTGGGCGAAACCGACGGCTGGCTGCCCTATGACTTGCCGCATGACATCGTTCCGAAAATCTGGAAAGGCCGCTATCGCGGGCAAGAGCAGAAATGGTTCCTGCTGCGCTTCACGGGCCGCGACGATCAAATCAACATCGAAACCGAACACCCTGAGTTCACCAAGTGGAAATGGCAGGACCCGGATCGGCTGATTGAAGAAATCGTGCCTTTCAAGCGTGACGTCTATGAACAGGTGGTGGCTGCGTTTTCCGATCACCTGGGTTGATCACCGCCCCGCACGTTGACGTGAGGGGGCGTAGTCGCGTCCTGAGACCCCCTTTAGCTTGGGGTCCATGAAGGACACCTTACCCGAACCGATCACAGCCAAACCCGCCGGACGCCGATTTGAAGGCCCAGACCGACGCACGCCCTTGCGCGACGGTTTGAAAGGATGCGGTGAGTTTGGGGCCACTCAAACAGCAGGCCGGTTCTATCCGATGGCCTGCGTTGCGCTAGAAGTGACGCAGCGCTGCAATCTGGACTGCACGCTGTGTTACCTCTCGGACCGGGCCGAGATGACCTATGATCCGCCGCTGTCGGTCCTGTTTGCGCGGATCGCGACGATCCACAGCCACTATGGCCGGGGTGCATCGGTACAACTGACCGGCGGCGACCCGACCCTGCGCAAACTTGAAGATCTTGAGGCGCTGTGCCGCGAGATCAAGCGGTTGGGCATGCGGTCCTGCCTGATGACAAACGGCATCCGCGCCAGCCGGGCGTTTCTGACCCGTCTGGCGGCGGCCGGTCTGGATGATGTGGCGTTCCATGTCGATATGACTCAGGACCGCAACGGGTTCGGATCAGAGGCTGAGCTGAACACTGTGCGCGAAAAATACATTGCCCGCGCCCGTGGCTTGGGTGTGCGGGTCCTGTTCAACACAACGGTGTTTGGCGGCAACTTTGGCGATCTGCCCGATCTGGCGCGGTTCTTCCGGGACCAGCCCGAGGTTGCCTTTGTCTCGTTCCAGATGCAGGCCGATACAGGGCGCGGCGTGCTGCGCGCCCGCCCGGATGCGATCACGCAGGACAGTGTCATGCGTGCGATCGAGCGTGGATATGGCACGACGCTGGATTTTGATGCGGCTTCCGTCGGTCATTCTGCCTGCAACCGCTACGCCAGCGTCCTGACCGCCGGGGGGCGAGCGGTCTCCTTGCTGTCGAACGCCAAGCTGGTGCAGCAGGTGATCGCCGCGTTGGAACGGTTGGACACGGGGCGCGAGGCCCATCTTGTGATCCGGTCCACGGTCCGTCGGTTGGTGCTGCGGCATCCGGTTTTGGCGATGCGGTCGGTGGCGCATTTGGTGGCCTCGGTCGCCCGACTTGGCCCGGGCTTGCTCCGCGGTCGGGTGCGGCGGCAGGCGGTGTTCATCCACAACTTCATGGCGGCAGATGCGTTAGAGGCGGATCGCTGCGCCTCATGCGTGTTCATGGTGGCGACCGGGAACGGACCCTTGTCCATGTGCGTCCACAATGCCCAGCGCGATCAGCATCTGGCCGCCCCGGATCGGATCGACAGCCCGATGGGAACCTATTGGTGGAACGCGGCGATGCGAGGGTTGTCGTCGCGGCCGGAAATTCCTGCGCTGGGCGACCCGACCCATGCGCCGCTGAAACGATTGAAAGGGCAGATGCGTCTGACCCGCCGGGACCGAAAGGATGCCTCGTGAAAAAGCTGCTGATCGTCTTGCTGCTGCCTTTGCTGGCGGCCTGCGCCAGTGTCGAACGGCTGGCCCTGCCACCTGCCGAGGCCTTGCCGGGCAATGCCCTGACCCGCAGTGCCCCGCCGCCGGGGCAGCGCGTGGATCACAGCGACTGGAGCGCGTTCCTGTCCCGCTATGTCGCGCCCGATGCGCAGGGGGTGAACCGCGTGGCCTATGCCAGCGTCACCGAGTCTGATCGTGATCGTTTGGAGGGGTATCTGGGGCAACTGCAATCCGTTGACCCGGCACGCCTGACACGCGATCAGCAACTGGCCTACTGGATCAACCTCTATAACGCGCTGACCGTGGATGTGGTCCTTGAGGCTTATCCGGTCGACTCGATCCGCGACATCACCGACGGGCCGCTGTCCTTTGGCCCATGGGATCGCCCCCTGGCCAGTGTTGCAGGGCAAAGTTTGACGCTGAACGATATCGAACACCGGATCATCCGCCCCGGATTTGATGAGCTGCGCATCCATTACGCGCTGAACTGCGCCGCCGTGGGCTGCCCGAACCTGATGGATCGGGCGTGGGAGGCCAGAACCCTGGAACAGGACCTCGCCGCAGCCGAGCGGGCCTATATCAACGACCCGCGCGGCGTGCGTTTTGATGATCGCGAAGGGCTGATCGTGTCCAAGATCTTTATCTGGTTCCGCGAAGATTTCGGAGCGAATGAGCAGGACGTGCTGACCTATGTCCAGACCGCAGCCGCCCCTGAATTGCGCGCCAGATTGCAAGAAGTCCGGCGCGTTAAGGCGTATAGATACGACTGGGCGCTAAACGACGCTGCGGCGGGGTCATAAAGGCGCGGCTATAGCAACCCCTCGCTGCGCAGCAGGTCCTGCATGTTGGCCTCGGGACGCGGACCGATATGGCTGATCACTTCGCGGGCGCAGACATTGCCGATGCGGGCGCAGGTCTCGTAATCGCGACCCGTGGCCATGCCAAACAGGAAGCCTGCGGCGAACTGATCTCCGGCCCCGGTTGCATCCACCGGCACCACCTTTTCGACCGGCACATCGACGCGCTGGCCATCATGCAGAACAGTCACGCCATCGCCGGACCGGGTGCACACGACCAGAGGGCAGATACCGGCGGTTTTTGCCAGCGCCTCTTCCAGATCATCGGTTTCGAACAGCGATTTGATTTCGGCCTCATTGCCGATCACAAAATCCAGTTCGTTCTCGATCAGCAGCAGGAAATCGACGCGATGCCGTTCGACGCAGAACGGATCGGAAATCGCGATCCCGGCCTTGCCGCCACCCTTATGGCAGGTGCGCGCGGCCTCAAGGAATGCCGCCTTGCCTTTTTCCTTGTCGAACAGGTAGCCCTCAAGGAACATGATCTGGCTGTTATTGGCCACATCGGCCGAGACATCCTCGGACGACAGTTCCGACGAAATCCCCAGATAGGTGTTCATCGACCGCTCGCCATCGGGCGAAACAAAGATCATCGAACGCGAGGTCGGTAGCTCTCCGCCTGGGACCGGCGGGTTCACGAAATCGACGCCGTCTTCGTTCATCGCATCCGCATAGAACCGACCCAAGGCGTCATCATGCACCCGTCCGATAAAGGCCGCGTCCAGACCCAGCGCCCCGGCACCGGCAATCGTATTGGCGACCGAGCCGCCCGGCGTCTGCACCCGGCCTTCCATCGAGGCATACAGCACCTCGCCACGCTCCTGCTCGATCAGTTGCATGATGCCTTTTTCGATGCCCATCAGTTCCAGGAAACTGTCATCGGCCTGGGAAATCACGTCCACAACGGCATTTCCGATGCCGGTCAGTTGGTAGGTCTTCATAGGGTTTTGTCCTCGAATTGACAGAGATCACGGATGATGCAGGTCGGGCATTGCGGCTTGCGCGCCTTGCAATGGTACCGGCCATGCAGGATCAGCCAGTGATGCGCATGGAGTTGGAAGTCGGCAGGAATGTTGTCTTCGATGGCGCGCTCGACCGCGTCCACATCCTTGCCGGGGCAGATACCCGTGCGGTTGCCGACGCGGAAGATATGCGTATCCACCGCCTGCGCCGGTTGCCGCCACCACATGTTCAGCACCACATTGGCGGTCTTGCGCCCGACACCGGGCAGGGATTGCAACGCGGCGCGGGAATTGGGAACTTCGCCGCCATAATCGTCGACCAGAATACGGCTCAGCTTGATGACATTCTTGGCCTTCTGGCGGAACAGGCCGATGGTCTTGATATGCTGGGTCAGACCTTCTTCGCCCAGATCCAGCATCTTTTGCGGCGTGTCGGCGATTTTGAACAATTCGCGCGTGGCCTTGTTGACGCCTGCATCGGTCGCCTGCGCCGACAGCGCCACGGCGACGACCAGAGTGTAGACGTTCACATGCTCCAACTCGCCCTTGGGTTCGGGGTCGGCTGCCTGAAAACGCGTAAAGATCTCGCGGATCGTGTGGTAATCGAGTTGCTTTGCCATCCGCGCCTTAATGCCGCCCGCAAGGCCATGACACAACCCCTTGGTTCTGGCCCAAAGCCAATGCGCAAGTTCCGGGTCGCAGGGGCGTGACCCGCGCGCTATGGTTTTGGCATCAGATGAGGTGACTGCCATGAACGTCCAGACCCCGGAAAGCGGATACCACTACAACGTCATGCGCCGCGCGATCGAGCTGATCGATCAGGGCGGCGAGGGCCTCAGTCTTGAGGAACTGGCGCAGCAGATGGATATGAGCCCGGCCCATTTCCAGCGACTGTTCTCGCGCTGGACCGGCGTATCACCGAAACGCTACCAGCAATACCTGACGCTGGGCCATGCCAAAGCGCTGCTGCGCGAGCGGTTCACGACGCTGGAAACCGCCCATAACGTGGGCCTGTCCGGCAGTGGCCGCTTGCATGATCTGTTTCTGAAATGGGAGTCCATGAGCCCCGGCGAATACGCCCGCAAAGGCGCAGGTCTGACGATCTATTGGGGCTGGTTCGAAAGCCCCTTTGGCCCCGCGCTGGTGATGGGCACCGACAAGGGCATCTGCGGCATGGCCTTCGGGGCCGAGACCGGCGAGGAAGAGGCGATGGAGGATATGCTGTCGCGCTGGCCCTTCGCCGAGTTCGTCGAGGACCCGATGCACCTGCGGCCCTGGGTGCTGAGCGCCTTCGGGTCTGTCAGCGACCGTTTGCAGCCGACGCCTTTGTACCTGATCGGCTCACCCCTGCAGATCAAGGTGTGGGAGGCGCTGATGCACATCCCCTCGGGCCAAGTCACCACCTATTCCGAGATCGCGCAGCGGGTGGGCTCGCCACAGGCCGTTCGTGCAGTCGGAACGGCGGTCGGGCGCAACCCGGTCAGTTGGCTGATCCCCTGCCACCGGGCGCTGCGCAAATCGGGCGGGCTTGGCGGCTATCACTGGGGCCTGCCCGTCAAACGCGCGATGCTGGCCTATGAAGCCGCGCAGGCGGATGCCTGATTGACAGAACGTCCCGGCGCTGTCATATGGCGCGCCAGGTACGGGTCCCCTGCCGTTCGCGGCCTTTGGCTTTGGTGAAACCCGGTTGAATGCATATCTGTTGCCCTTTCCTGGCGCACGGATGGCAATGCGAACACCGTCCTGATTTCGCGCCCCTATAAGGAAGCGAGGCAAGACATGACTATTGATCAAGACATCGCTCCGGTTTCGGAGCTGAAGGCGCAGGCAAAGCGACTGCGCGAGAGGCTGCGCAGCGCGGATGTGATCCTGTCGCATAGCGAGGCCCTAGAGCTGGTGGCCCATCAACAAGGGGCCAAAGACTGGAACACGCTGCGTGCGATGGCTGGCAACCGGCTGCATCTCAGGGTCGGTGACCGGGTCAAAGGACGCTATCTGGGTCAGCCGTTCAATGCGGTCATTCGCGGTTTGACGATGCTGGGTGATGGCGGGCACCGCCGTGTGACGCTGCAATTCGACGCGCCCGTGGACGTGGTGCGGTTTGACAGCTTCTCGGCCTTCCGGCAGCGCGTGACCGGCGAGATCGGTTGGGACGGGCGGTCTACCCGTGATACATCGGACGGAGAGCCGCAGCTTGTCGTCCAACCAGCCTGGAAATAAAGCGAGGCACCCTGGGGTGCCTCACATTTTGATCGTAGAAAACAGGCGTTACTCGGCGGCCCAGCCACCGACGGCTTTGACTTCCAGAAAATCCTCAAGCCCCCAAATGCCGCCTTCGCGCCCGTTGCCGGATTGCTTCATGCCCCCGAACGGAGACCCCGCGCTGCGCGATTTGCCGTTCATCTCGACCATCCCCGAGCGCAATGCCCGCGCCATGCGATTGGCGCGCTCGCCATCCTGTGTCTGGACATAGTTGGTCAGGCCATATGGCGTGTCATTGGCGATCTCGATTGCCTCTTCCTCGGTGTCGAAGGGGATCATGGTCAGGACGGGGCCAAAGATTTCCTCGCGCGCGATGGTCATCTGGTTATTGGCATCGGCAAAGACCGTGGGTCGCACGTAGTAGCCCTTGTTCAGACCCTCAGGCCGTCCGGTGCCGCCTGCGACCAGACGCGCGCCTTCGTCGATGCCTTTCTGGATCAGGTCCTGAATTTTGCTCCACTGCACCTCGTTCACCACAGGGCCGATATGGCGGCCTTCCTCGGCAGCGGGGCCAACCTTGACCATGTTGGCCACCTCGGCGGCGGTTTCGACGGCCTGATCGTAGATCGGGCGCTGGACCAGCATCCGGCTGGGGGCGTTACAGCTTTGGCCGGTGTTGTTCATCATATGCAAGACACCGCGCTTCACCGCATTTGCATCCGCATCGGCAAAGACCACATTCGCGCCTTTGCCGCCCAGTTCCAGATGTACCTTTTTCAATGTGTCCGCAGCCGCCTTGGAAATTGCGGTTCCCGCACGGGTCGAGCCGGTAAAGCTGATCATGTCCACATCCGGATGGCTGGACAATTGCGAACCGACGCCAACCCCGTCGCCATTCACCAGATTGAACACGCCGGGCGGGAAGCCGGCGGCATCCATCAGTTCGGCAAAGATCATCGCGTTCAGCGGGCTCTGCTCGGACGGTTTCAGAACCATCGTGCATCCGGCAATCGCGGCGGCCCCGACCTTGAGCGTGATCTGGTTCATCGGCCAGTTCCACGGCGTGATCAGACCGGCAACGCCGACGGCCTCGTGGATGATGCGGTCATTAGGGGCGTGATCGCCCAGCGGGTGTTCGAAGGGAAAGGCCCTGGCCGCACGGATGAAAGTGTTCAGATGGTACATGCCCGCCCCAGCCTGAGCCGCCCGCGCCAAATCGATCGGGGCTCCCATTTCCAGCGACATAGCCTGTGCCAGATCCTCGTTGCGGGTCTGGTAGATCCCGGCCAGTTTCTCGACCAGTGCAATCCGCTCGGCAACCGGGGTGGCCATCCAGCCGGGCAGGGCCGCCCTGGCGGCAGCAACGGCGGCATCGGTATCAGCCTGCCCGCCCAGTGAGATCACTGCGCAGGGCTCTTCGGTCGATGGGTTGATGACGTCGAAGTCATTGGGCGCGGATGGGGTAACCCATTGGCCGTTGATGTAGAATTCACGCTTTTCGATCATGGCTCTCCCTCCTGATCAGACGGCATTGGGGCCGGTTTCGGGGCACTCTGGCACTGGCGGCATAGCGGGGCAAGAGGGTGTTTTGATCAAATCTCTTACCGCTTGCAGCGGGAATGGCGTATCCTTGCGCGGGCCAATGGTTTAACTCTGACGCAGAGTGTTTAGGTTTACGGCAACCGACTCGGGTTTTTCACAGGAAAGGAGATGCACCATGGGTTTGCGCATCAATGACACGGTTCCCAATTTCACCGCAGAAACGGATCAGGGCACCGTTCAGTTTCACGACTGGATCGGTGACAGCTGGGCGATCCTGTTCTCGCACCCGAAAGACTTCACCCCGGTTTGCACCACCGAATTTTCGGCTGTGGCCCAGTTGAATAACGAATGGGCGGCCCGCAACACCAAGGTGATCGGCGTATCGGTCGATGGCGTGGAAGATCACAAGAAGTGGAAGAAAGACATCGAGGCTTATGGGAACGCCAATCCCGGTTTTCCGATCATCGCCGATGATGGGTTGGCCGTGTCCAAAGCGTTTGACATGCTGCCTGCCGAAGCCTACCTGCCCGACGGGCGCACCCCCGCCGACAGCGCCACCGTGCGGTCGGTCTTTATCATTGGGCCGGACAAGCAGTTGAAACTGTCGATGACCTATCCGATGACCGTGGGCCGGAACTTTGCCGAGATCCTGCGCGCGCTGGACGGGTTGCAGATGTCCGCCAAAGGTGTTGCGACGCCTGCGAACTGGGTGCCGGGCGAGGATGTGATCATTCCACCTGCCGTGTCGAATGAAGATGCCAAAGAGAAATTTGGCGAGTTCGAGACGATCTTTCCTTATCTGCGTAAGACCAAGGCGCCGTCTTAAGACGGACCGGGTCAGGGGGGCTGTCTGCCCCCCGCCGCGCCTAGAGGCGCGACTCCCCCCGAGGATATTTATGGCCAGATGAAGCAGGCGGGCGCTGTGGGTAGCTGTAGAGTTTTGCCCTGTAGGCCGCGCGCTTGAATTCGCGGGTCAGCTTGTCGCTGAACGGCGGGCTTTTCTGGATTGTCGAGCCGCCGATTTCACCGGCGATTTCCCGGTTGCCGCTGCCGAGCAGGGTGTGGATCGGTTGGCCGGTCAGCCAGTGCATTTGCAGAAACGTATCGACCGGGCGGTCGATCTGATCCGTGGCGGCCAACATGCGCGCGGCGGCGCGACGTCCCACCATCTGGCAGACACATTGCAACCCGACCACCCAAGGTAGAACCAGGCGCAGCCCGTTTTCCTCGGCAATGGTTTGTGCCGGAATCTCGCGTTGTTTGACCGGTATGCGGATGTAGTGATCCGGGGTCGCCTCGCGCTTCAAAAGCGCCAGGATCTGCTGCAATTGGGCAGGGTCGATACGCAGATCATCTTCGGTGATGAGTGCCAGATCGATGTTTTCGTCCACCATTTTCTGCCAGATGCGGCGGTGGCTTTGGAACACGCCGATCTCGGTGGGCCGCAGCGCAAAAGGGTAGTGGGGCCGATGCAGATTGCCGGGATGCAGGCAGACATCCGAAATTTGTTCCGGGTCGCGCCCATTCACGGCCTCGAACAATTCGGCGTTGGGCAGGTCCGCGCAAAGCCTTTCGGCGTTTTCCCGCCGGGCGGTGCTGGAAGACATATGAATGACGAACGAGCGCATTGGCATGTGCATAGAGCACCCCGGCGTGTTGGGGAAGGGTGGTGATGGCGAAACACAGAGCCGTGACTGTTTGAAATGTTCCATTTGGCAGATAATGGCCGTTTTCCAGGGGTTCAAGCTGCGTGGGCGGCGGGGCGGGTTATCGACCAGGGATTTTCCAGCCCGCAGTTTAATATAAGCGTGTGCCGCAGCAGGCGTATTTCGAAGGGTTTCAGGACGGGCAGGACGGTGGGGCCGTATCCTTTTGCGCCCTGCCTGAGGGTCGGGAACAGGCTTAGCAGTTCTTTTCGGGTCTCGACGGTCATCGCGCTGAGCGTCGTTTCGCCCGGATAAAGGGATTCAGACCAGATGCCATCGACATTCACCAGTTCATGCTGATCGAACAGGATATGGATGTATTCGACGCCTTCGTCCGGTGGCAACTGGCGGACAGATTTGCCATCAACCAGATTTTTGGCCGGGGCCAGCATCATTGGGGCGGAATACAAAAGCTCCATATTTGGGGAGGAAACCGCGATCCGATGTTGCGGTGAAACCACCAGATCGCGATTGGTGCAGGTGGTAGAAAAATGGTCCGACCTGATCCGGATCGGACACAGATGCGGGGATTGGCGCAGGTCTTGCCGGGACAGCCTGCGTTTGCCGATCCAGCGGACGGGCCGAACCTGACCTCCGGCAACGATGACGGGATCTCCGGGGCGCAAAGCCTCGACCCGGCAGCGGCCTGTTGGTGTCAGGATCATCGATCCGGAGGTGAAGCAGACAAAGGACGGTAGTGTGCTGTATTCGGTTGGGGGCGTTGATGAGGGCCTGCTGGTGACTGCAATCGTGTCCCCGACGTTGGCCTGACCCGATGTGACAACCACATAGATCGGAGAGGTGAACTGCAATTGGACAAAGGACACAGCCTGCCCGTTGATTTCGCCCTGATAGGTTTCGAACACCTGAAAGCTGGAGGAAGAGTTGTGGAAGTTCGGGACACCGCTGAGATCCAGTTGAGTGCTGGAATCCGAGCCTTGCAGAAACGTGTCATCATCGATGATGTCCGCGCTATATGCGGCTTCGATTGAAACGCTGTTGGTGCTGAAGGGATCCGCGCTGAGTTCGTAGATGGTGATGGAGGCCACGGCGGAACGTCTTCCCAGAATTTACAAATGTTTTCCTTAAGTTTGGGCTAATTCAACTTATAAGTGTTAACATATGGTTTACTAAACCGAACGCGCGGCCGCATGGGCGCGGGATGGGGTGCATCCTCGGAACCGGCTCTTTTTGAAATAGGGAGTGTTGAAACTACATGCCCCCGCCACTTGGGCGGAGGCACGCCAGGGGCGGCGAAACCGGAGACGAACGCCACCCTTGGTGGGGCTCAGAACCCGTAGCGCAGGCCGAAATTGATGCTGAACGTGTCCAGGTCATCCTCGACCGTTCCTGTCGAGGCGCCGGTGGGGGCCAGGCGCGCGGATGAGACGTCGAAGGCACGGGTATAGCGCGCATCAACGGTAAAGGCGGTGTCTTCGTTGATGTCATAGGCGACACCGGCGATCAGCTGTGCCGCGAAATCGGTGCCGCTGTCATCCAGCGTGACACCGGGCCCGTAGGCGAAATCGATATCCGAATAGGTCGCACCCAGACCAAAACCGGCATAGGGGGTGAAGGCGCTGTTACCCTTGAAGTCGAACAGCACATTGGCAAAGAGCGAGGTTTGGGTCACATCGCCCGAGATATTGCCCTCGGCCCCCGGACCGTTTCCGGAGAAGTTGACGCCGTCCACGTTGTTGTCCCGATAGGACAGCTCCAGCTCGATCCGTGTGCCAATTGCGTCATTGGACCATTGCGGGATCTCTTTGCCGATAGCGATCCCCAGACCGACCCCGCCATCGAAATCGGTGTCGACGGATTCGGAAGCGCCGCCGATGCTGCCGCTGAAGTCGGTATCCTGAAGGTCGCTATAGCCCAGGAAGCCGTGGATATAGGTGCCGTCCGTCAGGCTTTGCGCTGACGCGGCGGTCACACCCAAAATCAGCGCCGCCGAGGTAAGAAGAAGTCGAGAAACCATAATCCATGTCCTTTGTTCCGAATGGTCCATGGCGCTGATGTGGGCAATCGGAGGTCAAAAGGAAGGCGCGCGACCATCACTTCGCGTCACGGGATTTTGGGTGTGGGTGAGTGAATAAGTAGCCCATTGAACAATTGCAGTCGCAGGGCGGGCTTACCCTCGGGATGTTGGTCGTTCCATGAGGGGTTCTGACAGCAGTTCCTCGACAAAGAAGCTGAGCAGTTGCAAGCGGCCGGACACGCCTGCCTTGCGGTATACTGCAGCGCTTTGGGCCTTGATCGTACCTTCTTTGGTTTGCCGCAGTTCCGCGATTTGGGCAATCGACAGGCCCTTGAGCGAGAGCAGCGCAACATCGCGTTCGGCTTTGCTTAGCCGCCATTCGTCAAACTGGGTGCCGATAACCTGTGCGAACGCGCCTTGGGCCACGCCAAGTTGGCGTTGGATATCGCGGACGCGCTGGTTCTGGGCGCGGATCAGCGCAATCGCTGCCGCCAATCCACCCAAAAGCGCTAGTGAGATCAAAAGTTCAAAACTGTGTAAGTACCGGAAGCCGGCGCTTTCGCCCCCGGTCCAATCCAGCAGAGCATCGGTCAGGAAAAAGGTGGCGCAGAGGGCCTGCACCACCAAAAGGAGCCACAACAAAGACGTTTGCGATATCTTCATGATGCTCCTTCAGGGTCGCGCGGTCAGTCGTCATCCTCTTCAAGTTCAATGGCGGTCACGGTGCCATCGACATTGTTCAGGACCAGTTCAGTTTCCACGCCATCCTTGCTGAGTTCAACCTCGATCTCGCCGTCTTCGAATTCGATCTCTTCGACCACATAGCCCTGCGCCTCCAGCGCCGCACGGATGTCAGCCTCGTCCGTTCCCAGCTTTTCGCCCAGCCCAACATTGGCCAAGGCCAGTGCGGGGGCGGCGGCAATCAATCCGGCAAGGGTCAGAATTTTCAGGTTTTCCATATCGCATCTCCTGTTGTGTGCGTTTCGATGCGATTGAACTGTGGATGGGGGAGTGTTGTTGCGATTGGATTTTGGTTGAAACGGGCCGGATTGGACCAAGGTTTATTCGACTTGCCCGTTCCAGCGCAGGTACAAGCTACATCCTGAAGGTCGCGAACCTACAGCTTGATACAGTGGTATTTCTGAATCATTTCGGCGGGGCGTTCCGGGTCTCTAGCTGGTCTTTTCGTTGTACGAATCCGACACAACGTCCGCTTGGCGGACAAAGCGGACGTCCGCTGGGTCCGTTTGTAAAGGCCCAACAACGATGGTCGGCGTGTGTGATTCCTAAATTTGAAACAACCGTACTGCCAAATCAAAACCGAACACTTAAGTTTGCACCTAGGCCATGTTCTTGGCCATTGGATCGAACTGAATAACCATATCCTGCCGTTAGTCTGGCCAGCTCAGAAATCTGATAGCCCAGGCCAAGCCCGAGAACGAAGCCATTTGCTCCTCGATTTTGTCCGACTTGTGTAAATGTTCCGAACAATGGACTTGTGACTGTGATTTCGTGCTCACTGTCTTTGTTGGCAAAGAAGTCATATTCATACCGGGCGAAGGCGATTGGGGTTAACAAACCATTCTCTGTCAAGAAGTCGCGTTGGTAGTCAATTCCAATAGAAGCGACCAGCGATTCTGCGTTCGCTTTTTCAATCGAGTAATTGAAATCACCACCGCCCGTCTCTGTGCCTGAGCCTTGTTGGATACGCCCGTAGTTCAATCCAAAAACCGTAGAAACCCTTGCACCGCTGTTCAGGTTAAACAGCTTCCGTGCCTGGATACCGGCATGGATGCCCTCTTGGTCCAAATCAGACTTTGCCTCGCCTCCCGTAAAGCCATCAACAGAAGGGTTATTTCGCTTGGCGTCGGTTTCACCGAACATGTAACCGACCAGCCCGGAGAACTCCCAAGTTCCGGTTGTTGTGCGCCCATAGACGCCCACATGATAGCTGTCGGTCGAAAAGTCCTGATCGACTTGATCGTGTTCATCCATGGAGGATGTCCCAAAACCTGCGTACACGCCGACCACACCTCTATCGGTGCTTGCGACATCCGCTCCGACCAAAATCGTGCCCAGTGAATAGTCGAATGTCCCAAGGCCATTGCTTCCATCTACGTCCCCGCTCACATAGGCCGTGTCGATCCACCAGCGCCGATCAGAGCAGTCTATTGCGCCACTCGGGCTCTGGGCCGAGTCGATGTCGCCTTCTGCAACGGGTTGATCCGCATTGCTGAAGCCAACCGCTTGATACTTGCGGCAGTCAGCATGGCTCAGCACAGTGTTTGTTATCAGGTCAAGTTGCTCAAGCCCAACGGTCAAATTGGAGGAATAGGGCTCTGCGTGCACACGATTAAATCCAGACAAACCTGAATTGGTAAGCGTGTTAACGGTATTACTCAAGGTTGAGCCATTGGTCAGATTAGTTCCAGGTGACGTGTTTGTGGTGTTAGCCACCGCACCAGCAAGGTTGCTTGCATTGGGAGATCCAACAACTGATGGATGTTGTGGTAAACTCGAAACGGGGAGGGTCGAAAACGCTATGTCGATTCTACCGTCCGCGGTTGGCGTGTTTGAGATACTCAGACTGGATAGGGCGGGCAGAGATCCTCCGGCAACAAGAGTTGGGGAGTTTCCATCGAAACGCGAGGCTTGAAAAACCGTGTAGTCGTTGCCAGCAGCATAGTCCTGCGCAGTCAGGCCGGGACGAGCGGCTTCGACTTGTATAGCGGCGCGGTTAATCCCTGTAACGGGCCCGCTGGATGACACCAAATCGGCTTTCTGACCGGCCGTCGGATCGACTTCACTTAAGATCCTTGACCCAGTTTCAAAGGCGATACCGCCACTATTGTTAAGCGTACCAATTGAAAAGCCCGGCGAAAGCACCCCTCCGTTCTTAACTGTGAAGTTAAATGCGTTCACGGTTCCCGTTCCGGCCAGCGTGCCAAAATTCTCAAAGTTTACGGTGTTCAAACTGCTTGCTGCATCGAGCCGAACGGTCGTGCCTGCCGCTATCGCCATGTCACTGGTTGAAGAAATCGAACTATTCGTCAGTGTGAAATCAGAAGCCTCGGCAACCCGGGTTTGGATATAGTACGCCCCGAAAACCACTTCGGTAGCCCCTATAACAGTAAGGTTGTCGTAGGTTAACGGTCGGTCTGACTGGAAGTAAACTTCAGTGGGGTCGATATTCGCGCCGTTGAACGGAACGAACGTCATTGATCTGCCGGAACCAATCGAAGTTCCAATGAGGTTCACTCTAAGCTTCCCGTTGATGTTCGTAGCCAAGGCCTCACGAGAAACAAAGTCTCCGCTACCTGCCGCAACATCAACGTTTAGGAGAGTTAAAACTGAAGCATTGCTTGGAACGGTATTCTGGCCCGGGACATACAACTCAATTTCGCCAGAGGACGTGATAGAGGAGTTTCCAATTGTAAGTCCTGTAATGGGTCCGTTTGGGATCGGCAGACACGTGCGTTCCGTCGTTGAAATTGTTTGATTAACGCGAGTGCTTTCAGATCCGGATGAATATTCTATCCGAGGAGAGCCCAATTCTACGCAACCCTGTGCGCTTTGGGCCTGTGCGTCGCCCACCACTAACACATAAGCCAAGGCTCCCAGTGACAACTTAATAATAAATGCACGCTGAGCGTATAGTGCCGCAAGTGTCGGGCCCAGTGTTGCCATCAGCTTTCTCCTCTTACTTGATAAGCGAGAGTACACCCAATTGTGATACACGGTGAGTTTTGTGAAATGCTCAAAAAAGTCAAACGATTGACTGCTTTGGGCTCTTTGCTGAAATCCGAAGCACCAAAGCCGTAGCCCGGTTTTCGGGATTTGGACCAGTTCGTGACTCAACAATCAATTTTGCCTGACGTTCAACACCGCACAAAAAAAGGCCCCAGCGTTTCCACCGGGGCCTTCGTCATCTGAAAGATGCGCAGATTACTCTGCGCCTTCCTCTTTCTTTTCTTTCTTCTCGGGAACGATCTCTTCGCCGGTTTCCTGATCGACGACTTTCATCGACAGGCGCACCTTGCCGCGGTCGTCAAAGCCCAGCAGCTTGACCTTTACTTCCTGGCCTTCCTTCAGAACATCCGACGGATGGTTCAAACGGCGGTTTTCGATCTGGGACACGTGGACCAGACCGTCGCGCTTGCCAAAGAAGTTCACGAAGGCGCCGAAATCGACGATCTTCACGACTTTACCAGTATAGACCTGACCCTCTTCCGGCTCGGCCACGATCGAATAGATCATGTCATAGGCCTTCTTGATCGACTCCCCATCGGGCGAGGCGATCTTGATGACGCCGTCGTCGTTGATGTCGACCTTGGCACCCGAGGTTTCCACGATTTCGCGGATGACCTTGCCGCCCGAGCCGATCACTTCGCGGATCTTGTCGGTCGGGATGTTCATGGTCTCGATGCGCGGCGCGTGGACCGAGAACTCGTTGGTCTCGGACAGGGCTTTGCCCATCTCGCCCAGAATGTGCATCCGGCCGTCCTTGGCTTGGGCCAGGGCTTTCTCCATGATCTCGGGCGTGATGCCTGCGACCTTGATGTCCATCTGCAGCGAGGTGATGCCGTTTTCGGTCCCCGCCACTTTGAAGTCCATGTCGCCCAGGTGGTCTTCGTCACCCAGAATGTCCGACAGGATGGCATAGTTGCCGTCATCTTCCAGGATCAGACCCATGGCCACACCGGCAACCGGTGCTTTCAGCGGAACGCCCGCATCCATCATCGACAGCGAACCGCCGCAGACCGACGCCATCGAGGACGAGCCGTTGGATTCGGTGATCTCGGACACGATGCGGATCGTGTAGGGGAAGTCGGTTGCCGCAGGCAGAACCGCCTGCAGGGCGCGCCATGCCAGCTTGCCGTGGCCGATCTCACGACGGCCCGGACCACCAACACGGCCAACTTCACCAACCGAATAGGGGGGGAAGTTGTAGTGCAGCAGGAAGTTCGATTTGAAGTTTCCGTGCAGCGCGTCGATGAACTGTTCATCGTCACCTGTGCCCAGCGTGGTCACGGCCAGCGCCTGTGTTTCACCACGGGTGAACAGGGCAGAGCCGTGCGTACGCGGCAGCATCGAGGTTTCGGCTTCGATAGCACGGATATCGGTGGTCGAACGACCGTCGATGCGCTTGCCGCCTTTGACGACGTCGCCGCGCAGGATGCCGGCTTCCAGTTTTTTCATCGCCGAGCCGAGGTTCGCGTCTTCCAGCTGTTCCTCGGTCAGTGCTTCCTTGATCGCTTCACGGGCAGCGGCAACAGCGGCGGTGCGCTCTTGCTTGTCGGTGATCGCGAAGGCGGCGCGCATCTGCTCTTCACCGGCTGCGGCGACAGCGGCGTACAGCTCCGAGTAATCGGGGGCGGCGAAGTCAAACGGCTCTTTCGCGGTTTCTTCGGCCAGCGAAATGATCAGGTCGATGACCGGCTGAATTTGCTCGTGTGCGAAGGTCACGGCGCCCAGCATTTCGGCTTCGGACAGTTCGTACGCTTCCGATTCCACCATCATCACGGCGTCTTTGGTGCCGGCAACAACCAAATCCAGACGCTGTTCGGGGTTCAGGCGAAGGTCCTGCATGTCGTCCACGGTCGGGTTCAGGACGTATTCGCCATCCACGAAACCAACGCGAGCACCGGCGATCGGGCCCATGAATGGGGCACCCGAGATGGTCAGGGCCGCCGAAGCGGCAATCATCGCGACGATGTCGGGGTCGTTGACCAGATCGTGGCTCAGCACGGTGCACATGACCAGAACTTCGTTCTTGAAGCCGTCAACGAACAGCGGGCGGATCGGACGGTCGATCAGACGCGCGGTCAGCGTCTCTTTCTCGGTCGGGCGCGCCTCGCGCTTGAAGAAGCCACCCGGAACTTTACCGGCGGCATAGTATTTTTCCTGATAGTGCACGGTCAGCGGGAAAAAGTCCTGACCGGGCTTTTGTTGCTTGGCAAAGGTCACGTTCGCCATGACGCTGGTTTCGCCCAGCGTGGCGATCACGGTGCCGTCGGCCTGACGGGCAACCTTGCCGGTTTCCAGTGTCAGCGTCTCTTCGCCCCACTGAATCGATTTCTTCGTTACATCAAACATATGCGTATCCTAGAACGGAGCACTCCCGCCCCTGCGGGTCTCCGGTTTGCATGGCGGCCCCATTGCCGCCGACCCCACTTTATCTTCCATTCGAGTGCCGGGGTCAGGGCACAACGTCTCAGATACCGCGCGCATACAGCAGAAAACGTTGGAAGGAAAGCGAAACCGCACAAGGCGGCGGTGGACCGTCATGCCCGGAGTGTGACCGTTGCTGAACAACCGTGTGTGGCAAAACACGCAGGATTGCTTACATGGTAACACATGTCACATACCCGAGGATGCCATGACCTTTTGCCTGCGGTTGCTGAGCGTCGCGTTGCTGACCCTATGGGGTTCTGCGGCACTGGCGCCCCAACCTGTCGAGTGGTCTGATCTGCCGGACCCTGCCGCGCAGGACTTTGAAGACCCGTTTCACGAGCTGAGCGCCGAGCAGTTTGATGACCTGCGCTTTGCGCTGCGCTTGCGTGGGCGCTTGCAGCAGGATGTCGGCAGCGCGGACGAACAACACAAATGGCAAGAGCTTTTGTCCGAAACGGAACAGGCGCTGGCCGCCGATCAGATCGATATCGACTGGCTCATGTCCCAGCGTGATGCGGTGATTCAGCGTCGCGAGATGGCCGATACCGCCGGGAACCCCAAGGTCAACGATCAGGTTGTCACGATCACCGGCTATGTGATCCCCGCGCCTTCGGATGAACAGGGGCAAGGTGTGGCCTATCTGGTGCCTCAGCCCGGTATGTGCAGCCACCTGCCGCCACCCCCGCCCAA
Source organism: Ruegeria sp. N4 (assembly GCF_056531425.1). Lineage (NCBI taxonomy): Bacteria > Pseudomonadati > Pseudomonadota > Alphaproteobacteria > Rhodobacterales > Roseobacteraceae > Ruegeria > Ruegeria sp. N4. The sequence goes on from NZ_JBQFLT010000010.1 coordinate 123,255, forward strand.
TCAGATGATCCGAGTCCGGCTTTCGGATCAGTGGGTCCCGACCTTATACTATGAGCATGTTCGCCTGACCGGGCGATTGACCATTGCGCCGACGGAATACGAGATGTTTGTGATCGACGGGCAGGTTCCGATGCGGGCCACGTTCCAGTTGGATGTGCACAACGCCGAACCCTTGGGCAGCGGCGAGGAGCATTTTCAGGAGTTCCTGACGGTGCATGATCGTTTGCGCGCGGCGCTTCGGCAGAAATCCGGCGGGCCTGTCGAAGGCCCCTGAACCGGTTTGCGCCCTTTGCCTTGATGCCCTGAACAACACATTCCGAAAAAAGAATAATTTTGCCATATTATGATGAGGGTGTAGGCTCGACCCACAAGACCTGCGGTCGCAAGGACGGGAACGCGCCAAGGGACTAGAAAAATAAGGCCGTCTTCGACCGAATACCTTGGCGTTTGCACGTAGCAAACTGAGGGAAAGTCGAATGGCTGAAACCAAGAAAATGCTTGATCCGGATCCCCGGATTTATGACTTCGAAACCGAATATGAGCTGGGGCAGGATAACGTCCGGCCATTCGGTCTGGACATACACAATCCGGTCTTCCTGATCTCGAGTATCCTGATCTTTGCGTTCGTCCTGATCGCATTGGCCAATCAGGAGGCCGCGGCCTCGTTCTTTGGCTGGCTTCGGCCCTGGCTGACCAGCACGTTTGACTGGTTCCTTGTGCTCTCGGTCGATGCAATCACCCTGTTCTGTCTGGTGCTGATCGTTCTGCCTGTCGGCAAGGTGAGGATCGGCGGCAAGGACGCCGAGCCTGACTATTCCTATGCCGGTTGGATCGCGATGATGTTCGCCGCCGGTATTGGCATCGGTCTGCTGTTCTTTGGCGTGATGGAGCCGGTCTATTACAACTTCGCCGAAGGCGGCAACGCCGCGCCCTTAGGAATCGACATTGCCGTGCCGGGTAACGAATACGCGGGCATCGTGGGCACGATCCACCATTGGGGCCTTGAAGGCTGGGCGGTTTACGCCGCCGTGGGTCTGAGCCTTGCGATCTTTGCCTATAATCTGGACCTGCCGCTGACCCTGCGGTCGGCCTTTTACCCATTGCTGGGCGAGCGGGTCTGGGGCTGGTGGGGCCACATCATCGACACGCTTGCGGTGTTCGCAACACTGTTCGGCCTCACCACTTCTTTGGGTCTTGGGGCGCAGCAGGTTGCGGCGGGTTTGAATGAGGTGTTTGGCATCGAACCCAGCCCGACTGTGGTTGTCCTGCTGATCATCGGTATCACGCTGATCGCGCTGGGCTCGGTCCTGATGGGTATGGATGCGGGCGTCAAACGGCTGAGCGAGATCAATATGATCATGGCCGTCGGCCTCTTCATCTTCGTGATCGTTGTCACCGGTGTTGGCACAGCCATTGCGCGCTATTTCAACGTCATGGTGGATTACGTGACGCACCTTCCGGCCTTGTCCAACCCGTTCGGGCGCGAAGATACCAGTTACTTCCATGGCTGGACGACCTTCTACTGGGCATGGTGGATCGCGTGGTCGCCCTTTGTGGGCATGTTCATTGCTCGTATCTCCAAGGGCCGCACGGTGCGTGAGTTTATCCTCTGCGCGCTGTTGGCCCCAACGGCCGTCTGTGCGTTGTGGATGTCGACCTTTGGTGGTGCCGCGATCGACATGCTGAACGCGGGCGGTGCAGAAGGTGTCCGCGCCACAGTGATCGACAGCTACGCCCCCGAAGGCGCGCTGTTCGGTTTCCTGAAAGAACTGCCGCTTTATGGCATCGTGGCTCCGATCGCGCTGATCCTGATCGTGGTGTTCTTTGTCACGTCGTCCGACTCGGGATCGCTGGTGATCGACACGATCACGGCGGGTGGCAAGATGGATGCGCCTGTTGTTCAGCGCGTGTTCTGGTGCACGCTGGAAGGTCTGGTGGCCATCGCACTGTTGCTGGGCGGCGGATTGTCCGCGCTGCAAGGGGCGGCCGTGTCGACGGGCATTCCATTCACGCTGGTGGTGCTGATGATGTGCTACTGCCTGTGGTTGGCGCTGAAATCAGAGCACGCCAAGATGTAAGCACCTTTAGACACAGAAACGCCCGCCAACCGGCGGGCGTTTTCTTTTGGTCTGTCGCAACCGGATCAGAGGGCAACCGCCTCAAAAGACTTCAACAGGGGTCTGGCCGGGCTGTAGGAATTGCTGCCCGATGCCCCCAACTCTGGGAACAGGTCCAGAATTTCCGAGCGCAGGTCATGATCCAGACTGCACAGGCCAACGGTACCGGGCAGAAAGCTTTCCGTTGCGGCCCCGTCGCTGAAAATGATCTCGTGCCGGTCAAACAGGATGTGGAAGTATTCGACCTCGGCGCAAGGCCGTTGGTAAATCGTTTCGCCATTGATCAGGCTTTTCGCCGCAACCAGACATTCGGTTTCGCCAAACAGCATCTCGGCCTTCCAGCCGGACAGCAAAACGCGATGGTTCTGCGAGACCGTCAGGTCACGGTCATTGCCGATTGCGCCGGCCTGAAACACCACCGGCACCCGATTGCCCTTGCCGGGAACGCGGCGTGATCCGATCCATCGGACCGGCTGCGCGCCGTTATCCTTGGTGACCACCAGATCACCGGCCTGAAGATCTTCCACAGCAACCGGCCCGCGGGTGGTTTCAATCATCGTACCGCGCGCGAAACAGGGTGGTGGCGGCGGAACGTCGAATGAGAAATCGCTGATCCCCGATCCGCCCGTCAGCGAACCATCCGGGGCAGGGGTTGATGTGATGATCACTTGCGAGACCGGGCCTGCGGTCGAAAAGGAAAGGTCGTTCGGGGTAAACGTGTCCGGATCGATCAGAATGGTGCCCGACGCATCCTGACTGATGTTGATCGTTCCCCCCGAGCTTTGAGTGATGGTGATATCCGCAAGCGAGATCGGGTTTCCATCTTCATCCAGAATCCGCACCTGGTACCCGTCATTGAACGCGCCGGCCGCGTTCACCGCGCCAAGGTCAAACGACAGATTGTTTACCGCGTTTGAAAAGCTGTAATCTGCCGTGATCGGAGTTGTCGTGAAGTTCGAATTGATATCGGCCCCCGACCCGCCTGGGTCAGCGTCCACCCAGTTGCCGGTGAAATTCGCCGTGATCGTCGTAGAATTTGCCCCGTCCGAAACAACGGTGCTGCCATCCTGGGCCGTGCCCGTACCATCCAGCCATATGGCCTGATCCAGTGTCGCCATCGCGCCTACTCACAAAACTTGTTACCCAACTTGCAGTCGCACGCTTAAGGACCGGTTAAGCGCAACTGCCAAATTTATAATACTACTAATGATGATCGTGTCATTAGCCTGTCGCTTGATCGGCAATTTCTTGACGATTTGCGGTGTGCAAAGGGTTGCCCAAATGCACCAACGCCCACCTGTTGGCGGGCGTCGCGTTTTCTTGAACCGGGTCTCGCGCTTGGGACGAGACGTGCAAACGCTTAGCGGCGGATGCCCAGCTTTTTGATCAGGTCCTGATAGCGCGCTTCTTCCTTGCCCTTCAGGTAGTCCAGCAGCTTACGGCGCTGAGCAACCATTTTCAGCAGACCGCGACGACCGTGGTTGTCTTTCTTGTGGGTCTTGAAGTGCTCGGTCAGGGTGTTGATGCGCGAGGTCAGGATCGCAACCTGAACTTCAGGCGAACCGGTGTCGCCTTCTTTGGTTGCGAATTCTTTCATGACGCGTGCTTTTTCAGCAGTAGTGATCGACATCGGGGTCTCCTTTAAAGGTTAGAGTTAATGGCGCAGGCCGGGATGTCGTCCAGCACAGGCCCATGGAGAAACCCGCACCGATTCCGATGCGGATGGGCGCGTATAGGCGCTTTTTCTGCCAATGGCAAAGGGATTCTGCGAGGCTAGTGCGTCTGCCCGTACTTGGCCAGCTGGGCTTCGGTAATCAATCGGATGTCGTCGCTGGTCATCCCGTCGGCCCCGTAAAGATGCGCAACCTCCTGCCCGTCGATGACAACGCGGGTCAGGTTGGTGTTCTCTTCATCCTGCTGGATCTGAATGTCGGGATCGTCCGAGGCGTCCCATGTGATCAGCAACTTGTCCTCACCGGGCTGGAAACCCATGACGGTGACCTTTTCGTCATCCCCTTCGGTGTCGAGGATGATCTGGTCGGCCCCCTGGCCGCCATTGGCCACATCACCGCCCTGGGCCAGGATCGTGTCGTCGCCGGTGCCACCGTTCAGAAAGTCGGTGCTGGGCGTATTGCCGTCTTCGCCGCCAAACAGCAGGTCATCGCCATCACCGCCGAACAGCACATCTTCGCCTTCGCCCCCGGACAGCGTGTCGTTGCCATAGCCACCGTGCAGCGCGTCATCGCCTGCGCCGCCTGCCAGCCTGTCGTCGCCCTGACCACCGTAGAGCGCATCCGCGCCCTCGCCGCCGTCCAGCTCATCGGCGCCGAAATGGCCATACAGCTTGTCGTCTCCTTCGTTTCCGGACAGCAGGTCGTCGTCCGCCTCGCCATGCAGAATGTCCGACCCGTGCCCGCCGGACATCACATCCTGACCGTCGCCCCCGTGCAGAACGTCATCGCCGCAACCGCCATTGATGATGTCGTCTCCGCCATAGCCGTTGATCTGGTCGTCCCCCTCCTGCCCGGTGATTTCATCCGTGCCGTCAGAGCCTGCGATCACCAGATCGCCAAGATGTTCTGAGATCACGGTGCCGGTTGAGATCTCCGGACCCTCGGGTGTTTCAGGTTCTTCAACGTTCTCGCCAATATCCAGAAATTCGCCTTCGGTTGGTTCCTCGGGCGTGTCGTTTATCGGTTCGTCGTCTTCGGGTTCCTCTTCGGTCGCGAACACGTCGCTCATGGCGTAAGCCGCGCCGCCGACGGCGGCCAATCCAAGCAATCCGGCCAAAAACATGGGAACCCTCCGAAAGCACACTGCTCCGAGGTTGAACTATCCCATCCGGCTCCCGGTTTGGTCAAAGCAAGCCTGAGTCCGTGGTTAACCCTTTGTCACCACGCCTCGGGCTGCTGGGTGTATGCGATATAAAGCGGGTGTTTGGGGTGCCCGTCCTTTGTCAGCCCCAGATGAAACAGAGGCTGGCCGGTGCCACGCAGCAGGGATTCCACCGCCGGGCCGCGTTCCAGATGTGCGCCATGGGTGCCCCAGGCGGCGATGACCTGATCGGCCCATTGCACGCCGTCCAGAATCGCGGCGTCATTCTCGGGCCCCACCGGATCGGCAGCGGCGCGCATCTTGCGCGGGTCGGTGTCGCGCCAGGCGAAGATATTTGTCACCTGAAACGCCCCGAACCCCAACGCCCGCGCGCGCCGTTCGCAGCGTTCCACCGTTGGGTCGTTCTGCACCTCGGTCGCGGTTGAGGGGTTCAGCATCACAAACAACGCCTTGCGCCCCGACGCATCCCAAACGCGGGTCAGGCTATAGCGATACTTCTCGCAATCCGAATAGATGGCGGTCGAGGGCGCGTCGCCCTTGGTATGCGTTCGGGTGATCATGTCTTTCGGCTAGCACAGCGTTCAGGCGACGAACACCCGGCTGGGATGCAATTCGCCGGATTTGTAGATGCCGACAGCAACCGCCTTGCCATCGAGCGAGGCCCAGGCTTCGTCGCCATATTCCACGTCCGACGCCAGCACCATGCCCGGATTGCCGTTGCGCAGGCGGGTGGCACCCTCGGGGGTGCATTTCAGCTCGGGCAGGTCTGACAGGCCGGTTTCCAGCGGGTGCAGGTAGTCGTCCAGCGCGGTGGTCTTTGCCATCTCGTCGATCTGTTCAATGGACAGGCCATCTTCGGCCTCAAAAGGCCCTGACCAGATGCGGCGCAATTCCCTGACGTGGCCGTGGCATCCCAGCGCTGCACCCAGATCGCGCGCGATGGAGCGGACATAGCCGCCCTTGCCGCAGGTCATTTCCAGTACGACGTGATCGTCGTCGGGGCGGTCGACCAGCACCAGTTCCTCGACCCACAGGGGCCGGGCGGACAGTTCCACATCCTCGCCATCGCGGGCCAGCTTATAGGCGCGTTGCCCTTCGATCTTCACGGCTGAAAACTTGGGCGGCACCTGCATGATGTTGCCCAAAAACGGGGCCAGCGCCCGTTTGATATCGTCATCCGAGGGGCGTGCATCGCTTTGCGCAATCACTTCGCCCTCGGCATCGTCGGTATTGGTGGCCTGCCCCAGACGCACGGTGAAGGTGTAGGCTTTCAACGCGTCGGTGATATAGGGAACGGTCTTGGTCGCCTCGCCCAAAGCCACGGCCAGAACGCCGGTTGCCTCGGGGTCCAGCGTGCCCGCATGGCCCGCCTTTTTCGCGTCCATGGCCCAACGCACCTTGTTGACCACCGACGTAGAGGTCATGCCCGCAGGCTTGTCCACCACCAGCCAACCGGAAATGTCGCGGCCCTTGCGTTTGCGTCCCATCTTGCACCTTGCCTTTTGCTGAGGCGCGCGGGTTAGCGGATCGTTTTGCCGCTGTCAATTTGTGGGCGTATCTTCCACCACACCCACAATTGGCCCCAGCGAGAACCCCAGATCCGAACGCCCGCCCGCCCGATCATACATGCGCGAGATATTGCCATCGAAGAACAGCGCATTCGGGGTGCCGATCACATCCCGAAACAGGCTGCCGAACTCGTGAAAGGTCACGTAATCCTCCGAGATCGCAAACACCGCCTGCGTTCCATCGGCGCTGGTGCCCACCCCGTTGCGCACATAGAGCGAGGTCGAATCGGGCAGGAAACGCGGATGCAGTTCTCCGTCGATCACCAGCATCGGGCCGGACTGGGTGGCGAACCGGCAATCGGGGGCCTGATCGACATAGGTCAATGTCTCATACACATCGGCGCGACCGTCACGGATGCAGAATACGCCGTTGGGCAACAGGCCGAAATTGCCGGGGCCTGCATTCGGGATCACGCGCATTTGCTCGTGTCCCTCTTCGACATAATGCCCGACGGGCGAGCGGTCGTCGTGGTACATGCCCGCGTTCATCGCAAAGGCCAGTTGCTTACCGCTGGGCGCAAGCGCTTCGTTCACGGATGAAAAATGCCCCAGCACCGCGCCGTTTTCATCATTCAGAAACAGGCGCAGGTCTTCATTGGCGGTGTCCACTTCGCAGACGGTATACCGCTTGTCCTCATGGGTCAGCTTTTCGCAGGTCACCGCGCCCGCCTGCGCCGCCCACATGGCAGCGCCCAACGTGACAAGGGTACGGATCACTCGTCCAGATCGCGGCGCACCGCGTCCTGTTCGAACATGCGGCGGGTATCGTCCAGACGGTCAAATGTATCATCCAGACGGAACCGCAGATCGGGCGAGAATTTCAGGTTCAGTTTCTTGCCAATCACGCGCCGCAGTTCACCTTTGTTGCGGGCCAGCAGTTCAATCACGTCCTCCTGCCCCTTGCCGCCAAGGGGCAGCACATAGGCGGTGGCGATCTTCAGATCGGGCGAGGTGCGCACCTCACCCACTGTGATCGACATGCGGTTCAGGTCGGGGTCGTGGACATCTCCGCGCGCCAGAACCTCGGACAGGGTGCGGCGGATCAGTTCGCCGACACGCAGTTGCCGTTGGGACGGGCCGGGGCCATCGTGGAATTTGTTCTTTGCCATATTCCCGATCTAAGCGCAAAGCAGGGCTTTGCCAAGCGGGCGCGAACGGGGTAGGAGGCTTTGAGCCGACTTAGCGAAAAGGACCAGCGCAATGACCCATATTCCGGGGATCGTCATCACAGGGGCTTCGGGCCGTATGGGGCAGATGCTGATCAAGACCGTGTCTGATAGCGATCAGGCGCGTCTGGTCGGTGTGGTCGAGCGTAAAGGCCACGACTGGATCGGTCAGGACGTCGGTGAAGCGATGGGCGGTCAGGCATTGGGCGTGACTGTAACGGACGACCCTCTGGAGGCATTCGCGCAGGCGCAGGCCGTGATCGATTTCACCGCGCCCGAGGCGACGCTGGATTTTGCCGCACTGGCCGCACAGGCGCGTTGCGTGCATGTGATCGGCACCACCGGCATGACAGACGAACAGATCGCGGCGCTGGAACCGGCCTCGCGCCATGCGGTCATCGTGCGGGCGGGCAACATGAGCCTTGGCGTCAACCTGTTGATGCAACTGACCAAAAAGGTCGCCGCTGCGCTGGATGAGGATTTCGACATCGAGATCATAGAAGGCCATCACCACCACAAGGTCGATGCGCCTTCGGGCACCGCGCTGATGTTAGGCGAGGCCGCCGCCGAGGGGCGCGGCGTCAAGCTGAACGATGTGTCCGACCGGGGCCGCGACGGCATCACCGGCGCGCGCAAACGCGGCGATATCGGCTTTCACGCCATTCGCGGCGGAGATGTGGTTGGCGAACACGACGTCCTGTTCGCCGCACCCGGAGAGCGCATCGTCTTGCGCCATCTGGCCTCGGACCGCGCCATCTTTGCCCGCGGCGCGCTGAAGGCGGCGCTGTGGGGGCAGGGCAAAGCGCCGGGTCAGTATGACATGGTGGATGTGTTGGGGTTGTAGGCCCATAGACGGATCGCCCTAAGGCGCTAAGGTCTGCTTATGCGGATCCTGAAATCGCGCGTGGCAATCGGGTTGTTGTTGGCAGTGTTCTATCTGACGCTGCTGCCGTTTGTGGTGCATGGGTTCGGGATGATCGGCCTTGGGCTGTCGCACAAAGCGCCCGCGCAAAGCTATTTGTTTGCGCACAGTCAGAGCGTCGGCAACGCGGCGATGATTCTGCATATCTTTGCCGGAACGGTGTTGGTGACGCTGGTGCCCTTGCAATTGATCCGCCCCCTTCGGCAGAGGTTCAATGGGTTTCACCGTGCATTGGGAACGATGCTGATTGCGCTGGCGCTGACCACCGGGCTGGCCGGGATGACCTATATCCCCTTGCGCGGGACAATCGGCGGCCCGGTTATGTCTGCTGGCTTTTTCTTGTACGGCCTGTGCCTGTTCACCTCGGCGCTGATGTTGGCGCGCATGGCGATCATTCGGGATCGCGCGGGCCATTGGGCCTGGGGGCTGCGGCTGTTCTGGCTGGCGCTGGGGTCGTGGCTCTACCGGGTGCATTATACGCTTTGGTATCTGCTGACCGGAGGGATTGGGTCAGAGCCCGATTTCTCGGGCCCTTTCGATCTGGTGCAGAACTTCGCGTTCTTTGTGCCCTATCTGCTGATCGTTCAGATATGGATCATGCGCAATCGTTCGGGCCATCAAGGGGTGCTGGTCACACATCCCTGATCTTACCCGCCCGCAAGGGGCAGGCCAGATAGACGCCGAACTCTTTCCCGATATCTGCACTGACGCGGGCATGAACCCGTCCCTGTCGGTCGAGCAACCGCTGGTGGTCTTCGACCGGGAAAATCCCCTCGTGCCAGATGCCGGGGTGGATATAGAGCCCGCGCGAGCCGTCGCACCAGAACGCCACCACCTTGTCGGGCGTCAGGTTGTCTCCGGGCAGGGCGGCGGGGACGATGAAGGGTTTGTTGTCCAGCGGCCAGAACATCTGCCCGCCATCGGGATGATAGTTCATATGCCACAGCAAGACCTGATCGCGGGGCACGGTTTGGCGGTCTGACTGTGCCTGTTGCGGATCGGCGGACCAGCCGAGGACATAGTGACCGTTCACCGCCTCGTTTTCGCCGTACAGTACATCGCCCTGCCAGTCGCCGCGAAAGGTGCCCTCGACCCAGCCGCCTTCGTCACCGGTGCCCTCGTCGATGGGCCGCCAGCCTTGCTGCGGCCAGCGGGTGATCTCGATTTCGAACGTGTCGGGGTCATCGACCAGACAGCCATATCCTTTGACCGTCTCATCCGTCGCGCGGATTAGCGGCACCTCATGCCACGGCAACGAGGGTTTGGAACTGGCCTCGAAAATATATTCCGGCGCGCTCATGCCGACCCCAGATGCCTGTCGACCATCCGCTGCACCATCGGCGCGAAATGGGCGAAATCGGGCGTTTCCATATCGGCGCGTTTGCCGGCCTCGTCCAGATAGCGCACCTGAATGATTTCCTTCAGGTTCGGGTTGGCCTCGAATGCGGCGACTTCCTCGGCGCTCATCGGGCCGCCCTGCAATTCCAGCGTATGGACCGAGGCGGCAGACAGGCGGTTGAAATATTCGGGTTTGGTGGCGCAGAGATAGCGTTTGGCCGCCACGTGATAGCGACAGCAATCGGTGATGACCGAGGGGAAGAACTGCTCCAGCACCTCGGCCCCCGCGTCCTCGTGATGGCGGTCTTCGGTGTCGTCGGGGTGATAGGTGCCGAATTCCGAGGTGAAATGACCAATATCATGCAGCAGCGCGCCGACGATGATTTCCTCGGGCTGGCCGTTCTGCTCGGCGATGGTGGCACCTTGCAGCATGTGTTCGGCCATGGTGACGGGTTCGCCCAGATATTCCTCACCACCGCGACGCTCGAAGATGTCACCGATGAAGGCCACGATATTGTCCCGGTTCAGGGTCGAAAAATCCGGTTTCATTCCGCGGCCTCCGGCTGTGCCATCTCCATCGCTGCCAGTGTGGACAGCAACCCGTCCTTGTCGGCGTAGCAGCCCTGCAACCAGCGCGAGCCTGTGCCGGAATAGCCCAGACGCGCGTGCAGGACGCGGGTGTTATCGACGATAAAGCTTTCGCCCGGTTCCAGCTTGAACGACACGCCCATGGCCGGATCGTCGATGATCTCGCCCAATTGGCGATAGGCGGCGTAATAGGCCTCCATCTGGTCGAACGGGATGTCCACGAACGGCGCGGATGAGCGGTTGTTGAAGCGGATGGCGATCAGTTCCCCATCCGGCGACAACTCGATCATCGGGCGGCGCGAGCGCAGGCAGACGCCGTCCGAGCCCTTGTATTCGAACCGGGCGGGATAGCCTGCCAGCAGGGCAAAACCTTCGGGGTTCTGTTCACGCAGCTTTTCGGCGGCGCGGAAGCCGTCGACGACGATGGAATCGCCACCTTCGGCTGAGTTCTCAAGACAATAGAGTATTTGCAGCGTCGGCACCGGGTCGCGGTATGGGTTGTCGGTATGCGCCTGCAAACCCAGCCCGGTATAGGCGAGGTTGGTCGGGTTCACCTCAGTCCGGACCTCGAAATAGGGGCCATAGTTGGTCTCGCGCACATAGCCGAAAAGATCGGCCACTTTCAGCAGCGATTCCGGCTGGGTCGGGCCGCCGGTCAGCTTGGCGAAACCGTATTCCGCGACGGCGGCCAGCCAGCCGCGCTTGGCTTCGGGGTTGGCGTGGACCTGATCCCAATCGCCGCTGGGCGCGGCTATGCCGCGTTCCCAGGTGGTGATGCCGGGGGCGGTGCGGCCGATGTCTTGCGCATGGGCGCGGTCATAGCTGTGATCGGCCAGCCAGGTGGCGGGGAAGGTGACGGTTTTGTCTTCGGGCTGGAACGTCACGGTCAGATCGCCATTGGCGACTTCGGCGGCGCTGACCGAAATGTCGGCGGGAATATCACCGATGGTAATCAGGCGCTGGCCATTGCCCGGCGCGCGGGTTTCAGAGTCCAGCGCGTTGTCGCGCAGCCAGATGGCGTGGAAACGGGCCGTGGTGCCGGTGTCGAACGCGACAGTCACGACCGAGGTGTCATGGGTGGCGGTGCGCAGCATGGGGATCTCCTGTTCAGCGCGGCTTTGGTTGAGGAAATACGCGCCTCGTGGCATTACGACAATTAATCCTTCTTTCGGCTGAGGCTTGGAAAAACTTATGGCTAAGAAAAAGATCGGATTGCCCCCGCTGGACTGGCTGCGCGTGTTCGAGGCCGCCGGGCGGCTGGGCGGCTTCTCGGCAGCGGCGAAAGAGTTCGGCCTGACTCAGGCGGCAGTCAGCCAGCGGATCGGCAATCTTGAAGCGTGGCTGGGCCGGACCCTGTTCGTGCGCGAGGCGAGGGGTGTGTCGCTGACGGTGGAAGGCGAAAGCTATCTGCCGCTGGTGCAGGACAGTTTGCAGGCGCTGGAACGCAATACCGAGGATCTGTTCGGCAAATCTCCGCGCGAATTGCGGGTGGCCGGGCTGGCCTCGAACATCCATGCGCTGGTTCTGCCCGGTCTGGCGCGGTTTCACGACATGCGGCCCAAGGTGCGGGTGATGACCGATTCCGTGGCGCGCCGGTCCTCGCTGGATGAAGAACGGACATGGCTGCAAATCCGCTATGGTCGCGGGGCGTGGCCGGGGCGGGATGCGGAGCTAATCGCGCCCGAGGTGCTGGTGCCGATGGCCGCGCCCGGTATTGGCTGGGGCGCGCCGCTGATTGATCTGCGCGGCGAACGGCCCGGTTGGCGCGACTGGGCGCGGAAGACGGGGCAGGCAGAATTGCCTCCGTCTCAGGTCAGTTTCGATTCGATGGAACATGCCCTGTCAGCAGCCCGGCAGGGGATGGGCGTGGTGCTGGGCTCGGTGCCTCTGGCGCAGGCGGATTTGCAGGCGGGACGGCTGCGCAGGCTGGACCTGCCCGAGTTGCAGACCAAAGACGGCTATTGGCTGACATGGCCCGAGGACCGGGCCAAATCGAAAAAACAACGCGCCCTGATTGGTGATTTTCTTCAGGCGCTACGGGGCTGAGCGCCTAGGGTCCTGACCCTAGAAATCGATGGCGATGCCCTTTTTCTCCCAATCGCCATAGCGGGCCGGGTCTGGGCCGTCGCGCCCGCCCAATTCCTTGGGCATCTCTTTTGCCTTGGCCTGTTTGCGGCGTTCCTCGGCTTCGGCCAATGCGCGCTGGGCGGCTGGGGGCAGGTCTGTGCGGTCGTCACTCATGACATCGGGTTCCTTTCCGTGCAGGGGCTTGATATACGCCCCCGTCCGCCCTTGGCAATGCGGGCGAGGGTCACATCAAAGGCGGTTCCATGTCCGACAACGCAACGGCAGCGCGACGCAGCGCGATCTATCTGCTGGATCAGATTCTGGGAGAAGGGCGGCTGCTGCCCGAATGTCTGGCCGCAGGTGCGCTGGATCGGCTGGACCCCGAGGACCGCGCGCGGGCGCAGCGCCTGGCGCTGGAAACCCTGCGCGGGTTGGAGCGTGCGGATCGGCTACTGGACAACCACCTGAACCGCACACCTGCGCTGACCGTGCATAATGCCCTGCGTCTGGGGGCGATGGAACTGTGTCACGGCGAAGCCGCGCATGGCGTGGTCAATTCCATGGTCGAGATCGTCGGCCGGTCACGCAAGCATGGGCGCCTCAAGGGTCTGGTCAACGCGGTGCTGCGCAAAGTCGCCGCCGAAGGCCCTGACGCCTGGCCGAAGATGCGCGTGCCGCGCTTGCCCGAATGGCTGCGCGACCCGCTGGTTATGGCCTGGGGGGCCGAGGCCGTTGCGGGTATGGAACAGGCCCATTTCGCCGGTGCGCCTTTGGACTTGTCTCTGAAACCCGGTGCGAGCGGACCCGGTGACGCTCTGCCAACGGGGTCGATGCGGGTGCGGGATGCCGGGCAGGTGTCAGCCCTCCCGGGGTTCGACACGGGCGATTGGTGGGTTCAGGATGCGGCGGCGGCCTTGCCGGTGCGCGTTTTGGCACCCAAAGAAGGTGAGAGCATTCTGGACCTCTGCGCCGCACCGGGCGGCAAAACGCTGCAACTGGCCGCTGCCGGGGCCGAGGTCACGGCACTGGATATCTCGGAGGGGCGGCTGGAACGTGTCCGCGAAAACCTTGCGCGGACCGGCTTGAAGGCAAATGTCATTGCAGGCGATGCGCTGGACCACCAAGGCCAATACGATGCCATCCTTCTGGATGCGCCCTGTTCCGCCACCGGCACCATCCGCCGCCATCCTGACCTGCCCTTTGCCAAGGACGGCTCGGAATTTAGCGGGTTGATCGAGTTGCAGGCGCAGATGCTGGCCCATGCCTGGACCCTGCTGAAACCCGGCGGGCGGTTGATCTATTGCACCTGTTCGCTGCTGCCCGACGAAGGGGAAGTGCAGGTCGAAGAGGCCTTGGATATGTTCCCGGACATGACCATAAACCGCGACGCGCTGAACATCGACGGGGTCGAGCCGGACTGGATCACCGAAGAAGGTGGCCTGCGTCTGCGCCCCGATTACTGGCCGGATCGTGGGGGTATGGACGGGTTCTATGTCGCCTGCCTCACCAAATCCGCCTGAGCACACGCTTTTCGATGACTTGACGATCGGCACGGTCTATCGTTGGGTCTCAAGCGCCAGCAGAGCGCAAGGGGCAGAGTAACACGCGTCATGTCAGAAACGGACACCATGACCAGCCGGTGGATGCGGTTTCAGAACCGTTTTTACGCGCGCCTTAGCCAGCGGCAAAAGGCGGTCACGGGGTTTGTATCGCAGCCCGAACCGCGCACTGTTGGGTCCTTCGCCCGAGGCCGCCAACTGGTCGCCGGGAACCTGCTGTTCGCCGGTTATCTGGTCGAGGCGCAGGATACCGGCTTGTGGGAGGTCGCAGCCCCCAGCGTGGGATTTGACGATGAACGCCACGGTTTTGCATGGCTGGACGATCTGGCTGCTGTCGGTGACATGCGGGCGCGGGAAAAGGCGCAGCGCTGGGTCTGGGGCTGGATCGAGGCGCATGGGCGTGGCCATGGTCCGGGATGGGTGCCGGACCTGACCGGGCGGCGGGTCATGCGCTGGATCAACCACGCGATCTTTCTGCTGCGCGGCGTTGATGACAAGCACAGCAAGCTGTTTTTCCGATCCCTTGCGCAACAAACCTGGTTCCTGTCGAAACGCTGGCAGGCCGCCACGCCGGGCCTGCCAAGGTTCGAGGCGCTGGCCGGTCTGGTGCAATCCGGGCTGGCGCTGGAAGGGCTTGAGGCAATGGCCGATCCGGCCCTGCGTGCTTTGGCCCGCGAATGTGAACGTCAGGTGGACGCCCAGGGTGGCATTCCCACCCGCAACCCGGAGGAATTGCTTGAGGTGTTCACGCTGCTCAGCTGGACCTCGGCCGCGCTGAACGATGTGGGGCGTGGCACGCCGGTGGCTCAGGCCAATGCCATCAAGCGGATCGCTCCCACGCTGCGCAGCTTGCGCCACGCGGACGGGGCGCTGGCCCGGTTCCACGGCGGTGGGCGCGGAGTCGAAGGTCGGCTGGAACAGGCGCTTGCGCAAAGCGGGGTCAAGCATAAGGCCGCGACCGAACTGCCGATGGGCTATGCAAGACTATCCGCCGCGCGGACGACTGTGATTGTCGATGCAAGCTCTCCGCCCGCTGGGGCCGCGTCACTAAACGCCCATGCCTCGACACTGGCTTTTGAGGTGACCTCGGGCCGTCGCCCTTTGATCGTGAATTGCGGGTCCGGGGCCAGTTTCGGGCTGGACTGGCGGCGGGCGGGTCGGGCGACCCCGTCCCATTCGACGCTGTGTCTGGACGGTTATTCCAGCGCAAGATTGGCCAAGCCGACACCGGGCAGCGAGCATCAGGCGCTGGTGGACGCCCCGCGCGAGGTTCCGGTTGAGTTCGAAGACGCATTCGAAGGTATTCGCTTTATGGCCGGGCATGACGGCTATTCCAAAACCTTCGGTCTGACCCATGCCCGCACATACGAGCTGCGCTTTGACGGGCGAGAACTGACTGGCGAGGATATTCTGCTGACCGCGACCGACAAGGCCAAGCGGCAATTCGACAAGGCGCTGGACGCATCCGGCTTATCGGGTATCGGGTTTGACATCCGGTTTCACCTGCATCCGGACGTCGATGCGGCCATTGATCTGGGCGGTGCGGCGGTGTCGATGGCGCTCAAAAGCGGTGAGATTTGGGTGTTCCGCCACGATGGCGTTGGAAAATTGTCTGTCGAGCCAAGTGTTTACCTTGAAAAAGGCCGTCTGAAGCCACGCGCGACAAAACAGATCGTTCTATCTGGCCGCGCAATGGAGTATGCGACGCGCATCCAGTGGACGTTGAGCAAGGCGCAGGATACAGCCTATGCCGTGCGCGACATTCACCGGGACGAGCCCGAGTTTGACTGACGCCAAAAGGACCTTTGGACCCATGACCGACCTTCACCCCGTGCGCCGCGCGCTGCTTTCCGTATCCGACAAGACCGGTCTGATTGATCTGGGAAAGGCATTGGCCGGGCGCGGGGTTGAACTGCTATCGACCGGCGGCACCGCCAAGGCGCTGCGCGATGCGGGGCTTGAGGTCAAGGACGTGAGCGAGATCACCGGCTTCCCCGAGATGATGGATGGCCGGGTGAAAACCCTGCATCCGATGGTGCATGGTGGCCTGCTGGCGCTGCGCGACAATGACAGCCACGTAGCCGCGATGGACGAACACGGGATCGGTGCCATCGATCTGCTGGTGGTGAACCTCTACCCGTTTGAGGCCACCGTGGCCAAAGGTGCCGACTATGACACCTGCATCGAGAACATCGATATCGGTGGCCCGGCGATGATCCGTGCGGCCTCAAAAAACCACGCTTTCGTCAATGTGGTGGTGGATGTGCAGGACTATGACGCCCTGCTGGCCGAGCTGGAGGCCAATGATGGTCAGACCTCTTACGCTTTCCGTCAAAGTCTGGCGCAGACGGCCTATGCCCGCACCGCCGCCTATGACGCCGCCGTGTCAAACTGGATGGCCGATGCGCTGGCGGCCGAGGCACCGCGCCGCCGCGCCTTTGCTGGCGAGTTGAAACAGACCCTGCGCTATGGCGAGAATAGTCACCAGCAGGCGGCGTTCTACACTGACGGCACGAACCGCCCCGGCGTGGCGACCGCCGTGCAGCATCAGGGCAAGGAACTGAGCTACAACAATATCAACGACACCGACGCCGCCTTTGAACTGGTGGCCGAGTTCGATCCCGCCGACACCGCCGCCTGCGCAATCATCAAGCACGCCAACCCCTGTGGCGTGGCCAAGGGTGCGACTCTGCTTGAGGCGTATAAGGCCGCGTTTGACTGCGACCGCACCTCGGCCTTTGGTGGCATTGTGGCGCTGAACCAGCCGCTGGATGCCGAAACCGCGCAGGAAATCACCGGCATCTTCACCGAGGTTGTGATCGCCCCCGGTGCCTCGGACGAGGCCAAGGCGATCTTTGCCGCCAAGAAAAACCTGCGCCTGCTGACGACCGAGGCGCTGCCGGATGTGACCACCGGCGGCAAGACCGTGCGTCAGGTGGCGGGCGGTTTGCTGGTGCAGGACAAGGATAACGGCTTTGTCGGCATGGATGACCTGAAGGTTGTTACCAAGAAAGCCCCGACCGCGGACCAGATGCGCGACCTGCTGTTTGCGTGGAAAGTGGCTAAACACGTCAAGTCCAACGCCATTGTCTACGTCAAGGACGGCGCGACCGTGGGCGTGGGCGCTGGGCAGATGAGCCGTGTGGACTCGGCGCTCATAGCGGCCAAAAAGGCCGAGCGCATGGCAGACGTGCTGGGTCTGCCGCAACCGCTGACCATCGGTTCGGCTGTCGCGTCTGACGCGTTCTTCCCCTTCCCCGACGGGCTGATGGAGGCGGCGCAAGCCGGTGCAACCTGCGTCATCCAACCCGGCGGCTCGATGCGGGATGATGAGGTGATCGCGGCGGCGGATGAGGCCGGTCTGGCCATGGTCTTCACCGGCATGCGTCACTTCCGTCACTGATGTCGTATCGGCTGTTCTACTGGGCCGCGTTTTTGGCCATCGCGATCGACCAGATCAGCAAGTTTCTGGTCGTTCGTGTCATGCGCGTGGCGGAACAGCCCGGCGGTATCGATGTGCTGCCGCCCTTGGTGGTGTTCAAATACGGCGAAAACCGCGGCATCAATTTCGGCCTGTTTCAGGGCGATTCCGATGCCGCGCGCTGGGTTTTGATCGGCATTTCGATTGCCATTTGTGTTGCCGTTTTTGTCTGGCTGCGGCGTACCACGCCGTCGAAACTGATGCTGATCTGCGGCGGTCTGTTGATCGGCGGGGCCTTGGGGAATGTGGTGGATCGGGTGCTGTATGGCTTTGTTCTCGATTTCCTGAACATGTCGTGTTGCGGCATCAACAACCCCTATGTCTTTAATCTGGCGGATGTTTTCGTCTTTGCGGGCGCGATCGGGCTGGTTTTGTTCGATGGAAAAAAGCCCTCGTGACGCGCCCAAGGATATGCGATAAAACGGCCCAAACAGGCTGGAGACTCTGATGCGGTTGTCGCGCGCCCCAATTGCTTTGATCTTTGCCGTCGCTGTTGCGGCGTGCTCGAACTCTGGTTTGCGCACGCTGGAACCGCCGGGGCAGGGGCCCGATGAATTCTCGGTCCTGCCGGTCAAACCGCTGACACAGCCACAGGATTATGCGTTCCTGCCTGCGCCCACTCCGGGTGGGGGCAACCTGACCGATCCGAACCCGCAGGCTGATGTGGTTGCGGCGCTGGGCGGAAACGCTGGCGCGCTGAACCCGAACGGGGCGGTTCCTTCGTCTGATGCCGCGCTGGTGGCTGCATCGGGCCGTTACGGTGTGCCGCCTGATACGCGTCAGGTGGTTCAGGCCGAAGATGATGCGTTCCGCAAACGCCGCGGCCGTTGGACCGGCCTGCGCCTGTTCCCTGTGGATCGGTACGCACAGGTCTATGAGCGGCAGTCGATCAACCCGCAGGCTGAAACCGAAGCCGCCCGCCGCGCAGGGTTTGAGACACCGTCGTCACCGCCGGATGAATAATTCTTAACTTTCTGTCATCTCCCTTGAACCTGCCGCGCACCACCGTAGCTTTAGTCGGATAACGAAACGGAGGATGCCCCATGGTTCGGGCCCTTGCCCTGTCGGCTGCCCTGATCGCCGCGACGCCCCTTTTTGCGGATGAGGAAGAGGCGGTTACAACCTTCACGCTGGACAACGGCATGGACGTCGTGGTGATCGAAGATCACCGCGCCCCTGTCGTGCAACATATGGTCTGGTATCGCGCGGGGTCTGCCGATGAACCCGTCGGCTCGTCCGGTGTTGCGCATTTTCTGGAGCATCTGCTGTTTAAGGGCACGGACACGCTGGCCCCGGGTGAGTTTTCGGCCACCGTGGCGGCCAATGGCGGCAATGACAACGCCTTCACCTCGTATGACTATACCGCCTATTTCCAGCGTGTCGCCGCCGACCGGCTTGAACTGATGATGCGGATGGAAGCAGACCGGATGCGCAATATCCGCCTGTCGGAAAATGACATCCTGACCGAGCGCGACGTGATTTTGGAAGAACGCAACCAGCGCACCGAGAACAATCCGCGCGCCCTGTTCGGCGAGCAGATGAACGCGGCCCAGTACCTGAACCACCGATACGGCGTACCGATCATCGGCTGGAAACACGAGATGGAGACGCTGGATATGGAGGACGCGCTGTCCTTCTACGAAACCCATTATGCGCCCAACAACGCCATTCTGGTCGTGACCGGGGATGTGGATTCAGATGAGGTGCGGGCGCTGGCCGAAAAGTACTATGGCGTGATCCCGGCCAACCCGGACCTGCCCGAACGGGTGCGGTCGCAAGAACCGCCGCACACCGCCGAACGCCGCCTGACCTTCAAGGACCCGCGCGTGGCGCAGCCATATGTGCAGCGCAGCTATCTGGCCCCTGAACGCGATCCGGGCGCGCAGGAAACGGCAGCGGCCCTGTTCCTGCTGGCGGAACTCTTGGGGGGCAGCACAACCTCTTACTTGAATGAAAAGCTGCAACTGGATCAGCAGATCGCCGTCTATGCCGGGTCCTTCTACCGCGGGGTTTCGCTGGATGACACGACCTTTGATCTGCTGGTGGTTCCAGCCGAAGGCGTGTCCCTGCAAGAGGCCGAGGATGCCATGGATCGGGCCGTGGCCGATTTCATCGCCGAGGGTGTGAACGAAGAGGATCTGGACCGGATCAAGATGCAGCTGCGCGCGTCCCAGATCTATGCGCGCGACAATGTGGACGGCATCGGCAACCGCTATGGCCGGGCCCTGACCAGTGGTCTGACGGTCGAGGACGTGCAGGCCTGGCCCGATATTCTGCAAGCGGTGACGGGCGATGAGATCATCGCCGCCGCGCGCGACGTGTTGCAACGCGAGGCGTCGGTCACCGGCTGGCTGATGCGCGAAGATGAGGTGACGCAATGAAACGGTTTTTTGCCCCCCTGATCGCGCTTTTGTTCGCTTTACCGGCCTGGGCCGAGATCGAGATCAAAGAGGTCACCTCGCCCGGGGGCATCACCGCCTGGCTGGTCGAGGATCATTCGATCCCCTTTACAGCGCTGGAACTGCGCTTTCGCGGCGGAACATCGCTGGACGATCCCGACAAGCGCGGCGCGGTTTACCTGATGAGTGGGCTGATTGAAGAAGGTGCCGGAGACATGGATTCGCGCTCCTATGCGCGTGAATTGGAGGCTCTGGCCGCATCGTTCAGTTACAACGCCTCGGATGACAGCGTTTCGATCTCGGCCCGGTTTCTGACCGAAAACCGGGATGAGGTGACGGATCTGTTGCGGACCACCATCCACGAGCCCCGGTTTGATCAGGACGCGGTGGATCGGGTCAAAGCGCAGATTGTGTCGGCGCTGCGGTCGGATGCGACCGATCCCAATGACATTGCGGGTCGCAATTTCTCGGCCATGGCCTATGGCGATCACCCCTATGGGTCCGAAGGGAAGGGCACCATAGAAAGCGTCTCGGCCCTGACGCGTGATGATGTGGTCGAGGCCTATGGCAATGTCTTCGCCAAGGACCGTCTGTATGTCGGCGCGGTCGGAGACATCACAGCCGAGGAATTGGGTGCGCTGCTGGACAATCTGCTGGCCGATTTGCCGGACACCGGAAAGCTGATCCCCGGCAAGGCCGATGTGACGATCGAGGGCGGCATCAGCGTGGTCGAGTTCGACACGCCGCAATCCGTGGCCCTGTTTGGCCATGAAGGCATGGATCGCGACGACCCGGATTTCTTCCCCGCCTTTATTCTGAACCACATTCTGGGCGGCGGCGGGTTCGAAAGCCGCCTGATGCAGGAGGTGCGCGAAAAGCGGGGTCTGACCTATGGGGTGGCAACCTATCTGGTGCCCAAGGATCTGGCCTCGGTCTATCTTGGCTCGGTGTCTTCGGCCAATGACCGTATTGCCGAAGCGGTCGAGGTGATCCGCGCCGAATGGGCCCGCGCCGCCGACGAAGGCGTGACCCAGAAGGAACTGGACGACGCCAAGACCTACCTGACCGGTGCCTATCCGCTGCGCTTTGATGGCAATGGCCAGATCGCTGGGATCATGGTCGGGATGCAGATGCAGGGCCTGCCCATCGACTACATCGCCACCCGCAACGACAAGGTAAACGCCGTGACTCTTGAGGATGTGAACCGTGTGGCCAGCGAACTATTGGACCCCGAGGGCCTGCATTTCACCGTGGTGGGCAAACCAGTGGGTTTGGATACCACAAATTGAGTCAGGGATAACCCGGACCCGGCTTCCTACCGGAAGTGTTGCTGTTCAAGGGGCAGCGGCTCTGCGGTCCGCCAGATCTTCTGGACTTTAGTGTCAGCGCAGAGCCCAGTCTGGACATCGTCCATCAGTTCTGCGCACCGTGACGTATGTCGCTGACGCAAGACTTTGCGCTAATATTGGAAACTGCCCTGCCGACCGATCCCAGCTTTCGGCGGATCGACCAAACAGTGATAGACAACTGCATCAGTGACACCCGACGATGCGTATTCGAGGGGTCCAAAGAGGATTTTCTGTTTTCCGCGATGCGCCTGTTGGCACTTCCCGACAACGGGCACACACGGTTGATTCCAAACGATGGCATCTCGGTGCTTCCGCTGAGATTTGTAAGCGTCGGGACGGGCCACCATTTGGTTGGTGCAACACCAGAAATAACCGCGCCACGAGGAGAGTTGATTGCCGTCAACGGCGCACCTTTGGGGCAAATCGAAGCCGCCTCAAGACGTTTTCTGGCGGGAACGCGCCAAAGGAAACGGGTCATCGGATCGATCCTTCTTGCGTGGCCATACGCTCTGGCTCGCTTGGGTTTTGCCTCAGTGGACGATACGACCGAGTATCGCGTGCAGGACGAGAACGGGCAGATAGCCGATATCAAACTGGAGAACGGGACTAGGGTTCCTGCATCAACGCTCTACCCGCGAAACGAGCATGGCAGGGCTGATCCGGCCTGGGAACCCGAAACCTTTGTGGGCATAAAGGACTGGCACGAACTTGGGCTTTCAATTCTGTTGCCAAGTTTCTTTGATCCGGGCGAACGTGATCTGCCTGAAGCCATTTCAGATGCAGCGGACCGCGTAGGTGCCTGCTCAAACAAAACACTCTTAATTGACGTTCGCGGAAACACTGGCGGCAATTTTCTTCTAGCGATGCCGTTGATCGACGCAATCTCGCAAAGCGCAAGCAAGCAGGTTGTTGTGCTTGTCGACAAATTCACGTTCTCTGCCGCGATCGTGTTTGTTGCCATCCTAAAGCATCGTTTGGGAAACAGGCTCAAACTCATCGGGGAAGAAATGGGCGATGGGTTGGTATTCTTTGCCGAGGGCGGGGTGCTGGAGTTGCCGACCAGCGAGGCGGTCGTGCGATACTCTTCAGCCTTTCACGACTGGCAGAACGGAACGTATGACGACACCACACCACCCGAGATCGCGCGGCAAATCGTACCCGCAGGAGCGCTGAAATTGGATAGGGAATGGGTGGTAAGACCTACTGATGAGGATGCACAAGGCGCGTTCCATCAACAAGTTCTGAAAAGCGTAAGCAATTAGGCGAACCGCAGAAAGCCCCGCGCAGATTTCTGCGAGGCTGCTCCGTTTAGTAAGAGCGTTGTGCCCGGGGTTGCTTTGGACGTTGCTGCGCGTCTTGTAAGGGGTTCAGCCCTTTTTCATGCTACGCAGCATGTCGCCCATCATCTGCCCGAATTTGCCCGAGCCGCGCTGATACAGTGCGCCATCAACAGCCAGAACCGTGCCGCTGATATAGCTGGCCATGTCCGAGCTGAGGAACAGGCAGGCATTGGCCACATCCTGCGGCTGACCCCATCGGCCCAGCGGCACATCCTTGCGGATCTCTTCATGTGCGCCGTCCGATGGCGTCAGGCGTTTGGCGCCTTCGGTGCCTTCGATAAAGCCCGGCACAACCGAGTTCACACGGATGCCCTCGATCCCCCATTCCATCGACAAGGTGCGGGTGATCTGATCGACCCCTGCCTTGGCGGCGCAAACATGCGACTGGCCCTCATAGGGCAGATAGGATTGCGGGGCCGAGATATTGATGATGCTCGCGCCGGGGCGCTTGAGGTAGGGATAGGCCCCTTTCATCACATGGATCGTGCCCATCAGGTCGATATCGATCACGGTTTTGAACGCATTGACCGACATTTCAGAGGCCAGCGCCGGGAAGTTGCCCGCCGCGCCCGAGACCAGAACGTCGAAATCCCCGAACGCCTCGTGGAACTGTTTCAACCCCTCGGCCACCGCATCCGGGTCGCGCACGTCAAAGGCCGCGCCGATGGCATCCGCCGCACCGACCTCTTTCAATGCGGCAACAGTATCGTCCACCTTCTCCTGAGACCGGCTGGCGACGGCCAGCTTGGCCCCCGAGGCGGCAAACGCCTCGGCAATGCCTCGGTTGATGCCGCTGGTGCCGCCGATGACGATGACGGTTTGTCCTGAAAAATCCATATGGGCCTCCCGTGATGCGGGAGCCCTACTCGCCGTAGGGCACCCAGATGTTCTTCACCTCGGTCGCAGCTTGCAGGAAGCGGCGGGAATGGTCTACGCCCCAATCGACTGCCGTCGCGTTATTGACCCATGTGCGTTTCAGGTTCCCGGCTGATGCCGCCTCGATCTCGGCCGACAGGTCGGTGGACGAGAAGGACCAGACCGCATCCACGTTCAGATGCGCGGCCAGCGGTTTCGCCAGTTCTGTGTGGCTGCCGGTCAGGATGTTGACCACGCCCGCAGGCACGTCCGAAGTTTCGAGGATCTGATAGAAATCCGTCGCCGCCAGCGGATAGGGCTCGGAGGCCGCCAGAACCACCCGGTTGCCCATCGCAATCGCAGGGGCCATGGCCGAGACCAGACCCAGCAGCGGAGCCTCATCCGCGCAGAGCGCACCGATGACGCCAACCGGTTCTTTCATGGCAATGGCGACGCCCCGGATCGGAACGCCATGCACCTGACCGTCATATTTGTCGGCCCAGGCCGCAGCGGTGAACAGGCGCTGGATCGAGGCTTCGACCTCTTTCGCGCCGTCCTTTTTGCCGGTCATGGCGTCGATCCGCGCGGCGAATTCACTGGCACGGACCGAGAGGTTTTCGCCGATGTAATACAGGATCTGCGCCCGCAGATGGCCGGTGGTTTTGGACCAGCCCTTGGCCCCCGCCGCCGCCTCAACCGCGTTGCGGACGTCCTTGCGGTTGGCCAGACCCACATGGCCCAGCAGGCCGGATTTGCCCCAGACGGGCTTCGAATAGCCGCCATCGGGCCGCGCCTGCTTGCCGCCGACATACATCTTGGCGGTGCGGTCGATCGGATCGACCGGAGTACCTTCGCCGGTCGCCGCCTCGACCTTGGCCAAAGGTTTGGCCTTGCCCTTGGGTTTGGTGTAGGCCGTCAGACCTTCCCAGCCGCCTTCACGACCAAAGCCGCTTTCGCGCACGCCGCCGAATCCGGCGGCAGCGTCGAACAGATTGGTCGCGTTCACCCAGACCACGCCCGCAACCAGCTTGGGCGCGATATCCAGCGCGAGGTTCACATTCTCGGTCCAGACTGTCGCCGCCAGCCCGTAGCGGGTGTTGTTGGCCAGTTCCACCGCCTCTTCCGGGGTGCGGAAGGTCGAAGACACCAGTACCGGGCCAAAAATCTCCTCCTGCATCAGCGGGTCCGAGGTCTCCAGCCCCGAAATCAGCGTCGGCGGATAGTAACAGCCGTTTGCAGGCAGGTCACAGGCCGCCTGATGCACGTGGCCCACCGTGTTGCTTTCGACCATCCCTTTGATAGTCTGCAACTGCACCGGGTCCACAACCGCGCCGACATCGATGCATTTGTCCAGCGGATCACCGATGCGCAAACCGTCCATCCGGGCGCGCAGTTTCTCGTGGAAACGGTCGGAGATGCCCTCCTGCACCAGCAGGCGGGAGCCCGCACAGCAGACCTGACCCTGATTGAACCAGATCGCGTCCACCAGACCTTCGATGGCGGAATCGATATCGGCGTCATCGAACACGACATAGGCCGACTTGCCGCCCAGCTCCAACGTCAGTTCCTTGCCGGAACCCGCCGTCGCCTCACGAATGCGCCGCCCAACAACGGTCGAACCGGTGAAGGCGATTTTGTCCACGTCTGCGTTCACGATCGTCTCACCCACGGCCCCATCGCCGGTGACGATATTCACGACACCTTTCGGCAACCCGGCCTGCGAGCAGATATCGGCAAACAGCAAAGCGGTCAGCGAGGTATATTCGGCCGGTTTCAGAACCACCGTATTCCCCATCGCCAGCGCCGGCGCGATCTTCCATGCCAGCATCAGCAGCGGGAAGTTCCAGGGGATGATCTGACCGCACACGCCCAGCGCTTCAGCATTGGGCAATTCGCTTTCCATCAACTGCGCCATGCCCGCGTGGTAATAGAAGTGCCGCTGAGCCAGCGGGATGTCGATGTCCCGCGATTCACGGATCGGTTTGCCGTTGTCCATGCTCTCCAGCACCGCAAACAGCCGCGCATGTTTCTGCAGCAGCCGCGCTATGGCATAGAGGTATCGCGCACGACCAGCGCCGCCCAGCTTCTCCCATTTAGGCTGTGCCTTGCGGGCGGCAGCAACGGCAGCGTCCACATCACCCTGTTTGGCTTGTGTCAGCTTGGCCAGCACCTCTCCGGTCGCCGGGTTGCGGCTGTCGAAGCCTTTGCCGGGCTTGGTGAAGGCCCCATCGATGTAATGGCCGAACGTGTCGCCCTGATCGGCCAGCCAGGCCAGCGCCTCGGCAGCGCTTTCGGGGGCGGGGCCGTATTCCATGGTCTCGAAAATCTCTTTGACTGTCATTGCTTCATCTTTTCCCAAATACTCGCTGTCCAGACCTGTCCACGGGCTCAGCCCATGGAATGTCTGTACCCAGCCGAGTAAGCCCCGGTCACATAGTGTTCCAACTGCCGCTCAATATCGCCCAGCAGCGACGATGCACCAAAGCGGAACAGGTCGGGTTCCAGCCAGCGGTCGCCCAGCTCATCCTTGATCAGCGACAGGTAGACCAGCGCGTCCTTGGCTTTGGAAATCCCGCCCGCAGGCTTGTAGCCAACGCGATACCCGGTCCGATCATAGTAATCCCGGATCGCCCGGATCATCACCAGCGACACGGGCAGGGTGGCATTAACGCTTTCCTTCCCGGTCGAGGTCTTGATGAAATCCGCCCCCGCCATCATGCAGACCAGCGAGGCGCGCGCGACGTTGCGCAGCGACCCAAGTTCGCCGGTCGCGAGAATGGCTTTGATATGGGCATCGCCGCAGGCCACGCGGAACGCCTTCATCTCGTCATACAATGCCTGCCAATCCCCCGACAGCACGTGACGGCGCGAGATGACGATGTCGATCTCTTCGGCCCCGGCTTTGACGCTTTCCTCGATCTCGGCCACGCGCAGATGGAACGGCGAAAGGCCCGCCGGGAAGCCGGTGGAGACTGCGGCGACGGGGATGCCGGTGCCTTCAAGCGCCTGAACCGCCGTGTCGATCATGTCGTGATAGACACAAACGGCCCCAGTGGTGATCGGTGGCATGTCCAGCGCCTGCAGGGTGGCCGACGATACCGGCTGCCGCGCCTTGGCGCACAGGCGGCGCACGCGACCGACCGTATCATCACCCGACAAGGTGGTCAGGTCGATCATCGTGATCGCCTTCAGCAGCCATGCCGCCTGATACTCTTTCTTCACCGACCGCCGACCGGGCAGGGTCGCCGCGCGCCGTTCAATGGCCGAGGTATTGGCCTGCACCGCGCGGACCCAGTCCAGATCAAGCTCCATACCGGGGTTTCTGGGTTCGGTCACTTGCGGCAGATGCGCGGTGCGCACGGGGCTTTCTGAGCTCTGCGTATCCATCATCACGTCCTTTGGGAGGTTTGCGCCAAAATCGCACGGGACGCCCGCAAATGGAAGGTATCAGGTGCGCTTGGGTGCAAATTTTTTGACCATTTGGAAAAATAATTGCAGGTTTTGTTGCGAATAATTCGCAATTGCGTTGACTTAGTTGCGAATGGTTCTCATATTCAATCTCAACACGGAACCTAATCTGGGGTCTGAACATGATTCGTCGCAGTTTTCTTGCTGCCATGGCTTTTGCCGCATCGATGCCGTTCGCCGCATGGGCGGAGGCACCGCTGAAAGTTGTCGCCACCACCGGGATGATCGCGGATGCCGTGCGACAGGTGGGTGGCGATCAGGTCGAGGTGAAAGGCCTGATGGGCCCCGGCGTCGACCCGCATGCCTATCGCCAGACCCGCAGTGACATCGTTGCGATGACCCGTGCCGATCTTGTGCTGTGGCATGGTCTCTACCTCGAAGCGCAGATGGAAGATTTCTTCGGCGATCTCGGACGCAAACAGACCGTGATCGCGGTGGCCGAAGGCATCGACAAGACCAAGCTGCGCGCCCATGACGATTACGCCGACAAATACGACCCGCATGTCTGGATGAGCCCGACCCTTTGGGGCGATGTCGTGACCGTGGTTCAGGCAGCACTGACCGAGGCGCGCCCCGAAGCGGCAGAGGTTTTTGCCGCTAACGCAACCGCGCATTTGGCCGAACTGGAGGCTTTGACAGCCTATGCTGATCAGGTTTTGACTGCCGTGCCTGAAAACAACCGCGTGCTGGTCACAGCCCATGATGCCTTTGGCTATTTCGGCGCGGCCTATGGTTACGAGGTGATGGGCGTTCAGGGCATCTCGACCCAGTCCGAGGCTGGTTTGAACCGGATCGGAGAACTGGTCGATACGTTGGTGGACCGCAAGTTGACCGCTGTTTTTGTGGAAAGTTCGGTCTCTGACCGCTCGATGCGCGCGCTGATCGAAGGGGCTGCGGCCAAGGGTCATGAGGTGACTGTGGGTGGCGAATTGTACTCGGATGCAATGGGCGAGCCGGGCACGTATGAGGGCACCTATATCGGCATGCTGGATCACAACATCACGGTGATTGGTGGGGCGTTGGGGGCCGATGTACCGGAACGCGGTTTGAACGGCAGATTGTCGGCGGGGTTCTGAGCGATGCTTGAACTGGCCACAGATAAGGGTGTCTCGGTCGTTGAGCACAGCATAGGCGACAGCCCCTTGGCCATTCGGGGTCTGACTGTGTCCTACGGGCAGAAACCGGCTGTCTTTTCGGTGGACATGACCGTTCAGCCGGGGGCCATGACAGCCATTATCGGCCCGAACGGGGCCGGGAAATCGACCTTGCTGAAAGCGGCGCTTGGGATCGTGTCCCCTTTGTCGGGCCGGGTAACGGTGTTTGGCGAACCGCTTGAGGCGCAGCGTGCCCGGATCGCTTATGTGCCGCAGCGGGCCAGTGTTGATTGGGACTTTCCGACCCGCGTGATTGATGTGGTCCTGATGGGTCTGTCCCGGCAGCTGGGCCTGCTGGGCCGCGTCCGCGCGCGCCATAAGGCGGCGGCGATGGATTGCCTGAACCGCGTGGGCATGCGCGATTTTGCGGATCGTCAGATCGGGCAGCTTTCGGGGGGGCAGCAACAGCGCGTGTTTCTGGCCCGCGCGCTGGCTCAGGACGCTGACCTGTATCTGTTGGACGAACCCTTTGCCGGGGTTGATGCGGCCACCGAAAAGGCCATCATCGCGGTGCTGAAATCGCTGAAAGAGGCGGGCAAAACCGTCGTGGTCGTGCATCACGATCTGGCCACCGTCACCGACTATTTCGATCATGTCTTCCTGATCAACACCCGCAAGGTTGCCGAAGGCCCGGTGGCCGAGGCGTTTACCGCCGAAACCCTGCAATCCGCCTATGGGGGCCGTCTGGCCACCGCGCAAATCGACCAGATTTCGCGTGCGCTGGGGTAACACATGCTCTGGGATGCTCTGAGTCTGCAGCTTGGCTATAACGCCACGCTGGTTGCTATCGGTGCGAGTTTGCTGGGCGTCTCGGCAGGAGTGACCGGGACTTTCCTGTTTCTGCGCAAACGCGCACTTGTCAGCGATGCGATCAGCCATGCGACCCTGCCGGGTGTGTGCCTGGCCTTCATGGTGCTGGTGGCACTGGGCGGGGATGGGCGCAATCTGCTGGGCCTGCTGGCCGGATCCGCGGTCTCGGCCTGGATTGGCCTGCTGTGTATGAACTGTCTGACCCGCAACACGCGTCTGGCCGAAGATGCCGCGATTGGCGCGGTCCTGTCGGTGTTCTTTGGCTTTGGCATCGTCCTGCTGACGGTCATTCAGACCATGGGCGTCGGCCGTCAGGCGGGGCTCGAGGGGGTTCTGCTGGGGTCGACCGCCGGGATGTTATGGGCAGACGCTTTGATCATCGCTATCGGTGGCGCGGCTACGCTGGTGCTGGTCCTGATCCTGCGCCGCCCTATGACTCTGGTTGCCTTCGATCCCGAATACGCAGCAGCCCGAGGGCTGCCGGTGCATCGCATTGATCTTGCCATGATGGGCCTTGTTATGGCCGTGACTGTGGTTGGTTTGAAGATCGTCGGCCTGATCCTGATTGTCGCCTTGCTGATCATCCCCCCGGTCACGGCCCGGTTCTGGTCGGAACGGTCAGACAACGTGGTGATTTTGGCCGGTCTGGCAGGTGGTTTGGCGGGCTATATCGGGGCCGCTTTGTCGGCGACTGCGCCAAACCTGCCGACCGGGCCGATCATCGTTCTGGTCAGTTTCGGCTTCTTCGTTCTGTCACTGTTCTTTGCGCCGGTGCGCGGTGTGTTGGCGGCTGTGCTGCGTCACCTGCGTTTCCAGCGCCGCGTTCACATCCGTCAGGGGTTGCTGGCCTTGGCGCAGGGTCAAAAGATCTACGAACCGCTGACCCTGCGCCTGCTGCGCCGCGCCGATCTGGTCCGCGCCGACGGGGTGGCGACCGAGGCCGGAAAGGCCCGCGCCGCCAAGGCCTTGCGCGACGAAAAACGGTGGGAGATCGTGCGCGCGGACCAAGCGCATGAGGCGACGGCGGCGCTCTATGACGGGTTGCGCGACATTGAAACCGTGCTGACCCGCGACCAGATCGCTGACATCGACCGCCGGATCGGCAACCCGCAGGAGGTTCCGGCATGAGCGGTGAGGAATTTGTCCCCCTGTCCCTGACGCCGCTGCTGATCGGTACCTTTGCGGCCATTGCCTGCGCGCTGCCCGGCAACTTTCTGGTGCTGCGCAAACAGGCCCTGATCGGGGATGCAATCAGCCATGTGGTCCTGCCCGGCATTGTCGTGGCCTTTCTGGTGACCGGAGCGATTTCGACCTGGCCCATGATGCTGGGCGCGGCGGGCGCGGCGATTGTGGCCGTGATCCTGATCGAGGCGATCCGGCGGCTGGGTCAGATCGAACCGGGGGCCGCCATGGGCGTGGTCTTTACCACCATGTTTGCAGCGGGCGTGCTGTTGTTGGAGCAGACCGACACTTCGACCGTGCATCTGGATGTGGAACATGCGCTTTACGGCAATCTGGAAAGCCTGATCTGGCTGGATGCAACCGGCTGGTCCTCGCTTTGGGATTGGCAGGCGCTGGCGGGCCTGCCGCCCGAACTGCCCCGGATCGCCATTGCTCTGCTGGGCGTTCTGCTGTTCACCTTCCTGTTCTGGCGTCCGCTGAAAATCTCGACCTTTGACGAAGGGTTCGCACGCACCATGGGCATCCGCACCAATGCGTTGGGTTTGGCCCTGGTGATCGTGGCGGCGATTGCAGCGGTCGCCGCGTTTGATGCGGTCGGGTCGATCATCGTGATCGCCATGTTCATCTGCCCGCCCGCAGCGGCCCGGATGATGACCAACCGGCTGGAAACCCAAATCGCGTGGAGCGTTGGTTTTGCGGTAATTTCAGCCGTGTCGGGTTATGTGTTGGCGGGCTACGGCCCGCTCTGGCTGGGTGCGGCGGATGCTGTCAGCGCCGCAGGCATGATCGCCACGATGTCCGGGTTGATCCTGGCCCTGACCGCAATCTTTGGTCCATGTCGGACGCGGGTCGGGGCGCACACGACTGCGTGAATTGGCGTTTTCCTGCCAGTGCTGTCCGCAGGTCATCGGCTGAACTCTGCCAAGACGGCCAAAGCGACAGTCTTAATAAGCCTTTTAGGCAAGCGCGTGTTAGATCGTGTTCATTGAAGGCTGAATACCTACCACTCACTTCGGCATGTCCGGGCAGTTGCGGTGCGAGGCCAGCGAATGCGCCCGCCGTCGATTGCCCGGACTTCCCCCTCTCTGAACGCTAATCCAAGCTGAATCACCGTTCAAACCGGTGGCAGAATCGCGTGCGGCTATGCTAGGTGTGGTGGTATGGCGCAATCAAACCCCAATATCAGCGACATTCGCCCTGTCATCCGGCAACTCGACGAAGCTGCGATCAATCGAATCGCGGCAGGCGAGGTGGTGGAGCGTCCGGCCTCGGCCGTGAAAGAGCTAGTCGAGAACGCAATCGATGCCGGGGCCACACGGGTTGCCATTGATATTGCCGATGGCGGCAAGACCCTGATCCGGGTCACCGATGATGGCTGCGGCATCGCGCCGGATGATCTGCCGCTGGCTTTGTCGCGGCATGCGACCTCGAAGATCGATGGGTCGGATTTGCTGAATATCCACACATTCGGGTTCCGGGGTGAGGCGCTGCCATCACTGGGCGCCGTGGGTCGGTTGACGATCACCAGCCGGGTGCCTGGGGCCGAGGCTGCGCAAATCCATGTTGCGGGCGGCAAGGCTGAGGCGGTCAAACCCGCCGCTCTGCGCGCAGGAACCGTTGTCGAACTGCGCGATCTGTTCTTCGCCACGCCCGCCCGGTTGAAGTTCATGCGCACCGACCGGGCCGAGGCGCAGGCGATCACCGATACCGTCAAACGTCTGGCCATGGCCGAACCGGCTGTGACCTTCACCCTGCGCGATGTCTCGGGCGGGGGCGAGGGGCGGGTGACCTTCCGCGCCGACCGCGAGAATGGCGATCTGTTCGACGCGCTGCACGCCCGTCTGGCCCGCGTTATTGGCCGCGAGTTCGCCGAAAACGCCCTGCGGATCGACGCCACGCGCGAGGGTATCCGTCTGTACGGTTATGCCGCGCTGCCCACCTATTCGCGCGGTGCGGCGGTGGCGCAGTATCTGTTCGTCAATGGCCGCCCCGTCCGTGACAAGATGCTGACCGGCGCTCTGCGTGCGGCCTATTTCGATTTCCTTAGCCGTGACCGTCACCCGGCGGCGGCGCTGTTCATCGACTGTGATCCGACACTTGTGGATGTGAACGTGCACCCTGCCAAATCCGAGGTCCGGTTCCGCGACCCCGGTGTGGCGCGGGGGCTGATCGTGTCCGCCCTGCGGCACGCCCTGGCCGAGGCCGGTCATCGCGCGTCCTCGACCGTGGCCAACGCGACCTTGGGGGCGATGCGCCCGGAACCGGCGCAACCTGCGCCGGCGCGGGTTTATCAGATGGACCGGCCCTCTCCTGCAGCACGGCAGGCCGCGTACCGCGCGCAGTCTCCGGGGTTCGCCGAACTGGCCAATGATTACAGCGGCAGTATTGTCGAACCGTCGCCTGTCAGCGCCCCGGTTGCCGATGAACCCCCAGCGCAGGATCTGCCGCTGGGGGCCGCACGCGGACAGGTACATGAGAACTACATCATCGCCCAGACCGCCGATGGCATGGTGATCGTCGACCAGCATGCGGCGCATGAGCGGCTGGTGTATGAGAAACTCAAAACCCAGATGGCCGAAAACGGCGTCGCGGCGCAGGCGCTGCTGATCCCGGAAATCGTGGAACTGTCCGAGGGCGATTGCGCCCGCCTGATGGCTGTGGCCGATGACCTGTCGCGCCTTGGCCTGACACTGGAACCCTTCGGCGGCGGGGCCATTGCCGTGCGCGAAACCCCGGCCATTCTGGGTGAGGTCGATGCCCGCGCGATGATCCTGGATATCCTTGATGAACTGTCCGATCAGGGCGAAAGCCAGATGGTGCAGGCGCGGATCGAGGCGATCCTCAGCCGTGTGGCCTGTCACGGGTCAATCCGCTCGGGCCGCCGGATGCGCGCCGAGGAGATGAACGCCCTGCTGCGCGAGATGGAGGCGACGCCCCATTCCGGCCAATGCAACCACGGGCGGCCGACCTATGTGGAACTGAAACTCAGCGATATCGAACGGCTGTTCGGGCGCAGTTGATCCGGTGCTGCGAACGCGTTAAGAAGATCGAAACAAAACGAGAACATATTGAGCGACATGATCGAGATTGCAGGCACCCAATACGCGCTGAATGACCCCGTGGTCCTGACTGTTGGGGGCGTGGTGGCGCTGATTCTGCTTCTGTTGTTCCTGTCGTTGCGGGCGGCCAACCGATCGGCCCGGATGACGGAACCGCTGGCGCGGCAGATGGCGCATCTGGGCCAGCACGTGCAGCAGTTGGGACAAGGGCAGGAACAGTTGCGCGGTGGGTTGCAGCATGTCTCGGACACGCAGGCGAACGCGCAGGTGCAGGTGATCCAGACAGTCGAATCGCGCCTGTCCTCGGTGCAGCAGCAGATGAATGACCGGCTGGCGGACAATGCGATGAAATCGGCCCGCGCTTTGGCCGAGATGCAGGAGCGGATGAAGGAATCGCTGCATGGCTCATCGAAACAGACCGCAACATCCCTGACGCAGTTGCAGGAACGTCTGGCCGCCATCGACAAGGCGCAGGACAATATCACCAAACTGTCGGGCGATGTGCTGTCTTTGCAGGATATTCTGTCGAACAAACAGACCCGCGGGGCGTTTGGTGAGATTCAGTTGAACGACATCGTCTCCAAGGCGCTGCCGTCGGACAGTTTCCAGTTGCAGGCGACGCTGTCGAACGGGCGTCGCGCCGATTGTCTGATCAACCTGCCGAACCCGCCGGGGCCGATTGTGATCGACAGCAAATTCCCGCTCGAGGCGTATGAGGCGCTGATCGCGTCCACCAACGACGCCGAGTTGAAGGCGGCGGTGCAGATGTTCCGCAGCACGGTGCGCAAGCATATCAACGATATTTCCGAGAAATACATTCTGGACGGCGAAACCGCCGACGGCGCGCTGATGTTTCTGCCGTCCGAGGCGGTCTATGCCGAGTTGCACGCCAATTTCCCCGAACTGGTGCAGGAGAGTTTTTCGAAACGCGTCTGGATCGTTTCGCCTACCACCTGCATGGCGACGCTGAACACGATGCGCGCGATCCTGAAAGACGCAAGGATGCGGGAACAGGCAGGGGCAATCCGCAAGGAACTGGGTCTGCTGCACAAGGATGTGGAACGTCTTGGTGACCGGGTGTCCAATCTGGATCGGCATTTCGGACAGGCGGCCAAGGATATATCGGAAATCAAGATCAGCGCGGAAAAGGCGGGCCGCAGGGCGCAGCGGCTGGACAATTTCGATTTCGAGGAACTGGCCCCCGACGATCGCACAAACGTGGTTCCGTTGGGCAAGACCGAAGGCTAGGGCCTATTGGATCGACAGGTCCAGATTGTACCCAACCGTCTTTCCGGAATCGCGGTCGTTGCCCATCAGATAGACACGGATTGTATAGTCTCCATCTGCGGGCAGGGTGATCCGGGCAGTGTTGCCCTCAATTGACCCGTTGTAGATCGCCACGCCATCGCTGCCGGGTGGCAGGATGTTGAAATAAATCACTCCATTTCCATTGGTGTCGCTGACTTGAAGTTCGGCGAACATCTCTTGCCCGGCCCGCGCATCGAGCAGATAGTCGATATACTCATCGCCAGTGACGGTCCCGCCAACCATCGTGCCAAAATTTCCCGGCTCGAACTGCACCTCGGCCTTCATCTGGGCCGAGGTGATGGGGGCAACACAAACAAGCGCCAATGTCATCAGGATTCTTGGGATCACATTCCTACCCCTTACGTCGCGTGTTGCCGCGAGAATGAAATCGGTGGCTCAGATGCGCAGGAAAGGCTGAAGCAAGCGTGGCACCAGTTTGGTGAATTTCAGCGGCGCATCCGTCAC
This sequence comes from Ruegeria sp. N4, assembly GCF_056531425.1. Lineage (NCBI taxonomy): Bacteria > Pseudomonadati > Pseudomonadota > Alphaproteobacteria > Rhodobacterales > Roseobacteraceae > Ruegeria > Ruegeria sp. N4. Next base: position 158,285 of record NZ_JBQFLT010000010.1, read on the forward strand.
GGCCAGACAGATGCAATCCTCTGTCATATCAGCGACCGGAGTATGTTCCAGATCCTCATCTGCGATCTCGACATCGCCGCGGGCAAAGCGATCCACTTCGTCCGAAAAAGCGCCTTGCAGAACCATGGTCAGTTCGGTGCCGTTATGCCCGTGATCCGGCACGGCCACACCCGCCGGAATGAACAACAGCCGCGCGGTCGCCTCGTTTGTGGTCGGCAGGATCGCCTGTTTGACGCCCATACCAATGGGCTTCCACTTGATGTCGTCCACAGTTCCGCCGACATAATCTTGCAGGGGGGTCGGCAGGACGGCGCAGCCCGGACGGGCGGGCTTGGGGGTCGGTGCGCCTTGGGCGATCAGGGCCATTGTGGCAGCCAGTGACGTGTCGCTCATGCTCATCGCATCGGATTGCTCTTCCAGAACATGCCCACCCACAGCGTCAAAGCTCTCGGCCCGTGCGCGGCAGTGGTCACACAGTGACAGATGCGTCGCGACCATCAGGTCGAACGCTTCGGGCAGAGAGCCGGCGGCATAAGCCATCAGCAGATCGTCCGTCAGGTGATGTTTGATCGGGTTGCTCATCTTACTCATCTCAGTTCATCGCGTGGCGCAAGCGGTCCAGCGCCAGCCGTATCCGTGATTTGATCGTGCCCAGCGGTAATCCGGTCTCAGATGCAATCTCTCGATGGCTCAGATCTCCGAAATACGCCTTTTCGATCAGCTGTCTCTGCGCCTCTGGCAATGCCGACAGGGCATTGCGCAGTTGCGCGGTTTCCTGTTGCAACGCAATGACATCGTCCTGATCCGGCTCGGCCTCGGGTCCCCACCCCAGCTCTTCGGGTTCGGGGCGGCGTTGCTTGCGCAGCACGTCAATGCGTTTGTTCCGAGCGATGGTGAACACCCAGGTGGCCACCGTTGCCCGTGCCGGATCGAACAGATGGGCCTTGTGCCACAAGGTCGCCATCACCTCTTGCGCGCATTCTTCGGCCATCGCGGCGTCTGATCCTGATTTCATCAGGAACGCCTTGATGCGTGGCGCGAAGTGCTGGAACAGCTCGGCAAAAGCCGCCTGATCCTGCGCGTCCCGGATGCGTCGAACATGGTCCACCCACTCGGTCCTGGTGTCGCAACTGGCTTTCGTTCCGTTCACCTGTCTACCCTTGATGCGTTTCTTTGCGCGCCAAGGCTGAGGGGCGGCCCGTTCGGCCGCGGGTTCGTCCAAGGTCACGGTATTGATCTCGGTAAACATAACCACATTACGGTGGGTGGCCCAAGACGGATCACTTTCGCGCGACAAAATAATCCAATCTGCGCTAGGTTTCGTATTGGATACAAACGGTGTTCGCGGAAAAGAGCGCCATTTGAACAGTTTACAGGCACAGCGGATACGCGGCGAAATGAAGAAAATCGATCATATCGCAGGTCACACCTATCACGGACGCAAAGGCGCGATACGGAATGCGTTTCGCTATTCGGTCGACTATATCCTGCTGGACCCCGAGGCCGACCCCGAGACACCTTTCCTGTTCTCGATCGACCGGGCAAACGTTACCAACTGGCGCGGCACCGATCATGGCGGAGAACCGAGGCAGGGTGTCGGCGCACAATGGCTGCGGGCGCGGTTCGATGACATGGATGTGCCGCCGCCCGCGCAGATCATGTTGCTGACGCAGCCCCGCGTGCTGGGCCATGTGTTCAACCCGGTCAGCTTCTGGTTCTGCTTCGACAGCAAGGATCAGCTATACGCCGTGGTGGCCGAGGTCACGAACACCTATGGCACCCGCCACAGCTATGTCTGCCACAAGCCGGATTTCGTGCCGATCGACCCGTCGGATCGGGTGGTTGCGGACAAGCTGATGCATGTTTCGCCGTTTCAGGTCATTGAAGGAAGCTACACGTTCCGCTTTGACTATCGGCCCGAGCGGGTTGGGGTCTGGATCGATTACGGACGAAAGGGTGGTGGCCTGATCGCCACGTTGACCGGACCGCGTCAACCGCTGACCAACCGCACGATCCTTTGGTCGCTGCTGCGCCGACCTTTTGGGGCGCGACGGACATTCACGCTGATCGTCTGGCAGGCGCTGAAGCTGTGGCTGAAAAAGGCGCGTTTCCGCCCGTTTCGCACCGCGCCGGTGCCTGATCATCCGGTATCGCGGGTCCGGCGCTAGCGCGGGCCTTGTTTGCGTAAGATCAAAGACTCGGGCGTGGCGAACAGGTCAGATGGCCGTGAACCGCGAACACGAGGAGCTGAAGACATGCTGGAAATTTCGGCAAGAAAAGTCGCCCAGGTGGCCATGATGGGCCGCGAGCTGGAACGGGCAGAAGGCGAATTGCGCGCCTTTGTCGACCGCATGAGCGAGGACGAACAGGCCGAACTGGTCGCCATCATGTGGGTCGGCCGCGAGAGTTTTTTCGCCGAGGATCTTGCCGAAGCCATCGCAACGGCCAAATCCGAAGCCTCGACCCCCTGTGCGGATTACCTGATTGGCACGCCGCACCTGTCGGATCATCTGGAGAACGGGCTGGATGCGCTGGGGATTTCGGCTGAGGATGTTGAGAATGATCTGATGTAGCGGCGGCCAGCGCCCAGTTTTCATACAGTGCAATCACCCATCTCAAAAAGTTAACGAACATTAACGAGGCCGCGTAGTTTCGTTAATGACCCGCTCCTTTATTTGAACTCAGACGGCCTGAAACCCCGAGTTCAAGGAGGAGAGAGAAATGGAACTTTTGCACACCGCCAGACCGCAGAACAGCCTGCTTGCTTCCCTGATGTCCACCTACGCAGACGCCCGCATCGAACTCAACCGGCGTCGGACATATGCACAAGCCACCCGCGTATTGGAAAACCTGAGCGACCGTCAATTGCAGGACATTGGCGTCCCTCGCAGTCAGATCAACCAGATTGCATATGACAATACCTACAACGGCCCGCGCCTCCGCAGATGAAGGCGCAACGGAACACCATTGGTTTTGGAACATGTCGGGAGGTTGAAAGATGTTTGACGGAAACCCTGTGAGTGAAATGACGCCTGCGGCAAGCGCCTTATTACTGTTTGATCGTGCAATGAAGATACGCGGGATCAGTGCCGATATTGTGTGTGCGGCTCAGGAGTTGAACCGGATGTCAGATCACGAGCTGTCGGAGCTTGGCATAAACCGAAGTGATGTCGAGGACACAATCCAGCGCTACATTTGAAGGGGTGGTCTGACGCGACCACGTCAAGAGCTTGCGTTGTCTTTGGTGACCGCTGAAATCAAATAGCCATTCCAGTCGAAACGGAATGGCTATTTGGTGTTTCGGGTGTCGTGACCAGCCTTAGGCCAGATGATCCACAACTTGCAGATGCTGCGCCAGCGTATCGATCTCAGCCATCCAATCCTGTACCAGTTTCGGATCGCTGGGGGCCGCGTGCACGCCTGCGGGTATGGCGCGGTTCAGGACGGCCTCGATGGCCAGTGAGACCGGGATCGACACCAGCCGCGCCATGGCGGTGCCGCGTTGGTCACCCCAGGCGTCCATGACGTAGGTTTTGTGCCAGACCGGAATGCCGTCTTTCTCGGCCTTCAGGGCGACGCAGAGGACCACGCGGTCGGGCTCGCCCTCGTCATAGGCGTTTTCGGTCCAGAACTGGTCCGACATCTCTTTCAGGCGGGCGTCGCCTTGCGCTCCCGAGAGGGTCTCGATTTCCGTGAACACATCCGCCCACGCATCCGCCCAGCCGTTCAGGCGCAGGGTGCCGCGGACGAATTCCTTGACCGGCCAGTGATCCTCGAAATGGTACTGCGCCATGAAGGGGATCGAGTCGCGGTTCGGGTAGACCTCAAAGCTTTCCGGTGTGGCCAGGGGCGCGATATAGCTGCTGATCGCGTCCCATGGGCGGACGACGTCCAGCGGGGCGTAGTCGCGGATCGATTTCGAAGGTGAGCGCAGGGCTTTCAGCACACCCAGCGGCGACCAGCTGAACTTGTAGCGGAACGGGTTGGGGTGCTTGGGGATACCGCCGCAATACGAGATGAAGCTCAGGTGGTTTTCCGCATCGAACGCGTCCGAGGCGCGGTAGTCGTCAACCAGCGCGTGCGCCATCAGGTGGTCGATGCCGGGATCCAGCCCGACCTCGTTAACCAGCGCCACACCGGCCTCGCGCGCCTTGTCGTCCAGCGCGCGTATCTCGGGCGCGATGTAGGACGACGAGACGAAATTGGCCTGTTTCGAGATCGCCAGTTCCGCCAGCGGCACGTGCCAGTCGCCCGGCAGCATCGAGACGATCACGTCGCCCTTTGCCAGAACCGCACCCAAAGCGTCGATGTCAAAGGCGCGGATGTCGTCGGTCAGGTCTCCGACCTCGGCCTGGGCCTTTTCGATGGTCCGGTTCCAGACGGTGACCTTGTGCCCGCCTTCGATCAGGCGGCGCAGGCCGGGGATGGCCGACAGGCCGGTGCCACACCAGTGAATGGTCATCGTTCAGATCCCTTCGATATGGGTTTTGTAGGTTGCTTCTGCCCGGCCCCAGACGCCGCTGTCCAGATCGGTCAGCGTCAGCAGAGAGGGCAGCAGTTGCGCGGCATAGTCCTGCGAGCTTTCGACCGGCAGCATCGATGGCAGGTTGTCGATGGCCATCACGTCCATCACCGGATCGGTGGCCACGCGTACGGCGGGGGCGTCCCATGTGGTGGCGCGGTCGTACACAGGCACCGGGTTGTAATCGCTGTCGGGATCGCAGGCGACGTCGCCGATGGCGGTCAGTTTGCGCGGGGCGGTCAAGGCCTCTTGCGGGACAAAGACGGGTGTGCCGGGGCGGGCGAAGATGCAGTTCAGGAACAGGTCGTGGTTCAGGATTTCGGGGAACGGCCCGCCGCTGGCGGTCTCGGCCATGTCCCATTTGGTTACGGGGACGCCCATCGCCTCGCACAGATCCGCCGCCCCGGTGCCGACACGGCCAAGGGCACCGATGACGATGGCGCGGGGGCGGGTGGCCCCCGTCGCGTCGAGTTCGGCCAGCAGTTCGGCATTCAGCGCATCTTTGCCGGGATAGACGCCGACCGGCGGGCATTGCTGTCCGCGTTGCTGCGCGGCCCATGTTTTCAGCGTGACCGCAGCCCCGGCATAGCCCGCCCAGTAGCCAAAGGCGGCGACCCGGCGGCCATCCTCATTCACCAAATATTCCAGATCGTACAACGTGCCGCCGCCAGCCTTGAACCGTTCCAGCAATGCGCGGCCCGAATGCTGGCCCTTATACGCATGGCCGAACATGATGTGGCGATGGGGCAGGGGGGTGCCGTCCTCGGGCAGTTCCTTGAGGCCAAAGATGATCGCATCCAGCGGCGCTTCGGGCCAGGAATTTTCAGCCGCGATCTCGCAACCGGCGGCGTTGTAACCATCAATCGCAATGGCGCGAACCGAACTTTCCTCGACCGTCACGCGGATACCAGCCGCGATCAGGGCGGCGGCCCCTTCGGGGGTCAGCCCCACCCGTTCTTCGTTCGGGCGCTGTTCTGCCCGGACCCAGAGATGTGTCATGCGTTGTCCTTTTGTCAGAGCATTCCGGCGGCCCGCACCGCCTGTACCGATGCGCGCGCCTCCATCGCCTCGCGGAAGGCCAAAATCTTGGGAAAGGCCGAGACGTCAACGCCGTCACCCTCAAGCCAGCTGCAAACGACATACAGATACGCATCCGCCAGCGAGAACCGGTCGCCCAGTACAAACGGCCCGCGCAACCCGTTCGACGAGATATAGTCGCAGGATGCGGTCATCGTTTGCGGAACCTTGTCCTTCATGTCATTCCAGCTGGCTTTCCTGTCAGCCCAACGCGGCCCGCGAATTTTGTGGGCGTGGTTCACATGCATGGTCGAGGCGAGGTAATACATCACCTCGCGCATCCGTGCCGCCATGACCGGATCATCCGGCACCAACCCTGCGTCGGGTGCCATTGCTGCAACGTAGTCCAGCAGCGCACCGGTTTCGGTCAGGATACCACCATCGACCACCAGCGCCGGAACACGCCCCTTGGGGTTGATCTGATGATAGGCCGGTTTGGTCTGCTCGCCCGCGGCAAAGTCGATCCGAACGGTCTCATAGTCCAGCCCGGCCTCTTCCAGTGCGATGGCAACGGCAACGGAAATCGTGCGTGGGGCATAGTAAAGCTGCATCATGAACCTCCATATCCGTGCTGATCACAGATGCGTCTGGGCATAGTGCCGGTCGGGGGCTTCCAGATGCGGCACCGCGTTGAACAGAACCGGGCTCAGCTGCGCACCGATCGGATGCAGACGATGGACCGAGGTGTTCATGATGGCAAGGGCCACCCGTGCCATGGATGGTATGTCCAGCCCCATCGCCTGCCGCACCACCATCGAGATCAACCCGCCCGAGGTGACAACGATGGCTGGCCCGCCCTCGGTTCCGATGTCGCGCAGCGCATCGCGAACGCGGGTTTCGAACTGGTCAAAGGTTTCCGGCGCGTTCTCGATGTCACCCTTGGCCCAGGCGGCGAAGGTCTTGGGCAGGTGCTCGACAAAGCCCTCGCGATCCGTGGGGACCGCTACGCCGTGCTGCTCCTCGAACAGTTGGGCAATCGTGAAATACTCGATCTCGTTCAGCCGCGCGTCACGGATCGGATCATTCAGCCCCATGCTGGCGGCGGTTTCGGCGTGGCGGGTCAGGGTGCCGCAATAGACGCGCGTATAATGGCTGCGCGTGTCCCGCAGATGCGCACCCAACCAGCGGGCCTGCTGATGCCCCAGATCGCTGAGCTTGTCATAGTTCTTCTCGTCCCGCGCCGCCGTGTTGGCCTGCCCGTGACGCACCAAAGTGATATGTGACATGTCGGTCCCTCTTACGCAGACGTCTTAGGGCACGTTCCATGCAGGGACCAGAGGGGTTTCGCGCCCGCCCGAAAAAATCCTCGCTGCGGGGTCATTTGTGGCTATGTTCGGCGTGGATAGCGTAGGAGGGGGTCAATGCCAGTCGATCACAAACGGTTCTTGTCCGATCTGCACATGCTGCGCACATTCGGCGCGTCGGGTGTTGGCAAGGGGGTGGTCCGTCCCGCCTATTCACAGGCCGATATCGCCGCGCGGAAATGGCTGGCCGGGCGCATGGCCGAGGCTGGCCTGACACCGCATTTTGACCCGGTCGGGAACTTGTTCGGGTTGGCAGACGGTCCGTCTTTGCTGATGGGGTCGCATTCCGACAGCCAGCCCGAAGGCGGTTGGCTGGACGGCGCGCTGGGTGTCATCGCTGCGCTTGAAGTGGCGCGATCCAGCGACCGCCCAATCTCGGTCGTGAGTTTTCAGGATGAAGAGGGGCGCTTTGGCGTCACCACCGGGTCCGCGGTCTGGTCCGGCGGGTTGCCGCTGGAGAAGGCGGATGCGTTGACCGACGGTTCCGGTGTCCGATTTGCCGAGGCGCGATCGGGTATGGCCGACCTTTCACAAGGTTTTGTGGACCCGTCCCGGTTCGGTGGTTTCATCGAGATGCATATCGAACAGGGCCCTGCGCTGAACGCCTCAGATCAGCAGATCGGCGTGGTCACGGATATTGTCGGCATTCGCGATATGTCGATCACGTTTGAGGGTCAGCAGAACCATGCGGGCACCACACCCATGCATCTGCGCCGCGATGCGTTTCAGGCCCTCTCCCTGTTCAATGCGCGCCTGAATGACCGGTTTCAGAATGTTGTGACGCCGCAAACCGTCTGGACCATCGGGCGCGTGGATCTTCATCCCAATGCCTCCTCCATCGTGCCGGGGAGGGTGCGATTCTCGATGCAATGGCGCGATGGCGATGCAGATCGTCTGGTCCGCATGGAAGATATCGTCCGGGAAACTGCCGAAAGCGTGGCCGTGGAACTGGGGATGGTGCTGTATTTCGGCACGATGTTGGGGCTAGAGCCTGTTGCCATGCATAAGACGCTGCGCGGTGCGTTAGAGCGGGGGGCCGAGCAGGTCGCGCCGGGCAATTGGCAGCAGATGCCATCGGGGGCCTTGCACGATGCCACCAACGTGTCACGCCTGATGCCGGTTGCGATGCTGTTTGTGCCCTCGATCAACGGAATCAGCCATGATTTTGCCGAAGACACGGCTGAAAGTGACCTGATCGCCGGTCTCCGGGTGCTGGAACATGCCGTCGCCGCATTGAATGGTCAGAATTGACAATTGGTTGCCAATTCACTGATATATGGTGGAAAATTTTAAGCTGTGTGGTGCAGGTTTGGCCTCCACTGCGGATATTCACGAAGCTGTGCCACCCTGATCGTTTTGCGAGTGTTGCGTAACGGAAAAAAGTTTCCTATAGGAACATCAGGGATGCATGCGCCCGTATACTGGCCGGTCCGGTGGCGGCTCAGGCCGGAAATCCTGGGCTGAATCGTTGCAAAAAATGCAACTTTGGTCAGACTGGCGGATATGCGTTCTGACAAATTGAACCACAGAAGGTTTTCGCCATGACCTCACCGAAACGCACGCCCTTGTACGCCTTGCACGTTGATTTGGGAGGTAAGCTGGTTGATTTTGCGGGCTGGGAGATGCCTGTTCAGTATCCGATG
>NZ_JBQFLT010000011.1:0-161517 GCF_056531425.1 Ruegeria sp. N4
GATACACCATCCGCTCGTAGCGGTCCGGCTCTGGGGTGTACGGCATGGGTTTTGGCTTTGGCGGTCGTTGAGCTTTGGTCATGCGCACATATCCCGCGAAAGTCAGTCATATTGGCGGATTGAGAAATGGCGGCGGTCGTGAAACCGGCTGGGAAATCGAAACGGTAATCAATCATGCCCGGCGATTTGACCCATGCGTCAATGGTATCCCTAGTGTTTACCGAGAGTTCAAACTGAACGGGTCGCCGGGTTTGCTCTGGGTCACAGACACACTCTCGCGAACGCCGTCATCTCTGACCAAATCGCTGACGCACAGTTTCACCAAATCGCATCCGCGAAGCTTGCTGTCGACGGCCACGTTGGACAGCGCAAGGTCGTGCAGATTACGCGCCAGTTCGAGCCGCGCGTGGCTCGCCCAGACCTGTTTCGGCAGCAGCGACATTTTCTGGCGGACGGTCCGGGCCCTGTTCCAGGCTCTGCGTTTCGGGGTGACTGCGGGAAGTTGGCCTCTTGGCATATTAGGTCCTCCAATCCTCCCTCCAAGCCCAGACATCAGCATCGCGCTGACACCTGACTCTAACTGGCGTTTAGAACGGCCGTTGTCCGGTTGCTTGTTCGTTGGGAAATGCCGTGGCAGCATTGGGCCGGTCTGAGCCCATGCCTCCCGAATGCCGCACAGCGTTCGAAGGGCGGGTTTTGAAAATTCTAGCAGAGCAGCGAAACGACTTGATCGGATTCGGGCCTCCGCTTGCCAACATTAGGTAGTTGAGCGCACAGATGACGCCCGGTATGGCAGGTGCGTTCGCTGGCAGGTTTCAGCGCTCCGTTCGCCAGGGCGTCTTCAATCAGGCAAAGATGCCCGATCAAGACGCCGGCACCGGCTTTGGCTTCTTCTACCGCAAGGCTATAAAGGGAAAACCTCGGACCGCGCGTCGGATCGCTTGTGGGCGTGGCTGTTGCCTTTGACCAAACGGCCCAGTCATCTGCCCATGTCTGGTCGTGCAGAAGCGCCGCTGTCTCGAACTCTGCGCCCCGTTCCAGAAGCGCAGGTGCGCACACGGGAACAATCTCATCGGCACAAATCGCGACCTGATCGGGGGATCCATCCGGCACATCGAAGAAGATCGCCAGATCGAACAGTTCTCTCGACAGGCTCGGCGGGGTTTCCATGGCCGTGACCGAGAAGTTGATCATGGGGAAGTGTGCTCTGATCTTACTCAGTCTTTTCGGCAACCAAAGCTGAGCGACAGAGGGAAGGGCTGCGATGTGAAAATCCACGTCCGGTCCAAGGTTTCGCAAGGCGCGCGTTGCATCCGCCAAAGCGTCAAAGGCAGATGTGAACCTCGAGACCAGCGATGCTCCGGCCTTTGTAAGCTCAACTCCTTGAGCGTTTCGGCGAAAGAGTGACGTGCCTGCCCAATCTTCCAGAGTTTTAATTTGCTGAGAGATCGCACCGGGCGTGACGCAAAGCTCATCCGCAGCCGCGACAAAACTGACGTGCCGCGCAGCGGCTTCAAAGGCCCGCATGGCGTTCAGTGGTGGTCCTTTCGGACGTTTGGGGGCGACACTCATTTTTAGCCTTAGTTTTTCTACGCCAAGAAATAGCAAATCTGCTTTGCGCTGTCACGCTTTGGGCGCCAGATTGGCGCAAATAGGAGGATGGTGGATGATACTTGCACAGCGAAACTGGGTTCCCGGAACGAGCGAAACTCTGGTTCAGGATATTGCCAACCAGACTGCGTCCAATACCTCGGCCGATCTTCTGGCCCGGGTTCAGGACCTCGCAGAACGGAACCGTGTGATCCACGAGGAAGAATGCTTCAACCTGAACCCGGCAACCAATGTCATGAACCCCAGGGCAGAGGCGCTCTTGTCGTCAGGTATCGGTTCGCGCCCGTCCTTGGGCTATCCCGGTGACAAGTATGAAATGGGATTGGAAGCGATCGAAGAGATCGAGGTCATCGCCGCCCAGCTGTCCGCCGAGGTGTTCGACGCCAGATTTGCTGAAGTCCGCGTGCCCTCTGGCGCGATCGCGAACCTTTACGGATTCATGGCGACGTGCAAACCGGGTGACACGATTATTGCGCCGCCTGCGTCGATAGGCGGGCATGTGACGCACCATATCGCGGGCTGTGCTGGGCTTTACGGCCTGCGAACGGTCGAGGCTCCGGTAAACGCAGATGGCTACACGGTCGATCTGGATCAGCTTCGAGTATTGGCCCGGGCCGAACGACCCAAGCTGATCACAATCGGCGGCAGTCTGAACCTGTTTGAACACCCAGTGGCCGACATCCGTACAATTGCGGATGAGGTCGATGCCAAGGTTATGTTCGACGCGGCCCATCAATGCGGGATCATCGCCGGGCGGGCATGGTCGAACCCGCTGAAGGAAGGGGCCCATTTCATGACGATGAGCACTTACAAAAGCCTTGGGGGGCCGGCTGGCGGACTGATCGTCACCAACGATGCCGAGATAGCAAAGGCGCTGGATGCCATCGCGTTTCCCGGGATGACTGCCAACTTCGATGCTGCGAAGACGGCTGCTCTGGCGGTGACCATGCTGGATTGGCGCGACTTCGGGGAAGCCTATGCCAAAGAGATGATCGCAATGTCACAAGCCTTGGCTGCGGCATTGGACTCTGAGGGGGTTTCGGTCTTCGCAGGGGCCGATGGATTTACGAACTCCCACCAGTTCGCCGTATTGGCCGAACCCTTTGGTGGCGGTCAGGCGGCGTCGAAGAAGCTGCGCCCGAATGGGTTCCTTGCCTGCGGCATCGGACTGCCTGTGGCTGCGGTTGACGGCGATATGAACGGGTTGCGCATTGGCACGCCAGAACTGGTCCGTTGGGGCATGACGACGACCGATGCAAGTCAGCTTGCCGGGCTGATAAAGCGTGGCCTTAACGGCGACGATACGGGTCAGGAGGTGGCCTCATGGAGAAAAGACTTCGACACGCTCTGCTTTGTTCATTGAGACTGACAGCAGCCATTGGTGCCTGCCTGACGACAGGCGGCTTTGTCACGCATGTGAGAATTGCCGTCGAGATTTTCGCTGCGCCATGAACGAATGGCAGCGATCTCTTCCACCACGCGGCGTCCTAAACCGAGCACCTGCGGCGATTTTCGTGCTGCGCGCGCTCGCAGCGAAAATCTGAGAGATCTCCTATTGGCTCAACGCGGACCTTAGCCGCAGCGCTAGTGAATGGCCGTTGTCTATGTTGGGTCAGAATTGCTTGACGTTTGGGGCAGAATTGGATGACGCAGTTTATCCATTTGTTGAGGTTTTGGAAGTCGGTTGAGTCAGAAAACAGTGACGTTCCACAGCTTTGTCTGGCGACACATAGTTCTGCCACCAGCGACAGAACCTTGTCATTTTCGCCTCACTCCCTTTTTCCAGCTTCCAGGCCGACATTATTGATCTGACTTCCTTTTGGGAAAATCAGGGCTGATTTGCAGATCAGACGCCAAAGGCGCCTGTTCCTGCTGATCTGCCACGTAGCGAACGCGGATGGGGGCGAGGCAATGCTATTCGACAATAGTGGTGCGGCCAGCAGATTATAGAAGCTGAGCTTCGTTGCGCTCTGCCTCATGAGCCAGTCGGGGTTAGTGTCGCCGTGCGCTCTTCGAATTGGAGACGCGAGAGCGCAATCCATACGGCCATGATTGGATTATGAAGTTCAGGTTTCGCGTCATAGGCCTAATATTCCCATTAGGATTGCGAATCTAACATTAATGTCAGATAATACTCTCACCAAAAATTAAGACGCAGTGGGAGGAACTAAGACAATGCGCAGAAAGACACGACTGAAGCACCTCGCCGAAAAAGTACAAAAAGGCGAGCGTATCGTCGGCATGGAGTGCCATGACACGCCAAGTGCAGTCATGGCAGAAGAGCTCGGAATGGACCTTCTGTGCTGCGGCAGTCCAGGACCCATGGGACTTATGGGCCATCCGTCCATGGCAACGGTCGACTTCGAAGAACAACTCTACATGCTGGAAGGTGTTCTCAGAGGCGCGTCGTCCCCGTTCATCATTTGCAACATGCCGAACACAACGGCCTGTATCTCGATTGAAGAGTCAGTGCGCAACGCAGCAAAAGTCGTGAAACTTGGTGCTGACGGGGTCCACATCGAACCCTCTCTTGGAACTGTAGATCACATCCGAGCAATCGTAGATGCTGGGATACCTGTTGTTGGTCATTTTGGTGTTCAAGGTGAACGTGCTGTCATGAACTCTGGTCATTCTCCCGCAGGACGAACGGCCGAAGAAGCCGCCCAGATTGTCGAATTGGTGAAGGCTTCGATTGATGCTGGTATTTTCGCGGCGCTCTTCGAGCATACATCTGTTGAGCTTACGAAGTGGTGCTATGAAAACCTACCTGTGGCCGTGGCCAGCCTTGGATCTGGCCCTCACGCGCACGGGATTTTCCATGTATCGAGCGATATCATCGGGTGCTCGGTCTTTCCTATCCCGCCAAAGCGAGAGGTTTTCGGCGATGTATGGGGCGAGATGCAACGTGCCTACGGAGCCTACTTCGCTGCCGCAACGAACGGGCAGTTTCCTAAGCCTGATCAGAGTCATACGATGCATGAGGGCGAACATCAAAAGTTCCTCGCAATGATCAACTAGGATATGGATCACACAACGCAGCCAGGCCCCGCAGATTTCTTGCGGTGGCTTGCTGCTTTGCCCTTCAAACGAGACTTATGTGTGGAATGTGGAGCCGGTCGAGCCGAGTTTTCCGCATACTTGCAGCCAATGTTTAGCCGGGTCATCGCGACCGATTCCGCGCCGCCATGCAAGTCGTTGCAATACGTCCCCGTGCAAAAGTGCCGTGCAGAGGCGTTACCGTACTCGGCAAGCAGCGTAGACCTTCTATTTTCTATGCAAGCGGCTCACTACTTTGATCTTCAAAAACATACTCATGAGGTAAGAAGGGTCTTGCGGCCCGGCGGGATTTTCGCTGTCTTTTCATGGGGAGTGGCAGAGTTGCCAATTCAGGTAACTCAGGCCTATGCGCCCGTCTTTGAAGCGATTTCCCCATTTTGGGAGACGGAGCGAAAGTGGGTTGTCAGCGGATATAAAAGTTTCAGGTTCCCGGGGCTGCGCATTGAGATCCCACAGTTCCACCTCACAAAGTGGCTTACACCAGAGGGTCTTGAGACCGAAATGGCGTCATGGTCTGGGGTCCAAGCGGCCTCCAGGGGCGGCATCGAGTTTCCAGAACCACGACTCGCGTCTTGCGGCTTGCACGAAAATACAAATTTGAATGCAGGTGGCGTATTATCGGTCAGGTGTATCGTTACTGACTACTTCCAGACCATCGCGGCCACTGAATTGTGATGGACCACATCATTCATCGGGCAATCCGGGCAAGTCTCCGGAGCCGGAACGTTCTTGCAACCCTGGCACTTACTGACTGTCTTGGATGCTTCGACAATTTCAGACCTGAGTTCCAAAGCCTGTTGCGCTTTCTCAGAAAGCAACTCGGCAAGGTTATCCAACAACCCCCCAACAGATGATGCCGACTCATCACCGGTCTGATGTTTCAGGCGCTCTTGCGCTATTTCCGAGAGGCTGTCCAAACCGATATCCAGCAATCGCAACCGATGAATCAAGCGCGCAACCGATAAGTCGGCATCGCTGTATAGTCGCGTACCCTTTGCCGACTTTGTTGGTGCAATGATCCCAAGACTCTCGTAATGGCGCAGCATTCGCTCCGTCAAACCTGATTTTTCGACGATCTCACCGATTTTCATAGCAACGCTTCTCGTGAATGTGGGCTTGTTTATCTAACATAGTGTCAGAAAACCAGCGTTATTGCTGGTTCAATTGCTTCACCGCAGCACCGTCATGTTGTGCAAGCCTCTGCTCTGCAGACATCAGTTAAGCCCATTTCTCTCCATCGCTCGCCGCGCAGGTATTTGAGCTAAGCTCTTTATTTTGTTTGCTTCCGGCGGGAGTAGTTGCGGGAGGCTTTGGCTCTGTTTCCTCAGGTTTCCATGATGCACCACTTGCGCCGGGCGTTTGTGGTTTCGTCAAGAAACAGCCAGCCGCAATCGGAGCCGGGGCACGTCTTCACGCGAGTCAGTGCGCGCTTATCGCTCAATATCGACAACGCGGAGATTGCGATCAGCCGAATCAAAGGCCAGCGGCGCAGGCTTAATAAAGACCGGTTTGGCAAGGCTTCAAGCCTCTGCAATTGTATATCAATGTTCAGATCTATAAATTGTGCGGGGTTCAAAATTGCACTTCTCAGGTTTGATATGAACGCACGAATTGTCTCGTTTGACGAAGAGTGAAGCGCATTGGGCAGCCCGAGTTTCTGAGCCAAAATGTCTAAATTTGCGGTCGTTCCAACTTTATCATTTAGGACCTGATTGTCGTTCGCCCAGTTTGCCGCGTTCAGGGAATCCAATGCCAGCCAGCCTGTAATCGGTCGAACGATGGTTTGTGTACTGTAGTTCGTGGCGCTTTCTAACCACTATTAGGGTTGACCGGCATGGCGCTTTGAACGCTACCTTTACCATGGTTTGAAAAATGCTGCGCCCAATATATGTTATGAAAACCTTAGGTTCGTCCAGACATGGCGGGGAATCCTGTGCGGGGCGCTGCGGTTGGCTCCAATAACCATCTTTGTAATTCCGTTTGGAGTGGGCTTTGGAGAACCGGCCATTGAAAATGGGCTAAGCGTCTTTCAGGCCGCGATGATGTAGAGATCGATGAATGGCGTTGATCTGATCACTATTTTGGCCGAGCGCGGGGCCCTGGATCACCTGAACCCCGAAGAACTTTCATAGCTGGGCCAGTATCCCGTTCGAGTCCATTGCCCCGTTTTCGGTTTGCGTCCGAACGACGTCCAACCGTGCATACTTAGTCAGTGAAGCAGACAGTTAGTTAAGAATATCAGCTATGGCACCTATCAGGTTCAACACCTCGTGCGTCTCTCGGTTCACCTGATACACATAGTCTCCGGCACGCACATAATAGCCGTTTCGCCGCAGCCCATATCGGCTGGGATTGTCGATACGCACATACCCATCGTAGATGTAATCCCCAACCCGATATCGTTTGACTTGGCCTGGCGGTACGCATGGAACCGCTTTCTTGGCCAATCCCGGTGGGCAATGTTTTGCTTTGGATTTTACGAGAACGGGCTGCAGTTCCGTGTTTTTATCGATAATATGTTTAAGATTGTGAGAATGAGCGTCGAAGCTCGCGCTCGAAACAGGCGCGGTCTGAGCGATGAATAACGTCGCCGCGAATCTCAATGCCGTTTTCATCATTTTTTGCCTCCTTTGACGTCATATCCCAGTTATGATCTCCATCGGATTTAACCAACCCATAGGCGGAGAATGGCTTGTCGATGGCGATTTGTGCTCTGCCGCGTTGGTTTGTTTCGCACGACATTCTCACCTAACGACCTTCCAAATCGTCAAACCGGGAGGGGTAATAGCTGGGTCGCGCGGCCAGACAATTCATTTGTTTTTGTCTCGTAAACAACATTAACCGAAGGTGAACAATGTATTCTCAATGCGTTCAACCAAGCTTGGGCATAGTGATCTAGTTGGATCGAACGACACCTAGTTCGTTTGGTGGAAACAAGGGGAATAAGATGGTCAAGCCTGCCTTTGTGACTGAAGACGACAGCAGAGCTGCTGCGATGCGAACCGCCGGTAAATCTGTTGAAGAGCGTCTGCAAACCACGATGAATTCGAGCAATGGTCGCTTCCCTCCTGTCGAAAATGCACTGACAGAGATTATTAAAAACAAGCGGCTATCCGAGGCTCACCAAAACGTCTGAAGGCGAGTCAGCTGACCCCCGAACAATTCTCGATTTCGTCCTAAATATCGGAATTGTACCTAAATCCCGTCCCATCTTGGGGCGGGGTTTTCTTTGTGCGCGTCGCGATTGCCGAAAGCCAACACTTAAAGTGCCGAAAGGCCCTTGACCGTCCCGGCTTTCGGGACGTCCAAGAGTGGAGGTCAACAATGGGCAATCAGCTTCGGTTCATAGCCCAAGAAGCGATTTAACCTGCGCTTCAACCGCGTCGGTGACCGGTTTGTTGGCGGCTGCTTCCAAGGCTTCACGTTCAGCCAGATCCTGCTCTTCAACAAGCTCTGCCAGTTCTTCCGCCTCTTCGACAGCTTCGTTGTAGTCAATGGCGGCTTGTCTTTCGTCATTTAGGTCCTGGGCTTCCTCGATCGAGTCGTCCAAAGCGGCCTGGGCTTCTGCCAGCTGTGCTTCGATGTCAGGATCTGTACCGCCCGCGTCGTCCAAAGCCTGCTCAAGCTCTTCAACCTTGTCTCGGTTGGCTTGAACATCGCCCAGCGCGGTTTCCAAATCATCCTCGATTTCTTGAACTGACCGGTCTGGTTGTTCCAGTCCTGCAAGAACCTCCAACTGTTCTTCCAGTTCCTCACGCAATGGCTCACCTGCCAGCACCGTGTCTCGGTACTTGGCTATTCTGCCAACCCGTGAATTGGGTGCGGCATTGGCCAGTGCAGTTGGGCTAGCATTGGCCGCGTTAAGCGCGCCCAGTTCCGAGGGATGAGCGCCAAGTAGCGCTGCAAGACGGTTGCCTTTGGTTCGGGAAACGGGGCGTTTCGACTCTTCCACAATTACAGTCTCGCGAACCGTTTTTTGCGCCTTGGCCTTTTGCGCTCCACGTGTTGTCGTGGCGCCCTTGCGAGTGGATTCTGTTTTGCGGGCTTTGCTTTTCCCTTTGAACAAGTCCTTCAGAGAGAACCCTCCGCCTTTCTTCTGACCGGACCGAGCAGACTGAGACTTTGTTTTACTCTGACCGGATTTCCCGGCCTTGCTGCCGCCACGGCTTTTGTCGGCCCCTTTGCCGCTATTGCCAGCAGAGCTGCGATCTCCGCTGTCGCCCTTAGCGCCGTTGCCGTTTCCGCCCCCGTTGCCGTTTCCACCACCATTACCGTTGCCGCCGCCATTGCCATTGCCGCCGCCATTGCCGTTGCCTGGCTTGGCATAGGCAAAATCGGGAGTTGCGACAGTGGCGACAATGGCCGTTGAGCCCAGCAAGGCGATTGCGATTGTCGAGGCTTTCAGCAGTCCGCAATTGGTGGTTTTCATCTCAATCTCCTCACAACTCACAGCAACGGCTGTCAGCATTCACAGCTTAGCCGCTGTATCCGGGCAGCATGATCCCTGGTCGAATCAACAAAGTTGGACAGCATTAAACTTGAGGTCGCTTGAACGCAGGGCTAACTGCTTGTTCATCATCGGTTCATGTCCGGCCTTATAGTCTTCGTCGACTGTGTTTGAGGGTGTAATGCAAGCCAAAGTGTTATTTCTGGTTGTGGCTGTGCTGACCGTCTTGTCCGGAGGGCAAGCGGCGGCGGACGCGCGTGAACTCAAACAGTCTGAACTGCGCATGGCGACGTTGTCCGGCAGCGCAATACGGCTGAACCGTGTCATCAAGGGCGTGGAAAAAGCCTTCGGTGGAACGCCAGTCGATGCGCGCGCATTCAAAACGGACAAGATTTACTATCGTATTCTGGTCAAAAAGCCGGGCGGAAAGATCGTCAGTGTGATCGTAAATGCCCAAACCGGCACAGTCGTCTCGAACCGTTCGAGTATCGGGCGCGAGATTTCCGAGGCCGCACGCAATTCAACCAAATCCAAAAGCAATAATGGTCAGAGTGCCTCTGCCACCCGTGGAAACAGCGCAGGTCGCAGCAATGCCGGCGGCAACAGCAACGGTGGTGGCAACGGTAACGGCGGTGGCAATGGTAACGGTGGCGGCAATGGCGGTGGCAACGGTAACGGAGGCGGCAATGGCGGCGGAAACGGGGGCGGCAACGGCGGCGGAAATGGCAACGGTAATGGCGGCGGCAATGGTGGTGGAAAGGGCGGCGGTAAAAAATAGCGTGAAGCTGACGACCCTTTACCTATAGTCTCTCGATATGCGAATACTCCTTGCTGAAGACGAACCCCAGCTTTGCGAGCAAGTGAAAAAGCTGTTGGGTGCGGAAGGCCGCGTGGTCGACGTGGCAAATAATGGGACGGATGCCCTGCATCTGGGGTCGACCGAACCGTACGACATGATCATCCTCGACATTGGCCTGCCCGAGCGTGACGGTATCTCGGTTCTGCGTGAATGGCGCAGCGCGGGTGTCAAAACCCCGGTTTTGATCCTGACTGCCCGAGACGGCTGGAGCGAACGTGTCGACGGCCTGGATGCCGGCGCGGATGACTATATGACCAAGCCGTTTCACATGCCCGAGCTGGCCGCGCGGGTTCGTGCCATCTTGCGGCGCCAGAGCGGCCAGTTGAACCCCGTAATAGAAATGGGGGATGTCTCACTGGATACACGAAACGGTCGGGTCAGTGTTGCAGGCATTCCTGTCGATTTGACCGCGCAGGAGATCGCAGTTCTGACATATCTGGCGCACAACATAGGTCGTATGGTGTCACGCACTGAGTTGTCCGAACATATCTACGAATATGACGGCGACAGAGATTCCAACACGATTGCCGTATTCGTTACTCGCCTGCGCAAAAAACTGGGCTCTGATTTGATCACCACCGTCAGGGGGCGCGGCTACATGATCGATCCAACCTGATGCTCTCGTTGCGTCAACGGGCCTTACTCGGTGGTATCGCCTCGGGAGCTTTGTCGGTAGGCGTTGGTACGTTGGTGGTGTTTTCCTACATCAATACGCGCGTTCTGGATCAGTTCGACGGAGCGTTGCAGGACCGGCATACCCAACTTGTCGTTGGTCTCAGCGCCACCACGGATGACCCTGAAACCTTGCGACAATTGGTGTTCGACCCGGCCTATGGCACGCCTTACTCGGGACGCTATTGGCAAGTAACGGACAGTGCCGGGGCCATTTATACGTCTGCCTCGCTCTTCGATGAAACGATTGCCGAACCTCCAAGCGCAAGTGGCGAAACAACCGTTTGGAACACCATGGGCCCGGATGGTGAGGCCATTCGCAGCGTCTACCAGAAGATTACGTTCGAAGACGGGACGGAGTGGGGCGTAACAGTCGCCGAAAGCAGAAGCGAACTGATCAACGAACGCAGCGCTGCACAAAGAAACTTGTTACCGGTCTTCGGCTTGGTTGGTTTGATCGGCGTGGCCAGTTCTCTTTTGCTGATGTCCGCCATTGTCGGCCCGCTCAGGAAATTGCGCGCCGATGTGGCCCATCGCTGGGATCAGGGCGATGATCTGGTTCCCAAAGACTACCCGGATGAGGTTTCCCCCTTGGTGGAAGATCTCAATAAATTGCTGCATCGAAATCGCGAAATTGTCGCCGCTTCGCGAAGGCAAGCGGCGGATCTGGCGCATGCGCTCAAAACACCGACGGCCATCTTGCGAAACGAATTGGCCGAACTGGTAGACGCCGGAGCACATACCGAGCCCGCGGAAGAGGCCCTGACCCGAATAGACGCGCAGCTTAGCCGTTCACTCGCGCGCATGCGTGCTTCAAACACCGGAGAGCTGACGCATTCCAGGACTGACCTATCGAATTCGGTCGAACGACTGTCCCGACTGTTCTCGGTCATGGCAGAGCGCGAGGGGAAGACGCTTGTCTCGGATTGCGAGGCTGGTCTTCGCGTCCGAATGGACCCTCAGGATATCGAGGAAGTGATCGGAAACCTTCTTGACAACGCCCTTAAGTGGAGTCGGGCAGCATTCCAAATCACTGCGAAGCGAACGGAAAGCGGTATAGAGCTTTGCGTGGAAGATGACGGACCCGGTATTCCGGAAAGTGCCCGAGATGAGGTCTTGCGTTCCGGCAGTCGGTTGGACACCTCTGTAACGGGAACAGGGTTGGGCCTGTCTATTTCTGTTGATTTATTGGCCGCGTACGGTGCGAAGCTAGAACTCGGAGCATCGAAACGTTTAGGCGGCTTGGCTTGTGAAGTGACGATTGATCTATGAGAAAAGCGTATCACCAAATGTAGCTGGCGTCTCGGCTCTGTTCCCACGCTACGCTAAAGTCTCTGGTTAATTCAAAATTAGACCTTGTAGAAGTTGCCCCTCAGTTCAATTTAACCTGCACGACGGCTTCAGATATTCACTGATAGCCGCAATACCTGCTTCGGCGCAGATGTCGACGAATTCCTTGCCATTTGCGTCCTAACCAGGAGATCCGACAATTTCGATGCAACCGATGACGGCGCCTTCGTAAACGATCGGGATGTCCCCTGAGAGGGTAACCAGGCCGATTTAATTGAAGACAGCACCTAACGTAGGTTCATGCTCATTTTGGGCCTCAATCACCGAGGACGCTTCGCGGCGTGATGCGGCCGTGATTGCTTTGCGGCTGCTGGTGTGAACGGTGTGGGGAAACGCGCCTTCGCGCATCAGTTGGACGCGGGGCTGCGCGCGTTGGTTTGCGACCGTAACCGTGGTGGCAAATCCCATATCTGCGCAGGTTTGAGATGCGACTGTGGCCGCAGTTTGTGCCGATTCTAGGGGAATACTCATTTCCATGTACGGATCGGCCAGCGCAACGCCGGTCAGCAAAGCCGAGGAGGTACAGAGTGTCTTGGCAAACATATTCATTTTGACGTCCTTTTCCGAGAGGTAGTTGGGCGAGTGGTTGAAAGGAAGGATCTGCACTGGCCGTCGTTTTGCAGTTTTAAACGTGGCTCTGCGAAACTAATTTGGACTGGCTCTACACATGCGTTGACGAGGTCGTGCGTTTATGCGGCGCACATCTTATGTCGCACGAACCGGCAGGTGTATTGGGGATGTTGGCAGGTCTCCTCAGCCAATGGGTCAGGCGGCGCTCGGATTTGCTGGGGCTGCATTGAACAGCATGCTGGCAAGCTCTGACATGCGGCCTCAGCCCGTCGATGACTGGAGTGTACCGATCCTTGCAGCCGCCCAACAGATCGGGGTGCGAACCGTCGCTACCGCCTATCCACCCATCGGTCCCGTGAGGACGCATCTGGATAGAGCCGAACCCAAATTGGCCGAGGCTGGTGTTTCGCTGCACCGGGTGAGGCGCAAGTACGATAGTGTTGCCTGGCCCTACGCAAAATCCGGCTTTTTCAGGTTAAAAAAGAAAATCCCAACCATTCTAGCAAATCTGAACTTGTTGCGATGAATCGTTCCGGCGCGCGCGAACGGCGGCGACCGGGGCAAAAGAAGAACAATTATTTGCCAAAGGTACGGCGTGTCATATTTCGCTTCTAAACAGAACGCGCCGGAACGACCATGCCCATTGCCACAATCCTTCTGCCCAACCAGCTATTTACCGATCATCCGGGTTTTGCAGAGCCCCCGGACCTGGTGGTTCTGTTCGAGGATCCATTGTTCTTTGGCGACGCGAGATATCCCGCGCGGATGCATAAGCAAAAGCTCTGGCTCCATCGGGCCAGCATGGTGCGTTACCAGCAGGATTTAATCGCCAAAGGTTTGAATGCCGAGGTTTATCCTTATGAAATGCGGACAGATGTTTGCGCACGTCTGTTTCAGCGGCTGGCAAGGACAGGGATTGATCGCGTCGTGATGGCGGATCCGGTGGATTTCATTGCGCGAAATCGGCTCCAAAAGGCTTCTGAGATTATGGGTATCGCTCTGGAGATACGTCCATCGCCTGGTTTTCTGAACACAGGTGCCGATAACGCGGCATGGATCACAGGCCGAAAACGTTGGTTCATGGCCGAGTTCTACAAAAGTCAGCGCCGTCGTCTGGATGTCTTGATGGACGGCGATCAACCAATGGGGGGCCAGTGGAGCTTTGACGGGGATAATCGAAAAAAGGTTCCCAAAGCGCTGCTTGGCAGCTTGCCGTGGATTGATTGGCCCGCGCATGGCCCCGTTGACCACGCTGCAAAGGATAGCGTGATCTCTGAGTTTCCGGACGCGCCTGGGTCGCTGGACAGGCTTTACTATCCGACATCGCATGGGGCGGCAGCGGATTGGTTGCAACAATTCCTCGAACGCCGGTTTTGTCAGTTCGGCGATTTTGAAGATGCCATCGTCGAAGGGGAAGGCTGGCTTTGGCACGCTGTTCTGACACCCGTGCTGAACATCGGGCTGCTGACGCCCAGACAAGTGCTGGACGCGACGCTTGAACACGCGCAGACACGGGATATCCCCCTCAATTCCGTCGAGGGGTTTATCCGGCAGATCATTGGCTGGCGAGAGTTCATGCGCGCCACCTATGAACATCTTGGCGTCGAGATGCGGACCACCAATCATTGGGGCCACAGCCGCAAGATGCCCGCATCTTTCTACAATGGTACCACGGGCATCGACCCGATTGACGACACAATCGGGCGCATTCTGCAGACCGGTTATTGTCATCACATCGAACGGCTGATGGTTCTGGGTGGTTTCATGTTCCTGTGCGAGATCGACCCTGATGAAGTTTATCGCTGGTTCATGGAGATGTTCGTGGATAGCTATGACTGGGTCATGGTTCCAAACACCTATGCCATGAGCCAGCACGCCGATGGCGGGCTAATCACCACCAAACCCTATTTTTCGGGTTCAAACTATATCCGGAAGATGAGCCATTGGGGCAAAGGCCCTTGGGCAGAGGTTTGGGACGGCCTGTATTGGCGTTTCATTTTCAAACATCTGGACGAGCTTGCACACAATCCGCGCTGGTCGATGATGTGTAAAACGGCAATACGGATGGATTCGGAGACCAAGAAAAAGCACCTGATCGTCGCCGAGGCTTTTATGGCTCGGCAGCAATGAAAGCGCTACCGGACATTGAGCTGTTACCCGATAGAGTCTGTTACGAAGTCCATTCCAGAATGGCCGAAACTGTGTTTTTGGCTTGTTTTCACCAGACCAAAGAGGTTCAGGCTTTGGTTCAAGGATCTGTTCGGCCACAACTCCTCAGCATTTGCGGGTACGGTTGCCATCAACAGTGATATCCAGAGTAGTTGGGCAAGGGCGATCAACCTTGGCTTTAGTCAAGTTCTCGACAAGACGCACTTAGCGAAACCCATCTTCCCCGTCCGAGTGCAGTTTTGGACCGCGCTCTGCGATAGGTTCAATTGCGTTTTCGACCGTTCGATTGGGCGCGGCGTGGACATCGGTGATGCGTGTTGTGGATGGTTTTGCCCATTTCACCGCGTTGCGGAGAACCAGTCGAACAGTCTCGTCATGATACGTGGGATAGGTTTCGTGCCCTGGCCGGAAATAGAAGATGTTACCGGCCCCGCGGCGGTAGGTCAGGCCTGACCGGAAGACCTCGCCGCCCTGAAACCAACTGACAAAAACCGTTTCAAGCGGGTCCGGAACGCTGAAAGGCTCGCCGTACATTTCTTCATGCTCGAGTTCGAAATAGTTCGGCAGCCCTGACGTGATCGGGTGTCCGGGGGCTGTCACCCAAAGGCGTTCGCGCTCACCAGCTTCGCGCCAGGTTATTGAGCATGGCGTGCCCATGAGTTTTTTGAAGATTTTGGAAAAATGCGCCGAGTGTAACAGGATCAATCCCATCCCTCCCCAAACGGCATCTGAAATGCGATCTACAACCTGGTCCGAGACGCCGCCATGTGCGGCGTGCCCCCACCAAAGCAGCACGTCAGTTCCGTCCAGTCGGCTTTGGGGCAAACCATGTTCCGGTTCCTGCAAAGTTGCGGTTGTCGCTTCGATTTCCGGGTCTTGGTTGAGCGCGCCGGCGATACAGTCATGCATACCACGGGGGTAAATCGAGGCGACTACCTGATTGGTCTGTTCGTGGACGTTTTCGCCCCATACGACGGCGCGGATCATGATGAAAGGCTCCGATTAGCGGTTGTTTCGTGGCGCGGCGGTGCTTGCACGTGGGATTAGTTCGGGGGCGATAATGATCGGTTGGTCGGCCCCTTCTTCTTCGTTCAGGATCGACACGAGCTTTCGGCAAGCCAGACGTCCCCAGTCGCGGCGTGGCAGGCGTATGCTGGACAGGCCCGGGTTGAAAATGGCGGCATAGGGCATGTCATCATAGCCGATGACAGAAATATCTTCCGGCACCCGCACTCCGGCGCGCACCAGCCCGTGCAGCAATCCGGTGGCTGTTTCATCGTTGTGAACGAATACCGCAGTCGGCAGATTGCCCGATGCCAGCAATTGCTCGGCTGCCTCCAGACCATAATCGACCGAGAGCTGACCCATCAATTCACGGTCTTTTTGCAGTGGGATGCCCGCGTTTTTCAACGTCTGGTTAAAGCCGTGATAGCGGCGCTCGAACCCATTGGTGTGTAGCGGTCCACACACCTGAGCGATATCGCGGTGCCCAAGTTCTATGAGGTGCCCGGCGGCCAGACGCCCGCCCAAGACGTCATCCGTTCGCACTGTCGGCAGATCAATTTCTTTGTGCCCGCCGCAAGAAACGACCGGCGGGCCTGAATAGGCGCCGTTGGCGTCGCTGGGCAACAAGTCCTCGAGAAAGCCGTTTGTGTTCAGGATCAACCCGCCAGCCTTGTTCATCAACAGCATGTCCGAGAACGCGCGCTCGCTTTCGGCGTCTTCCGAGGTGTCGCCTATGAGAAGGACGTAACCATGCGCGCGCGCTTCTTCTTCGATGCCCTTGAAGAACTCGGCGAAAAAGGCATTCGTGATCTCAGAGACCAGAACAAGCAGGGTTTTACTGCGCCCACGCCGCAGGTCGCCTGCCGCCTGATTGGCCCGATAGCCCAGCCGTTTCATGATCTCGAACACGTGCTCGCGCGTTGCGGCTTTCACATCGTCCGGGCGCGACATGGCTCGACTGACGGTTGCGATCGAGACACCAGCCTCGCGAGCCACATCTTTGACGGTTGGACGCTTTGAACTCATATCTTCTTCCAACTTGATTCAGGCGGCGATCGGCCGCCCTTGGTCATTGAATTTATGGATGAATCCCGGTTGGGGTCGCAAGTGGATGGTGTCTCCTACATTTTGGTTCTGCTGACCATCAAGGCTTACGGTCAGAACACCTGCATCCGGAACCCGCACATATAGAATTGTGTCGTGGCCCAGCCGTTCCACCAGAGTCACTTTGCCTTCCCATGCGTCGTCAGCCTGACCGACGGCAAAATGCTCGGGCCGAATGCCCAAGGTCGAGGCACCTACGGCCTGAGCATAACGGCCCTTGACGAAGTTCATCTTGGGTGAACCGATGAACCCCGCGACAAACTCGGTGGCGGGGTGGTTGTACAGGTCCATTGGGCTGCCGACCTGTTCGATATAGCCGCCGTTCAGGACCACGATACGATCCGCCATGGTCATTGCCTCGACCTGATCATGGGTGACGTAGATCATCGTTGTTGCCATACGTTGATGCAGTTCACTGATTTCCACCCGAGTTTCCGAACGAAGCGCCGCGTCAAGATTCGAAAGCGGTTCGTCCAGCAGAAAAACCTGCGGGTTGCGGACAATGGCGCGACCGATGGCCACGCGCTGCCTTTGACCACCGGACAGCTGGCCCGGTTTACGGTCAAGGAATGGGTCAAGTTTCAGCGCATCGGCGGCCTCTTGCACCTTCTTTTGGATTTCATCTTTCGAACGGCGCTCAAGATTGAGCGAGAACCCCATATTCTCGGCCACTGTCATTTGGGGGTAAAGCGCATAGGACTGGAACACCATGGCAATGTCGCGTTGGCGCGGCGACAGATCGTTGGCGCGTTTGCCGCCAATCATCAGATCGCCTCCGGTCACTTCTTCAAGGCCTGCAATCATCCTGAGCAGCGTAGATTTTCCGCATCCTGAAGGGCCGACAAAGACGATGAATTCCCCGTCTGCAATTGACAGGTTGATGTCATGAAGCACTTCGACATTACCATAAGCCTTGGACAGGTTCCTGAGTTCAACTCCAGCCATCTCTTCCTCCCTTACCCGGCCGCCAGTGGCGCACGGATGATGTTTCTTACGGTGTCCAAAGACGCAGCTTGCAGCCGCCGTTCAGGGGACCCTGACAAAATCGCTTCGACGTCATGCAGGATCATGTCTCCAATCGGGTGGCGGCCACCTTCCACGGCAGCTGCACGGTGCGGCGACCAGATGACATTGTCGACCTGTCGCAACGCGGCGCGCTTGGACACCGGTTCTTGTGGGAACACGTCGCTGGCGACGCGAATGCGGCCAGCGCTGGCGACCTCAACAAGGGCGTCGAAGTCGACGAGATGAGACCGGCTGATCACAACAACCAGCGTCCCGGGTTTCATCTTTTCGATAAGGGTTCGGGACACAAGCTGATAATTCTCGTCGGTGGGCGTTGCCGCGATGACGACAAGGCGGTTGTTGGTGGTCACTTGCTCCAAATCGCAGAATTCGACACCGTCAAACACTGTTCCGCTTGCTTTCAGCCACGGATCATAGGCTTCGATCTTTGGGGAAAATGGCGCAAGAAGACGTACGCATTCCTGCGCGATGGACCCGAATCCGACAAACCCAATGCGTTGACCGTAAAGCGAGAAATCCGTGCCGATATTGTCGTTGAACCACCTTTCGGATCCGGCGCGGAAGCGTTCGTGCTCATCAACGATGCCGCGACTGCCTGCGATCATCAGACCAAGCGCCATTTCCGCGACCGAGCGTCGAAATCCCGGCGCGCAAGACAACACTTCGATACCGCGCTCGAAACACGCATCATAGTCGAGACCGGTTTGAAAGGTGCCCGAAACCTCGATCACAGCCCGGAGGTTTTTGGCGCCATCCAGCTCTGGTCGGGTCAGTTCCGGTTTCGCTGCCACCACAAATTCTGCCTCTGGCAGATGGGCCAGAAAATCCTTACGCGGCATCGGCCAGTTTACGCCACCATGAATGTCGCAAAGCTCGCCCAAGGCGGTGTAGGAAGACGGTCGGAATAATTCTTCCAACTGGCGAAAGTGTTGATCCAGGATGAGCAGGGGTTTCGACATGTTTCGCCTCACTTCACCGCGCCCGCGGTCATGCCGCGCACGAAGTGGCGTTGGAAGAACAGGAACAAAAGAACGACCGGGATCGCCATGATCACGGTACCGCTGGACAATCCGGTCACGTCGCGGGTCATGGTCCCCTGAAAGTTCAACAGACCCACCGACAGCGTGCGCATTTCGTCCTGGGTCAACAGAAGCAGTCGCAGCAACAGATCGTTCCAGCTCCAGAGAAACTCAAGCAGTGCGGTTGTGACCACTGCGGGTGTGGCAATCGGCATGACGACGCGGCGGTAAATCTGAAACTCGGTCGCACCGTCGATCCGGGCCGCTTCGTGCAGCGCCTTGGGGACGCCCTGAAAAAACGATGAGAACATGAAGACGAAAACCGACACGGCCAGGGCAAGGTCCGCGAAGATGACACCCAAATGGGTGTTGAGAAGGCCAAAGGACCGAACGATTTGAAACAGCGGCAGGACAATGGCCGTCACAGGGATCATCAATCCAATCAGGAACAGGATTTGCAGCACCACCTTGCCGCGAAACTCCATGAAAACCATGGCATAGGCCGCAAGCGAGGCGATAAAGATCATGACAACAGCATCAACGACCGAGATGATCAGGGTGTTGAAGAAATACACGCTAAAGCCACCATCGGTCCAAACGCGCGCATAATGCTCGAAGGTCAGGCCGATCGGCGGATACCACGGAGGATTCACCAATTCGGTCGTGGGCTTCAGCGATGTAAAGACCGTCAGAATGAGCGGAGAGACCATCACAACAGCGATGACGCCGAGAATGAACAGCAAAATCCAGCGTCCCATCACCGATCCTCTCTGTTCTGGATCTGCATGTAGATGATCGTTGCAATACTGACGATCACCAGCAGCGCGACGCCAATGGCCGACCCATAGCCATACTGGTTCTCCAGCGCCCCACGTTTGTACATGTAGGTCGATAGAATTTCGCTGAACCGGATCGGGCCGCCCTGAGTTGTGGCCCAGACGATGTCGAAGACCTTGAACGATTGCGTGAGTGTCAGAATGAAGACAACAGCCGTGACAGGCCTAAGGGCGGGCAGAGTGACATAGCGGAAGGATTGCATCGGATTTGCACCATCGACCCGCGCGGCCTCGTACAGGTCCTCGTCAACGGCCTGAAGTCCGGCAAGGAAGATGATGACGCTCAACCCGATTGTCGACCAACTATGTGCCAAGGCCAGCGCGTATAACACCACATCGGGGCTGCCCAGCCATGGGGTGGCGAAAGCCCCCAACCCGATATTCTCAAGCACCTGATTGATGACACCTGTCGGCTGATACATCCACCGCCAGATCGTGGCGACGGCCATCGGAGAGATCACGACCGGAAGAACGATGCATGTTTGGATCAGCAATCGCGCTTTCCAAACCCGCGCGAGCATAGCGGCAATCACCAGGCCAAGACCGACATTGATAACGATGATCACGCCGGACCAGACAAATGTATTCCGAAAGGCCTCCCAGAAGATCTTGTCAGAGAACAGTTTTTGATAGTTCTCCAACCCGACAAAATTCCGTTCGGGGCTGATACCGTCCCAATCGGTAAAGGAATATTCCAGCACCGAATAGGTCGGGTAGATCGCAAAGACGATGTAGATCGTCAGTGCGGGTAGCAGAAACAGAACAGGGTTCAGGCGCTGCGCTAATTTGGAATCCGGGTCGAGAAACATGGCTCCACCTTCGACTAATGCGAGTGGTTCTTAGGGAGTGCGCCGGTCCACAGGCACGGCGCCCATGGACCGGCGTTTTGCCGAAAGGCCTTACCGTTCGGCGATGCCACCCGGCAGCATGATTTCACCGGCTTCCTTCGCGGCGGCCCATGCGGATTGCATTTCCGCAGTGAATTCTTCGGGCGTCATGACATCCAGAAGCAGGGCCTGCAGCCCATCATAGGAAACCGTGGTCAGGCTTCCCGGTGTGATGGTGTCCAGAAACGCCGGAACGGATCCGTTTGCTGCGTGATCGTCCGATGCTTTCCAGATGTCTACGGCCATCGCGGGCATCTGGGCCTCGCTCAGCGCCTGATCAAGTGGACCGACAGGAACTGTTCCGGCGTTCAACAGCGCGACGCGACCTTCTTGCGACGCGAACATATAGTTCATGAAGTCAATCGCGGCGTCTTTGTTGTCAGAGCTTTCGCGAATGTACCAGCCACTGCCGATAGAGTTGGTGGGGTGGATTATCTGGCCATCTTCAAGTGGCGGCACGGCGAAGACGCTAAAGTCGTCGATGCGATCACCTGCAGCCTCGGTTCCGCCCCCGATCACCCAAGGTCCGGTGAAGGTCATCGGCACTTCACCGGCCCAAAACCGGTCCATCAGTTCACCATATCCGATTGCAACCGGTGTCGGTCCGAACCAGCCCGCTTTGCCCATCTCTTGCAGTTTTGCCGAGGCAGCCACAAAGGGCTCGTCAGTCCATGCGCCATCGCCAAATAGAACGTCCTCGATACCTTCGGGACCCGCGTAGCGACCAAACATCATGGACTGCCAATGCGACACGGGCCATTTGTCGGCAGCGCCGAGACCAATGGGTGTATCAAAGCCCGCCTCTTGCAGTTTCGCCACGGCGGCTTCCATGTCAGCCCATGTGGTGGGCACGGAAATTCCGTGTTCGTCAAAGATTGCCCTGTTGTAGAACATACCGGTCGTCTCGACCTCATTGCCAAAGGCCCAAAGCTTGCCGTCGCTTGATGTCTGCACCACGATGCCTTCGGGGATTGTGCTGCTCCAGTCATTTGCGAAATAGGCATCTGTCAGATCGGCGACGAGGCCGCCCGCAATAAGGGCCGCCGGTTGACCCGGGCCGGTTCCAAACGAGAAAAGATCAGGCCCTTCGCCAGCCGAAAGGGCGGGGATCAAAGCGGGGTTAAACAGGTCGGAAGAGTTCTTGACGATTGTCACCGTAACATCCGAATTCTGCGCATTATAGGCTTCGGCGAGATCATCGTAGACATTTGTTTGCCCGGGTTCCCCGGCAACCCAAACAACCACTTCCGACTGTGCGTATGTCATTATTGGCACTAAAGAAATCGCAGTTGCGATCGCACTGGCTGTGACAAACCTTTTCATGTTTTTCCTCCCAGTTTCGATGATTCTTTGTTCAAAATGTATACGATTACATAAAAATGTAAACGAATACATATTGCAGCGCTGAAGGCCGGCCAAATGCAGACTTAGAAATTTGAGATCATCCGTTCTCCAATACATTTGCTGAGCATCGCGCTGAAACAGTGTGCACACCCGAACTGTAAGGCGAGGCATGATCAACGTTGCCTGAACCGGCTTGGCGGTTCTCAACCGCGGGGCACCGGTATCAAAACCTGCGATTCCGGGCGCCAGAAAACAAAGTTGTTTCAGCACTTGTTTCGCGACGGTTTCGATGGCGAATCATTGCTTTCACGGAATGTTCGGAAAGTGCCTCCGTTGCCTTTCGGCTGCGAAAATCATCGTTGCGCTTCAGCGTGGGTCCCTGGTTCCATCGTTTTTAGTTGCCATAAATCCGCCGCGTGGCGAACGGTCGGTAAGCAGTTGAAAATAATAAGGTAAATTTTCCAAGGCGCGCCGTAAGTGTTTTCGGCGGGTCCTGAATATTCAATTATGAAACGTTTCATATTGACAGAAAAGCGATTCGATGGCTTCGTATAAAGACGGTGGATCGGCGTGAAAGATTGCCTTTCCGAACAAGCTGAAAACTTAGGGAGGCTCTTATGAAGCTCATGAAATTCGCTGCCGCGGCAGCGACCGGAATTCTATTGTCCGCAGGTGTGGCGGCGGCTGACAATAAACCGGTTGTTGGCCTGATCATGAAGTCGCTGGCCAATGAGTTTTTTCAAAACATGCTGGTTGGGGCAGAGGCGCACGCTGTCGAGCGTGGCGACTATGAACTGATTGCCGTCGGGATGCAGAACGAGACGGATTTTGAATCCCAGATCAATGCGGTCGAGAACTTCATCACGCAGGGCGTCGACGCAATCGTCGTTGCCCCGGCAGATTCCAAGGCGATGGTCCGCCCGCTGAAACGCGCGATGGAAGCGGGGATCATTGTGGTCAATTTTGACGTCGCACTGGACGAAGGCGCAAAGGAACAGCAGGGCGTGGAACTGGCTTTTGTCGGCCCGGACAATCGCGGCGGGGCGAAACTGGCGGGTGATGCTTTGGGCAAAGCTCTGGGCGAGGGTGGCAAGGTCGTCATCATCGAAGGCAACCCCGGTGCAGACAATGCCAATCAGCGGCGCATGGGCTTCGAAGACTCGGTTGCGGAATACAAGCTTGATCTGCTCGACAGCCGCACTGCGCATTGGGAAACCGAAGAAGCCAATCAGGTTTTTTCGACCATGTTGACGGCAAACCCCGATATTCAGGGCGTGATGGCAGCCAATGACTCGATGGCCATCGGTGTGGTCAAGGCGCTGGAATCTGCGGGGCGCGACGACATTCTGGTGGTCGGATTTGACGCGATCCCAGCGGTTCTTCCGATGATCGAGGATGGTCGCTTGCTTGCGTCGGTGGATCAGTTTGGTGCCGACATGGCCGCGAATTCGATCGATCTGGCCCTCGAAGTCATCGCCGGTGGGCCGCAACTGGAAGGGTGGGTCAAGACACCTATCGAACTGGTTACCAAATAAGACGCAACTCCTGCGGATGCCCGTTACCCCTCTAATCGGGCATCCATCACTCTGGCTGAACAAGGTCGATCCAATGTGCGCTGATACCTCACTCCTGACTGTGAAGAACCTGCGAAAGTCCTTTGGTGGCGTGCATGCTCTTGACGGGGTAAGTTTTGACCTGATCGCGGGCGAGGTCCACGCACTTGTTGGCGAGAATGGCGCCGGAAAATCGACCCTTATCAAGGTGCTTTCCGGCGTCCACCCCTTTGACGAAGGCACAGTGGAACTGGACGGACAATCGTATAAGCCGTCAAACCCGCATGACGCAAAAACAGCCGGAATTCAGGTGGTTCATCAGGAGTTCAATCTGCTCAACGATCTCAGCGTCGCGGAAAACATCTCGATCGAACATCTGCCGCGCAAACGGTTTGGCATTCTGGACCGGGGCGAAATGAAGCGCCGGGCTCGGCTGGCACTGGATGCAATCGGGCTAAGTGACATCGACGTTTCGACCCCCGTAAGAACACTTGGGATTGCGCATCGGCAGTTGGTTGAAATCGCCCGCGCCCTGCAAAGCGAAAGCCGCATCCTTATTCTGGATGAGCCGACAGCCACGCTCACCGAGCGCGAAACCGAGCGGTTGTTCAAGATCGTGGCCGGGATCAGGGCGAAGGGCGTAACCGTCGTGTTCGTATCGCATCATCTGGAAGAGGTCTTTGCCATTTGCGAGCGTGTCTCGGTGTTCCGCAATGGTCAGACGGTCGTGACCAAAGACATATCAGATGTAACATCGGCGGACGTTGTCCGGTATATGGTCGGGCGCGAGTTGGA
The DNA here is from genome assembly GCF_056531425.1 of Ruegeria sp. N4. Lineage (NCBI taxonomy): Bacteria > Pseudomonadati > Pseudomonadota > Alphaproteobacteria > Rhodobacterales > Roseobacteraceae > Ruegeria > Ruegeria sp. N4. The sequence continues at coordinate 24,305 of NZ_JBQFLT010000011.1, forward strand.
GGTCGACGCCTCGCATGCGCGCGAGGTCAAACAAAGCAGCGACATCGCCCTTTCGGTTCAAAACCTGCGCACCATGGCCAATCCCGGGCCCGACGGCGTTTCTTTTGATCTGCACAAGGGCGAGATTCTTGGAATTGCCGGGTTGGTGGGCGCCGGACGCACCGAAGTTCTGCGGGCCATATTCGGGGCCGATCCAACTGTGTCGGGACAAGTGTTCCGCGACGGCGCGCCGTTGAACATCAAGGGCCCAAGGGATGGAATCTCGGCCGGGATCTGTTTCGTGACGGAAGACCGTAAAGAAGAAGGTCTGATCCTCGATATGCCGATAGCGGCAAACACGACGCTGGTTGATCTGGCCTCGGTAACAAAGCGCGGGCTTCTGGATTTTGCCGAAGAAAGACGACTGGCGACCCAAAGCGGTGCCAGACTGCATTTGAAATACGGGAAACTGTCGGATGCGGCCTCCAGCCTGTCCGGCGGCAACCAACAGAAAGTCGTTTTGGCAAAATGGCTTGCTCGGAATCCCGACATTCTATTGCTGGATGAGCCGACACGCGGCGTCGATGTTGGTGCCAAGGCAGAAATCTACTCGATCCTGCGCGATCTGGTGTCCGAAGGTATGTCGATGATCGTTGTCTCTTCGGAACTGCCCGAACTGATTACACTGGCGGACCGTATTCTCGTCATGGCCAATCACCGCATTCAGGGCAGTCTGGAGCGGACGGAATTTTCACAGGAACGAATCCTCCATCTCGCCTACGGGCAGCAGAGCGACACTGAAAGGAAAACGGCATGAGCACGATTGAATCAATTCCGCCTGCATCAAGGGAGAACGCTGTGTCTTTACGATCTATCGTCAACAATGCAGGTATCGGATTGGCCCTGCTTGTGATCGTGGTTTTCTTTTCGATTGCCAGCGAACATTTTCTGTCTGCCAATAACATCACCAACATTCTGACGCAGATTACGATCAATCTGATCCTGGCCGTTGGAATGACCTTTGTGATCCTGATCGGAGGCATCGATCTGTCCGTCGGGTCCGTCATGGCCTTCGCCGCCATTGTGGCAGGCAAAGCCATCACACTGCCCGGAATTGGCGAAACAGAGCTGATCATTCTGGCCGTATTGGCCGGTGTTCTGGCGGGAACCTTGTGTGGGGTTTTGAATGGGGCCATCAGCGCCTACTGGGCTCTGCCCTCTTTCATCATCACTTTGGGCATGCTGAACATTGCCCGGGGCGCGGCGCTTCAGATCTCGGATGCGCAAACGATCTACTCCTTTCCGTTTGCCTTCGAAGAGTTTGGCTCAAAGCTGATCTATGGCGTGCCGGTGGTCTTTCTGGTTGCGCTTGGGTTGGTCGCAGTTGCCTGGTTCGTGCTGAACCGCACCGTTTTCGGGCGTCTGATCTATGGGATCGGCAACAATGAAGAGGCTGTGCGCCTGGCCGGTCATCCCGTGTTCTGGTATAAGGTCGCAGCCTTTTCGATTTGTGGCATGACCGCCGGGATAGCAGCGATCATATATATGGCACGTCTGAACATCTCCTCTCCGATTGCAGGAATTGGGTTCGAACTGAACGCAATTGCGGCCGTCATCATTGGTGGCACCAGCCTAAGCGGTGGTCGTGGATCAGTCATCGGAACGCTTTTGGGGGCCATCATCATCGGCGTATTGGCCAATGGTCTGATCCTGATCGGCCTGAGTGACTTTATGCGGCAGATGATCACCGGTGTTGTCATCGTGGTAGCGGTCATTCTTGATCATTATCGCGCAAAGTATTCGGCGTCGTGAAACGCGGCGTCCTCCTGAACCGGCACCTGAGTGCCCTCGTCGCCGAGCTTGGCCACCTCGATGAAGTTGTGGTGGCAGATGCAGGGCTGCCACACCCTAGGGGCGTACCCATAATCGACCTTGCTGTGACGGCCGGCGTGCCCGATCTGCAGCAGGTCCTGACAGCACTGGGAAGTGAGTTGATTGTGGAACACGCGATACTTACGACCGAAGCCAGCACGATAGTCACCGGCAAGATCACTGACCTGCTGACCGTCTGGCCCGCCAATCAGGGTGCGGCGGTAGGACAGTCCGTCCTGCCACATGCAGAGTTCAAGGTGCGAACATCACAGGCAAAGGCAATCATTCGCACAGGTGAAACCACACCTTTCGCAAATGTCATTCTGGTGTGCGGGGTGGCGTTTTGACCCGTATTTCTGTCGTAGGAAGCATCAATGTCGATCTGACATCGTATCTCGAGCGCTGGCCCGGAGTTGGCGAGACGGTCGCGGCGGGCAGCACCCAGATCACACTTGGCGGCAAGGGTGCCAATCAGGCAGTGGCCGCTGCAAGGCTGGGCAGTCAGGTGACGATGATCGGCGCCGTCGGCAAAGACAGTTTTGGCCACGACGCCGTTGCCGACATTCGGGCAGCGGGCGTCGAATTGCGGGTTGCTGAGCTGCCGGATCGGTCCTCGGGCATGGCATTTATCGATGTCGGACCCGATGGAGGGAATATCATTCGTCTTTCGCAAGGGGCGAATGCTGTCATGGATGCGAAGATGGTTGAACGCCACGCGGATGCCCTGCGGCAAAGTACTGTTGTGCTGCTTCAAAACGAGGTTCCGATCTCAGCATCTCTGGCCGCCGCGCGCATTGCGCATGAAGCCGGAGGATTGGTCATCATGGATCCCGCGCCCGCGCCTGTTCCGTTCTGGAGTGAATCGATCCTGAAAGCCTTAGACATCATCACACCCAACACGCATGAAACGCACCTCATTCTCGGAACGTTGCCAACCACACTGGATGAGGCACGCATCGCCGCGCGCGCGCTGTGTTCTTCGGTGCGGCGGGGCGCGATAGTTACAATGGGCAGGCTGGGTGTTGCCTGGTGCATTGATGGCGAGGACGGTCAGATGACCGCGCCGAATGTCCCCGCAATCGACACTGTTGCAGCGGGTGATTGCTTTAACGGTGCCCTTGCACACGGATTGGCCGCCAAAGAGACCATCGATCAGGCCATTGTAACCGCAATGGATGCAGCGGCGTTTGCAACCACGCAGCGCGGGGCGTCAACATCCGCGCCCTTCAAACACCAACTGGAAAGTTTCAGGAAAAGGTCATATTCCCACTGTTTGGCAAATGGTTGAGAATACCAACTGTGGCCGTAAACTACTCGGCCAGGCTAAATCGGGTTCGGATATGGCAACAGTAAAAGATGTGGCCAGGCTTGCGGGGGTCTCGGTCGGGACGGTGTCGAAAGTTCTGTCGCATGACAGCACGGTAAAACCAGCGCGACGGGAAAAGGTTCTTAAGGCGGTCGAGGATCTTGGCTACAAGCCAAATCAGGCCGCGCGCGCATTGCGCACGAAGAAGGTGAATGTGATTGGACTTGTTGTTCCGGATATCACCAATCCGTTCTTTGCAAAGCTGGCGATGAGGATCGAAAAAGAGGCGTCAGCGCGCGGCTACACCGTGATGCTGACAACAACCATGGACGATCCGGAAACAGAAGCACGTCAGATCTCGGCATTGCTCGAACAGTCGCTGCACGGGCTTGTCATTGTCGCAACAAACGATTCCAGCAACGCCACACTGGGGAACTCTGACATCCCGATCGTGTCTCTGGACCGTCGCTTCGGCACCGCGGGACTTGTGAGTATCGATCATTCCGCATCGGCCGCAAAAGCGGCCGAGTATCTGCTTGATCTTGGCCATAGACGGATAGCCTACCTGGCCGGTCCACAAGACACCGAAGTTGGCAGGCTTAGAAAACAGGGTTTTGTCGAAGCTGTAGGACGGTTCGCATCGAGTGCTGACGATGTGGCACTTAATGTACTGGAAGGCACGTTTGACTATGACAGCGGCGAGGCACTTGCGCGGCAGGTTCTCACCCAATCTGAAACGCCCAGACCAAGTGCGATAGCAACCGGAAATGATCAGATGGCAATTGGTGCGCTGCGGACAGCAAATGATCTAGGATTACGAGTGCCCGATGACCTGTCAGTTGTCGGGTTTGACGACATTGACCTTGCACTGCATGTAATCCCCCGCCTGACGACCGTTTCACAACCTGCAATGGAACTTTGCCACGCCGCGGTAACCCGTCTGCTGGATGGAAAGAACGTTTTTGATGAAGATCTTATGATTGAAGGTTCTGTCGTCGTTCGAGGATCTTCCACTGCCCCCAGGTAAAATCCACAGGAAGTTTATAGTGCCTCGTGCGAAGTGACCTCTATGGAAATTCGCACGATTGGAGCAGGCCTACCCACCATTTCGCAGTTGGAGAACGGTTGCGTTAACTTCATTGACGCGCCCACTCCAATTCACCAAATGTAGGCCGTGTATGAACACCGTCTAAATAGCGCCCAGGCAGAGCTTCTTCAACCAGATTGAAAACGGATTCCCGTGATCGGCACGGAACATCAGCGTGGCCGTCGCTTGAGGCATCGCAAACGGAGTTGGTTGGGCCAACATCCCCAAAAGCCGTGCTGTTTTCCCGAACGGCGCGCGCAATGTCGTTATGAGTGCATCTGTCTCCGAAGCTAGGTTAAGCGCAGCAGAAAAGTTTGACGCGTAGCAAACGACATGGCGACCGATGCCGTGTTTGCGGAGCAACTTTTCCACCGGCCCTTCTTGCGCACCACCTAATCCAACAAGGACATGTCGAGATACGCTCCAAACCTCTGTTGTCGGATTCCGGCTGTATTCATGCGTTTCGGGCGTGAACGTGCACCAGTCGAGTGGCGCAATTCTGTGCAGAACCAGGTTCGTGTCCGATTTTTGGCGGCCAAAGCCCAAACCAACGTCTGCCTTGGAGCTCAAAACGGCTTGCCGCGCCATGTTCCCTTCAATGAATTCAACGGAAGCGAGCGGAGCCGCGTTCGCGAGGTCGCCGATGAAATCCGTGAACAGCGACGTGCAAAGGTCCGGCGTCGCAACACGAATGCGGCGTGTGGTCGTGGCAGGGTCAAACTCGAAATCGGTTGTGAACATCAGTTTTGCGGCTTCGGCCGCGGCTGTTACACGGGGACGCAACTTTTCTGCAAATGGAGTGAGCCGCATCGTCCATCCGTCACGAACAAGAATTGGATCGCGAAAATGGTCGCGCAATCTCGCGAGGCTGTGCGATATTGCAGACTGTGTGCGACCTACGGCGTCAGCTGCGTCCGAAACGGATCGTCGGTCCAGAAGCGCATCCAATGCGGTGATCAGGTTCAAGTCGAGGGCTGCGAGGCTTCCATTAATCTTGCTCATGCAAGCATTGTATTCATCGATTTGATTCATGTCATCTGCTCTGTCAGCGTTGCAGTATCATGAGCCGAAAGGGGATAAGACTGTGAAACTGGCCTCGAAAACACTTTGCCTCCTTGCTGCCAGTGTACTGGCCACACCTGCCCTGGCACAGGATAGCGCGTTTGATCTTAACGGGACTTGGGAAAGCATTGCTTGCGAACTGCGCCCACAGGTCGGGCAGGATGGCGTCGCACCTTGGTACCTTAAGCGTTCGATCACGTTTGCACCCGGCCGCATCGATGCGCATTTCACCACTTATTCCGATGCCAACTGTTCCGCAGCGCTTCTGGAGTTGAAGTTTGGCGGTGACGTCAACATCCTAGGGGCATCCGAAGTGACGCAGGGCGCACGTAACGTTGATCTGATCGTCAACGACTATCTGACCATCACGCCGCAGTTGGAAGGCTTCGCGGGGTTTCTGAACTCAGCCGAGACGGGCGCTTGTGGACCTGAAGAGTGGTCCGTCGGCAATGAGCAGAATGTGTTTGAAACCGGATGCTCAGTCATGGGGATAGCGGCGAATGCGCCTACCACAGAATATGAGGTGCTCTATGTCTCAGCCGGCCATCTCTACTTTGGCGCGCGGCCTGTTGACGGCATGCCGCTGGCCCAACCCGACGACCGTCCGACAGCTTTGCAGATGCCACTCAGGCGATTGAAGGGAGGAAAGACCCAGAAAGTAGGCGCGGATGATCTGCGTGTGCCGAAACATGTTGAGATCGTTTTGTTTGAACAAGCCGACGGCGCAGACCCCTCGGATGTTCGATCGTTTTTTGAGACCATCACGCAAAAAATGAACCAGAACGACACGCTGCTCTACCGTACCGTGGGCCAAGGTGAAAACGGTATTTGGCTTTGCGTAAACTATTGGACCAATCGCCCAGATATGGAGACCCTGAACGCGCAAGCACAAAGCTGGGCGGACGAGTTTGCGGCCATGGGCGAACTGGTCAAACCAAAGAGCTTTCGACTGACCAGCTACGACACGGGGCTCTAGCGATTCAGCGTTTGTCTCGCTTCAGCCTGACCGTTCGCTGTCACCAAGCGAACGGTCGTTCCGTCTCGCCGTCCTGACCTCTTCCGCAACCGAAATCGATCAAGCGGAGCGAATGCCCTTGTTGCGGATTGCGCGGGCAACGTTAGCGAGCAAGATCGAACGGCCGCCTAGGGCCGTTCACAAATTTCTCGATGTAGCTGTGGAATTTTGAGATAGTCTTTTCCAAATCGACCTGAAGAGGTAAAAGCACGCTATCTGTATGCCGCCCTACATAGCCTCCAGCGTGTGTGCGAGACCGTTTCGGATGTGATCTTCCAACAGCTTCTTGGCGGTGCCAGCGTCTCGGGCCAATGCCGCATCGAACATGCCCTTGTGCTCTTTGACGGCCTCTTCGCCGCGATAGGTCAGCACAAGCATCTGATACCGCAGATACTTGTCGTAGATGATCGAGTGCAGAGACAGTAGATTCCTGGAATTGCAGGCCGCGATCATCGCCTGGTGAAACTCCCAGTCATATCGTTTCCAGGTTTCTTTCTCGGACTCGTCACCCTTTAGAAGCTGCTGTTCCATCAGGTGCAGTTTGTGATGAGCGGCAACCAGGTTGCCTTCCCAATCCGTATCACCGTTTGCAATGGACAGTTCCAAAGCGTGGCATTCCAACAGGACCCGAAGCTCTGAAATCTCGGTCAGGTCTTCGCGAGAGACCGGCGTGACCAGAAAACCCCGTTGTTCGGGGGCTTCGACAAATCCGTCGCTGGCAAGCCTATTCAAGGTCTCGCGAAGTGTCGACAGGCTTGCCGAATAGCGTTCCTTCAAGGCGTCCAGCTTCAGTTTGGAGCCGGGCTGCAGCTCTCCGAAGATGATATCCCGCTTGATGCGCTGATAGGTGCTTGCACCTATCGTAGACGGCTGCTTCGCCATGCGTTTCACCCGATATTCTTGGTTTCTTCGCTCAATTAGCATTTTTCAGGGGTATCAGCAATCCAAACTGATGTATGGTAAAAATAAAAATATCATACATTATTGCGGAATCGCTAAAACCCCAATACGGTCGCGGTCAAGTTGGGCAACGCTGCTCGGTCGAACATTCAGGTTTCGGAGATGTCCGAACCCTCCGGAAGGAAACACAGTGTCTCAGAACTTTCGCATTGCCATTATTGGCATTGGCCTTGTTGGACGCCGCCACGCGGACGCGATCCGGGCGTTGCGTCATGTCGATCTTGTGGCGGTCGTCGATCCCAGCGACGAGGGCCGTGCATATGCCGCCGAGCATGGTGTCGCGTGTTACAAGACCCTCGAGGATATGTTTGCCCACCAATCACCGGACGGCGCTGTGCTTGCGACCCCGACGACGTTGCATGTTGAACAGGGGCTGACATGCGTCCGACACGGGTGCCCTGTTCTGGTCGAAAAACCGATTGCTGTCGAAGCCAATGCAGCGCTTGAGCTGGTACAAGAGGCTGCGAAGGCAGATGTGCCGCTCATGGTCGGGCATCATCGACGGTACAACCCTTTGATCAAGTCCGCCAAGGAAGCGATTGCAGACGGGAAGATCGGCGATGTTCGCGCGGTTCATGCGAATTGCTGGTTTTACAAGCCAGACGCGTATTTTGAGGCTGCGCCCTGGCGCAAGAAACCAGGGGCGGGGCCCATCTCGGTCAATCTGGTCCATGACGTCGATCTTCTGCGCTATCTGGCCGGAGAGGTCGTGACCGTACAGGCGCAGTCCGCCGCGTCGCAACGCGGGTATGACAACGAAGATGTGGCCGGGGCGTTGCTGACATTCGAAGGTGGCGCGATCGGGACAATAACCGTGTCCGACAGCATCGTTGCCCCGTGGAGTTGGGAGATGACGTCCCAGGAATATCCGATTTACCCATCAACCACGGAAAGCAGCTATATGATCGGGGGATCTCATGGGTCCTTATCCGTCCCTGACCTTCGGCTCTGGAATTATCCGGGCGGGCAACGGGATTGGTGGACTCCGATCTCGTCAACGGCGCTGAAAAAGGGGGCTTCGGACCCTTTGGTCAATCAGCTCAGGCATTTTGTTGACGTGGCGCGCCACAAGGCAGAGCCGATTGTCTCCGGGTGGGAGGGGCTGAGAACGCTTCAAGTCATTGAAGCAATACAAAATTCCTGCCGGACGGGGAAAACCGTTAGGATAGAAAGCTATCAGCAGTCACCGCAGGCTAAGATCTCGGTAATCTAAAATATCAGATATTTTGTAAAAAATCTTGCAAAATGTCCAAAATAGGTCAAAACTCGGAATCGTCAAAAAACATCATGATGTCTCAGGGAGGAGCAAAGTGATTACCAATCTTACCCGCCGGGCTGCTGTGTCAGCCCTGGTCGCAACCGGTGTTCTGTTCAGCGCAACAAGTGGCGTGCTGGCGGAAGACAAAGTGCAACTTCGAATGGCAACGTCGGGATCGGAGACCGACCAGCGCTCGGTCGCCATGGCCGAGATTTTTGCGCCCATGGTCGCCGATTTCGCAAGTTATGAGCCCAGCTATAACGGCACCATCTTCGCGCAAGGCACCGAGCTGGACGCCATCAGCCGGGGCAATCTGGAGATGTCGATCACCTCGGCGCAGGAACTGGCACAGTTCTTTCCCGAGTTTTCGATCTTTACCGCCGGCTATGTCCATCAGGACGCAGCGCATCAGGTGGCCGTCTTCAACGATCCCCTTATGGATGCCTTCAAGCAAAAGGCCGAGGATGAACTGGGCGTCAAACTGCTGTCGGTCATGTATCTGGGTCGTCGTCAGGTGAACCTGCGCCAGCCCAAGGATGAATTGACGGTCACAACTCCGGCCGATCTGGAAGGCGTGAACTTGCGGATGCCGGGTACTGATGCGTGGCAGTTCCTTGGCAAGGCGCTGGGCGCTGCCCCGACTCCGATGGCGTTCTCCGAGGTCTATACTGCGCTGTCCACCGGCGCCGTTGACGGCCAGGACAACCCGCTGCCGACCGTGGTGGATGCCAAGTTCTACGAAGTGACCAATCAGATAATCCTGACGTCCCACTTGGTCGACCTGAACTACATCGCCATCGGCAAAGAGGTCTGGGACGGGTTGACGCCGGAACAACAGGCCAAGGTTCAGGAAGCTGCAGACGCAGCAGCGGAATCGGGTCGCCAGAAGCAGCTGCAAAAGGAAGAGGATTTGGTCAGCTTCCTGAAAGAGCAGGGCATGGAAGTCTATGAGCCCGATCTGGCCGCATTCCGCGATCAGGTGCAGTCCATGTATCTTGAAAGCGAGTTTGCGGGGTCGTGGCCGGACGGCGTTCTGGAACAGATCAACGCGCTGGGCAACTAAGACCAATCACGGAAGGGAGAACCACCATGAAAGGCTTCATAAAGGGGTTCTCCCGACTGACCGAAGCGATTGCCGGCGGGATGCTGGCGGCAATCTTCCTGATCTTTCTGCTGCAAATTCTGTTGCGGTACTTCTTCACCCCCGCCGGATGGACGCTTGAACTGATCGGCATCCTCTGGGTCTGGGTGATCTTCTTCAGCTGCGCCTTCATTGTGCGCGAGCGGGATCACGTGAAGTTCGACATTATCTACCTGTCGGTACCCCGACGTGTCCGTCAGGTCTTTGCGATGCTGGCGGCTGCGGCGATCGTCATTGGGATGCTCTACAGCTTCCTGCCGACCTGGGACTACATAGACTGGATGAAAATCCGCAAGACCGCGACCGTGCGCAACCCGTTCTCGGGCGAGAAGGTACCGCTGCGCACGGTGTTTTCGATCTATGCCGTGTTCATGCTGGTCGTAGCCGCGCGCTATGCATGGCTGTTCTTCGACATCATGCGCAATGGACCACCTAAAACCGAACTTGAAATGGTCGTGGGATTTAACGTGGTCGACGATCATCCCCGCGTTGACGTGGAAGACGACGAGGACGCAAGCAAATGAGCTTTGAACTTCTTTCCTGCCTGCTCACACTCTTTGTTCTGGCAGGCATCGGGACACCTATCGGCTATTCCATCTTGTTGGCGTCACTGATGTATCTGGGTGTCGCTGGTCTGGACGTCGCGCTTGCGGGTGAGAAAATCCTGCAAGGCTTCTACAAAAGCACGATCCTGCTTGCCGTGCCTTTGTTCATCGTCGCCGCCAATATCATGAATGCGGGCTCGATCACGGACCGTCTGCTGAATTTCTGCGTCGCTGCGGTCGGGCGGTTCAAGGGCGGTCTTGGGCACGTCAACGTTGTGGCGTCTTTGATCTTTTCCGGCATGTCCGGTTCTGCCGTCGCGGATGCGGCGGGGATCGGCAAGATCATCATTGAGATGATGACCAAGGATGGCCGTTATAGCCGAGGTTACGCAGCCGCAATCACGGCGGCATCGGCGACGATTGGTCCGATCATTCCGCCCTCGATCCCGATGGTTCTGTATGCGCTCGTTTCCAAGGCCTCTATCGGATCGCTGTTCCTGGCCGGTATTCTGCCGGGTCTGATCATGGGCGTCGTCCTCATGGCGATGAACTACTATCTGGCTGGAAAGCGGAACTTTGCCCTGGAAGAACCTGTTCCACTGCGCGAGTTGCCCGCTAAAACCGCCAATGCGTTCCCGGCGCTGCTGATGCCCGCGATCCTGCTCTATGGTATCTATGGCGGCGTCACCACGCCGACCGAGGCCGCCGCCGTGGCTGCCTTCTACGCCCTGCTGCTGGCAGCGTTGTTCTACCGCGCACTGACCTTCCGTGGTCTTTATCAGGTGTTCGTCGACAGCGCGCGGTCTTCCGCAGCCGTTGGGGTGGTCATTGGTGGTGCGTTCATCCTGAACTTCATCGTCATTCAGGAACAGATTCCACAGTCGATCTCGGCCCTGCTGGAGGGTTCGGATGTCAGCCCGATTGTGTTCCTGATCCTCGTCAACCTGCTGATCCTCGCGCTGGGATGCGTCTTGGACGCAACAACGATCATTCTGGTGATCGTGCCCCTGTTCATCCCAACCTGCGAGGCGCTTGGGATCGATCTGGTGCATTTCGGAGTGCTGGTCGTCGTGAACTCGATGATCGGTCTGATCACGCCGCCCTATGGTATTCTGCTCTTTGTGATCAACGCCGTGACGGACATTCCGCTGCGTGAAATCATCTCGGAAATCTGGGCCTTTCTGGCTGTGCTCATCTTCGCGCTGATGATCATGATGCTGATGCCCGATCTGGTCCTGTGGTTGCCGCGTCTGTTCGGGTATCAGGGGTAATGTGCCTGTCGGTTTCGACAACCTCCATACCCGGCGATCTGGCAGAGAAGTTGCATGCCATCGCCGGGGCTGGGTTTGACGGCGTCGAGTTGCACGAACCTGACCTGACCGCGTTTGACGGGCCGCCTTCGCACATCCGCGATATTGCGTCGGACCTCGGCCTGAAGATTTGCCTGCTGCAGCCGTTCCATAACCTCGAAGGTCAGACCGGCCCGGGGCGGGAACGCGCCTTTGACCGGCTAAAGCGTAAATTCGATCTGATGGATGCGTTGGGCACAGATCTTTTGCTTGTGGGGTCCGCGTTCGAAGTGGGCACTGATGCCACCGAAGAACAGGTGATCGCGGACCTTGGCGAGGCGACCGAGATCGCCAAACAGATGGGGCTGCGTCTGGCCTATATGGGCTTGCCATGGTCCGATCTTATCCACTCGGACGAACAGGCGCTGCGCATTGTCGAGGCGATTGACAGCCCTCATTTCGGGTTGGCCCTGAATTCATTTTTCTCGCTTGCCGACGGGTCCAAACCAGCCCGTCTTAGGGACACCCCCGGAGAGCGGTTGTTCCATGTACAACTGTCCGATGCACCCCGGCTTGAGATGGATATTCGCAGGCTCAAACGGCACTTTGGGCTTTTGCCGGGGCTTGGGGCGCTGAACCTTGCGGGCTTTGTGCGGGTGTTGTCCCGCGCCGGGTACAAGGGGCCCTGGTCCATCGCCCGCGTCAACGAGGCGGCCCCCCAACCCGGAGGTCGCACACTGGCCCGAGACAGCTACAGGTCGCTGGTAAACCTTCTGGATGAGGTGTCGCGGACCGAACCAAGCGCAGATTATGGCATCCCGAAACTGCCCGAACGTGTCTATGCGTCAGGCTTTGAGTTCGTCGAATTCACAGCCGACGAGGTAAGCGGTGCGCAGCTGGCAGACATGCTGTCAGCCATGTGTTTTCGAATGGAGCGAAAGCACGTCAGCAAATCCGTCGAGCTGTGGCGGCAAGGCGCGATCAACATCGTGGTGAATACCGAAAAGGAAGGTTTCGCCCATTCAGCCTTGCTGGGCCACGGCCCATCGGTCTGTGACATGGGATTGCGCGTCAAGGATGCGGATCAGACGGTTCAGCGGGCTACCGCGCTGGGGGCCCCGGATTTTTCGCAGCCGGTAGGAACCGGAGAGCTGGATATCCCGGCCATTCGGGGTGTCGGTGGTAACGTCGTTCATTTTATCGATGAGAAATCCGATCTGCATCGGGTGTGGGATATCGAATTCGAGCCGGTTGCGAAAACAAAGGCGACCCAACCCGCCGGTCTGCGTCGCATCGACCATCTGGCCCAGACCATGCGCCACGATGAGATGCAAAGCTGGCTGCTCTACTACATTTCGACCTTTGAGATGGCAAAGTCGCCCATCGTGAACGTCGCCGACCCGTCGGGTGTTGTGCAAAGCCAGGCTATCGAAAGCCCCGAGGGCGAAGTGCGCCTGAACCTGAACGGGGCCGTTGGTCGTCGGACTTTGGCGGCGTCATTCCTGGAAGACGGTTTCGGAGCGGGCGTTCAGCACATCGCCTTTCAGTCGGACGACATATTTGAAACCTCGGCGCAATTGCGCAAGTCCGGCTTTCCCAGCCTGACGATTCCGGAAAACTACTACGCCGATCTGCAAGCGACTTTCGGGTTGGATGACGATCTGATCGCCCAGATGCGTCAGGGCAACATCCTTTTCGACCGGGCAGCGGGTGCCGAATATTTTCAGATCTACAGCCGCCCCATCTTTAACGGCTTCTTCTTTGAAATTGTTGAACGCCGCGCGGGCTATGCCGGGTATGGCGCGCGCAACGCGCCCATTCGCCTTGCTGCACAAAGCAAAACCCAAGCGGTGAAAGAGGTGCAGACGCAATGACCACACAGATGACAAATGATGAGCGCGCGGTCCGCGATTGGTGGCGAACCTCGATCATCGACATGAAACCCGGCCAGATCGCTTTTCGTGGCTATCCTATCGAGGACCTGATCGGGAACGTCTCGTTCCCGCAGATGATCTGGCTGATGGTGCGGGGCGATCTGCCCAGCGACGCGCAGGCGCGTTTGTTCGAGGCTGCATTGGTCGCAGGCGTGGATCACGGCCCACAGGCCCCGTCGATCGCGGCGGCGCGTATGGCTGCGACCTGCGGGGTTGGTCTCAACAACGCGATGGCGACTGCGGTGAACATGCTGGGCGATGTACATGGCGGGGCAGGGGAGCAATGCGCCGAGCTGTATTATGATATCGCCGCCCGCATGGATGCGGGGGCTGCGTTGAATGACGCGGTTCGGGACGGTCTGGACAGCTGGCGCGAGACCTACGGCAAGATCGTATCGGGCTTTGGCCACAGATTTCACAAACCCGTCGATCCACGCGCCCCCCGGCTGATGCAGCTTGTTCGTGACGCGGCGGCAGAAGGCACAGTATCTGGCCGCTTTGCCGATATCGGAGAAGAGGTTCAGGCCGAGCTTGGCCGCCAACGCGGCGGTCGGCCCATCGCCATGAATATCGACGGCGCAACGGCGGTGATCTTTTGCGAACTTGGCTTTCCCGCGCCCCTGTCGCGGGGGCTGTTCTGCCTGTCCCGCTCGGTTGGAATACTCGCCCACGCCTGGGAACAGATGGGCCAGGGCGGGCGCAACAAAGGGCCCATGCCCCCGAATTACTTACCCCTCTACGAAGACAGGAATGATGACAATTGAGACATCGAAATCCTTCCGGGTCGGCCTTATCGGCTGTGGTCGTATCAGCGATATCTATCTAAAAACACTATCAAAATTTTCGAACGTCGAGGTCGTGGCCTGCGCCAGCCTTGATCCTTTGGAAAGCCGCGCCAAGGCGGATCAATACGGTATATCCAGGGCCTGCACGCCGGATGAGGTGTTCGATGATCCAGCGATTGACTGCGTCCTGAACCTGACAATACCAGCCGCCCATGCCGAAATCAGCCTGCGCGCGCTGGAGGCGGGCAAGCATGTCTATTCCGAAAAGCCGCTGGTCATGAACCGAACGGATGGACGGGCGATCCTGCACATGGCCTCGGAAAAGGGGCTGCTGGTCGGCTGCGCGCCCGACACGTTTCTGGGCGGTCGTTGGCAGACCGTTCGGCGCTTGATCGACGAGGGTGCCATTGGCAAACCAACAGGGGTTTTTGCCCATGTCGGAACCCACGGCACCGAACGCCACCATCCCAACCCGGATTTCTACTACAAGGCGGGTGGCGGGCCCTTGCTGGACCTTGGGCCATACTACCTGACGGCGATGGTCTGTTGCCTTGGCCCCGTTGACCGCGTCGCCGGAATGGCGCGACGCACGTTCGACAAAAGGATGATCGAAAATGGCGCTCGCAACGGTGAATGGATGGATGTCGAGGTCGACACACACTCCCTAAGCCTGCTGCAGTTCTCGTCCGGTGCCATCGGGTCAATGACTATGAGTTTCGACGTTTGGGACAGCGAAACGCCTCGGTTCGAAATCTACGGTGAAGACGGGACCATCAGTATCCCCGACCCTGACCCGGTTCATGGGGCCAACATCTTTCAGGGCGATGTCTGGCTGAAAACGCGGGACACATCGCGCTGGTCGCATCAGCCCCGCCCAACCGGTCGGGAAGACTGGCAGGTGGTCGAGAACAAATATGGATTTAACGAAGACAGCCGTGGCCTCGGCCTGTTGGATCTGGCCCTGGCGGCACAAGAAGGACGCCAACCCCGTGCAAGTGGCGCGCTGGCCTATCACGTTTTCGAAGTCATGGACGCGATTGAACGGGCACCGAAATTTGGTGCCTATCAGACGATAGAAAGCCGCTGCGCGGCTCCGGTGCCTTTACCGGTCGATTTCCTTAACGATGAGAGGAAGGAATTGGTTCATGCCGATTGAGACACTCGACTTTGCCCAGCCATTTTTTCGCGTCCAGCACATCACTGATGAAGACAGAGTATCTGTCGAGGGTCGTGCCATTGTTCTGAACCTCGGGGGGAAGGACCTCGCGGTCGAGGATCAGACCGTTGCGCCGCTTTCGTCGGTGATCGTGCAGAACAGCACCGTCCAAAACGTGGAACGTGCAGTCATTGTTCATGGTTTCGACGCCCACGCCGATGACAATGCGCTGTTCGCATGGGTGAAAGATACGTGGCCTTCAGCCTTTGATGTTCGCCAGGAAGAGCGTCTGCGCGGTGTCAGCCACTACATGTCGCCAAAGGTCTTCGTGGGTAACGTTGGACTGACCATGTACCACTCGGGCTCGGTTCCACTGAATGTCGGATTGCATAAGGATCATCCGTTCTGCCCGGTTCCGGGGTTTCGCGAAGTGCATACGCAAATCGTAGGCTTTGGCAAAATGCAGCAATGCCGCGAACGGGACGTTGAAACCCTTTATCTCGAAGAATTCATGGCCCCCGGCACGACGCACAAGCCGATGTATGACGCCGAAGGCAACTATCCCTGGCATCAGTACGAGACGATCACCCCCAGCATCTTCATGGCGGTTGAAATCCTGCCCGAAGGCGCACGGGCCCCGGACATGGAGGTTCAGAATGGCTGAGCGGCTTCTACCCGAAACCCTTAATTTTGACGGCCCTTTTCCCCGCTTGTCTCGCCGTTTGCGGCTGGGCGTTGTTGGCGGTGGGCGAATCTCTGTCACGCAGGCAACGGCGGCCCGGATGACCGACCGGTGGGAGGTCGCCGCAGGCGCGCTCAGTTCTGACGCTGCGCGCAGCAAGGCGCGCGGGGCCGAGTGGTTCCTGCCAGCAGACAGGTGCTATACGTCGTTCGACGAGATGGCGCAGGCCGAGGCGGCACGGCCTGATGGTGTGGACGCGGTGATGATCACCACCCCGAACCATGTTCATTTCGAAGCGGCCAAAGCCTTTCTGGAGGCGGGTATTGACGTGCTGTGCGACAAGCCACTGACCAATGAAGTCGCCGAGGCGGAGGGGCTTGAGGAGATCACCGCGCGCACGGGGCAGGTTTTTGCCGTCGGCTACGCGATGTCATGTTTTTCGGTCATCCGGCAGGCCAAGCAAATCGTGGCCGAAGGCGGCATCGGCAAGATCAACCAAATCCTTGTTGAGTTCATGCAAGACTGGATGACGCCCGAAGATGTGGCCGATGCGCCCCATGTGAAATGGCGGCTGGACCCAAAGATTTCTGGTCCGACCAGCTGTGTCGGCGATATCGGCACCCATGCCGCGCATCTTGCTAGTTTTGTCTCGGGCCTGCCCATGACCGATCTGCGGGCCGAGTTCCATGTCTGCGGTGCGCCAAAGCCTTTGGAAGACACGGTGTTCATGTTCACCCGCTATCAAAACGAGGTTCCGGGAACATTGATGGCAACGCGCCTTGCCCCCGGAAACCGGGGCGGGTTGCGGTTGCGGGTCTTCGGCAGCGAAGGGGGCTTGGAGTGGGACCTTGAGAACTCGGAACAGCTGAAGTTCAATCGGTTCGGAGAGCCGGACCGTATCATCAGCCGAGGTCACGGGCACGGTATTGGCCCCGGCGCGGAACGTCTGGTCCGTACTGCGCGCGGCTTCCCCGAAGGGATTATCGAAGCCTGGGCCAACCTTTATACGGAATTTGCCATGGCCGTGGCCGCGCGCCGGGATGGTGTCACCGTTCCGGCCGATTGGCTGACATATCCCGGTGTCGGTCAAGGCGCGGATGGCGTCCGATTCATTGATGCCTCTGTGCGCTCACACCAGTCCGGAGGCGACTGGGTCACCGTCTAAAGTCCTGCCAGCACGAAGATCAAACACGCCCGGGCCGTTGTCCGGGCGTTTCCATCTCCTGCCCAGCATTAAAAGTTGATATTTTTAAAAATATCAGATATTTTTTACTACATGTGATGAATTTGAGATTCGCAGACACGTGGAGCTGTCGTTCATGGTGAAACCCGAAGAGGCTGGCGCAGGCCCCTCTCTCTATTCCTTGGCGCATCTGACGCTGATTGGATGTACGCCGCCCGAGCTGGTCTATATCGCCGCGCGGGCCGGGTACGATGCCGTCAGCCCCCGGTTCATTCCGATGCATGTGCCTGGTGAATTCACTCAATCCCCGATCGACAAGGCGCAGGTGCAGGCCACCAAAACCGCTCTTTCTACCACTGGCCTGAAGGTTCTGGATATCGAGATTGCGCGCATCACCGAAGATGTTGACCCACGCAGTTTTGAGCCTTCTCTGGAGATCGGCGGGGAACTGGGCGCCAAGCGCATGATCATGAGCGCGTGGACCAACACCCGCGATGATCGTGACTTTCTGATCGACGCCTATTCCGAAACCTGCGAACTGGCCGCGCCCTACGGGCTGACGGTGGACCTTGAGTTTCCCAGCTTTTCCCGCCTGCGCACCTTGGATGAGGCGCTGGATATTGTCCGCGCTTCCGATCAGCCCAATGGCGGTATTCTGGTCGATACACTCTATCTGCACCTCAGCCGTGTGGATTTGGGAGAGCTCTTGCACGTCCCCTCAGACCTGTTTCACTTCCTGCATATCTCAGACTGCCTGCCCGGCATCGCCGATACGCGCGAGGGCATGATCCAGCTGGCCCGTGATGCGCGGCTTTATCCCGGAGAGGGATGGATCGATTTCACCGGCATCATCGAACGGATGCCACCCGTAGACTATTCCATCGAACTGCCCAACCAAAGCCGCGTTGCCGAGTTGGGATATGAAGAACACGCGCGTCGCTGTCTCAGCCACGCCAAGCGAACATTCGGTGCGGCGCGGTCACAGCGCCGTATGCCCGTTGCAGCCATTCTAAAACACCAAGAGGATCACCATGGGCAAAGAGCTCACTGAAAACGACCGCAACATGGCGGGCGACATGCTGGCACGCGCCCGCGCTGCCATGGCCGAGATCGAGGATTGGGATCAGGACAGGCTGGACCGCCTGTCTCAGGCCATTGCGTGGTATGCGGGGAACGAGAAGACCTTTACCCGTCTGGCCCAGCAGGGCGTGGACGAAGGCGGTATCGGAGATCGTGAAGGACGCCCTGCGAAACGGTTCAAAATCCATATGGTACTGCGTGATGTCTTGCGCACGCCGTCGACCGGGATCGTCGAAGTCGACGAAGAAAAAGGGCTGGTGAAATACGCCAAACCCGCCGGTGTGATCGCATCCCTGATCCCCATGACCAACCCGGCGATGACACCGCCGGTGACTGGCGTGTCCGCCGCGAATGCCCGGAATGCGGTCATCTTCAGCCCACACCCACGAACCGCCCACACCACCTTTGAAATGGTCGAGGTCATGCGCGCAGCCTGTCGAGCAGCAGGCGCGCCCGAAGACCTGTTTCAATCCATTCGCAAACCGTCGATCCCATTGACGCAACATCTGATGGAGATTTGCGACCTGACTCTGGCAACGGGCGGTAAGCCCATGGTCAAAGCGGCCTACAGTTCCGGACGTCCGGCCTATGGCGTCGGCGCGGGCAATTCCTCCATCGTCATCGATGAGACAG
The DNA here is from genome assembly GCF_056531425.1 of Ruegeria sp. N4. Taxonomy (NCBI): domain Bacteria; kingdom Pseudomonadati; phylum Pseudomonadota; class Alphaproteobacteria; order Rhodobacterales; family Roseobacteraceae; genus Ruegeria; species Ruegeria sp. N4. The sequence continues at coordinate 43,272 of NZ_JBQFLT010000011.1, forward strand.
CCGATCTGGACATCGCGGCGCAGAACACTCGTATTTCAAAGACCTCCGACTTTGGGTCGGGCTGCTCGGCCGACGGCAACATCATCATCCAGCGCTCGGTTTACGACGAAATGGTCAAGGCGCTTCAAGCCGAGGGCGGGTACCTGTGTTCGGACGAAGAGAAGGCCATGCTCGAAGCAGCCATGTGGGATGAAAAGGGAAACCGTACATTCCCGACCATCGCCTGCCCACCTCAGCAAACGGCCAAGGTCGCCGGTTTTAGCATCCCCGAAGATCGCAAGTTTCTGATGGTTGAAAATCAGGGGCAAATTGGGCCGCAGCACAAGTTCTCCAAGGAAAAACTGACCACTCTGATGGCGCTGTACCATTTCGACACGTTCGATGACGCGCTGGACACAGTCAGCCAAATCTACAACACCGGGGGCAAGGGCCATTCCTGCGGCATCTACAGCCACAATGACGATCACATCGATCGGTTGGCGCGTCTGGCTCCGGTCAGCCGCATGATGGTTCGACAGCCTCAGTCCAAGGCCAACGCTGGTGCATGGACCAATGGCATGCCCATGACCAGCAGCCTGGGCTGCGGCATCTGGGGCGGCAACATCACCAATGAAAACGTCACCATGAAACACATGATGAACTACACCTGGGTCAGCCGTCCGATCCCCGAGGATCGCCCCTCGGAACCGGACCTGTTCGGTGAGTTCTACGGACAGGAGGTCGCGTGATGGACGGGGCAAAACTGGACGGCAAAACCGTCGCCGAGCATATCGTTGATTTCCTCGAACGCCGTGACGTCAAGCATGTGTTCGGGCTTTGTGGCCATACAAACATCGCGGTTCTGGCCGCTTTGGCCGAAAGCCCGATTGATTTCGTCACGGTGCGCCATGAACAAATCGCCAGCCACGCGGCCGATGCATATGCCCGCGTGACGGGCAAGGCCTCGGTGGTTTTGTCACACCTCTCCCCAGGTTTGACAAACTGTGCCACCGGGGTCGCCAATGCCGCGTTGGACTGTATTCCGATGGTCGTGATCGCAGGCGACATTCCCACGCATTACTACGGCAAGCATCCGCATCAAGAGGTGAACCTGCACGCAGACGCCGCCCAGTGGGAGATTTATCGCCCCTTCGTCAAACGTGCTTGGCGGGTGGATCGCGCGGACCTGATGGCGGAAATCTTGGAAAAGGCGTTCCATCTGGCCGAAAGCGGCCAGCCCGGGCCGGTGCTGGTCAATGTGCCGATGGACATCTTCTCCGAGGTGATCCCATCGGACAGTTTCGACCGTATCTGCGACAACACGCGCGCGCTCAAGAAACCGTCGATTGACGATGAAACAGCGCGAGAGATCGTCGAAGCACTGGCGAAGGCCGAAAACCCGGTTGCCTATGTCGGCGGCGGTATCCTTCTGGCGCAGGCCAGTGAGGAGTTGCGCGAGTTTGTCGAACATATGGGCCTGCCCGTCGCGCATTCCTTAATGGGCAAGGGCGCATTGCGGGATGATCATCCGCTTGTGCTGGGCATGACCGGGTTTTGGGGCACCCAACTGGTCAACCAGTCCTGCCTGAATGCCGACTACATCTTTGCCGTGGGCACCCGGTTCAAAGAGGCCGATTGTTCCAGCTGGTATCCCGGCTATACGTTCAACATTCCCGGCTCAAAGGTTATTCATATCGACATCGAACCGCAGGAAATCGGCCGTAATTATCCCACCGAGATCGGTGTGGTCGCAGATGCCAAAGCCGCACTGCGCGTTCTGACCCGCGTTGCCCGCGAGATGTATCCCGACGGCTTCAACCGCCCCGCGCTGGAACAGAAGATCGCTGACTTCCGAACAGATTTCAAAGCGCGCAACGTGGAAATGGCGACTTCATCGGCCTTTCCGATGATGCCCGAGCGTATTCTGGCAGATACCCGCAAGGCACTGCCTGAGGATGCCATCATCACCACGGACGTTGGGTGGAACAAGAACGGTGTCGGGCAGCAATTCGATATCCTGACACCCGGTTCAATACTGACGCCGGGCGGGTTCGCCACGATGGGTTTTGGCCCTCCGGGCGCGATCGGCGCGAAACTGGCAGCACCCGATCGCGTGGTGATCAGCCTGGTTGGTGATGGTGGTTTCGGTCAAAACCCCTCGATGCTGGCGACGGCGGTCGAACTTGATCTGGGCATCATCTGGCTGGTGATGAACAACAACGCCTTCGGCACCATCGCAGGTCTGCAAAAGGCGCATTACGGTCTGACCTATGGAACAACCTTCCCCGGATCAGCCGAAGCGCCCGCCAACGGACCGGGCTATGCCGAGATCGCGCGGGCCTATGGTGCGGAAGGGCATAGGCTGAGCGCGGCTGATGAGTTGTTGCCCGCGTTGGAAGCGGCAATCGCGAGCGGCAAGCCAACCGTGCTCGACGTGCCAATGATCAACAACCCGACGCCAACGACCGGGCACTGGAACATCTTGGACATATACTCGCCTGACAAAGACGTGTCGCACGTCGCGACTTGACGAAACTGGGCGCGTTCAGACGCGCCCAGTTTCTTGTGCCAATGCTCATCCATGTTTGGCGAAATTTCAATCGCTTTTGCGATTGCAAGTGCATCTTCAAGTTTGACGCCAAAGTAGCGAAGGTATTGTGAACGTCGGCTTCCTGCAATCTGGCCCGTCTACGGATCACCCAACCGGCTTATAAACAACCGCGTCGATCTCGACTTTCGCATCGACCATGATTTGCGAGCGGACAGTGGATCGGGCCGGGCCTCCGTTGGGGAAATAGCTCGCGTAGACCTTGTTGAAGGTCCAGAAGTCACGTGGATCGTCCAGCCAGACGCCGACCTTGGCGATATCGTCCAGCGTACAATCGGCAAGTGCCAGAGCGGCGATCAGGTTTTCCATGGTTCTTCGGGTTTGCGCCTCGATGCCGCCAGGTTCGATTTCGCCGTTTTCCTTCATCGCGACCTGGCCTGAGATGAACACGAAATCTCCGGCACGTACCGCGGGCGCAAAGGGCAAGGGCTGGCCGCCTGCTCCGGTTTTGTCATCGCCCAGGCGTTGGATCTTTTTCTCAGACATTCAGGTTTTTCCTTCTGTTAACTCGTTTGGGTAAGGGATGGGGGCGACGGCGCCAAAGCCCGTGGTCGACAGCGCCGCGCCGCGGTTGGCAAGCTCGGCGGATGTCAGTGCGTTCCTCGTGCGCAGGTAGGAGGACAGGAAAATGCCGTTGAAACAGTCACCGGCACCGGTGGCATCCACGGCATCGACCTTTAATCCGGGCAAGCTGTGGATACCGCCGCCTTGTGACAGTGCGACGCCGTCCGACCCCAGCGTAAGGGCTACGATTTCAGCCCCCAGATCATGGTAGAAACCGATGATGTCCTCGGGGCTGTGAAGACCCGTCAATTGCCGTGCGTCGTCCAGTCCGGGTAACGCGATTTGGCAGTTTCGCATTGCGTCATGCGTGACCGCGCGGGCCTGTTCCAGCGACCACAGGGCGGTGCGCAGATTGGGATCGATGGCAACGGGAACCCCGGCGGTGCGCGCTGTGTGGATCGCGTACTGCGTTGCCGCGCGCAGGTCGTCGCTCACCCCGAGACTGATGCCGGAGGTGTAGAACATCCCGGCATTTGCGATGGTTTCCTCGGGCACGTCGCGCGGGGTCATCCGGCTCGCGGCAGAACCCTTTCTGCGATAGACGAACCGGTGTCCGCCCTCGTCATGGAAGACAAAGTACATACCGGTCTCGCCGTCGGGAACCTGTGCGACATGGGTATGATCCACCCCCTCGTGCGACCATAAGCCCCTCAGTTGCTCGCCAAAGTGATCAGCCCCAACGCGCGAGATCAGTGCGCTTTTTGCGCCCTGTCTGGCCGCGGCGACCGCCACGTTCGAGACATCGCCGCCAAAGCCGCTTTGGAAGGTGCCGTCCGGGTGGGCGTTCAGTTCAAACAGGGGCTCACCCAGACAAATCAGGTCACTCATCGCGCCGCCATTCCCAACGCATCACTGCACTTTCCCCCGCGCGACGACCGGCAAAGGGCCAAGTTGGCTGTTGCCGCGAACGGTTTCGACCTGATCTACCATATTGGTCACCACGCAGGCGTGGTTTGGAATGATCCGAAGACGGTCGCCGACCTTGAGGTTGATCTTGTCGGCCTTTAAAACGCCGTGCTCTTCCGACAGGCCCTGAACCAGAATGTCTGGTCGGCCCAAAACATACCCGTGCCCCTCCAGCCCCAGCAGATCGGATGTCAGCACTTTGGACCCGGCATCGATCACGGCGCGGTCAGGGGCGGGAACCGAGATCACAGTGGTCAGAACGCTCAGGGCGCACTCATCCCACGTACAGATACCCCGCGCCTGCAACGAGCGGTCATTGTAGACATAGGTGCCGATCCGGTACTCGGTCGCAATCGGTACATCCTGCGCCTGCCACATGCCCGGAGAGCCGCCGTTCGAGATCACGCTGACCGTCAGCCCGGCCTGTTCGATCCGGGTTTTTGCGGTGCTGAGCCAGTTCTGAACCGCGCCTTCCTGCCCAACCGGCGGATAGGTCATGAGACCTCGGAATGTCAGGCCGGGCTTGCCCCCGATGTATCGGGCCAGTTCACACGCCTGCGTGGGCGAAGTCACGCCGCAGCGCGCGGCACCCGTGTCGCATTCCACCAGCACGCCCAAAGGCTCAGCCGCGTCCGCAAAGAACCGCGACAGCCCGTCTACCGTTTCCGTGTTGTCGGCCACAACGGTCAGGCGCGTCTTCTCGGCCAGCGCACGCAGGCGGGACAGTTTCATATCGCCGAGGATGTTGTAGGTGATCAACACATCGTCGATGTCACCCTCACTAATCATCGCCTCGGCCTCGCTGACCTTCTGGCAAGTGATGCCAATGGCCCCGGCCTGCATTTGCCGTTTGGCCAGCAATGGCAGCTTATGCGTTTTGATATGGGGTCGCACGGCCAGCCCATGTTTGGCGCAATGGGCCTGAAAGCGCTCGATATTGGCCTCGGCGATGTCCAGATCAATCAGAACCGCCGGAGTGTCGATTTCGGGAAAGATCATTCTGCGGCCTCCTTGTGGGGGTCTTCGACAATGGGCCAGATCGCGCGTGTGAGGTTCTTATACGGCGTTTTGGTTGGATCATTCGGATAGGGGCCTTCGACGGCGGCATAGATGATTTCACTTGCGACGTCGGAAAACGCGCCGTGGAAATGGTTTGTCGATTTCACCACCAGCACCTTCTTTTGCGAGATGTCGATGCCCAGATTGGTGAACAGATCGGGCGAGAATGCCTGACTGCGGTTCGAATTCAGAACGACCTGAATCCCGCCCAGTTGAATGACCGAACAATCGCCCATCGGAACAACGGATGCGCCAAAGCTTTGCACTGCGTTACGCTGGTTGCGCAGGACCTTGACCGTGGCGTCGATTGGGTTGCCAGCCAACGCCGAGGTTTTCCCGCCAAAGCGCAGATCGAACTCCGCGCCTTCACCTGCGGCATGACACAGGCGCACGGCCATCGGGTCCCAGATCGTGCCAAAAGCGATCGAGGTCATATTGCGTGCGATGGCCTGTTCCAGGATCAGGGTTGAATCGCCTGCCACGCCGCCGCCGGGGTTGTCCCAGACATCGGCCACAACGACAGGACCGCGCGGGGCCTGTGCCGCTTTGGACAGGGCCTCGGCAGGGGTTAGGTAGTCGGGTTTGGTCTGGCCCCGAAAGGAAAACAGCTCTGCCCCCAGATTGTGGGCGATGCGATCTGCCTTGGACGGGTTATTGTCGGTCAGCACGATGATCTTGGCGCCCAAATCCGGCGAGTCCCCGGCCATGAAGCCATGAATGACCGAGGCCGACAGAACCTCGCCTTCGGTCTCCATCTGCTTGATCCGGTCCACGAAACTGCGCATGGGTTCCTGACTGGTTGGCAGGACATCCAGCATCCGGACGTCAAACACCGAGATGACGGGCCGGATTTTGCCCTTGATCGCGCGCAGAGTCAGATCGACGCAGGCCTCGCCCGCTTCGACAAAATCGGTGTGGGGAAATTCCTTGAACACGGTGATGACATCCGCATTCTCGACCCGCTTCCGGCTGAGATGGCTGTGCGGGTCGAAACTGGTGCCGATAACCGTGTCCGGCCCGACAATGTCCCGAATGGCTTCGATCAGCACACCTTCGCAATCCAGACACCCTTCGGCGATCATCGCGCCATGCAGCCCCAGAACAACTCCATCCAACGGCAGTGCGGCTGTGACCTGATCCAGCACTTCCTGCTTTAGCCGCTGCCATGTTTCCTTGTTCAGCAAACCGCCCGGCTCGGCCCAGGTGGCGGTGCCTTCGATCAGCTCCAGCCCACCGGATTGCGCCCGTTTCCGCAATGCCGGGAACACGGCACTGCACAGGGTTGGCGTCTCGGGGTGCTGGCCGGGTGGTGCGTAAAAGCTCTGCTCAAAATCGGAGAAATCCGTGCGCAGGGGGGAAAACGTATTTGTTTCGGTCGCAAGGGACGCACAAAAGACGCGCATGTTCATTCCAATTCGCTGGTGAGGTCGGAGGCCGTATCGCGGCCTCCGACGTAAGGTGCTGCCGGTTGTCTCCGGCAGTCTGGGAGGATCAGTCGAGATACGAGGCGCTGTTGGCGCCATCGACCGCGGCCTTGAAGCTGGTCAGCAGTTCATTGGCCTTTTCGTCGAGATTCTCCTGAACATGCGCCTCGAACGCGGGCTGCGTTGCTGCAGCCATCGCGGCGCGCTGTTCGTCATTCAGCGCGGTCACCTGAATCTGGTCCATCAGCCCCGCAAGCCCGCGATCCGACGCTTCGATGATGCGCGACAGGCCACGGCTGGCGGTGACGCAGTTTTCGGCGGCGGTGCGGATCGTGGCCTGTTCAGCCTCGGACAGGCTTTCAAAGAAGGCGCGGTTGATCATGAAAGTATAGGGCGAGAACAGGTGGTTGGTCAGCGTCAGGTATTGCTGCACCTCGGCGAAGTTGGCGAAAGAGATGATCGGAACCGGGTTCATCTGCCCGTCGATCACGCCGGTCTGAAGCCCGGAATAGACCTCGCCCCAGGACAGCGGATAAGCCTCGGCCCCCAGCGCCTGCACGATCTTCTGATGCGACGGCAGGGTCATGGTGCGGATGCGGATGCCGTCGAAATCCTTCAGGTCCGCGATCGGCCGTTGCGAGTTGGTGACGGCAAAGAAACCGCCGGTATCCGGGAAACCCAGCACGACAACATCGCCCAGTTCGGCCTCGATATCGGCGGCCAGAGCTTCGCCGAATTCGCCATCGAAAACCTCATAGGTCGCGGCGTTGCCGTTGAAGGCAAAAGGCAGGTTCAGCACATCGATGCGCGGATAGTAACTGGCCAACGCACCGGTCGAGGTCAGCGTCGCCTGAATGATCCCGTCGCGCACCTGCTGCACATGCTCGGCCGCTGATCCCAGCTGGTTCGAGCCGAAGACCTCAACCGACACGCTGCCATTGGTGCCCGAGGTTACAAGGTTCGAAAACACGGCCGTACAGGCATGTGCCGGATTTTCAAACGGGTCGGTCTTGTTGTCATGGCCGAACTTGATGACACCACCTTCGGCCAGCGCCGTGCTGGCCATCATGGTCGCTGTCATCGCGACGGTTGTGAGCAGTTTCTTCATGTTACTTCTCCTGTTGGTTTGGTTTTGATGAGTTCGTCACTGGGCAAAGCCCAACATCCGGGGCAGCCACAGGGCCGCGTCTTCCCAGAAGGCAAAGACAAAGAGGATGCCAATTTCCGCGATCAGAAACGGGAAGAGTTTCAGCGATATCCGTTCCAGCCGTTCACCCGTGACCGAGGACAACACGAACAGGCAGGCCCCCACAGGTGGCGTCATCAGCGAGATATTCAGGGCCAGCACGAAAATGATCCCGGCATGGATCGGCTCGAGCCCGACCTGCTGTGTCAGCGGCACCAGAACCGGGGCGAGGATGATCAGGATCGCGGTGATATCCATCACCATGCCGACGATCAGCAACAGCCCGATGATGATGGCGATGACGGCATACCGGTTGTCGGACAGGCCCAGAACGGTTTCGGCGATCAGTTGCGGGATGCGCTCAAAGCTCATCCACCAGCCCAGAATGCCCGCAAAGGCGATGATGACGAAGATCACACCGGTGATACGCGCCGTGCGCACCAGCATCCGGTAGAAGCCTTTGAACGTCAGCGTCCGGTACACGAAGATACCGATGAACAGTGCGTAGGCGACGGCGATCGAGGCCGCTTCGGTTGGTGTGACGATACCGCCCAAAATACCGCCCAGAATGATCACGGGCATCGCCAGAGCCGTCAGCGAAGATACGAATGTCTCCCAGACTTCGCGCGGGGTGGCACCGCGCAGGGCTTTGGGCAGGTTCTCGCGCTTGCCGCCGATGGCGATGACGGCCATGCACACTAGGCAGATGACCAGTCCGGGTAAGACACCAGCGGCGAACAGACCGGCAATCGACACACCCATCAGCGAGCCATAGACCACCATCAGCCCCGAGGGCGGAATGGTCGGGCCGATGATCGACCCCGCTGCCGTGACGGCGCAGGCGTAGTCGCGCCTGTAACCCTCTTTCACCATGGCAGGCACCAGCGTCCGGCCAAAGGCCGCCGCATCCGCCGTGGCCGAGCCTGTCAGCCCCGCGAAAAACACCGATGCCAGCATGTTCGTGTGGGCCAGCCCGCCGCGAAACCGGCCCACCAGAACCTGCGCCAGCTTTACAAGGCGGCTGGTGATCCCGATATCGTTCATGATCTCGCCCGCCAGAATGAAGAACGGCATGGCGAGAAAGGGAAAGATGTTGAGCCCGTTGAAGACCTTGCTGGGCCCGATTGCCAGAAACTGGGTTCCGCCCACGTCGATCAGGCCAACGACTCCGGCCAGGCCAATGGCGAACCCGATGGGCATTCCAAACAGGATGAGGGCGACGAATGTGACGGCGACGATCACGACATATCCTCCACCTCATGGGGAAAAGGTGGTTCGTCGATCTGAGTACCCAGATCCCGAAACAGGACCAGCACCAGTTGCACCGCCGACAAGGCCGCCGCCACGGGAATGGCTGCATAGAACGGGGCAAGGCTTGCGCCGAAGATCATGGCCTGCCTCGGCGCTCCGCTTTGGGCAAAGCTGATGCCGAACCAGGCGACATACAGGAACAGGGCCAGCGCCAGAATGTCCATCACGATCAACAAAAGGCGTCGAACCGGGCGCGGCAGCACCATGACAAACGCCGTAAGCCCGATGTGATCGCGCCGCGCAATCCCCGAGGACACCGCCAGCAGCGCCGCCCAGATCATCAGGTATCGCGCCAACACCTCGGGCCACGGCAATTGCCAGTGAAAGTAATAGCGGTCGATGACACCCAGCCAGACATCCAGAACCAGGGCCAGCATCAGCGCGGCAACGATCCCCTCGATGACAGAGTTTATCCGCGCGCTTGCGCCAGCAAACCAGTTGGACATTCGCATCCCTCCCAAGATCGCGAATCTGTAACTTAGTTTCATTTTGCGCGGGAATCGACGTCAAATCAACGAAAAAATGTTACTGAGTTACGACATTTTGCTATACATTCCCCAATTTCCCGGCATTTCTTGTTTGCTCACAAGAAATTGTGTAACTAAGTTTCATGAAAATGCAGAAAGGCCAAACCGTGCCGAACGACGACCAACCCTCCGGCCAGAACGAATTCCCGCCCCACAAAGGGCGCTCGGGCGCTGTGGATTTGATCTCGGCCCTGCACAGCGGTCAGATCAAGCTGGCCGTTCAGGAACAGAAGGTCGCGGACTATGTCAAAGAGCACCTGAACGACATCAGCGCCATGGCGATTGGCGATCTGGCCGAGCAATGCGCGGTCAGCAAGCCAACGGTCGTCCGGTTCTGCCGTAGCCTTGGTTGCGAAGGGTTTCGGGATTTCAAGTTGCGCCTTGCGCAGAACATCGCGGTCAGCGCGCAATACCTGTTTGGCAATCCCGGCAACGCAGGATCGGACGCGGATACCGCCATCGATCAGGTACTTGGTGCCATGTTCGCTACCATGGAGACCATGCGCCGTCAGGTCGATACAAACGCATTGGAAGCGGCCCGAGACGCCTGTCTGGACAAGCGCCAGATCCTGTTTTCCGGCATCGGCGGCGGGTCGTCCTTTGTTGCGCAGGAAGCGTCCAACCGGTTTTTCCGGCTGGGTATCCCGTCGTTCTTCACCAATGACAGCTATGTCCTGCAGATGCGCGCCGCGTCACTGCGGGGCGAGGATGTGCTTTTTCTGGTCTCAGCCAGCGGCGAAGCGGACGCCATCGTCGCCGCAGCCGAAGTCGCCAACGGTTACGGGGCAACAACGATCTGCATCACACGGCCAAATACGCGACTGGCCAATGCCTCAAAGATCGCCCTGCTGACCGACCTGCCGGAAGACAGCGACATCTACAAACCAACTGCGTCCCGATACGCCCATCTTGCCATCGTCGATGCACTGGCAATGACCGTGGCGCAAGAGATGACGGACGAGACCAAAGAGAACCTGCGGCGGATCCGGGCGTCGCTGACTGCCTATCACGGACGAACAGGCCCGCAGCCGCTGGGGGATTGATCCAGCGTGGAACAGTACCACGTTCTTCTGTTTGTGGTTAAGGCGCTGACTTCCCCCACGGGCGACCCTAACAAACTGCACCCTCTCTTAAGCTGCGCCTGCGCGCCGCACCACCATTCTAGAATAGCGTTGCCTCGCCCCACTCCCACGTTCACCACGCGGTAGCCTACCGAGAACAGGCGGCTTCGCCGTCTGAACAGAAAGCCAGCCTAGGCGCTGGATGAAAGACGTGAGGCGAAAATGGCGAGGTGTTGCCTTTTTTGCGACTAAAAGGTCTTTCATCTGATCAGGGCGGTTCGATAACCGCCACAGCTTCAACGTCAGTCATTGTGCCGCTTCTGAAAACCAGTTCACCAGGACCGGTGCAGCAGGTCGAATGTCTCAGCTATCATCGGGCTATCCTTGTGCCGTTCTAACGCCACGAAACACAGGCAAGCAGGAACCGACACAGAATTGCAGACGGCAAGTCCGAAGGATTGTTTTTGATGGAGCGCGATGGAGTCGCGGCAGAGGCTCAGGCCAATGCCGGATCTTACCATTTCAAGCATCGAAGCTTCTTGATCCACCAAGGCGACCACGTTCGGGCGGCTGTCCTGACTTTCGAAAACCTTGGCCAGAAGGCGATGGTGGACAGAGGCTTCGGGGGTGCCAATCCAAGGCAGGGCTGCAAGCGAAGACCAGTCGGAGCTTTCCACCTGCTTCTGCCAACCAGCAGGCCCGATCACGCGATAGGTGAAATCGGCCAGCTTTATGGCGTGCACCGGATCGCCTCCGTCCAACTCGATGCTGGAAAGGTCATCGGGTCCACACAGGTAGAACCCCGCATCGACCCGACCCCGCCTGAGCCATGTCAGGATGTCTCCGCTGACCCCATGTACCAGTTCGGTTTCGATGCCCGGATGCTCGGCGCGCAGATGTGCCAACAGACGGCCCAACCGAATGAACTCCGGGTCGACGATCGTGCCGATTGTCAGTTTTCCACTCAGGCGACCGACGCGCTGGCGGGCGCTGCGGTGGAAGTCACTGACTGCATCGAGAACTCTTTGCGCCTTCGCTAGGACCGCCGCTCCGTCATGGGTAATCTGCAACCCGGTCGGCGTTCGGTTGAACAGCGTAAGCCCCGTCTCTTCACCAAGACGCTTGATCTGATGGCTGATGGCCGGTTGGGTCAGGTTCAACACCTCGGCTGCGCGTGAAACGCTGCCTTCACGAGCCACCGTCACAAAGGCCAGAATGGTGTTAATGTTCGAAAACCGGTCCATATAAAATTTACTAATATGGCATTGTGCGAATTGTCATTAGCTTTTTCTGTAAGCGCGCTTCAGAAATCATCAAAACCGGCTTGCCTTAGGTCAGCACGAACCAGGACGGTTCATCGCTTCGCCCGCGGCGCAGTTGGCAACGAAACGACAGAACAGGTGGAAGACGAACATGTCTGACGGCGCTAACAGGTTCGACTATATCGTGATTGGTGGCGGATCAGCCGGATGCCTGATGGCCAACAGGCTGAGTGCTGACCCGAAGAACCGGGTATTGCTGCTTGAGGCGGGCAAGCCCGATACCTATCCGTGGATACACATCCCGGTTGGCTATCTCTACTGCATTGGCAACCCGCGCGCAGACTGGATGTACAAGACCCAGCCAGCCAAAGGTTTGAACGGACGCAGCCTGCTTTACCCGCGCGGGAAGACGCTCGGCGGGTGCTCCTCGATCAACGGGATGATCTATATGCGGGGCCAAGCCCGCGACTATGACAACTGGGCCAAGCTTACCGGTGAAGAGGCCTGGAGTTGGGAAAACTCGCTGGCCGACTTTAAGGCTCATGAGAACCACTACAAGCTGGACGATGGCGCCGACCCGCACACCGGCGACAACAGCCGGTTTTCCGACCTGCATGGACATGGCGGTGAATGGCGGGTCGAAAAACAGCGTCTGCGCTGGGATGTTCTGGACAGTTTTGCCGATGCTGCGGTCGAAAACGGCATTCCAAAGACCGATGATTTCAACGCAGGCGACAATGCCGGGGTGGGCTATTTCGACGTCAACCAGCGCGCGGGGTGGCGATGGAATACCTCCAAGGCGTTTCTGCGCCCCGCCAAGTCGCGTCAGAACCTGACAATATGGACCGAGGCGCAGGTCGAGAAGCTGACCTTTGAAAAAGGCGAAGACGGTCGATTGCATTGCACCGGAGCGGTCGTTCACCACAAAGGACAACCCATTGCGGTCGCGACCTCAAAAGAGGTGGTCCTGTCGGCTGGTGCCGTGAACTCACCGCAAATCCTGCAACTGTCGGGGATTGGTCCGGCGGCCCTTTTAAAAGAGCATGGGATAGATGTGGTGATGGATGCGCCCTATGTGGGCGAAAATCTGCAGGATCACCTGCAAATCCGTGCGGTTTACAAGGTCAAGGGCACCAAGACGCTGAACACCTTGGCCAATTCCCTTGTAGGTAAGGCCAAGATCGGTCTGGAATATGTGCTGAAACGCTCGGGCCCGATGAGCATGTCGCCCAGCCAGTTGGGTGCTTTCACCCGTTCGGATCCGACGCGCCCGCACGCCAATCTCGAATACCATGTCCAGCCGCTGAGCCTTGAGGCGTTTGGTGAAGACCTGCATGATTTCCCCGCTATCACCGTCAGTGTTTGCAACCTGAACCCGACCAGCCGTGGGCATGTCCGCATCGCGTCTTGGGATTTCCGTCAGCCGCCCCAGATCACGCCCAATTATCTGGACACAGACGAAGATCGGAAAGTGGCCGCCCAAAGCCTGCGGCAGGTGCGCGAAATCATGGCTCAGCCCGCTATGGAAGCTTACGAGCCAGAAGAATTCAAACCGGGCATCCAATATCAAACCGATGAGGAACTGGCCCGGTTGGCAGGCGACATTGCCAGCACGATCTTTCACCCAGTTGGTACGATCAAGATGGGCCGCGAGGACGATGAAACCGCCGTTCTCGATCCGCATCTGCGCATGAAGGGCGTGGCCGGCCTGCGCGTGGTCGATGCCTCTGTCATGCCAGAGATCACAAGTGGCAACACCAACTCACCCACGATCATGATCGCAGAAAAGGCCGCAGGCTGGATGCTGGCGGGCCAATAAGACACGTCGACATGCGGGTATAAGAGTTTCCGGGAGGACCCATGCGCAATTCGTTTTCCAATCTTCCGCTAACCGGCGTGAAGGTCGTCGATTTCGGTCAGTACATCGCGGGCCCTGCTGTTGCGATGTTGCTAGGCGATCTGGGCGCAACCGTGGTTCATATCGACCCACCTGATGGCCCGATGTGGGACAGCCCGGCTAATGCTGCTCTGAACCGAAACAAGGTGATCGTAAATCTGGACCTCAAGACACCAGAGGGGTTGGACAGGGCCAAGACGCTCTGCGCCGAGGCCGATATCATCGTCGAGAACTTCCGCCCCGGGAAACTGGCCGCGCTTGGAATAGACTTTGCGGCAATGCGTGACGAAAGGCCCGAGCTGATCACGATCTCAATCCCCGGTTTTGCCTCGAACGACGAAGAACGGCGCGAGTTGCGTGCCTATGAAAGCATCGTCGCGGCAAGTTCGGGCGTGTTTACCGACATGGGGCTGAATCGGGTTCTGATGGGGCTGAACCCGTCATTTTCTCCCCTGCCGCTTGCCTCAGCCTACGCCTCGCAAATCGCGGCTTCTGCCACGGTATTGGCATTGCAGTCCCGTCAGGTGACTGGCCTTGGCGACCAGATCGAAGTTCCCTTGGCAGCCGCCGTGATGGAGGGGCTCTGCTACAACTCGATCAAGGTTGAAAACATGCCCGAGCGCTATCTGACCCAGCGCGAGGTCGAGATTGAACGCCGGCGCATCGAAGGCCTGCCGATGAATGTTGCATATGAAGATCTGCAGGAGCTGCTGGACCCGTTCTTCCGCAGCTACATGTGCAAGGACGGGCGCATGTTCTACGTGGTCTGCCCCAGCCATAAGAACCACGCCCGCCGCTGTCTGGAAGTGCTCGGCATTTATGACGAATTGGTCGCGGACGGGCTGACATCGGAAGAAGACACATACAAACCATGGTCGGAATGGACACACGACACCTCGCTGGGTGTTTATCCGATGCCGAAGTTCTGGGCCGACAAGATCGCCGCGCGGATGAAAGAGGTCTTCATGACCCGCACATCGCACGAGTGGAAGAAAATGTTCGGCCGTGGGCTGATCCCCGGCGCGCCGCAGCGCTGGCTGCAGGAATGGATTCACGACGAATATGCCGAGACCTCGGGGCTGATGATCGACGTTCACGACCCGATCTACGGGGACATGACGCAACCCGGCCCGGTGGTTTGGATGGAAGAAAGCGGTGAAGAGGCATTGCAGCCCGAGCCCCGCCGATGGGTCGACTTCGACGAAGCGCTGAAACTTTTGCAGAAACACCGCACCGAGATCCCAGCCCCTTGTGACACAGCCGCCAAAGAAGGCTGGCTGTCTGGCGTGCGGGTTCTGGACCTGTGCAATGTGATCGCGGGCCCGCATTCGGCCAGCTATCTGGCACGCTTCGGGGCCGAGGTGATCAAGCTCGACCCATCCGTGCCGATGTATGACAGTTGGAACACCGTCATCTATGGCATGTCGCAAATGCGCGGCAAACGCTCTGTTCTGGCAGACATCACCTCGCATCACGGACGCCGGGTATTCGAAGACCTTGTGAAGTCTGTTGATGTCATCGTTTGGAACGCACCGGACAATCAGATCAGGAAAATGGGTCTTGATGCCGATAGCCTGCGCAAGCTCAACCCGGATGCGCTGTTCTGCAAGCTCGATTGTTTCAGCGGTGTCCGCCGGGGCACGCGGACCGATTACATCGGCTATGACGATCTGGTTCAGGCGACAACCGGCATCATGCTGCGCTTTGGTGGTGCCATGGACCGACCAGAGGAGCACGCCCATGTGGGCACGATCGACGTTATGTGCGGATTTGGTGGCGCGCTTGGCGTAGCGGCAGCCCTTTATCAAAAATACCGCTTCGGTCGGATTGGGCGCGGGCGCACCTCGCTCAGTTCCAATAGCGGCCTTTTGCAGATCCCCTTTGCTTTTGATTACAAGGGCCGTGGGCTATTTGACGAGCCATCAGGCCCCGAGGCAAATGGCTATGATGCATTGACCCGGTTCTATAGCACCGCATCAGGTCGCTACGTCCTGCTCAGCGCCTACGAAGCCGACCTACCGAGGTTCCGCAAAGTCGAAGGCTTGGAGGATTTGCCTGATCTGCCAGAAGAAGACCGCGCCGCCTATCTGGCGACGGCTTTCCAATCCCTGCCTGCGTCGGATTGGGTGGAAAAGCTGCGCGCCGCCGATATCGGCGTGGCAATCTGCGAAAACCTTGACGCCTTGCGGGCGAGGAATTCACGCGTGGCGGATGGCACACCGGGCTCCGAAAACGGCAGCTACTCTTTCTCGATATATCCCGATCACCCCAGCGGGCATGAAGTCACACAGCTTGATCCCTACGCGGTGCGCCCAACCCGTGCAAAGGTTTTTGCCGTCGAGCCATCCGAGAAGTTCGGTACTTCAACCCGCACGATCCTCGGTGAAATTGGCTATTCGAGCGAGGCCATCGAAGTGATGATCAAATCCCGCGATGTCGCCGAGTCTTGGAGTGAGGAATACCTGCCGAGCTAGGTGAATACCCGGGTCGATTGTCGCTGGGAGTAGAGGCAAGTCCATTTTGCAATTGGTGGCCTATTTCGGACCCTAGGCTTGCACTCCAAATGCCGCGTTTGCAGTCCGTATTGCCGCCGTTCGCTGTATCTTTCCTTTCCTATCGGCGGAAATTGGTCCGGAGTGCAGCCTTTACCGCCATCAGGGTGACACCGACCTGTCGGGATTCCTGCCGCAGGCTTGAAGCCGTGCGATGTGCCTTCAGATAGGTTGCATCGATCATGATAGCCTTGTGATCGGAAAGCTCGGCGGTCAGCCCTTCCATGATCCGGGCAAACACACCCTGTTTTCAGCGGCGCTCTGACCAATGGCGTTTGCCACTTACTTTCAACGCTAACAGCGGTCGTGAAGTGTATGTGGCGGGCGGAGCGTCCGACCATCTCCTGCCGTTGCGACTGAAGAAGATAACCCCCGCACCATGTGCCTTTCATCCATGCATGGCTTGCCATGACCCTTGGGAAGTATAGACTCAATCTAGCCATCTGCTCGTCGGTCAACCAAAGCAAGTTGCTCATCTCGCCTCCTGAAGTTCAGAGTTTTGATAATCTCGGCGCGTCGAGGGCAACCAAATCAATGGGTCCAGATCCCAGCGAACTGGCAAAACGCCGCGACGAAAACACTGTGGAAACAGGCTTGACCAATCATTTTCGACATCGACAAAGATCCACGGCTGGACAGTCAAGTTTTAGTTGACTGACTAAAGCTCGATATTCGCTCGAAGCTCAGGCCATGTCGCGCATAGTATTCACGCAGGCGTTCGTAGGCTTTCCTGCCTGGGCGCAAACCCAAAAAATCCAACGCATTTTTCTGGAAGAAACGGTGCTTTTGCGCTTCGTCAAATCCGGCGGCATCAAGTAATGCGTTCATTCTGTCCGGATACCGCGCGTAGCGTGGCGTTCGGCTTAGAGCAGCGAAGTCACTGCCATACATTAACCGGTTACAGTCTTCGTCATAGTCATCGACGAAATCGCGTAAACCTCTGGCATATTTACTTAAGTTGTTCTTCCAAAGCAGGATGTCCCCTAAATCAGAGATATCGGCATAAACAGCTCGATCAGGAAGATTCATTGTCTTCCCAAACTCATGTGTCCATTTTGGAAGCTCCCCTTTTTTATTCGGCTTAAGTCCAACATTGTGCGCAAGACAAATTCGAAGTTTCGAAAACTCATGCTTTTTGAGTACTGGCCGCCAGTATTTTGGATTAGCCCGTTTGCCCAGCCCATCGGCCGGAGCCTGACTGTTCCATGCATGGGTCAAGATTGGTACGTCATTTTCGTCATTGACGCACCACCTGTAGAGCTCCTCGAGCGATTTATCTAACTCTTTGTGAAACTGTCGAAATTCTTTGATCGCGCGGCACGGGTATAGATCAAATTTACCGTTTTCCAATGGCTTGAACCCCATTGCCGGATAAATCTTCACGCCGACAAAACCGAGACAATCAATAGCCCATTGCACCATGCCCAACGCAGAAAGCTGCTGCGCGCTTTCCCGAGTGTGATTATCCCCTTTCGAATGTTCTGAGCGTCCTTTTTGTCTATCCCGTGCCTGACGCCAAGGATCAAAAGGGACCATACAGTGAAACGGCGTGTCAAATCGCTTTTGCTGCAACTTATCCATAAGAATAAGCTGATCGATCAGTTTTGAACGCTGGTCGTCACGCACATCGCCCCTGTAGGTGTTTCTGCGCACAGGTAGATTGCACTCCTGTCCTGGCTCCCCAGCCAGCCAGGCCTTCATGTCGATAAGCGCCGGAGTGAACAATCCTACACGTGCTTCGCCACCATAGATCCGGTTCATTTCTTTTATCAGAAACGACCGGTTTTGGCGCATGTGTCGCACAAACACTAAAGGTGCAAAGAGAACGGAACGGCTTCGCATCGCGCGGCGCGCAGCTGTCCTCGAGTTATACTCGGAACCGTCAGGCGTCAGTTTGAGATCCTTGACGATCATATCGCGCAAGGGTTGGGCGTCGACGCCATATAACTGCGATGCCACGGTTGGTCGGTTGAGAAAGAAATCCAATGTTTTTGCCAAATCATCTTCAAACTCCTCGTCCGACTTAGCCCTTGCTGTTGCCTCTAACCCTTCATCGCTGAGCAATTCTAGCTCTTCTCTGGCAGTGGTGGCCTTTCCAAAAATGAGGTTTACGTAGAAAGCCACCAATGGGTCATAAATCTTTTTCTTCACCCCTACGGGGTGCCCGAATTCTTCATCGTGACCTAGCAGCACATAGTAGACGAAACCCCAAGCCGGCATGTCGGACGCGTTCCAAACATGGCAGTGGGGGTCGATTGCTCGAATCGGCAGTTGCCTAGTGGAAGCGCGTGGCGGCCAGACCGTACAACCGCTGAGCAAAAGTTGCGCTGCGACGCCCTTCATGAACAGCCTGCGACCGGTCCCTGGTGAGAGTTTCTTGGTTTGGTTGGCCATCTTTTACTCCGGTCTTGTCCCGCCGGGAGTTTTTGGCCCCTCGGCACCGTTGTCCTGCTGGTTGCAGCAAGAAGGAATGCTACTTTGTTGGCACTTGCTCCAAATTCGAGGGATGATCAGCTCGACAGGCCCTCGATAATCGCGCGCGCCATTTCGGCTTCCTTGCTGTCAGCGGCTGGGTCCAACCCCTCTGCCGCTTGCATAAGCGCCTGGGCGGCTTCACGAGGCCGCCCGGTTGCGCCCAAGAATTCCGCGAACGACAGGGCGCCGCGTAACTCATGTGACTTGAACCCTTGTTCGCGGGCTTGCTCTATGCATGAACAATACAAGGCCTCAATGGCAGTCGGATCAGCAGCCCGCCCTGCGGCGAGCAGATCGGCTTTGGCTCGAATGACCTCTGGTTGGGCCCAAAGTTCTCCTCCGGTTTCGACTGCCTCTTCGGCGCTTTGCAAGGCCGTTAACGCCTCATCCTGCCTTCCCAACGTCGCATACGCTTTCGCCAGGAAAACCAGCTTGAACGGCTCAGCGAAGTTGTCCCCGGTCTCGGCATGTATCGCCAAACCTCTTTCCAAGCGATTGACTGCTTCTGCAGCATGCCCTTGCATGATCCCGACAATGCCTAGGCATTCGTCAGCGAGCACCTCCCAGAACGGCATGTTGCGCTCTTTTGCAAAGTCAAAGATGGTTTCCGAGATCGTTTCAGCTTCGTCGAACTGCGCGGTGTTCAGCTTTACAAAATGCGCGAATGACAACGCATAGCCCAGCGTGTGCGCATGGTTCAATTCCTTCGCTTCAACCAACGCACGCTCGATCAGCCTGCTGGCTTCACCACCGCGGCACTCGGCGCAACAGACCAGCGCCAGGCTGCACAGTGCCATCACACGTACATCGGTGCCATAGAAGTAGACGAGATCACGATGCCGTTCAGATTGGTATTGATGCAAGGCCGCTTCCAGGTGCTCGCGCGCTTCGGCGGGGCGGCCCGACAAGAAGAGTGAGAACCCGCTTAGGCGCAGCCCTACGAGAATTGCGTCGTCGTGCGACTCGCGCCGGGCCCGCGACAGAAACTCTTGGGCCAGCGACAGTGCGGAATAAACATCTCCGGCAGTTTGCCGTGAAACCCAACGCGCGTATAGCAGCGGAAATAAACGTTGTGTGTCATTAAGTTTGTGGCACAGTTCAAGCGCGCGATCACTTGCGGTTTCAACCTCGCTCGCCACAAAGCCCTTGGTTGCAAACAATGGTCCCAGCAACGCAGTTTGCGCCGCCAACTCCAACTGATCCCGTTCTTGCCCTTCGGGCAGTTTTTCTGCCTCTTCCAGCGCATGGCGAAGGTTTGCGATTGCCTCCAGATTGGATGATCCATTTAACGAAAGCTGCGCCGCCTGCAGCCAGTAGGTCGCCGCGATCTTGGCAAATCCCGCCCGGGACGCGTGTTGTGCAAGTACAAGCGGCGAACAGGAACTGCGGTCGGAAGGCATCTTTCTGAGAAAGTCCAGCGCGACCTTGTGCAATTCCCGTCGCCGCGGTTTCGGCAGGGACAGATAGGCCACATCTCGCACCAACGCATGTTTGAAGCGATAATCAGTGGAAGGGTCTCGAATAACCCTGAAGATCAGTCCCGCCGCAAGCAAGGATTCCAGTGCCTGATCGATTTCAAGTTCATCCCATCCGAGTATTGCACTCAGACCCGCCCTGTCGAAACTGCGGCCAAAAACGGCGGCAACTTGCGCAAGCTCCTTTTCCGGACCCAGCTTGTCCAATCGGGCCATCAAAGAATCCCGCAGTGTCGCGGGAACACGGAATCCGCTGGTACCTGACTCGTAATGACTTTCCTTGTCGGCGGCGTCGAGAAATACGCGAGTGACCTCTTCAATAAACAATGGATTTCCATCGGCCCGAGCGACAATCGCGTCAACCGCGTCGGTTACCAAAGTTTCTTCATCAGCCACTTGCAGGCATAATCTTCTGCTATCATCGCGAGTAAGCGGGTCCAACGCGACTTCAACTGCGAGGGTTCCGGCTAGCATAGCGATCGGTTCACGCGAACTTATTGCTATCATAATTTGCCGTGATGAAATCTCCGCGATCAAACGGCCGAACAGTTCCATCGTTGAAGGATCGACCCAGTGCGCGTCTTCGAGAATGACAAGCAACGGCTTCTGTTCCGCAAGTGAGAGAATAAACTGGATCAGATCAGAAACCAGCTTTTGGCGAAGCTCCCAGGAATCTCTCGTTTCGCTCGTTTGCTTGGGTTCCTTGGTTAAGAACTGCGATAGGGAATTCGCGAGATCTGAGCCATCGAATTCTGCTTCACTTAGTAGTTCGTGTAATTGAGCAGGGGTGTTGTGGGTCGCGTCCGGCATGTTCAAAGCCAATAGCCGCGCTATTCCATCGAAGATGGGAAAGAACCCCTCATTCTTATGCTCTGCTGAGCCATAAAGAGATAGAATATTGGCATTACCCTGAGCTGAAAGCTGTTTGCGCAGCACCCTGATCAGGCGGGATTTTCCTATCCCACCTTCCCCTATCAGGACAATACAGCGACCCTGACCTTCGGTCGTACTCTTCCACGTCTCCTCGAGAATTCTTAGCTCGCTTGTACGATTCACAAGAGGGCTGACAACTTTATTAAGCCGGATGGAGAGCTTGTTGGGCACATCGCGGCTGGAAGCGACGCGGAACAGCTCTATCGGAACAGAAACACCCTTAAGCTCGACCGTCCCCATCGTTTCAAGGTCAAAATAACCAGAGACCAGTGGTTGGGTATTTGCGCTGATAACAATCGAGTTGGGTTCTGCCATTCCTTGGACGCGATAGGCTACGTTGGGAACATCGCCAACGATCTCTGCAGCCTCCGGCCCTTCGTCAGCCCCCGTATCGTTCGCAAACATTATTCCGGTGTGAATACCGATACGTATCTGCAGCTGTTTGTCGAGCGCGAGAGAGAACCGTTCGTTGAGTTTTGATATGCGTTGCACAATCTCCAGCCCGGTCGAAATTGCAAATCGAGGGGCATCCTCGTGAGCGGTTGGGTAACCGAAGTAAACAAGAACACCGTCCCCGGAAAAGCCGCCAATTTTCCCATTCGCCGCCCGGGCCGCATTCATACATTCCTCGCGAAATCCTTCTAGAATGCTGTGCAAGTCCTCGGGGTCAATATGTTGTGACAACTGGGTGGAATCAACGAGATCACAAAACAAAGCTGTAATCTGACGTCTTTCGCCGCCTGACGATTGCGAGTTTTGACCCTTCAGCATGAATGCGCCTCCATCAAGTGCATCTCGTCGGTTTCCAATACATCTTTGGGCGCAGCATCCATCAGCCAACTTGCCAGTTGTCCGTCGTTGCCGGTTATCATAATTGGCTCGAAATACTTTCTTCGATCCGCCTCGGTAATGCCGTCCGGTATATTAGCATATTGAGGATCCAGACGATCTTGGCCGGCGATGAAACTGCGCTCTGCCACATCTGAATATCTTGAGGCAAAAGACATCATGCGCAGGTTGGAACGTACAGCAATAAACCAAAAATATGGATTAAGACTGCGAGTCCGGAAAAGCCGGTACAGTGTTGATGAAACAACATTTGCCCAGCCAAACAGACGTCCGGGGCTCTCAAGCATTTCTCGAGCGAAAACCGTAATTTCATCATGGGAGCTAATCGTGTTGTTTACCACGATAGTCTCGCAATCCAGATCTCGCAGACGGACATTGGGCATAAGGCGCCTCTCGCGGACGCACTTCCAAAAAAAACCGGTTCCGAGTAAGGGCGTCACAAAACTGCAATAACAGGGAAGCGGAAAATTACGCATATCGCCAATGTTGCGCAATTGTCGGCGCATTGTCTCGACAGATGTTGTCTCAGGATCAAAGAGATACCCGTATCCGACACACAAACCCTGCTTTTCGGCATAAATAACGTCGTCGATGACGTTCGATCTGCGTGACAGGTTTTGCTTTTTTCTGTGGCTCTTCAGAAAATTCTCATCAAGCGACTCAATTCCAACAAAGACGTATTTGCATTTTGATTGAACAAGAAGATTGATCAAATCCCGGTCCCGCAAAGCATCTTGCGTGAGCATTGCGCCCCACGCTTTGACTTTTGGGTTGCGGGCAAGAAGGTTGACTACTGCCTTCATGTGGGCGCGGTTGTCGATAAAGTTGTTGTCGATGAACCAGATAATTGGGTATTTGGCGCGAGCGCTGCCCGACGGGCTTTTTTTGATTGCGTCGTCGATCGTTGCGGCCACCCGCTCCAATTTGTATTTAGCGTGCAGGGCATTTTCTGCCGGAAGAACACAGAAATCACAACGAAAGCTGCATCCACGTGACGCCTCGATTAAATGAAGCGGCAGGTCGATTCCATTCTCTGAAAGCAAACCGTGATCAATCTCATAATCTCGAATCTGATGCGACGACGAATAATAGATCTCATTCGTTTCGCCAATTTCGTAGTCGGTTAGAAAATCCCGGAACGCTTCCACCCCGCCTGCACAGACGGTGTCAAAAAATTGACTGGCGAATCTTGGAAACAGCGTGCACAAACTACCCCCGGCGACCACCTTTGCACCGGCGCTTCGAAAGGAATATGCAAGTTGCCGCATGCGGTCAAAATCCGTTTGGAGTCCGGTCAGAACGCAGATATCCACACCAGTAGTCTCGGCGCAATTGTATGGGCCATGCCAATCTTCCAAATGAATTTTCAGATTATATTTTTTCCGATCAATCAATGATCCCAAGTGAAGCGCGCTCATTGATTGTAAGAAATCGCGCGATCCTCTTTCAGATCGATCCTGAAGAAGGCGCGCACAAATTATGATGATATTGGTTTCAGGATACCCACTCTCAGAGCTAGGCTCTTTGGAATTCAATTTCATTGAAATACCTCGACCCGTTAATGGATAAAGTTTAAGCTAATAGACACTCTTGAGTCACTAATTCATTGATTTCCGGGTAACGTGTTGTTTGGAAATCAAAAAAATAGCGACAACGTTGGGGTATCGGCTTGTCCGGCTTGGGGCGAATAGCCGTAGGTGACCGGCACGATACTGCACGATCAAAGCTCGAAAGTGATCTGTATTTTCGAAGCCTTGAAGACCTGAGTGTAACACAGAATCTCGCGCGCCCAGCTGTAGTCGAGCGCAAAGGATCGCTCTCGATTGACAGGGTCGGACACTGCTGGATTCTGTTGCATTTTGCAGCATCCAGTAGTTTGGGTGCTGAGCCTAGTCGTTGGGATTGACCTGAACAGACTTGAAATATGTCCGCCGCAAAGCCTGCTGGCTCTGACCTGCTTCCAGATCTTCAACGCACCCGCTAACCGCTCTAAGAAGTACCAAATCGATAAAACCGTTCCGCGGTTTCGCGAAATACTGCTGACTTGGCCTGATCTGGGATCAGATCGCGGAAGGCTTTCATCAGTGTTGTATAGTCACTGTAGAGGCTGTCGACTGGAAAGTTCGACCCGAACATCACTCGGTTCATTCCGAACTGCGCGAGGCAAGTATCAATGATCGGACGAATGCTCTGACCTGACCAACTGTGATCAAACATGCCCAAACCGGACAACTTGCATGTTATGTGGGGCAGCTCTGACAATGCTCGCAGATCTTCAGCCCACTGGTCCAAACCGTCAGCGCTCCGGTCATGAGGCGAGCCCGCGTGGCAGAGCGCTATCTGCGTGTCCGGGGCTTGCGCAAGGATGTGGGCGGTTTTTGCGTAAAGCTCGGGGATGAGTTGCAAGTCAAAGCTCAGCCCGTCGCGCCCTGCCTCCTGCAATCCTGCGAGAAAGCGGGGGTCGTCCAACAGGGCATTGGTGCCGGTCCGGGCATCCTCGCCCGGTGCACGCCCGACGATCTGGCGCACGCCGCGCACTGTGTTTAGGTTTTGGAACGCGTCGAGTTGGTCGGGCAGATCCGGTGCGGTGAGATCACAGAAAACGACCTGCGCCATTGGCCAATCGGGATTGGCATCGGCAACAGATTGAACCCAGCGAGCCTCGGCCAGACCGTCTTCAGCGCCGACCTGAATGTGAACCGAGGCGCGAATGCCGTTGGCTTGTGCGTCGGACCGGAATTCATCCAGTAAGTAGTTTCTTTGAATTGGCGTCGGATCCCCGAAAAAGCGCTTTACCCCGCGGGCCATCAGCCAGGGGTAGTGAACCGCCCCGAGATCCCAAAGATGGTGATGGGCGTCGATCCAGCCGGTCATGTGCGCGGCACCTCTTGTGTGCGTTCAAGAATATCGATGCCTTGCTGTTTCCAGAAATGCAGCAGATCGATGAAGATCCAGTTTTCGGCCAGCTTGTCTCCGGCGCGGCGGTAGATGTCGATGACGCGGAACTCACCCGCCTTGTCTGTGGCGGGCATGCCCATGAAACCACCGGTGGGCCGTGCGGTGAAATTGGGCCATCCGAAGAACCCCCCGTAGTGCCCCTCGGCGATGCGGCAGATATGTTTGGTCTTTGACCGGTCCGTGAACCCGGCCCGGAATGGCCCGGCATGCTGTTTGGCATACCGCTTGATCGTGTAGGTCGCGCCGATGCCGGTCGGCCCCCACCACAGCATGTCTTCGTGCCATGTGCGCCGCAGTTCATCCTCAAGGCTCAGACCGCTGTTCCATTGGCCGAGATCTGCGATCATCGCGTTGATTGCGGCAAGGGTCTTTTGCCCTTCTTCAGGAGGCTGCGGTTCGAAAATCAACCCGTCATGGGTCATGGGTCCGGGCTGAACAAGCTGCGCTGCCGTTTGCGGTGGAAAGGGCTGCAAACCAGCTTGCAGCATCAGATGCGGTATGTCGAAATACATGGCTGTCTCGGTGATCTGCCCGTTTTCGACCCTGTTGAATTCGCAATACCGCAGAAACGCCAGTTTGCCGGTCGGTGGGATGCCCAGCCAGGGTGCATCGAACAACCCCATCAAATGCCCCATCGAAACAACCCAGACCGACGAGAAATCATCACTCTCGTTGGCCCCGGCCATAAAGATATCCTGCCGTCTTTGCAGGTTTTTCAGGGCAGTCTTCAATGGGGTCCAGAAGGTGTGCGCGACCTCTGCAGCGTTGTGAATTTCGTCAAAGGGATGAAAGCCTCGCCATATGTGATTCGAGCCGTAGAACTCGGCCAAAACGCTGCTTTCAGTCCCCGGTTCGGCAGTGTCCAGCTTGGCGTAGAAGTTTCTTATGACTTGTTTTTCCGCCGAAAAATCTGGCATGTGAAGGCGCTCCCTGCATACGATTGCAAAAAAATCTTGCCAAAATGCCGCAGTTAAGTCTACCGTCAATGCAAGCGTATGCAAAAAAATCTGACGGGAGGGGCTGATGGCCGAGATTCAATTGCGGAATGTTGGCAAGCGATGGGGTTCGTTTGTCGGCGTCGACAATTTCGATCTGACCATAGCTGACAAGGAATTCCTTGTATTGTTGGGGCCCTCGGGCTGCGGCAAGACGACGACCATGCGCATGATTGCGGGTTTGGAAGATGCCAGCGAAGGCGACATTCTGGTCGATGGGGTGCGCGTCAACGATATGGAGCCCAAGGACCGCGACGTGGCGATGGTGTTCCAGTCCTATGCGCTCTACCCGAATATGAACGTCTACGAAAACATCCGATTTCCGCTGAAAGTGCGCGGCATTGACCCGTCGACCCATGACGACAAGGTGCGCCGCGCGTCGGCTATGGTCGAACTTGATGATTTTCTGCATCGCAAACCGGCGGAACTGTCCGGTGGTCAGCGTCAGCGCGTCGCCCTGGCGCGCGCAATTGTGCGCGAGCCGAATGTCTTCCTGATGGACGAGCCGCTTTCGAACCTAGACGCCAAGCTGCGGGTTTCCACGCGCGCTCAGATCAAGAACCTGAGCCACGAGCTTGCGGTGACAACCATCTACGTAACGCATGACCAGATCGAGGCGATGACCCTTGCTGATCGTGTGGTCGTTATGAAGAAGGGCGTCGTGCAGCAAGTGGGCAGCCCGACCGAGATTTACGACACGCCTGCCAACACATTTGTCGCCAGCTTCATCGGCAACCCGGCGATGAACCTGATGGAAGGCGAGGTGCGCAACGGTGTTTTTGTCACGAAGAACGTGGAAATTCCTGGCGTGCAAGCGCCCGAGGGCCCGCTGACACTGGGGTTCCGCGCAGAAGATGCCACGCTTGCGGAGAACGGGCAGGGGCAAATCAATGCTCCGATCTATACCCAGGAGTTGCTGGGCGACGCGACGATGATCTCGGTT
This sequence comes from Ruegeria sp. N4, assembly GCF_056531425.1. Classification (NCBI taxonomy): domain Bacteria; kingdom Pseudomonadati; phylum Pseudomonadota; class Alphaproteobacteria; order Rhodobacterales; family Roseobacteraceae; genus Ruegeria; species Ruegeria sp. N4. Next base: position 70,236 of record NZ_JBQFLT010000011.1, read on the forward strand.
CGCGTTGGTGGCGCGCTGGTTTCCGTGAAGGCCGACAAGAATTTCCGGGCTGAAATTGACGACATGGTGTCGATCTCGGTGCCGGTCGAGATTTGCCATCTGTTTGACGGCCAAACCGGCGAACGGATCTGAAAGTAGCCCCGTAAATCACCGGGGATCAGCCTCGGGACCAGAACTTTGTGCGCGACAGGGGCGCGCACGACACTTCAGAGAAACAGGGAGATGAGATGTTTCTGAAAAAGCTAGCTACCGTAACCACTTTCGTCGGATTGATGGGTTCGGCTGCATATGCGGCGAACTGCGGTCCCGAAGGTCAATCCATCCGAATTCTGGCCAGTGATTTTCCGGCCATCCATGCCGTTGCAGGCACAGCCGAGGAAAACTGTGCAGGTGGGGCGTCCGAGTTTTCGACCAACCACACAACCGAAGCGCGCCAGATCATGAACGCGGCCTTGACGCCGAACCCTTCTGAATACACGTCGGTCATTCTGGCCAATTCGACACTGACCCAGCTGATGAATGACGGTCTGGTGCGTCCGCTGAACGATTTGGTTGAAAAGTATGGCGAAAATATCTCGCCCAACCTTCTGATCACCATCGATGGCAACGTCATGGCTGTGGCCTTCATGGCCAACTCGCAGCACCTGTTCTCGCGTACGGACATTCTGGAGCAGGCAGGTTTTGACGGTATTCCCGCAACCTACGAAGAAGTCCTTGAAGCCGCCGAAATGATCCGCGCCGCCGGTATCATGGAACATCCGATCGTGATGAACCTGAGCGCCGGTGACGGCGGCTGGAACCTCGCTGAGGTGTTCAACATGATCTACCTCGGGCATGGCGGCGAGTTCTTTGAGCCGGGCACAGCCGAGCCAGCAATCAACAACGAACAAGGTCTGGCCACGCTGGCAACCATGAAGGCGCTGGCAGAATACGCGCACCCCGATCACCTGACGCATGCGTCCAACGAGACGCAAGGCCTGTGGGAAGCCGGTCAGGCAGCTTTGGGCGTCATGTGGGGCTCGCGCGGTGCGCCAATTCTGGACGACGAAGGATCCTCGGAAGAGGTGACGTCGAACACGGTACTGTCTGCAGCACCGACTGTTGGCGGCGGTTCGATCCCTGCTGCGACCCTGTGGTGGGATGGCATTTCGATTGCCTCGAACGTGTCGGATGAAGAGGCCGAGGCAACCTTTGCGGCATTGGTCAGCGCGCTGACACCGGAGATGGTGGCGGCAAACAACGATGATGCCGTCTGGCTGCTGAATGGCTATCAGCCTGGACCAGCCGCAGCTGGTGTTTCGGCGACGGCGCAAGGCGGTGCAAAACCGTATCCGATGATCCCGCAGATCGGCATTCTGCATGCCGCGCTTGGCAAGGAATTGTCAGACTTCCTGAAGGGTGACGAGTCTGCTGAGCAAGCGCTTTCGGATGTCGAAGCGTCCTACCGGACGTCGGCCAAAGAGGCTGGCTTCCTCCAGTAAATCTCCCCGACTTGAGGGGGCTGTCACGGCCCCCTCTCTTTCTCGAATTTAGATCGGGACGCATGTTATGAAACACCGCACCTTCTTCTGGTTTGTTCTGCCGACACTGTCAGCGATGATCTTGTTCATCGCGTTGCCGATCGTGTCGGTGTTTATCCAGTCGCTTTTTGTCGAACACGAGCAGGTTCTGGTCGTCTCGGAAAGTTGCGGTCCGTTTGGATGTAACCCGACAACAACAGTCGATACGGAAGCGACCGAGAAGCTGCGGGAAGAACAACCGCTGGGCCGTTTCAACGGTCTGGGCACGTATTTCGACCGGTCACATCTGGCACTCGGCGACATTGGAGAGGCCTGGTCAACTTCAGAAAGCCTGGGTGAGTTCTGGTCGAAGGTCTACAACCTGCCATTTTACAACGCTCTGACCTTTACGCTGGCCTATACCTTCATTGTGACGCCTCTGGTCTTGGTTCTGGGTCTGGCGATTGCGGTTGGGGTCAACAACCTGCCACGCGCGTTGAAGGGCCTTGCGATCTTCATTTCCCTTTTGCCATTCCTCGTAACCCCACTGGTTGGTTCCTTGATCCTGTTCTGGATGGTCGACGGTGACGGGGTGATCGGGGCAACAATTCAACGGCTTTTCAATGATCCAACCCTCAGCCTGAAGGCATCCACGCCGCTGATGTGGATCATGTTGATGGTGTATGGTGTCTGGCACACCCTGCCGTTCAGCTTCATCACCTTCTACGCCGGGCTTCAGACGGTGCCGGAAGATACGATGGAAGCGGCGCAGATCGACGGTGCCAGCAAATGGCAGAGCATGATCCATGTGGTTGTCCCGCATCTGATGCCGCTGGTTTCGTTTGTGACCCTGATGATGATCATGGACAACCTGCGTGTCTTTGAACCAATCGTCAGCTTCAAGGCCGAGGCCCATGCGCGCTCGCTCAGCTGGATCATTTTCAACGACCTGCGCGAAAGCGGCAATCCGCTTTACGCCTCGGCTGGCGCGACTTCGCTGATCACCATCATCATCGTGGTCATTCTGATGATGCCGGTGCTGGTGCGCACATGGCGCGACTTCACCCGCAAATCTCACTGAGGACACGACATGGCGACCAAAGCACAATCCCGCATGACCCCGCTAAAGCTGTTCTCATACACCTTTGTCGCGTTCTGGCTGATCATCGCAGCGTTCCCTTTCTTCTGGACCTTCTGGGGCAGTTTCAAGGTTCAGGCTGACTTCCTGTCGAAAGCCGACTGGATGAACGCGCTGCGCGGCACAAACACCATCGAGCAAACCGGAAGCGCCTTTACCGGTGCAGGCTATTACGGCGCGTGGATCGAAGAAGATTTCTGGTTCAACTTCAAGAACACGGGCATCGTCGTATTCTTTACCGTGGTCATCTCGCTGACCTTCGGAACATTGGGCGGCTACGCATTGGCCCGGTCCGGTTTCCGCTATGCGTTCTGGATCCTGATGGCGGCGTTGGTATTCCGCGCCATGCCGCATATCACGCTGGTTTCAGGCTATCTGCTGTGGTTCTTCGAATGGAACGTCTGGGGCATTCTGCCAACGACCATCATTGTGCTTGTGGCGATCAATCAGCCTTTCACGCTGTGGATGCTGCATTCATTCTTCAAGAACATCCCGAAAGACATGGACGAAAGTGCCATGGTCGATGGCTGCACCCGGTTCCAGGCCTTCCGGCATGTGATCGTTCCGGTCATGTGGCCCGGCGTGATCACCACGGGTCTGTTCAGTTTCCTGCTGGCCTATAACGACTTTACCGTCGCGGTGATGCTGCTGAGCGAAGAGAATGAAACCATCATTCCGGCCATCAACAGCTTCATGGGCACCACCCAGGTCGAGGGCAAGGTGATGTATGCGGTTGCGGCTGTGGTATCGGCCACGGCTCCGTTGTTTGTGCTGATCCTGTTCTTCCAGCGCCAGATTGTCAGCGGTCTGACTGCCGGGGCGGTAAAAGGCTGATGAGCGCGTCTGCACGACATAAGGCCATTGCGCGTCACCCTGCGCTCAACCGGATGCCGAGGGATTTTCTGTCAGAGCATTAACACTCTCTGAAAAAACGGAAATTCCTTACGCACCAACAAAAGGACGAGACACATGAAGGGCTCCCGCCCCGAACAGGCCGTGCTGACCAAAGACACGGATATGAGCAAAACCGAAGAAACGCGCGCTGTTATCGAAGGGATGGTCGATGGGCTGAACGATCATCGCATCGACGACATTGGCGAGTTCTTCTCGCAGGGCTTCCGCTGGATGGGCAATCAGGGATGTGGCACCAAAACCGGCCTGCAACAGTTTCAGGACAACTGGCAACGCCCGTTTCAGGCGGCGTTTTCGGACAAGACCTGCATTGATGAGGCCCGCCTTTACATGGGCGAATGGGCCGCCGCATTCGGTCGCCAGGAAGCCACCCATTCAGGCGAATTTCTGGGGATCGCCCCAACCGGCAAGCGGGTCGAAATCCGCTACATGGACTTCTGGAAAGTTGTCGACGGCAAGATCGTCGACAATTGGGTGAATGTCGATTTCGCTCATGTCGCCGCACAGCTGGGCGTGGACGTCTTCAACGGCGAAGGCTGGGAAGCATTTGACCGGGGCGAGAAAACGCCGCCCCGGCCCGCAAACTGAGGATCAGGATAATGGCAATCGAATATCTGAAACGCGGCAAACCCGAGGCCGACAGGGCCGAAGATGATGCCAAGACCCGCGCTGTCGTCGAGGCGACCCTGAAAGACATCGAAGCGCGTGGGGATACGGCTGTGCGCGAATTGTCGGAGAAATTCGACAACTACTCACCCGAAAGCTATCGCCTGAGCCAGCAACAGATCGATGATCTGATCGCATCGCTGTCTGAACGGGAACTGGAGGATATCAAGTTCGCGCAAGCGCAGGTGATGAATTTCGCCCAGTCTCAGCGCGATTCAATGCTGGACATCGAAGTGGAGACTTTGCCCGGAGTGATCCTGGGGCATAAGAACATCCCGGTTCAGTCTGTGGGCTGCTACGTTCCTGGCGGCAAGTTCCCGATGGTGGCGTCGGCGCATATGTCTGTCGCGACCGCCAAGGTTGCCGGTGTCCCGCGCATCATCGCCTGCACCCCGCCGTTTCAGGGCAAGCCCAATGCCGCTGTCATCGCGGCGATGCATCTGGGCGGCGCGCATGAGATCTACGTGATGGGCGGCATTCAGGCTGTGGGTGCCATGGCCGTCGGAACGGAAACGATCGAGCCCGTGCACATGCTGGTCGGTCCCGGCAACGCATTTGTTGCGGAAGCCAAGCGGCAACTCTTTGGCCGTGTCGGCATCGACCTGTTCGCAGGCCCGACCGAGACCATGGTGATCGCAGATGAAACTGCCGCAGATGCCGAGCTTTGTGCCACCGATCTGCTGGGTCAGGCCGAGCATGGGTATAACAGCCCCTGTGTTCTGCTCACCAACTCGCGCAAACTGGCCGAGGACACCTTGGCCGAGATCGACCGTATTCTGGGCATTTTGCCAACTTCGGACACGGCCCGCGTCAGTTGGGATGAATATGGTGAGGTGATTGTCTGCGACACGTATGAAGAGATGTTGAAAGTGGCCGATGACATCGCGTCCGAGCATGTGCAGGTCATGACCGACCGCGACGATTGGTTCCTTGAGAACATGACCTGCTATGGCGCGCTGTTCCTGGGGCCGCGAACGAATGTGGCCAATGGTGACAAGGTGATCGGCACCAACCACACGCTGCCCACCAAGAAAGCCGGGCGTTATACTGGTGGTCTTTGGGTCGGTAAATTCTTGAAAACGCACAGTTATCAAAAGGTTCTGACGGATGAAGCCGCAACGATGATCGGCGAGTTCGGGTCGCGCCTGTGTATGCTCGAAGGTTTCGTTGGCCATGCTGAGCAGTGCAATATCCGGGTGCGTCGCTATGGCGGCATCAATGTTCCCTATGGCGAAGGTGCGCCTTATCGAGAGGCGGCGGAATGAGCGATATCCATTCGGCGAACAAGGCACTGATCGCGCCGCTTCGGGCCGCGATGTATGACTTTGACGACGTCCGTGTTCAGGCGGCGCTGAAGGGCGTGATCGCCGCCGACGCCGTCATCCATATGCCGCATCCCTTCGGTGATCTGACCGGTCCGCAGGAACTCTATGACACCTGCTATGCGCCCCTGCTGAAAGCCATGCCCGACCTTGAACGACGGGACTGGATCGTGATGGGCGGCAAAACCGAACATGGCGATGACTGGATCGGGTGCGGCGGTCATTACTACGGCACCTTTGTCGCCCCGTGGCTGGACATTCCGCCAACCGGGCACCTGACCCATATGCGGTATCACGAATTCTATCGCGTCGTGGATGGGCAAGTGGTCGAGATTCAGACGCTCTGGGATATCCCCGAAGTGATGATGCAGGCCAAAGCCTGGCCCATGGCGCCGTCCTTGGGTCTGGAGTTCTGTATTCCAGGCCCTGCCACCTTAGATGGAATTGTGCCGGGCCCGTGGGATGAGGCCAAATCTCAGGCGTCCTGCGCCCATATCGTTGAAATGCTGGAACACCTCAAGAAACACCCAAGCCAGGGTGGCTCTGAGGTGATGGAGATGCCAAAATTCTGGCATCCTCGCATGAACTGGTATGGCCCCGCAGGGATCGGCACCGGGCGCGGCATTGCAGGGTTCCGCAATTGGCATCAGATCCCATTCCTGAACGGGATGCCGGATCGCGGCAAATACGTGGACGACATCACCTATCATTTCTTCGGGGATGCTGAATACGCCGCCGTGACCGGCTGGCCGAACATGATCCAGACGGTGACCCATGACGGTTGGATGGGCATTGCGCCATCTGGCAAGCGGATCACCATGCGCAGCCTTGATTTCTGGCGCTTGGAGAATGGTCTGATCCGTGAAAACTGGGTTTTGGTCGACCTGCTGGACGCCTACCGGCAACTGGGCGTAGATGTCTTTGCCCGGCTGCGTGAATTCAACAAGGTACGCGTACAGGGCGAGATTCCATTCCCGGTCGGCGAGGTTTGATATGCCCCAATTCCCCAGCACCCCCAGTTTCAGTTTAAGCGGCAAGCGCGCTTTGGTTGCGGGGGCATCCTCTGGCATCGGCATGGCCTGTGCCGTGGCGCTGGCGGAACACGGGGCAGAGGTGACATTAGCAGCGCGCCGGACCGGCGCGCTGCAAGACATAGCCGCTGAAATGCAGGCGCGTGGCTGGCAGGCCAATGTGCTGGAGTTGGATGTGTCGGATATCGAGGCGACGGCGCAGGCAGTGGCACAAAGCGGCCCGTTTGATGTTCTTTTGAACTCAGCCGGGTTGGCGCGTCACAGCAAGGCTGTGGACACGCGCCCCGAGGATTTTGATGCCGTCATGGATGTGAATGTCCGGGGTGCGTATTTTCTGACTCAGGCCGTGGCAAGGGGGTTGTTGGAGGCCGGGCGGTCAGGATCGCTGATCAATATCTCCAGCCAGATGGGCCATGTCGGCGGGCGCGAGCGTGCGGTCTATTGCGCCTCGAAGTTCGCTGTCGAAGGGTTTACCAAAGCCATGGCTCTGGAATTCGGCCCGGAGAAAATTCGCGTCAACACAATCTGCCCGACCTTCATTCTGACCGATCTGACGCGCCCGACCTTTGAAGACCCTGATAAACGCGCCTGGATTCTGGACAAGATCAAGCTGGGCCGGCCGGGTGAGATCGAAGACATCATGGGCGCCGTTGTCTATCTGGCCTCTGACGCCTCGGCGCTGGTCACGGGCACCTCCATGCTGGTGGATGGAGGTTGGACGGCGGACTGATGGCAATACAAAAGGTCACATCGATGGACGTTGCGCGGTTGGCCGGTGTAAGCCAATCGGCGGTCAGTCGTGTTTTCACCCCCGGCGCATCGGCTTCCAAAAAGACCATTCAAAAGGTTCGCAAAGCGGCAGAGGAGTTGGGCTATCGTCCAAATGTTCTGGCCCGGGCAGTGGTGTCGGGCAGAAGCCGGATCATTGGCCTTGTGGTCGCCTATCTGAACAATCAGTTCTACCCCGAGGCGCTGGAAAAACTGACCAACGCGCTGCAGGAGCGTGGTTATCACGTCTTGATTTTCATGGCCTCGAACTCGGCGCAGAATATCGACAAGGTTGTCGAAGAAATTCTTGATTTTCAGGTGGATGGGATCATTGCGGCGTCGGTTGCATTGTCATCGGACCTTTCCGATCGGTGCCGTGCCGCCGGTGTGCCGATGGTGCTGTTTAACCGGGCGCAGGATGACCCGGCCATGTCATCGGTCACCTCGGACAACACGGCGGGCGGTCGCAAAGTGGCCGAGTTCCTGCTGGCCGCCGGACATAAGAAGATCGGATACATCGCCGGGTGGGAGGGCGCATCGACGCAGCGGGATCGCGAAGCTGGTTTTACGGCCGCGCTGAACGAAGCAGGCGTTGCGCTGCATGCCCGCGAGGTCGGCAATTTCGGAACCGAAAAGGCGCAGGAAGCGGCCCGCAGGATGTTCGCCTCGGATCCGCCCGAGGCCGTCTTTGTTGCAAACGACCATATGGCCATCGCCGTTATGGACACGCTCAGGTTCGAAATTGGCCTGAAGATCCCACAGGATGTGTCGGTTGTGGGCTATGACGACGTTACCGTAGCAGCCTGGCCCAGCTACGACCTGACCACCGTCCGACAACCGGCAAACCGCATGGTGTCTGAAACCGTGGACATCTTGCTAAGCAAAATCAATGACCCGCGCATGGGTCCCCGACGTTTAGAGATTGATGGGCCGCTGATCGTTCGCGGATCGGCCCGCGTACCTGAAGGATGGAAAACATGAAGGGGTTTGATCCCAAATTCAAAGACTTTCCCGATTACATCATCGGGATCACCAAAGAGATTTGGGAAGATCGCGGAATTGCCACGCTGCATGATTACTATGCGCCGGACATTGTCGTGCGTTCGCCCGGATCGGTGGTTGTCGGCAATCAGGGGGTAATAGCGGCCACGATGGCGACGCTGGCCGAGTTTCCGGATCGGACGCTGCTGGGCGAAGACGTGATCTGGTCCGGTACGCCGGAAGAGGGGATGTTGTCCTCACACCGTCTTTTGTCGACTGCGACACATCTTGGGGACGGGGTGTACGGAAAGGCCACCGGGAAAAAGCTGGTCTACCGTATTCTGGCCGACTGCCACGCCATCAATAACCAGATCAATGATGAGTGGCTGATCCGGGACCAGGGTGCAATCGTGCAGCAGATGGGCTGGGAGTCGAAAGACTATGCCCGTGATCTGATCGCACGCGAAGGCGGACCAGAGGCTTGCGTGCGGCCTTACACCCCGTCGAATGATCAGCCTGGCCCGTATGAAGGCAGCGGCAATGACAATGAATGGGGTCAGAAATACGCCGATATCCTGACCCGGATCATGAGCGCGGATATGAGCGCTATTGAGGCCGAATATGACCGGGCCGTGCAGTCGGAATATCCCGGCGGGACGACCGGACATAGTTGGGGACCGGTTGATCGTTTCTGGATGGGCCTACGCGCCTCGTTCCCGAATGCCGAGTTCCAAATCCAGCACCAGATCGGTCGGGACGACCCGATGATGCCGCCGCGTGCCGCGCTTCGTTGGACGTTGCACGGCAAACACGATGGGTGGGGTGTCTTCGGTGTTCCCACCGGAGCCGAGGTTTTTGTGCTTGGCATCAGCCATGCCGAATTCGGCCCGTGGGGCCTGCGCCGCGAATACACGCTGTTCGATGAAACATCTGTCTGGAAACAGATCCTGTTGAAGACCGGTGATCTCTGACATGGCCTGTCTTATGTCAAATCTGGATGCCGGGCAGGCGATGCGGCGGTTTCACGCCCATCGGGCCAGCCTGCGCGCCCGGCGGCTGAACAACCGTCCTCCGGGCTTTGGGGTTGAGATCGTTGTACCCCAAACACAAGGAAAATTGACATGAGCACCATTCAGCAACGCATCGTTCGCTACGGCGAACTGAAACCCTGCAAAACCGCGTTTATCGACGCCCACACACCGGGCAGCGATCAGAAAGAGAACTTTACCATCATCGGCGGTGGGGTGTCCGAATCTCCGGATCAGCATGTGCACATCACCGACAAGATCGGGTTCAATATCGGCGCTGCCGGGCAACCTCCGAAATGCCGCAACTCTTTGCACAGCCACACCACGGCCGAGGTGTTCTTTGTCGCCAAAGGCCGCTGGCGGTTCTTCTGGGGCCGCTATGGCACGGCTGGTGAGTTCATTGCCGAAGAAGGTGACATCTTCAACATCCCCACCGGTATCTTTCGCGGCTTTGAAAATGTCGGTCAGGACTACGGCATGATCATGTCGATCCTCGGCGGCGATGACGCGGGCGGCGGCGTCACATGGGCACCGCAGGTGATCGAAGACGCGCAGGCGCATGGTCTGATGCTGGGCGACAACGGGGTTCTTTATGATTCCAAGAAAGGGCAGGAGCTGCCGCACAATGTGCGCCCGATGCCTTTGCTGAGCGAAGACCAACTGAAGGCGTATCCCGAGGTTCCGGTTGAAGATGTGGTTGGCAAATACGTCGCCCGATACTGGGACTTGATGGCATTGTCGTCCAACAAGCCAGCCGTGGTTATTGGCGAGGATGGCTTGATCAAGGACAGACCGGGTTTCGAGGTCGATTTCCTTGGGCGGGGCTCTTGCGTAGCAGACGCGACCCAGGCTGAGAAACCCGTGGTGTTGATGCCAGCCAGCGGCCATTGGCATATCTCTGTTGATGGGTACGAAACCACGTTGTCCGTTGGAGACACCGCTTTGGTTCTGCCCGGTGAATCCTATAGCGTTGTTCCATCGATGACCGGGCAGGCTGGCCTGTACCGGATCACCGCAACCGATGACCCGGCAGGAGCGACCTGGACAGGATGAACGCGGATCCCAATGACACACACGACGTTTACGAGCGGCAGGCGAGCGAATATGACAAGCGCCGCTCGAAGGCTTTGTTCGAGGCGCGCTGGCTGGCGCGCTTTACGGCCAGCCTGAAGCCCGGCGATCATGTGTTGGATTTGGGCTGCGGCACCGGCGACCCTATAGCGCGCTGGTTCATGGCCGAAGGTTTCGCCGTCACCGGCGTCGATTTTTCCGAGGCGATGCTGGCCTTGGCGCGGGACCGCTGGCCCGATGGCGATTGGCGCAAAGCCGACATGCGGGATTTCGAGCTGGACCAGCAGTTTGACGGCATCATCGCGTGGAACAGCTTTTTTCACCTGACAGCGGATGAGCAGAAGGCCTGCATCGCCCGCATGGCGCGTCATTTGCGGCCCGGTGGAATGCTGATGCTGACCGTCGGTCCGCGTGCCGGTGAGGTCAGCGGCACGGTAGGAGCCGAGCGCGTATATCACGCCTCGCTGTCCCCGGCAGGCTATGCCGTGTGTCTGGAAGAAAACGGGCTGCACCTGACCGGATTTCTGGCCGAAGACCCCGAGACCCAAAGCCACACAGTCCTGATGGCACGAAAACTGTAAGGAGAGGCCCCAATGACCGTAAAAACCACCCATGTCGGGTCTCTGCCCCGCACGCAGGAGGTCGTGGATTTCATCTTCGCCCGTGAAAACAATGAACCCTACGACGCGGGGGCCTTTGACGCCTGCATGGCGGATGCCGTGTCCGAGACGGTGCGCAAACAGGTTGAAGCCGGGGTCGATATTGTCAGCGATGGGGAGACCTCGAAAATCTCCTACGCAACTTATGTCAAAGACCGCTATACCGGCTTTTCGGGTGATAGCCCGCGCAATGCGCCTGCGGATTTGAAAATGTTTCCGGGCTTCTTGCAACGCTTGGCAGATGATGGTGGCACGCCCCAATATGCGCGGCCCATGTGCACGGATGAGGTGCGCTCAAAAGGGCAGGGTGAGCTGGAGAAGGATATCGCCCACCTCAAAGCCGCCATGACGCAGCACGGGGCCGAACGGGGTTTTATGAATGCGGCCTCGCCCGGTGTCATTTCGCTGTTCCTGCAGAATGATTTCTATCCCACGCGCGAGGCGTATCTGGCCGCGTTGGCCGATGCCATGAAGGAAGAATACGAAACCATCGTGGCGGCAGGTCTGGACCTTCAGCTGGATTGCCCGGATCTGGCACTGTCCCGGCATATGCTGTTCACCGATCTGTCTGATGACGAGTTCGTCATGATCGCCAACATGCATGTCGAGGCCCTGAACCACGCGCTGCAGAACGTGCCTGCCGAGAAAGTTCGCGTGCATATCTGCTGGGGCAATTACGAAGGCCCGCATTGCTGCGATATTGCGATGGACAAGGTGTTCAGCACCCTGATGGCGACTAAGTCGCGTTATGTCCTGTTCGAAACGTCAAACCCCCGCCACGCGCATGAGTGGACGGTGTTTCGGGATCGCAAAGCCGAAATTCCAGATGACAAGATTCTTGTGCCGGGGGTGGTCGACACTACCACCAATTTCGTTGAACATCCCGAACTTGTGGCTCAGCGGATTGAACGGTTCACCGGAATCGTAGGTGCCGATCGCGTTATCGCGGGCAGCGATTGCGGCTTTGGCACATTTGCGGGCTTTGGCGCGGTTGATCCTCAGATCGCTTATGCCAAGCTGGCGGCGTTGTCAGACGGGGCCAAGTTGACCGCATCATGACTCCGTTGATCCTGTTGCCCGGCATGATGTGCGATGCGCGCCTTTTCGGCCCGCAGATTCAGGCGCTGTCGGGCCGAATGCCCGTAATGACCTTTCCACTTGGCCAGCATGACAGCGTCCAAGTTCTGGCGGCAGACATTCTGAGAAACGCGCCGCCTGTTTTTGCGCTTTTGGGCCTTTCGATGGGTGGGATCGTCGCGATGGAGGTGGTGCGTCAGGCCCCTGAGCGCGTGTCGCGCCTTGCGCTGCTCGATACCAACCCGCTTGCTGAAACCCCCGAGGTAAAGGCCCGCCGCGCCCCCCAGATGGTTGCGGTGCGCGAGGGGCGCTTGTGGCACGTTATGCGGGACGAAATGAAGCCCAACTATCTGGCAGACGGACCAAGGCAGGGGGCCGTTCTTGACCTGTGCATGGCGATGGCGACCGATCTGGGGCCGGACGTATTCCTGCGTCAATCGCAGGCGCTGATGGATCGCCCTGATCAATGCGATACCCTGTCTGCCTATGCAGGCAAAACTCTGGTCCTGTGCGGTCAGGATGACGGGCTTTGCCCCGTCGAACGCCATGAATTGATGCACCGCCTTCTGGCCAACAGCACGCTCGAAATCATTTCCGGCGCAGGGCATCTGCCCACCCTCGAAAAACCCGATGAAACCACAGCCGCAATCTCGCGCTGGTTGGAGGACCTATGAAACCGTCCCTTTTGTCTTTGCTTCGCAAGGTTGATACCCCCACGGTCTGCAATGCCATCGAAGTGGCACAAGGCCAGCGCGGTTTCGACCGTTTCACGCGCGGCACCATGCACTGCTCGGCCCCTGAAGAACCGCCCATGGTGGGGTATGCACGGACTGCCAAAATCGCCGCCGTCAATCCGCCCGCCGAACCGCCCGAAATCATCAGGGCGCGGCGCATGGCCTATTACAGATACATGGCCGAAGCACCGTCACCGTCCGTCGCGGTGATCGAGGATCTGGATTTCCCCGATTGCATCGGTGCCTATTGGGGTGAAATCAACACGACGGTCCACAAAGGTTTCGGCCTGTCGGGTGCGCTGACCAACGGGGTGATGCGTGACCTTGGGGATTTGCGGCAAGGCTTCCCGGTAGTTGCCGGGTCGGTCGGCCCAAGCCACGGCTTTGTCCATGTGCGCGAACTCGATACTCCGGTCTCGGTCTTTGGCCTGACGGTCAATCCCGGCGATCTGATCCATGCTGACCGTCACGGCGCGCTGGTGGTGCCCGAAGACGTCGCGGGCCAACTAGAGGCCGCGATCCAAAAGCTGCTGACGACCGAGCGCATTGTCCTGGACGCGGCCAGCCAGCCTGGATTTGATTTTGAAGCTTTCGAAACCGCGTGGTCTGAATTCGAATCCGCCCGAACCTGACAGCTGATTGCTGATAGGAACCGTCAGTTGCTGACCTCGGCCATGAGTTGCAGGCAATCGCCAAGGCCGCGTGACCCCGAAACAACTGCGCTATGAAGCCCTGCATTTCGAAGACCGTGGGGCAAAGTGGAATTCCTTATCGTTCTTCCTTAACCTGCACTAAAGGAGGCCCATGGTGAAACGTCGACTCACGGTCATACTTGCAATCGATGTAGTGGGCTATTCCCGCCTCATGGGAAAAAACGAGACGGGAACACTAAACGCGCTCAAAGCGCATCGCTCGGAATTAATTGATCCAAAGGCCGTTCAGTATGGCGGGCGAACGATCAAGTTGATGGGCGACGGCGCGTTGATGGAATTTGCCAGCGTTGTCGATGCGGTCCGATTTGCCGTCGAAATACAGTGCGCCATGTCCGATAGGAATTCGGACGTTCCCGTTGGCGACCGAATAGAATTTCGTATCGGCATCAACGTCGGTGACGTGATTGATGAGGGCGGGGACATTTTCGGCGACGGTGTAAACCTGGCTGCAAGGATCGAGAGCCTCGCCCAAGCCGGCGGAGTCTGCGTTCACCGCAACGTCTTCAGTCAGGTCCGCGGAAAACTGGATCTGGATTTCGAGGATCTGGGCGGGATCACGGTCAAGAATATCGAACAGCCTGTTCCGGTGTTCCGCCTGAACCTGAACGAGAAAGCGGCAACGCTAGTATCTTCGGTCAAACCCGCAAAACCAGACCGAAAACCCTTTACCGTGCGGACGGCTGCCATTGCTTTTTTGGCTTTGGCTCTTGTCGCCGGATTTGTCGCTTGGCGTTTCATTGCACCGGATTTTCAGCCGGTAGGAACGGCAGAAATGGAACACCCACTGCCGGACAAGCCTTCGATTGCCGTGCTGCCGTTCAGCGACGTAAGTCAGGGTGCCGACAAGGGCTACCTTAGCGACGCAATCAGTGAAGAGATCATTGCCAAGCTTTCCCGGTTCCCCGAGTTTTTTGTCATCGCCCGAAACTCGAGCTTCTTTTACCGCGACAAATCGGCAGATATACGTGAAATCGCCAAAGAACTTGGCGTGCGGTACGTACTGGAAGGCAGCCAGCAAAAGTTCGGCGACAAGCTTCGCGTGAATGCAACCCTTATTGACGCGGCGGCCGGGAATGCAATTTGGACTGAAACCTATGATCGCGATTTGACGGATATCTTTGCGCTGCAGGATGAAATTACCCGAACAATTGTTGCGACGCTGGAACAGAACCTTGACCTTGCCGAATTCGACCGATTGCTGCGCCAGTCCACTCAAAGCCACGGCGCGTACGAACTTGTTTATCTAAGCCGCGCCGAACGTTTCAAATTCACGCCGGCCGGTAATCAAGAAGCCAAGCGGCTGGCTGAAGAGGCTATCAAACTGGACCCCGACTATTCCGTTGCATATTTCAGCCTTGCCTGGGTGCATATCAATTGTGATCGGTGGGGATGGTGTGCTGACCGGCCACGAGGCCAAGCTCTGGACCTCGCCTTTGCGGCGGCTCGCAAAGCTGTTGAACTTGATCCCGACAGTTCTCTGGCGCACTGGGTTCTTGCGCATGCGTTTATGCAGGCCAACGATCTTGAGCAATCCGAAAGAGAGTACGACCGCGCCATTGCGCTTAATCCGAACTCGGCAGGTGTGTTGGCGGGCTCGGTCGAAACGTTGGTATATCTTGGTCGCGCGACCGAGGCCGTCGAAAGGCTTCAAACCGCGATCCGGCTGAATCCCCATCATCCGGACTGGTACCTGTGGAGCCTCGCCTGGGCGCAGTATTTCACCGGTGAGTATGAAGCCGGGTTAGAAGCGATCGATCGGATGACAAACATTCCCAATCTGGCGCGCCGTACACAGGCGGCGCTTTATGTCCGGTTGGGGCGGCTGGAGGAGGCCAAAGCCTCGATAGACAAGCTGTTGGAAAATCAACCGGGCTATACGATTGAGGATCAACGCCACAGTCTTAAGGGCAAATTCCGGGATCAGGGCATTCCGGATCGCTTTGTCGACGATTTGCGGACTGCCGGATTGCCGGACCGACCTGCCGATTGATCGCCTTCGGGCTGTGTTTGACCTGAATGATTGCCTTGTTGCGCGTTTATACACTGCGGCACTCACTGGAAGAGCAACGCCGGGGATCAGTCAAAACCCGCTGGCTCGTTCAATGAGCCAATACATCGACACCGAGCCGATACAGTAGGCGGCAATCACTGTGGCCCTCTGGCCAACCGGGCGCGCGATCAGCCGCCAGACGGCAACCATAAGAGCCAGAGCGCCTATGAAACTCAGCTGACCGGCTTCAACACCCAGGTTGAACGCAAACAACGCCGCAGGAATATCGTTCGCGGGCAGCCCAATGTCGGCCAAAGCCCCTGCAAAACCCAGCCCATGCAAAAGTCCGAACCCGAAACAGACAATCCAGGGCTTTTGGTTTGAAAGCCGTAATAGACCTTTGCTGCCTTTTACGATCTCCATAGCCAGAAAGACGATAGACAGCGCGATAACGGCTTCAACCGGCGGGCCGGGAATGCTCAGCACGCCAAAAGTTGCCAGCGCCAGAGTTATGGAATGTGCAAGGGTGAAAGCTGTCACGGCGCCGACCAACCGCCAAGGATCGCGAACCAGAATGAACAGCGCCAAGACAAACAGCAGGTGATCCCAGCCTTCCAGAATATGTTCAAATCCCAACTGGAAATATGCCACGAACACAGACCACGTCGTTTGATCGGAAGGAATTCCCTGAACGGGCGCATCAGGGGTTAGTCGAAGCGTCACAGGTTCGGATGCCGTCGGGTGCAAACGTACCAATACGTCATTCAACTGCAGTTCCAGACCCTCAATGGCGATGAATTCACCTGCCATGCCCTTGGGGCATTCCGTGACCCAGGATGAAACCCAGGCCCGGCTGTCGAAAACGGGATCTGGCCCACGGGCCGGAACACAGGTTTCCGGCAATATGGGCTCGATCGCCATCGGTTGACCATTCACATCGGG
The DNA here is from genome assembly GCF_056531425.1 of Ruegeria sp. N4. Classification (NCBI taxonomy): domain Bacteria; kingdom Pseudomonadati; phylum Pseudomonadota; class Alphaproteobacteria; order Rhodobacterales; family Roseobacteraceae; genus Ruegeria; species Ruegeria sp. N4. Next base: position 86,767 of record NZ_JBQFLT010000011.1, read on the forward strand.
TTTTCGCCAATGAACAGCCCAGGTGTCGGGCGCGATCTGCCGCATTTCCAAGTATCCCGGGTCAAGGGCATGGGCTGTGACGTTGCCACCCAGCCAGGACAGCGACATCGCAAACAATAGGCAGATCAGGGGTCTCATTTCGCCAAGCCTGAAAGATCGGGGATTACAATCTCGTAGCTGGCGGCAAGCGTCTCGTATTGCGCCCGGGCTATGTCTTCGCTTGTGGCGCGACGCCAGTCCTGAAGTACCGCATCGCGAATGTCAGCCAGCGGCGGTGTCTGGCTCGGTTCAACGGCAATTACCTGCACAAGATGCGTCCCGTAGCCAGATTGGACAGGCCCCGTCCAGCGGCCTGTTTCGGCCTGTAGTAGCCCCGTGGAAAACCCTGTCCCAAAGACCGAGTCGATGACCTTTGTCGCGGTCAACGGCATCGAAGCGGGCAGCAGCGTTGAGGTCCCGAAAGCCGAGGTTTCGTCGGTCTCAGGCAGCGCGGCCAAAGCTGTTTCAATTTCTGCCTCGCTTGGCCTTTCCCCCAGAAAGACGTGGGTGAAGGCAACCTTGTCAGGCGTTGCATAGCGGTCCGGGTTTTGATCGACAAATGCCTGTAAATCTTCATCTTTCGGAACAACCGACATGGCGATTGCTTCGGTCAGAAAATCCATCTTTTGGCTTAGCCGAGACCTGATCACGGTATCTCCGCGATCCAGACCCAGTTTCCTTGCCTCCCTGACCAGAACCTCTTCGCGGATGGATGCATCGACCAAAGACTGAAGCTCTGTATCGTTTGGCGGGCGTTTCCATCGGGCTTTGAACCGAGAGGACAAAGCCGCGACATCTTCTTCGTCGATTGCAATCGTCTCGGAGGTTTCGGCCGTCTGGTACTCTGGCGCAACAATATGGAACCAACCGAAAATGGCCGCTCCAATCAGGAAGAAGTGGAACAGAGGTTCTTTCAGTATTCGCATGAAGGCTCCTCGTAAAACGTGATCTGGTTCTACGTCTCGATGCTGGCATCAGAGGGTTGGATATTGCAAGGTGATGGACGGCTGCCGATTCAGGGGCTGGCCGTGCCCACTGAGGTCGCGGTCACGACCTCAGTGGGCAGCGGATCACTCGGCCGGCGTATACCAAATCGGGGACGAATACGCGCGTTCCTGATGCGTGAGCACTGCATCCTCGGGCAGCTCGGAGCCGAACCTTAGCTTGTCGTAAAGCACCCAACGCGGGGTCGGGATTTCGATCGCCCGCACGTAGTAGAAGGCCCGCGCGTTCGGGTCGAAATCAGGGTCAGACCAAACAGTGACCAGTTCGGCGGTTCCGATTGTGTTGGTCCAGCTGGCGGTATCCACATCCACCGTGTTCCCCACCGCGGGGATCTTGCCGCTATCATCTGCAACACGGTTGTCTGACCACGCAACATCATAGACCTTTTCCTGCAAGGCACCCTCGGCATCAAGCCAGCCCTTAATGACTTGCACACGATCCAGATTTGCCCCGATCGGGTCGCGCAAAGCGGCGATCAGGAAGGATGGCGCGCCGTCCCCTTCGCGGGGGCGCAGGTCCGACCCCATCGGAACACCTTTGGTATAGCCAACATCTGCCAGAAAGCGGGTTTCGACATCAGCATCACTGAAATCCCACCCGCCAAAGAATCGCAGACCGATCCGGGGGCCCGTGGTCGCGTAGGTTTCACGCCGCTTGAATGCGTCAAAAATTGCAGCACGTGTATTTTCGGTCGCCCAAACAGCCGTATAGCCGGACGCTACAAGCAGATCACCGGGAATCTCACCCAGATCATTGGCGATAAACGGGTGCTTGATACGCGAGGCCGAGGGCTCAACGCTGACGGATTTGCCAAAGAAGTTGTCTTCTTCCGCCGTGGCCAGAGAGGTATGGCTGTCCGTCGCACCGCCCATGCCGAACTTATAGGGGTTAACGCCGAATTTTTCTTCTAACATCAAGCCGCGTTTCAGTGCCTCACGGGCATATTCCCCGGCCAACATGTCATCGGTTTTCAATTCGGTTATGTCGAGGTTGCCGACGTCCCAGTTCTCGTAATCCGCAAATTCGTCATCCGGGCTCAGGAAGGGGTGGGCTTCGCCGTCACCTTTGATCTGCGTAACCTCATAGTGAGGTTCCCATTTGGCGCGGGCTGCGACGTATTCCTCGTCAACCTTGCCGCCGTGATACGTATCCTCGGTCGGGAACATCCATCCGTTCGACAGGTTGCCGTTATGCGCAAAGGCAACTGCGCGGCCCCCGGTTTTTTCCTGATACTCCTCAAGCCAGGCATAGAGCGATTTAGGGTCCGTATCGCCGTAAGGGGGCTGCGTGACCGGGGGAACCATTTGCAAGGCCCGGATCGGGCCGTCACGCAGCATGACGTTCCGGTGCAGATTGAAACCCTTGGGAACCGAGGTCCATTCGAACCCGATGAAGGCGGTAAAGTTGCCGGGGTCATTATGCCGCTCGGCCGCCAGAACGATATGTTCCCAAGTGAACGCAAAAGCGTCTGCGCCGGGGCTGTAGGATTCCAGAAGAATTTCCGGCAAAGTCATTTGCGAGAAATTGGTGATAATATCGAAGGCCGTTTTCCCGGCCTCTTCCCCGCCAGCTTTATAGCCTTCGTACCACTCTAACCCTTTTGGATCAGCAATAACGCCGGGTTTTCCGGCTTGAAGGTCCGGCGCAAATCCCATCAGGTCCGTGTGATCCGTAAGAACCATCCAATCCAGAGGTCGCGCCAATCTGACAGCTTGACCTGTCGACGAAATGACCTGCTCGCCCTTTGCGAAACGCCAGGCTTCATCTGGTAGCAGAGTGTTCCCAAAGGCCCCGGCGTCCAGCGAAAGCCCGGTGTGAAGATGGGTGTCCCCCCAAAGCGGACGTTCAGGGAACGAGCGTTCGGCATATGGAGAATACGGCTGATCCTGAAATAAACCTTCTGCCGCCTGTTCGCTGGGCACGGCGTCAGAAAGAACACTTGCCGGTGCCAACATCAAAGCGACAAAACAAACGGATAACCGAAGCATTGGGACCTCCCACATCGAAAAATTCTGCGAAGAAGAAGAGTTTTCGCAATCTGTTTATATTCGATTTTGTTTATATCACGCTGTTTTGGTTTCTGTGAGGTTTTTCTTTCCGATGTGCTTGAAGCTGGTCAGAACGCTGGCCTGAGCTATGCAGCCGTGTCCCTTCGCGTGCCAAGTGCTGACTACTTGGTCGGCTCAAGCGCCAAGGCCCGAGCGTTGACGTGCAGCACCGGCGAGGCATGAACAGACCCAAATCAATCTGCCGGTAAATCAGCTTCCAAAACCATATTGAGAACAAACTGCGTTGCGAGGTCCGTTTCTTCCAAAGCGGCTAAAGCTTCAAACTGTTGATGCAGCGCAGTTTCGCCCCAATTTCGCGTCGCGATAGCGATTTGAACCAAAAGCTCGGGGTCATTTTCCAGAGCAGCGGAAAAAATCTGAACGATTTTTGGCTTAAACTCTGATTGTAAGGTGCCCGCTTCGGCCAAAGCCCGGATCAACGCCTTTTTGTGTTCTTTTGTCTTGCCAGGATCTTGAAGGGCCGCGCCAATGGCGCTGATTGCAGTCGATTGGTCCGCTTCTATTCCAGCAAGAGCCCACTCGAAAGAATTCAGCCCACCTGATTCCAGCGAACGAACATATCGCGTGCGTACAAACGAGCGCGCCTGGGGATCGGATTGCAACCCGAGCAAACGGATGGCGGCGGATCTGTATGCGAAGCGGTTTATGTCGCTGAATTCCTGTAGAATTAAGCTTGCGGGAACTCTGTCGCTCAACGGGCGCACAAGCGCGTAGGGTGCGCGACCGATTTCAATCAGGGCCATGTTGTGCAACACATGATCCGAGTGCCCTAAATACCGGGTAAAGAACAAAACCCTGTCGGGATTATCCGTTTCTCCGTAAGCCCAAAGCCGACCGAAGCTACGAAGGTCTTCCAGAAAGTCGTGTCTTTCGGGGGTCAGAATAAACAAACGTCTCCAATGCCGCGAAGAACTGCGACCGGTACTATCCTTGTAGGTCGGTCCATAGGTCAGCAAGACGGTTCGCGTTGGATCCGAGCGGAACGACCGTCGTGTAACGCTGTCGATCAAAAACGGAATGTCCGGTGCGGATTTAAGCTTTTCGTTATCCCCTTTGAGAACTTTTTGCGCCTCGAACCTGAAAGGATTGTCTGATGCTGGGCCCGCCAGCACGATGACTTCCGCGGATAGAATGTGATCGGCCAAGGATGCGTCCGGCAGCTCAATACACACCGCGCAGGCGTATGATGCACGCGGTATGGCCAGCCCAAGGACGCATATCACGACTGCAAGAATTCTTCGCATTGCTGGCCCCACGGAACTGATCACCTAGGTTGGCGGCGTCACCAATAGCGCTAAGGTAGCAAATATATTCAGTGATCGGAATATCGTTGAATTCGCCGGTACAATGTTTCGGGATTTGGGTTTGCTCTGCTAAGCGGGCGTAGGAAAGCCATTGTACCGGATAGTTACACGTCACGACCCAACGAAATTGAACCCATTCGGTCCGCTTATCCGTAAGACTTCTAACATCATATTTTACAGACAACTCGGTCCAGAACGTTCAGATCCGAAACGACCCCAGCAAAAGCCGGCCCTCCACCCGGCGTCACGGAGTGCTCAGTACCCCGAAACGTCGCGCGAATATTCGTGATAGATGCCCGGATCAAAGATGGAATTGACCGCCAGTTCGCGCTTGGGAAGAAGGTCCTCGGAAAACACCCGCGCGGCGGCAAAAACATCAGGCGTGACAAAGCGCAGACCGTCCGGAAGCTGGCCCAGCGTCGAGTTCGGGTCATTGGCGGCAAGGTTGTATCCCCAGACGCCAAAGGATGGGATCGACATCTGGTACGTCACGACCTGCGGGAAAATCTCGGACAAGGTTCTGGAAATCGTCCAGTAGGTATGAGGCGAAAAGAACGGCGAGCTGCTTTGGGTGACCAGTACGCCGTTCTCGGTCAGGATGCTCTGGACCATGGCGTAGAACTCGACCGAGTAAAGCTTGGACAGCGCCTCGTTATGGGGATCGGGGAAATCGATTATGATCCGGTCATAGGTCTGGTCGGTGGATTTGACATAGTTGAACGCGTCGGTGTTGTGCACGTGCAGGGCCGACGCCTCCATGCTGTTTTCGTTCAGACGCGCGATGGGGGCCAGATTGCGCCCCAGATCGGTCATCGCCGGGTCGAGGTCCACCAGATCGATGCGCGACACGCTGGGGTATTTCAGTATCTCACGCACGGCGAGCCCGTCGCCTCCACCAAGAACCAGCACGGATTTGGGGGCGGCCTCACCCCAGGACAAGGCGGGATGAACCAGGGCTTCGTGATAGCGATACTCATCCGTTTCGGCGAATTGCAGATGGCCGTCGATATAAAGGCGGATATCGTTTTTCTGCCAGGTGTTGGTGACAACCAGCGACTGATATTGCGACTGCTTGCGCCAGACGATGCGGTCGAAATACAGGTGATCCTGCGCGAATGCTGTGATCCGCCCGGCCAGCAGGGTCAGTGCGAACAGCAGGACAATGGTCCCGATGGCGCAGCCCAGCATCCGTTTGGGCGTGTCCAGTTGATCGCGCAGGCACAGCACGCTCAGCAACGCGACCATGGCATTGGTCAGGCCAATGGCAAACGAGGACGAGATCAGCCCAAGCGACGGCAGCAGCAGGATCGGAAACAGAACCGACCCGCACAGCGCGCCGACATAGTCCAGCGACAGCACGTCGGCGATGGATTCCCGCGTCGTGCTGCTTTCGGACAGGACCCGCATCAGCAGCGGAATCTCCAGCCCGACCAGAAACCCGATGGACGAGATGAAGGTGAACATGCCGACCGTGTAGAACCACGGGGCATAGGGAAAGAGCATGAACAGGGACACGCTGCACAGGCCGCCGATCAGGGCCAGGATCAGCTCGACCCAGATAAAGGTCTGGATCAGGTTGCCGTGGAAAAAGCGCGAGACATACGACCCGACCCCCATGGCAAACATGAAAAAGCCGATGGTCAGTGAAAACTGATAGACCGAGTTGCCCAGCAGGTAGCTGGACACCGTCCCAATAATCAGTTCGTAGACGATGCCACACAGGGCAACAACAAGGATCGCACCAAGCAGAACCATCGCCTGTCGGCGCGGCAGGTCGGTGTAACGCGGTGTCAATGTGTCGGTCATAGTGAAATCCGGAAAACTGGAAAGCCCGGCGCGATCAGCGCGCCGGGCCAAGGTTGGGGTTCGGGTAGGCGCGGCGCTTATTTACCGGCGCGCAAACCACCGGCGCGGGCGCTGCGCGGGGCCGAATAGCTGGTGCGCGGTGTCACGCTGCGATTGTTGAAGCTGGACGCGCTGATCCCGGCCGAACGCTGACGGCTGATCAGGTTGCCAATCAGCGCACCCGCCAGAAAACCAGCGCCCGAGAAACGCAGGCCTGCGGATTCACCGGCGGTGTCAGTGGCGATCAGACGGTTGTTGGCCTCGTCGATCTCGATGGTGAAAACCTCACCCTCGTCCGAGTCGCGAACGCCGTTGCCATTCGGATCCGCATAGCCCGAGAATTTGGCGTCGGACAGAATCTCCAGACCCAGCGGCTTGTCATAAAAGCGCGGTTCCGAGTTCATGACCTGCGTCAGATATATTGTGAATTCATCCACTTGCTCGTCCGAGGCTTCGGCGATGCTGTTGGCTGTCAGGTATTCCTGATATTGATTGATCGCAAATTCGGTCCGGTCCAGAACCTGCCCAAGATCGGCGGTTTGTTCGGATTTGGGGGCCAGGAACATCGTGTAGCCGACGAAGCCGAGAACGCCCAAAATGGCAATCAGTTTAAGTTTTCCAAACATGAAATCTCCTATCGAGTTTAGTCAGTGTTTTCAGGTTTCACCAAGGGGGCAGGACCACCACACCTGGTGCAGGTCCTTGCCGTAGAACTCATTCAGTTCGCCGCATTTCGTCATCCCATGCGCCTGCAATTCATCCGCGTGGGCATCGGATAGGTCAGAGGGGACAGCCAGAACCGCCATGCGGTATTTCTGCGTGCGCGCAAGCGAAAGCTGCTGATCCAGCCCGGCCAGCCCGGTCCCGGCTTCACGCCAGCGCAGACCCGCGACATCATCGGTTTCAGCGGCTTTATGCAGGTCAATGACAGACAGGCCCGCGGTCGAGGCCGGAGGCGCGGGCGGCAGGTCCGGCGCGTCGGGATTGTCCAGCCCATAGATGATCTTCGCCTCTTTGGGGCTGTGATATCCGGGCACAGTCAGCTCGACCGAAGCGCCGAACTCTTCATACAGCTTGTGCGCGGCGGCATAGATCTTTTTGCCGAACTCTTCATAGTCGCTGGTTTCGATGAAAATCTTGCGGATGTGCAGCTGCGCCAGCTTGCCCAGCAAGTCGTTCAGCATCTGCCCGCCCAGACCTTTGCCGGTATGGGCCTGATCCAGATAGGTCCAGGACAGCCAGGCAACATCGGGGACGTCTTCGTCGACGCTGTAGCCGATCAGTCCCAGCACGTCGCCCCGGTCCAGCAGCACAAACATGTTGTCGGTGCCTTCGTTGACAAACGTGCTTTCAGCTTCAAGCGCGTCATCCTCGTCGGTCTGGGCGATGATCTGAACGGCGGGCGAAACATGCCGCCATTCCATAGGTTTGAGCGTCGGACCTTTCGAGCCGAACAGGGCGTTAAACACGGCAAGACCTCCTCCGATCAACGCGGATGCAATATGGGTGAAAACCGCGATCTGAGACCACAGATACAGAAACTCGGCCGTCAGCAGCCCGCAGATCAGCGCCAGCGCCCAGACACGCTGCGCTGCCGGGCGGGATGCAACCACGCCATAGGCGACGAGGGCGTAGGAAACGCTCGACAACCCAACAAATCCCGGCCCGGCCAGAGCGAACTCTGCCACTGTTCCGGCAAGCGTGCTCAGAACCGCAAGACCTGCGGTTCCGATGCTGCCCAGCCGGGGTTCGGTCAGGGAACCGCCAACAAGGATCATCAGGCAATTGAGCGTCAGATGGTTCAGATCCCCATGCCGGATTACGAACACCAGATGGTCGGGCAAGCTCAGGACCGGCCCCGAATAGCGCACCGGACCGAACAGCATGTAAACGCAGATCGCGCACAGGATAAGAGAGATCGTGACCGGGCATCTGCGCAGTTTTTTCATTCGCCCTTCAGCAACCCGCCACCGCCAGCTGTGGCACGGTTTGCCTGATCAGACCGCGCTGGAGGGACTGCGCTTCGACGCGCTGCGGGCGGAAAAAGGACTTCAGCACGTCCAGGCTGCGCTGCGGCTCGGCGTCGCCGCACATGAAGATGTCGATGGCGGCATAGCCATGCTCGGGCCAGGTGTGGACCGAGATATGGGACTCGGCCAGCAACGCCACGCCGGTAAAGCCGGCACGCTGTCCGAAATCATGGGTCTCGACGCCCAGAATTTGGGCCTTGGCAGCCAGTGCCGCGCGCGTCAAAGCGTCTTGAGCAGGGGTAGGATCATAAAGCGCAGTTGAATCAAAGAAATCCGCTATAAGATGTATGCCTAATGGCGAAGAAGCAGGGTCCATTTATGGCAATAGCCTCAAATCACGTAATATGACGGCAGCATTAGTTCATTGATCTAATTAGTCAATCTGATCGCGACGTTAAGCTTTTTTGACGGAAGCGCTGTGGCGGAAATGCACAACCAATGGGAGATTTTGGTTTGCCCCGACTCACACTTAACTGAAACCGGAAGGCCGGGTTAAATTACAAAATGACAGCTCAATTTGTGAAGGCAGCCTAACCATACTGAAAACAGTATGTCCTCGTCCGCGTCACAGCAATAGAAACTGCGATTTTCCGCTGGGCGCGTGAGAGGTGTTCGCCCATAGCGGCCTTTTCAGGTTGGGAAAGGCGTATCTTTCAAGGCACCTTGACAAGATTTCTGCCACAATTAATTTTATCAACTAAAATAATAACACGGGATAATGCCGAATGTACCTTGGGTTGGATTTGGGAACGTCCGGTCTCAGAGGGATTCTGGTGGATGACGCCGGTCTCGTCTTATGTGCCGCCGAAGTCAGCATTTCGACCGCAACGCCCAAACCCGGGTGGTCCGAGCAGACACCGTCAGATTGGATCGATGCATGCAAAAAGGTTGTCACGGAACTCCGCGCGCGTGATGCACAGGCGTTTTCCAAATTGCGTGGAATTGGCCTGAGCGGACATATGCACGGCGCGACACTTCTGGATGCGGACGGTCGCGTGTTGCGGCCCTGTATCCTCTGGAATGACACGCGTTCAGCCGAAGAGGCGGCAGTGCTGGATCAGGCACAGGACATGCGCGCGATCTCGGGTAACATTGTCTTCCCGGGTTTTACAGCGCCAAAGCTGGAGTGGGTGCGTTCGCACGAGCCCGATGTGTTTGCGAAGACAGCCAAGGTTTTGCTTCCGAAAGACTATTTGCGGTATTGGCTGACGGGCGAATGCATTTCGGACGTGTCAGACAGTGCCGGAACATCCTGGTTGGATGTTGGAACCCGGCGGTGGTCGGAAACAGCGCTTGCATTGGGTCATATGCGCGCCGATCAGATGCCTCGATTGGTTGAAGGCAGCGATCCGGGCGGCGCGTTGAAGGCTGCATTGCGACAGGAATGGGGGCTTTCCGGCGATGTGATCGTGGCCGGAGGGGCAGGTGACAACGCGGCTGCGGCTTGTGGCATTGGCAGCATTCGGGACGGCACGGGGTTTGTCTCGCTGGGAACGTCGGGCGTTTTGCTTGTTGCGCGGGATGGTTACGCCCCTGCGCCGGAAACGGCAGTGCATTGCTTTTGTCACGCCGTACCTGACAAGTGGATACAAATGGGCGTCATCCTGTCTGCCACGAACAGCATGAACTGGTTGTCGCGGAACCTGGGCCAGCCTGTTGAAAAACTGGTTGCGGCCTTGCCTCGCGCGGTGTCGGGCCCGTCGTCGGTTACGTTCCTGCCCTATTTGTCGGGCGAACGGACACCGCATAACGATAGCCACATCAGGGGCGCGTTCTTGGGCGTGGATGTCGCCTCGGAGCCCGTTGATCTGACGCAATCCGTCATGGAAGGCGTTGCCTTTGCGATGAGGGATTGCCTTGAGGCCCTGAAACGCACGGGGACAAGACCAAGCAGTCTGATGGCAGTGGGCGGAGGCGCGCGATCCCGGTTCTGGTTGGAGACATTGGCCACCGTCTTGCAAGTGCCGCTGGACCTGCCCAGGGGCAGCGAGTTCGGTGCCGCAATGGGGGCCGCGCGCCTTGCCATCTGCGCCGTCAACAGCGCCGCGCCAGCCGAGGTTATGACGCCGCCTGAAATCGAGGATCGTATCGATCCGCGCAGCGACCTGATCGACATGTATGAACGTGAATACGGGCGATACCGGCAATTCTACAAGGCGTTGGCGCCGTTGGCTGCAAGATGACACCTGATGCGGGAACGCGCTCTCGGATCGAAACGGCCATGTTGTCGGATGGTGACATGCGGGTCACGGTTCTGAACTACGGGGCGATCACGCAAGGGTGGTGGTACAAGGACACGTCACTTGTGCTTGGGTTCGATGACCCTGCCGCGTATTTCTCGGATACAAGTTTCATGGGCGCAATCATTGGGCGCGTCGCGAACCGGATCGGCGGTGCCCGGTTTGAATTGGCGGGTCGCAGTTACGACCTGAGCGCCAATGAAGGCAGCAATACTCTTCACGGTGGCGCACAGGGACTGTCCCGGCAGTTCTGGGCCCTTGCGCAGACGGCACCAAACGAGGCTGTGCTGAGCCATCAGTCACGTGATGGGGAAGGCGGGTTCCCCGGCGATGTCAGGTTCGAGGTCCGCGTCACCCTGCGGTTTCCGCGATTGATCTATACAATCACGGCACATCCTGACCTTCCGACGCCCATCAGTGTCACGCAACACAACTACTACACTTTAGGTGGCTTCAAAGGCGTTGCCGCACATCGATTGGAACTTGCTTCAAGCCGATATCTGGAAATCGATGAGCAGGGAGTTCCTACTGGTCGACTGTGTTCGACCGTTGGCAGCGAATTGGATTTTTCGGCACCAAGTCCGATCAGACAGGCGTCAAAGGGGATCGACCATTATTTCTGCTTCGACCAGGATCGTGACCCGGTCGCACCGGTGGCGGTGTTCACTGCGCCGTCCGGCCTGACGCTGACAGCCTATTCCGACCAGCCCGGTGCGCAGGTCTATTCAGGTGCCAATCTGGCAAAACCGCCATATGCATCGCCCGGTCTGTGCATCGAACCTTCGGGATACCCAAACGCCCCCAACATCCCGTCCTTTCCTTCGATTATCCATACGCCCGAAAGCCCGTACCGGCAGGTGCTTACCCTTGAGATCTCAGAGGGTCGTGATGAAGGTTAGGTGGCTCTTTCCGGTTCTTTGCGTATTGATCTCAAGCGCAGGCAGCACAAGTGCCCAGAACCTTGGTGATCGGCCCGAGTTCCTCGAGCCTGATTTAAACAGCGTCGAACTGGGGCAGCTGCTTTTCTATGACCCGATTTTGTCCGGCAACAAGAACATCAGTTGCGCAACCTGTCACCATCCCGATCTTGGTACATCAGATGGCCTGTCCCTTGGCATCGGGGAAGGGGGGCTTGGTCTGGGTCCCGAACGCAGGCTGGATCCCGAGAACACGCCTGAGCAACGTATTCCCAGAAACTCACCGGGGCTTTGGAACCTCGGCGCGACGGAGTTTACAACGTTTTTCCACGATGGGCGGCTTGAGGCGGACCCCACGCAACCGAACGGGATCAGAACGCCGTTGGGCACGCATATGCGGCCCGGCTTTCAATCCGCCTTGGCGGCGCAAGCCATGTTCCCGGTGCTTTCGCCGGATGAAATGGCGGGTCACTACTTGGAAAATGACGTCAGCAAGGCGGTTCGACTGGGTCTTTTGACCCAGCAAGGCGGCGCGTGGGATTTGATAGCCGCCCGTGTTGCGGCCATTCCGGAATACCGGCAGAGGTTTGGCGTCATCGCCCCGGATGCCGAGATTACCTTTACCGCCATTGCCAACGCGATCGCAGATTTCATCGCGTTCGAGTGGCGCGCGGATAACAGCCCCTTTGACCGCGCGATGAGAGGCGAAGGTGAATTGCCGGAAGACGCCGAAACCGGCATGGGCCTGTTCTATGGCAAGGCCGGGTGCAGCACCTGCCATTCAGGTTGGTTCCAGACAGATCACGGCTTCCATTCGATTGCAGTGCCGCAGATCGGGCCGGGAAAATCCGCGCGATTTGAAAGTCATCTGCGCGATGACGGGCGTTTTCGCGTCACAGGTAACCCGGAAGATGCATTTGCGTTTCGCACACCATCGCTGCGCAATGTGACATTGACCGCGCCTTACGGACATAACGGTGCCTTCGCCCGGCTCGAGGATATGGTGCGCCACCATTTGGACCCAGTGGCCTCTTTGCGGAATTACACGATTGAAATGGACCTGTTGCCGGATTTCCCCGGTGCTGATGATCAAAGCCCGTTATTGGATCGGCAACACATAGACGAGATCGCGGAAAGCAACAGCCTGTCGCCACTGTCTCTGACGGATCAGGAGATCGACGCTCTTCTCAGCTTTCTGGCAAGTCTTGAAGACCCGGCAAAGCGGTTGGGGGTGCCCTCTCAAGTTCCAAGTGGCCTGCCGGTGGATCAGTGATTAACGGGAAATCCGGACGATTTGGTTGGCGCTGACCCTTTGCCATTTGCCCGTTTCTCCGCCCGGCCAAATGACCCGAACTTGCGCGTCGCTTTCATCGCCCAGGCCAAAATGATGAAACCCCGAGATGCCCCCTGCATGACCGCCACCAATCGTTATTTCGCGGGTTTGAACCCCTGCCGGAGTTTTTATTTCGACAAATCCACCAACTGCAAAGCGGTTGGATCTATCCTGAGAAACGCCAAGCAACAGCCAGTGGCCCGCGCGCGAAATGTTCTGGCTGACTTCCAGTTCCGAGCCTCGATTGACGACCACCAGATCAAGCCGCCCGTCATTGTTCAGATCGGCAACTGCCGCACCGCGGGACTTTGCCATTGAAGCAACGCCCGCCTCAGCCGAGGTCTCAGCGAATTGCCCATGGGGTGTCTGCACAAGCAGGTTGTTGGGATCGTTCAAAGCGGCATCCGGCATTTGTTCTACATTGCCCTTGGCAACGAAAATGTCGTCGCGGCCGTCGTTGTTGACGTCGCCAAACTGCGCGTGCCACCCGGTCGACGGCCTGCCATCATCGCCGACATGAGGTCTGTGGGCTGTCGTTCCCTTGTCATAAGTGGCATCGCGCCACGTTGGGCCTTGCGCCGCTGGGTCAAACACCTGCAGCTTCTGATCGCCCATGGAGGTCAGGTAAACCTCGGGAAAGCCGTCCCCCGTCAGATCGCGCGAGGCGATCCCCATGCCCCAGATCGAATAGGGCATCCAGCCGTCCTCGGGCGTGAACAGGCGGGGTTCCGGTTCCATCGCCCAAAGCTGCTCTTGCCCGTTGCGCACATAATAGTGGCGGTCATTGCTGACACGAAGATCCGCACGCCCCGTTCGTGCCCAATCCGAGAACAGTATGGACAGGGAACAATAGCCGGGTTCAAGATGTTGCAGTTGCCCGTAGCTGTGCCCTTCGGGGCGATAGAGCAGGGTCGGCCCGCAGGCCTCAAACGGACCGTCCGGATCGGATCGATCAACATAGGTTCCAAAGGCCAGAGTGGGCAAGTCTTGACCCTCTTCCCAAGTGGCCGAGAAGCCGGTGGTCCAGTGGTCGGCGGACAGAAAACCAAGGTTGTCAAAGGGCTTGAACTGGCAATCTGGCAGGCCTTGCAAAAGCAGGTCTGCGCCAACGCGCAGAATTGCCAGATCCAACAAGCCGTCGCTGTCAACGTCCAGGGGATAAGCACCGGTTACCCCGGTCAGCGACAATTGACCGGGTGTTTCGGCCCGAAAGGAAACCGTGTCGCCTGAGGCATTGTTGAACAGTTGAGATCGATTTGATCCACCGGCAACAAACAACTCGGGCAGCGTGTCACCGTTGCAATCGAAAACCGCGACGCCGCCGCCGACAAAATGCTCCCATCCGCCATCGTAGATATGGGCTGGGACATCAATGCGCTGGAATTCGGGGGCAGGCCCCTCAGCGTAAGCCCCACTGGCCAGAACCCAAAAGACCAGCGGTTCAGGACGCATGGGCCGTAAGCTCCTGCACTTTGAGGATTGAGATCTGTTCGATCCCATAGGCGGCTGCGCCCTTGGCCCACATCAGATCGCCCCAATCGTGGACTTTGAGTTCCGGTAGGGGGGCATCGACACTGACAACACCGTTTCGGATGCGGTTCATCACCTGGTCTGAGCAGAGGTATTCAAAGCTCATTTGGGTGCCAGACACGATGATACACTCAGGGTCATACAGGTTGATCAGATTTGACACCCCAAGGCCGAACATCTGACCGGCGCGGGCAAGCACCGACGCAGCCCTTTCATCCCCGGAACCGGCGCGATCATAGATGTCGGACACGCTCTCCATCTCACTGTCGTGGCCTGTCACGGTCATTTCGCGTATCAGGGCATAATCCCCGACATAAGCCTCAAGACATCCACGTTGGCCGCATTGGCACAAGGCCCCGTCGAGGTGAACCTTGGTGTGACCGAATTCCGCGCCGCAGCCGCGTTCTCCGCGGTAGAGTTTTCCTTCCAGAACAATTCCCAGACCGACACCATGCTCGATCGTCACAACCAGAAAGTTTTTCAGCCCCTTGCCCAGCCCAAACAGCTGTTCGGCTTTGGCGACAAGATTGGCGTCGTTGTCCACGAAGACCGGGCAGGGGATATCCTTCGACAGCAACAGATTGAAATCGATGTTCCGGTCGGTGATCGAAGACGACCAGTGCACAAAGTTCCGTTTTGCATCGACAAGACCTGCCACGCCAATGGAAACACCGGCCAGATTGTTGAGCGTGCCGCCAATCTGCCTGCAGGTTTCCTGAAGGGCTTTGCACACTGCCTCGACGAATTCCGCCGGTGTCATTCGGGCGTGTTCCAGCGGCTGTTTGTGCGATGTTACTTCGTTGCCTTCAAAGTCGACCAGAATAACCGAAATCACATGCCGCGCGACTTTCAGACCCGCCACAAGGTGGGATTGCCCGTCCAGTTGCAGCAAAACCCTGGGCCTGCCTCTTTTGCCGGAACCGGGCTGCGCCTCGCCTTCGGTTTCCTTGATCAACCCGGCGGAAATAAGATCGGCTGTTGCTGCTGTGACGGTGGCCGGGCTGGTTTGCAAAGCGGATGCGATATCGATCCGCGAGACGGATCCTTGCGCTCGAATATGCTCCAACACCCGCAGGCGGGTTGTGTTTCTTTGCTCCAATGAAACCAGAGAGGCTTTGCTTTTCAGCATCTTATCCTCGCGAATCTTGCCGTTGGCCCAATCTATTTGAAATTGCCGCCTTCTTGTAGAGTAAATATTTTGCCGACTAAAATAAATATGGTATTCAAAACTGTGAGAGCCGCGAATCGAGATTCGATGGCTCGGCAAATGGGAGGAAATCATGAAAAGAATTCTCAGCTTCTCAGCTTCTCAGCTTCTCAGCTTCTCAGCTTCTCAGCTTCTCAGCTTCTCAGCTTCTCAGCTTCTCAGCTTCTCGGCTGCGGCCACCTTGTTGGCTTCTGCTGCCTTCGCAGAGCCGGTGGTCGGCGTAAGCTGGTCCAACTTTCAGGAAGAGCGATGGAAGACGGACGAAGCGGCCATCAAATCAGCGCTGGAAGCGGGTGGTGCTGAATACATCTCATCTGATGCGCAGTCGTCATCCGCCAAGCAGCTTTCGGATATTGAAAGCCTGATCGCACAGGGCGTGGACGCGTTGATCATTCTAGCGCAAGACGCGCAGGCCATCGGGCCGGCCGTTCAGGCTGCGGCTGACGAAGGTATCCCGGTGATTGCCTATGACCGTCTGATCGAGGATGACCGGGCCTTTTACCTGACCTTCGACAATGTCGAGGTCGGCCGCATGCAGGCCCGCGCCGTCTTTGATGCCATGCCCAAGGGCAATTATGTGATGATCAAGGGGTCCCCCACCGATCCAAACGCCGATTTCCTGCGGGGCGGTCAGCAAGAGATCATAGGTGCGGCGGTAGACAGCGGTGACATCGTCATCGTTGGTGAGGCCTATACCGACGGCTGGTTACCTGCGAATGCGCAGCGCAACATGGAACAGATCCTGACGGCCAATGAAAACAACGTCGACGCGGTTGTTGCGTCGAATGACGGCACAGCAGGCGGTGTTGTCGCGGCGCTGACGGCGCAGGGCATGGAGGGTATTCCGGTATCCGGGCAGGACGGCGATCATGCAGCGCTGAACCGGGTTGCACTTGGAACACAGACTGTCTCGGTCTGGAAGGATGCCCGTGAACTGGGCAAAGCCGCCGGTGAAATTGCGGTTGCGCTGAGTAGTGGCACAAGCCCTGCAGACGTGGATGGTGTGGTCAGCTGGACATCGCCGGGCGGCACCGAGATGAACTCGGTCTTCCTTGCTCCGGTCCCGATTACCAAGGACAACCTGTCCGTCGTCGTGGATGCGGGATGGATTTCGCAGGAAGCGCTGTGTCAGGGCGTCGAAAACGGACCTGCCCCCTGTAACTAAACCACTCAGCCCCTGGCCCTGATTGGGCCGGGGGTACTTGCTGAAAATGAAAGATCGGAAATGACCGAAACTTCGTCTCAGCCGATACCTGAAAAGGCAAAACCCAGCCTGTTCCAGCAACTGGAACTGGATTTGCGGCTTTTGGGCATGATCGGCGCGTTTGTCATCCTGTGCATCGGGTTCAACATCGTCACCGACGGACGGTTCCTGACCCCGCGCAACCTGTTCAACCTGTCCATCCAGACGGTTTCAGTGGCCATCATGGCTTGCGGGATGGTGTTCATCATCGTCACGCGGCATATCGACCTGTCGGTCGGGGCTCTGCTGGCGACAACCTCGGCGGTGATGGCAATGACGCAAACCGAACTGCTGCCGCACATGCTGGGGATGGGTTTGAACAACCCGGCAACATGGGCGATCACCATAGTGATCGGTCTGTTCGCGGGCACACTGATCGGTGCATTTCACGGCTGGTTGGTCGGTTATCTCACGATCCCGGCCTTCATTGTCACCCTTGGTGGTTTTCTGGTCTGGCGAAACGTGGCCTGGTACCTGACCAGCGGTCAGACCATTGGCCCGCTGGACAGCACCTTCCTGATGTTCGGCGGCACAAACGGAACCCTGGGCACAACGGTAAGCTGGCTGTTCGGGCTGTTCGCCACCGCAATCGCCATCTGGGCCTTGTGGAGCGGTCGGCGTGCAAAATCCGCGCACGGGTTTCCTGTCAAACCCGTCTGGGCCGAAGGCACCCTGGCCGGGATCATCGCTGTCGCGATCCTTGGCTATGTATACATTGTCAACAGCTACGCCATTCCCACGCGCCGACTGCAACGCATGTTCGAAGCACGTGGAGAGGAGATGCCCGAGGGATTGGTCGTGGGGTACGGCATCCCGATCTCGGTCCTCATCCTGATCATCGTTGCGGTCACCCTAACTGTTGTGGCCCGGAAAACTCGGTTCGGCCGCTATATCTTTGCCACCGGCGGCAACCCGGACGCGGCAGAGCTATCCGGCATCAATACACGGCTTCTGACCGTCAAGATTTTCGCGCTGATGGGGTTCCTGTGCGCTGTATCCGCCGTGGTCGCCTCGGCGCGGCTGGCGAACCATTCGAACGACATCGGTACGCTGGATGAGTTGAGGGTCATCGCGGCGGCAGTGATCGGCGGGACCGCCTTGTCCGGTGGCATCGGCACAATCTACGGCGCGATCCTTGGCGCATTGATCATGCAGGCGCTTCAGTCCGGCATGGCCATGGTTGGCGTTGACGCGCCGTTCCAGAACATCGTGGTCGGCAGCGTTCTTGTGCTGGCCGTCTATATCGACATCGTCTACCGCAAGCGACTGGGGGCAAAGTGATGCAAGCTCAGGACACGCAGAAAACGCCCTCAACATCCGCTCGCGGAACCGGTGCGCCGCCCTTGGTCGAAATGCGCGACATTTCGATTTCCTTCGGGGGGATCAAGGCGGTCGATCATGTATCGGTCGATCTTTACCCCGGCGAAGTCGTTGGCTTGCTTGGCCATAACGGGGCCGGGAAATCGACGCTGATCAAGGTGCTTTCCGGGGCCTATCAAATGGACCATGGCGAGATCCTGATTGATGGTAAACCGGTTGAGATCGACAACCCACGGGATGCGCGGGCGAATAATATCGAGACCATCTACCAGACCCTCGCGCTGGCCGATAATCTGGATGCAACGTCGAACCTGTTTCTGGGGCGCGAGATGACGACGCCCTTCGGGCTGGTCAACGACGCCGCCATGGAGGCTGAATGCCGCAAGATCATGGCGCAGCTTAACCCGAATTTTCAGAAGTTCAGCGATCCGGTGTCCGCGCTGTCGGGCGGTCAAAGACAGTCTGTGGCGATTGCACGGGCCGTCTATTTCAATGCCCGCATCCTGATCATGGATGAACCCACAGCGGCGCTTGGCCCGCATGAAACGCAGATGGTCA
This sequence comes from Ruegeria sp. N4, assembly GCF_056531425.1. Classification (NCBI taxonomy): domain Bacteria; kingdom Pseudomonadati; phylum Pseudomonadota; class Alphaproteobacteria; order Rhodobacterales; family Roseobacteraceae; genus Ruegeria; species Ruegeria sp. N4. The sequence goes on from NZ_JBQFLT010000011.1 coordinate 105,407, forward strand.
CGGATCTGATCCATCAACTCAAGGCGCAGGGCATCGGGATCTTCCTGATTGATCACGACGTGCACGCGGTCATGGATCTGTGCGACCGCGCCTCGGTGATGAAAAACGGGAAACTGGTGGGAACGGTCGATATCGCGGACGTCACTGATGACGATCTTTTGTCGATGATCATTCTGGGCAAACAGCCCGGTCAGAAGGCAGACTAGGGGGCAGGAATGAAAAGCGGATTTTTCGACGGGATCGAACAAATCAAGTTCGAGGGTATGGACAGCAAAAGCCCCTTGGCCTTCCGCCACTACGACCCGGACGAGATTGTCATGGGCAAACGCATGGAAGATCATCTGCGATTTGCGGTCGCCTGGTGGCATTCTTTCGCGTGGGAGGGCGGAGACCCCTTTGGCGGACCCACCTTCGAACGCCCTTGGCATCCGCAGGACGATATGGGCCGGGCCCGTATGAAGGCGGATATCGCATTCGAATTGTTCGAGATTTTGGGCCAGCCCTTCTTTTGCTGGCACGACGCCGATATCCGGCCCGAACAGGGCAATTTCGCCGACAATCTGAGAACGCTGGAAGACATCACCGACTATATCGGTGAAAAGATGCAGGCGTCCGGCACCCGGCTGCTGTGGGGGACGGCCAATATGTTCAGCCACCGACGCTGGATGGCCGGGGCCAGCACCAATCCCGATCCTGACGTGTTCGCGTTTGCGGCGGCAACAGTGAAATCGTGCATGGACGCAACCCACAAGCTGGGCGGAGAAAACTATGTCCTCTGGGGTGGCCGCGAAGGCTATGAGACCCTGCTGAATACCGACCTGAAGACCGAACTGGACCATATGGGCCGGTTTCTGAACATGGTCGTGGAATACAAACACAAGATCGGCTTCAAGGGTGCCATTCTTGTCGAACCCAAACCGCAGGAGCCGTCCAAGCACCAATACGACTATGACGCTGCAACCTGCATCGGGTTTCTGCGGAAATACGGGTTGGAGGACGAGGTGAAGCTGAATCTCGAACAGGGACACGCAATCCTTGCCGGTCATAGCTTTGAACACGAGATCGCAGTTGCCGCGGCCGAGGGGATGCTGGGGTCCATCGACATGAACCGAAACGATTACCAATCCGGCTGGGACACGGATCAATTCCCCAACAACACGCCCGATGTGGCCTTGGCCTACTTCTACATTCTGAAAGCGGGCGGCTTTACAACCGGCGGCACGAATTTCGACGCCAAAATCCGCCGTCAGTCGATTGATGCAGAAGACCTTGTCGCCGCGCATGTCGGTGGCATGGATATTTGCGCCCGAGGTCTCAGGGCCGCTGCCGCAATGATCGAAGACGGGGGCTTGGATGCTGCGCTTTCTGACAGGTATTCCAATTGGAGCTCACCCTCAGCGCAAACCATGTTGAACAGCAGCCTCGACGACATTGCCGCCCGAGTCTTGCGGGATGGGATCAACCCGGAACCACATTCAGGGCGTCAGGAGATACTGGAGAATTATGTGAACAGGTTTGTGTGACGACCACAATTACACGCGCTACGAGCCGCAAGCATCAGCCCGCAAGCCAGTCCACGACCTGCTGCACCTCCCGCCTTTCCGGGCGGCTTCCGCGCACCTCGACGAAATAGGCATGGGTGGGGGGGATGCTTTCATCGAAAAGCCGAACCACCCGTGCCTCGGCAAGGTCCTGATCAATCAGCGGCAGCCAGCCGATCACGATCCCTTGCCCCTCGGCAGCACCGCGCAGCAGGGCGTTTGCGTCCTGGAAGATCGAACCGCGCAGCCGGTTTGGGACGGGCACGTTCATGGCTGCGAACCAATCCAGCCACCCCCAGTGGTTCCTTTGGTGCAGCAGGGGTAAATTCAGCAGGTCTTTCGGGTCCTCAATGGGTCCGTAGGTGTCAAGAAATGACTTGGACGCAATGGCGACGGGGCTGAGCTCAAGCAATTTGATCGCATCACCCGATGTCTCGGCCATGCGGCCCCAGCGGATCACGATGTCGAGGTTTTCCCGCACGCTTGTTCCGGGTTCGAAAGTGGGCAGAACCTCAAGCTCGATATCCGCGTGAGAGGCCCAGAAATCGCTGATCTTTGGCATCAGCCACCGCGCGGTGAAAATCGGGCCTGCCGCCAGGCGGACCACCTTGCGGGACCGGCGGTGAAGCGTGCGCACCGCTTCGTCCAATATCCCAAAGGCCTGTGCGGCGGCGTTTGCAAGTCGTTCGCCGTCTTCGGTCAGTGTGACATCCCGACCGCTGCGCACGAACAGCTTGGTGCCAAGCTGATCTTCCAGCCCGCGAATATGGTGGCTGATCGCCGTCGGGGTGACTGACAAGGCTTCGGACGCGGCGCGAAAACTGCCCAGCCGGGCGGCGGCCTCAAAGGCGCGCAGGGCGGGAAGGGACGGTTTCATGCCAAGCCTATTGAATAGTTTTACTCATCTATTGCTGAGTAAGCTGCCTTTGTAAACGTGTTCTGGATATGAAAGCCTGATCTCGACAAAAAGCAAACTTCATGAGTCGATGGTCAAACCCAGCCGCCGCCGGGGTCGTAAAGACCGGCTGAAGGACACCCTGCAAAGCGAAGGCTCTCTGCCTGTCTGGCCGGGGGTCATGGGCGGTCGTCTCAAACCGCTTTCCCCGGATGAGGTGGCGTTGGTCGAAAGCTCTGCTTTTGCGCTGCTGGAAACGCTTGGTCTAAGTCAGGCCACCCCGTCGATGATCAACAAGGTTGTTGCGGCGGGCGGTGTGCGGACGGGTGACGGGCGATTGCTGTTTCCGCCCGATCTGGTGCGCTGGGCGATTGACGGGGCGCAACGCGGGTTCTCGCTTTGTGGACAGCACCCCGACCGCGACCTTAAAATCGAAGGATCGCGGGTGCATATGTCAACCGGCGGGGCTGCTCCGGGGGTGTTCGACCTTAACACGCACGAGTATCGCGATTCCACGTTGCAGGACCTCTATGATGCGGCCCGGATCGTGGATCAGATGGACAATATCCATCATTTCAGCCGGTCGGTTGTGGCGCGGGATATCGAAGACCCCGCTGTGATGGACCTTAATACCGCTTATGCCTGTCTGGCGGGCACGTCCAAGCATGTGTCGATCTCGATCACTGAACCGCAGAACGTCGCCCAGATCGCCCAGCTTTGTTACGGCATCGCGGGTGGTGAGGCCGCGTTTCGTGCCCGCCCGTTTCTGACCGTCATGGTCTGTCACGTGGTCCCGCCGATGCGCTTCGCGGAAGAGGCCTGCGAGGTGTTGGAACTAGCGATCAGGGCAGGGTTTCCCGTTCAGCTGATCAGCGCCGGTCAGGCCGGGGCGACCAGCCCGGCGACGATTGCCGGGTCGCTGGTGCAGGCGGTGGCGGAAACTCTGGCCGGGCTGGTTTTTGCGCGGTTGGTCGATCCCGAGGTCAAGGCGATCTTTGCGCCCAAACCGCTGGTGGCTGATCTGCGCACCGGTTCCATGAGTGGCGGCGGCGGCGAGCAGGCGATCCTGATGGCGGGTGCAGCGCAGATGGGGCGGCACTGGGATTTGCCCACCAGCTCGATTGCCGGGATCACCGATGCCAAGCGGCTGGACGCCCAATACGGGGCCGAGAAATCATTGGCCGTGACCATGGCCGCCCATGCGGGGTCGAACATCGTCACGCAGGCGGCGGGCATGATGTCGAGCCTTCTGGGTGTCAGCCACGCCGCCTATGTCAGCGACAACGATTTGCTGGGCAATATCCTGCGCACCATTCGCGGGATCGAGGCCACGCCGGAAAACATCGCTGCAGATGTCATTGCAGATGTGTGCCGGGGCGAGGGTCATTATCTGGGCGAAATGCACACGTTCAGCCGGATGAAGTCGGACTATTTCTATCCCGAAATCGGCGACCGTCGGGCCCCGCGTGACTGGGAGGAACACGGCGGACAAAGGATCGGCGACGTCGCCCGCGAACGGGCGCGCGAGATCCTGAACAGCCACTTCCCGGCGCATATCCCCGATCACATCGACCGCAGCTTGCGTGGCAGTTTTGACATCCGTCTGACACGGACCCAAATCGGACGACCTGAATGAAGAATTCTGACCTCAGCCAGCGCGCCCGCGCGGCCCTTCCGGGCGGTGTCAGCCACGAATTGCGCTATCGCGATCCGCATCCCGTCTACATCAAGCACGCGCAGGGGGCCGAGAAGTGGGACAGTGAAGGCCGCCGCTATATCGATTTCAAGATGGGCAGCGCCAGCCAGATGCTGGGCCATGGCCACCCTGCGATCATTGAGGCGATCAGACAGCAGGCCGGACAGTCAATCTTCAGCGCCGATTGTCACGAGGCTGAAATCCTTTGGGCCGAATGGGTCAATCAGTTGTACCCCTGCGCCGAGCGTACGAGGTTCACCGCGTCAGGCAGCGAGGCGACGATGCTCGCCTTGCGTCTGGGCCGCGCGTATTCCGGCAAGGACCACGTGCTGCGTGTGGATGGGCATTACCACGGTTGGCACGACCACGCGCTCAAAGGTGCAAAACCGGGAACAAATCATGCCGCGTCGCTGGGCGTACCAAAGGCGGTGAATGAGTTGATCCATGTCTGCGCGGCAAACCCCGACGCGATGGCAGATGCGCTGCAAGATGATCGTATCGGAACGGTCATCATCGAGGCGTCCGGGGCGAACTACGGATCGGTTCCGTTGTCGAGCGAGACATTGCGGGCACTGCACGACGTGGCGCGGGCGGCGGGTGTGGTGCTGATCTTTGATGAGATCATCACCGGGTTCCGCTGGTCCCCCGGCGGGCGACAGGCCCGAGACGCCATCGTGCCCGACCTGACAACGTTGGCCAAGATCGTCACCGGCGGTCTGCCGGGCGGTGCGGTCTGCGGCCGGGCCGAGATCATGGAGTTGATGAACAACGCGACCATGCGCGACGGCATCGCACCGGCGGTCAGTCATAAGGGCACGTTCAATGCCTCACCGCTGGTTGCCGCTGCAGCCTGCGCCGCAATGCCGTTGCTGGCCAGTGGCGAGGCTCAGGCCAAGGCCGATGCGATGGCGGCGCGGATGCGGGACGGCATGAATGCCGCGATGTCGGATCTGGGTGTTGCCGGGATTACCTATGGCGACAGCTCGGTCTTTCATGTGTTCTTTGGTCAAGACTCTCTGGACGGTCTTGGCCCGGCTCAGATACGCGGTTTGCCCAAATCGACGGTCAAAGCCTACCGCGACGGATTGCTGGCACGCGGGGTGGATATGATGTCCTACACGTCCGGTGTCACCTCGGCGGCGCATGAGCCGCACATGATCGATGAGGCGCTGGAGGCGTTTCGCGCCACGCTGTCCGATATGATCCGCGACGGGGTACTGCCATGACCCTGCCGTCCCATGCCCGCACGGTCATCATCGGTGGCGGCGTCATCGGCTGTTCCATCGCCTATCATCTGGCGCGCGAGGGGCGCACGGATATCGTGGTGCTCGAACGCTCGAAACTGACCAGTGGTACGACGTGGCACGCCGCCGGTCTGGTGCGCCGCCTGCGGCCCTCGGCAACTCTGACCAAGCTGATCAACTATTCGATTGAACTGTACAGGGAGTTGGAGCGTGAAACCGGCCAAGCCACCGGCTGGACCCAGACCGGATCGCTGACGCTGGCCACCAACCCGGACCGGCTGACCAATATCAAACGGCAGGTCTCGCTGGGCCGTGCCTTTGGCCTTGAGGCCGAGGTAGTCGATGCCGCCCGCGCGAAAGAACTATGGCCGCTGATCGAAACCGATGACGTAATCGGCGCGGTCTGGTCCCCGGCGGATGGGCGGGTGAACCCCTCGGACGTGACGCTGGCGCTGTCGAAAGGCGCGCGGGCACGAGGGGTGCGGATTTTCGAGGATACCGCCGTCACCGGCTTGCGGAAAAAGGCCGGGCGTATCTCGGGCGTCACGGTGGGGGATCATGTGATCAAGGCCGACGAGGTGGTGATCGCCTGCGGCCTCTGGTCCCGCGAGGTGGCGGCGATGGCCGGTGCCCATATGCCGCTTTATGCCTGCGAGCATTTCTACATCCTGACCAAACCCCTGCCCGAGGTGCAGGCGCTTGGCAAAGGGGCACATCTGCCGACGCTGAACGATCAGGACGCGTTCCTTTATGCCCGCGATGATGTCGAAGGGCTGCTGGTGGGCTGCTTTGAACCCAACGCCAAGGGCTTGCCGCTGGATCGTTTGCCCCGGCATTTCAGCTTTGATCTGCTGGACGAGGATTGGGACCACTTCATGCCAATGATGGAAAACGCCCTGCGCCGGATTCCCGCGCTGGAGCGGGCCGAGGTGCGGATGCTGCTGAACGGACCCGAAAGCTTTACCCTCGACAGCCAATTCATGCTGGGCGAAAGCCCCGAGGTGCCGGGCCTGTTCCTGATGGGGGGCATGAACTCGACCGGCATCGCGTTGGCTGGTGGCGCGGGCAAGGCGATGGCCGAATGGATCATCGCGGGCGAGCCGACCATGGAGTTGAACGAGGCCGATATTCGCCGGTTCAGCCGCGAGATGAACGTGCTGGGCGCGTTGGAGGCCCGCATCCCCGAGGTGCTGGGCCGCCATTACGACAACCCCTATCCGGGTCGGGCGATGGACAGCGCCCGCGGTCAGCGCCGCTCACCCATTCACGCCGGTCTGGTGGCTGCGGGGGCACTGTTTGAATCGCGCGGCGGCTGGGAGCGCGCCGTACATTTCGGCGGCAAGGCCGCGCACCTGCCTTTGACATTCGGTGTGCCCGCGTGGCGCGATCAGGTCGGGGCCGAGGTCGAGGCCTGCCGCAACGGTGCCGCCATTCTGGATCAATCCGCCTTTGGCAAGATCATGGTGCAGGGGCCGGACGCTTGCGCCTTTCTGAACCGTCTCTGCGCAGCGCAGATGGATATGCCCGTCGGGCGCATCGCCTACAGCCAAATCCTGAACGCACGCGGCGGGGTGGAAAGTGACCTGACCGTGCAGCGCCACGGCCCCGAGACCTATCTGCTGATCACCGGCGCGGGCGAGGTCGTGCGCGTCCTAAAGCGTATGCGCGAGACACGGGGCGATTTCCGGGTGGAATTCACCGACGTGACCAGCGGTTATGCCATTCTGGGACTGGCTGGGGCACAGGCGCGTGCCGTGTTGCAAGCAACCACAAACATGCCGGTCCCTGATCCGAAACGCTTTTACTTCGCGCCGGTCGAGATCGGCCTCGCGCGCGGTTGGGCGGGGCGGCTGAGCTTCACCGGCGAAGAGGGGTACGAGCTTTATATCCAGGCCGACATGGCCATGGCCGCGTATGAGGCGCTGCTAGCTGCCGGGGCCAGCCATGCGGGTCTTTACGCCAGCGGCAGCCTTCGCATCGAAAGCGGGTTCCGCGCTTTCGGGCACGAGCTGACCCCCGGCACCACCCCGCACGAGGCCGGTCTGGACGCATTCTGCGCCATGTGCACCGGGTTTGTGGGCGAAGAGGCGTTGCGGGATCACACGCCCGCACGCCGGATCGTTTCGCTGTTATTCGATGACCCGGATGCGATCCCGATCCATGACGAGCCTGTCTATTTCGAAGGGAAGGTCGCGGGCCAGATCACCTCTGCCGCGTGGAGTTACCGGTTCGGCCGATCTGTTGCGCTGGCAATGATCTCGGGCGCGCCGAGATTTTTCGATGAAAAGTCTTTCACCGCAGATGGCACATGGGCGGTGGAGGTGGAAATCGCCTGCACCCGCTTTACCGCCCGCGCCGCCCTGAAACCCGCCAAAGAGGCGTTCCAATGAGCGATACGACCCGCACCACTCAGGTCGCGATCATCGGCGGCGGGATCATGGGCGTCGCCGCCCAGTTTCAGCTGGCTGAAAACGGCTGGACAGACACGATCCTGTTTGAAAAGGCCGAACTGACCTCCGGTTCCACATGGCATGCGGCGGGCCAGATCGCCCATGCGGTCGGCAGCCGGATCGCGGGCTGGATTAACAAGACCTCGATCGAGACCTACAAGCGCGTCGAGGCAGAGACCGGCCAGAGCATCGGCTGGCATCAGGTCGGCGGCTTCCGAATCGCCACCACCGATGATGAGGTCGACTGGATGAAGTCGATCATGGGGGTCGGCAGGCTGCTGGACCTGCCGATGGAACTGGTCGGGCCCGAGGAAGTGGCCAAAGGCAACCCCTTCTACCGGACCTCTGACATCAAGGCCGCCGTGCAGACCTTTGAAGACGGCCATATCGATCCATCCGGTGTCACCATGGCGCTGGCCGCTGCCTCCCGCGCGCGGGGGGCCAGGATCGAGCGGCACACCCGCGTCACCGGCGCATCGCGCAAGGGTGATATGTGGCGTCTGGCGACGGAAAAGGGTGATGTTCTGGCCCAGCATGTGGTGATCGCCGCAGGCTCGTATGCCAATCAGGTGGGGGAATGGTTCGGGTTGAAAATCCCGTCAATGTCTTGCCTGCATCACTATCTGGTCACGGATACGGTGCCCGAGTTTCTCGACCGTCCGGAATTGCCCGTCATGCGCGACAATGCCTTTGGCGGCTATATCCGGCAGGAGCAGAAATCGGGACTGATCGGGATTTATGAAGGCCATGTCTGCCCCACGGTTTGGGAAATGCCGCAAGGCGCGCCATGGGCGGCAGAGAATGAATTGTTCGAGGCCGATTACGACTCGATTGGCGATTTTCTGATGGTGGCATTCGGCAAGATGCCCGTACTGGCCGAACTGGGAATCAGGCGGGTGGTGCGCGGGGCGATCACCCATACGCCGGATGGCGGGATGCTGGTGGGGCCGTCGGGTGCGCCGAATGTCTGGCTGTCCTGCGGGTCTTCGATCGGGCTCGCATGGGGCGGTGGGGCTGGCAAGGTGCTGGCCGACTGGATGGTGCATGGCGAAACCCAGATCAACACCCGTGGGATGGACCCGCGCCGCTATGGCGATTTCAGCACCGACAATTTCATCACCGAGCGCACCAAGGACGAGTTCATGCGCCGCCATGACACACCTTGCCCCGGCAAGCAGTTCGACAGCCTGCGCCCACTGAATCGCCATCCGCTTTATGACCGGCTGGCCGCCAAGGGCGCGGTGTTTGGCGAGGTCGCGGGCTGGGAACGCCCGCGCTATTTCGGTGCGGTGGGTGAGGTCGAGCAGATCGGCTGGGGCCACCAGACCTGGCATCAAAACGCCATGGCCGAGGCCAAAGCGACTCGTACCGCCGCTGGCGTGATCGACCTCTGCGCCTTTGCCCAGTTCGAGATCATCGGCAAGGATGCGGGCGCCTTGCTCGACCGGCTGTCGGCCAACAAAATCCCCGCCACAGACGGACGGGTAAGCCTGAACCACCTGTTGACTCCGAAGGGCAGGTTCGAGACCGAAATCACCATCTGGCGCATCGCCAAGGGTCGCTATTTCACCGGTTCCGCCATCGCGCGGGCGAACCCGGATTTTGACTGGATCAAATCCCATATCCGACCCGGTGAAGATGTGCAGATGGTCAATCGCAGCGCCGATTGGGGGATGCTGGCCCTGTCCGGCCCGGCGTCGCGCCGGATCATGGCGGAACTGACCGAGGTCGACCTCGGCAACGCTGCCTTCCCCTGGCTGTCGGGGCAAGAGATCACCGCTGCCGGTATCCCCTGCTATGCGCTGCGGATGTCTTTTGTGGGTGAGCTCGGGTGGGAATTGCACGTGCCGCTGGGCCGGATCGGCGCGCTCTATGATGCGCTGTTTGAGGCTGGTGCCAAGCGCGGCCTTGTCGATCTGGGCTCTTACGCGTTCAACGGGATGCGGATGGAGAAAGCCTATCGCGCCAGCGGCGAGCTGACTACGGATGTCGGTCCGTTCGACGTTGGGCTCGACCGCTTTGTCCGCGCCGAAGGTCGCGATTTCATCGGCAAGGATGCTCTTTTGGCTCGCGATCCGGATTGGCAGCTCTTCTATGCGGAACTCTATGCCGACGGCATCGATATTCATGGCGGCGAGCCTGTGTTGCTGAACGGCACGCCCGTTGGCCTGACCACCTCGGGCGGGTATGGCTATACGGTGGGCAAGTCGCTGGGCTGGCTGTTCGTGCGCAAAGGCACCCCGCGCGATGGCCTCAGCGTGCAAATCCTGAACCGTGCCATCCCCGTGACCGTGCATGACGACGCCATCTTTGACCCGCAAAACCTGAGACCCCGATCCGAGGACTAGACCCATGACCCACATCACCGGCGGCGAGGCCGTCCATCGCGTGCTCAAGGCCAATGGGATCGACACCGTGTTCGGCCTGCTGGGCGGCTCGATGCTTGAACTCTATGACGCGATGTATCAGGGCGGCGAAATCGGTTACGTGGGCGCACGCGATGAACGGGCGGCGGGGCATATGGCCGATGCCTGGGCGCGGATGACCGGCAAGCCCGGAGTTGTTCTGGGCGCGCAGGCCGGGCCGGGCGTGGTCAATATCGTCACCGCCGTGGCCGAGGCGCATCTGGCCTATTCCCCGCTGGTGGTCATCGCAGGCGCAATCACGCGGGCCGATCAGCACAAGGACACGTTTCAGGAGGTCGATCAGGTGGCGCTGTTTGCCCCGATCTCCAAACGCTCGGTCATGGTTACGGACCCGTCGCGTCTGGTCCCGATGCTCGAGGATGCAATAAGGCTGGCGAATACGGGCCGTCGCGGGCCGGTTGTGCTGCACGTGCCGCGCGACCTGTTTGCGGCTGAGGTGCCTGCGGTTGACCCGGTGCCAGTGAACATCGCCCGGCCCGGTCCTGCGGCCTCCGAAGATGTTGCCGCCATCGCCGCGCTTCTGGGTGAAGCCAAACGCCCGGTGATTTTTGCCGGCGGTGGCTTCAAATGGAGCGCCGGGCGAGACGCGCTAACCGCTTTGGCCGAGACGCTTGAGGTGCCGGTGGTTGCATCAACCGGCCATGCCGACGTGATGCGCCACGGACACCCGTGGTTTGCGGGGCAGGCCGGGCCACGTGGCAACCGGGTGGCCAGCCGGTTGACGAAAGAGGCGGATGTGATGGTCGTGCTTGGGGCACGGCTGGGGTTCAACTCGACCTTTCATTCAAACGAATATGTGGGGGCCGAGACGTGGATTGCCCATGTGGATATCGACGGATCTGCGGTGGGGCGCTATTTCCCGGCTGAAATCGCGGCGCAGGGGGATGCGCGCCTGACTGCCGAGGTGCTGACCGATGCGGCCGCTAAACCTGATTGCGATCCATGGCGTGATGCGTTTCGTGCCGACATGGAGACCCTTCGGGCCGAGCGCGCCGAGGAAGCAGCAATCGAGACCCTGCCCATGCATCCCCGCCGTGCCTTGGGCGAGCTGCGCGACGCGCTGCCCGAAAACGCCATCGTCACGCTGGACACCGGCAACACCTGCCTTCAAGCCGCTGATCGGCTGGCGCATTATGAGCCTCTGTCGCTGATCACCCCTTTGGATTTCGGATTGGTCGGCTTTGGCCTGCCCGCCGCCATCGGGGCCAAGGCCGCAGCCCCCGACCGGCCCGTTGTTGCCGTCATGGGCGACGGTGCGGTGGGGTATACGATGATCGAAATCCAGACCGCCATCTCACACAATCTGCCCATCGTGATCGTGGTTCTGGATAATGAGGCATGGGGGGCCGAGAAAGCCTATCAGCAGGAGTTCTATGGCGGACGTCTGTTGGGGGCCGAAATCCAGTCCCCCCGCTTTGACAAATTCGCGGAACTTTGTGGCGGCAAAGGCATCTGGGTCGATGGCCCCGGTGGTATGGGTCCCGCGTTGCAACAGGCATTAGCCTCGGGGGAAACAACTGTTATTCAGGCCAAAATCGACCCCGGCGCGCTGATGACACTGCGCAAGGATTTGTTCAAAGCATCGCAGCGCCGGGAATAGGGGTGATCTTGCTGATCCGGGTTGGGATGGATCACCCCTCCGCCGGTGTCACCGCCCGCTGATACAGGTGCCATGTGGTGTGCCCAAGGATCGGCAGGGTGAAGATCAGGCCCAGAAACGCCGGTGCCATCGACAGCAACATCGTGACCGAGATGATCGCCGCCCAGCCCAGCATGACGACCGGGCTTTCGTTGACGACCCGAATGGACGTGAGTATCGCCGACACGAAATTGATTTCCCGGTCCAGCAGCATTGGCATGGCAACGACAGTCACCGCAAACAGAACGGCTGACAGCAACGCGCCTATGCAGGTGCCGACAGCAAGGAAGGTCCAGCCCTGCGGCGTGAAGAAAACGGTGTTCAGAAACCCGTCGAAATCCGAGAAAGACGCATTCTGCAGGATGATCGCAAGCCAAAGCCGAACCTGGTAAATCCAGACCCAGAAGATGAACAGGGTGACAAAGGCCATCCAGCCCATCTCGCGTTTGCGTTGATTGGCCATGACAGTCAGGATCTCTGACCAGCCGAAACTCTGGCCCATTTGCAAACGGCGGGACATTTCATACAGGCCCGCCGCGGCAAACGGCGCAACAAGCGGAAAGCCGACAATGGCGGGGATGATCATCCAGATTTTTCCCAGCCAGATCAGGCACCAAACCAGCAGGATACCGAAAACCGCATAGAACAGGCCGAAAAAACCGCTCATGAAAGGGCGCGCCAGAAAGTCGGAAAACCCGGCTTTCAGAGATGCGGTGATGTCTTCCGCTGTCACCTTGTTGATCTTGGGCGCGGCTGGCTGCTGCGGCGCCAGATTGTCAGGTGGCGTGGATCCTGCGGTTTTGGATGTCATGGCACATCCCTCCTCCGCAGATCAGTTTGCATCAGGTGGTGCATCAGGGCAAGCGAGGTGAATGGCGCAGGTTGGCAGTGTCGCTTGGTTCACCTGCGCTCGGTCAGCAGATCACTTGCTTTCTCGCCAATCATGATCGCGGGCGCATTGGTGTTCCCGCTGACGATTTCCGGCATGATCGAGCAATCGGCAACGCGCAGGTTATCGATCCCCTTCACCTTCAGTTCCGGGTCCACAACCGCGTTTTCCGAGGTGCCCATCGCGCAGGTTCCGGTGGGGTGATAGATCGAAACCGAGTTCGACCGTGCCCAATCCAACGTGCCTTCATAGTCGTCGCAAGACAGGTCCGAGGTTGGCCGGAATTCCTCGGAGATCTTCGAGGCCAGCGGGTTGTGGGTGGCGATCTTGCGCGCGATGTTCACGCCGGCGACGATGGTTCGGCAATCGGTTTCCGTTGAAAGGTAGTTGGGGATGATCTTCACGTATTTGGACGGGTCGGGACCATCCAATTGCAGCTCTCCCCGGCTTTCGGGGCGAAGCTGGCAGACCGACATGGTGAAGGCGGAAAACGGATGTACGCCTTCGCCAGGGCTGTCGGCGGACCATGGCTGAACATGGAATTGAATATCTGGCGTCTGTACATCCGGGCGGGTTTTCAGGAAGCCGGTTGCCAGGCTGGCCGCCATCGTCATCGGGCCTGCGCGGAACAGCGCATATTTCAGCGCGATACGCGCCTGATTGAACAGGCTGCGCACCTCGTCATTCAACGTGGGTTCGTTGCATCTGAACACCAGACGGGCCTGCAGGTGATCCTGTAGCCCCTTGCCGACAGCGGGTAAGGCGTGGGTCGGTTCAATCCCATTGGCTTTCAGGTGGTCAGGGTCTCCGATCCCGGAGAGCATCAGGATTTGAGGCGAGTTGATCGCGCCGCCGGACAGAATGATCTCGCGACGTACCTTCAACGTCTTGGTTTCGCCGGACCGGTCCCGATAGATCACTCCGGTCGCCTGTTTCCCGTCCAGTTCGATCTTTGTCACCAGGGCATGGGTGATGATGTTCAGGTTGTCGCGATTGCGGATAGGTTTGAGATAGGCCACAGCCGCGCTGCACCGTCGTCCATTGCGTGTTGTCAGTTGGAAATAGCCGACACCTTCTTGTTCGGCCCCGTTGTAATCGGCGTTGAACGGGTAGCCCGCAGCCTGCGCCGCTGCGACCCAGGCGTCGCAGATCGGGCGTTGGATGCGCATGTTCGACACGGACAAGGGCCCGCCGACTCCGTGGAAATCATCCTCGCCCCGTTCCTGATCCTCGCAACGTTTGAACAGGGGCAGCACGTCGTCCCAGCCCCAGCCGATATTCCCCATCTGGCGCCAGCGGTCATAATCCTCTTTCTGTCCGCGCACATAAAGAAGACCGTTCAGCGAGGACGATCCCCCAAGAACCTTTCCCCGCGGCCAGTCAATCGAACGTCCGTTCAGGCCGGGGTCGGGTTCGGTCCGATAGCACCAATCGACCGAGGGGTTGTGCATGGTTTTGAAATAGCCGACCGGGATGTGAATCCACGGGTTGGTATCTGGCCCACCGGCTTCCAGAAGGGCGACCTTGGTATTGGGATCGGCGCTGAGCCGATTGGCGATGACACAGCCCGAAGACCCTGCTCCGACAATCGCATAATCCACTTCCATGATCGCCTCCTTCCAACGTCGTTGAAAAAAACTCTATGCAAGATGCAGGAATTATACTAGCATTTTTTGATACAAAACGTCTCAATAATTGCGATCAGGGAGGTAAGCAATGGAGATCGGTAAGAAACTAAGCGGGATTTCACGGCGGGATTTCTTCCGCGTGGCCGGGCGCTATGGCATGAGCTCGACGCTGCTGGCCGCAGGCGGATTCGGTGGCGCGATGAGTCTGGCGAATTTGGCGCAGGCCGCTGAATCGAATTATGAAAAACGCTTCTCGAAAGAGCCGAAACATACGCTGAAATTTGGCGCTTCGGGCTTCAATACCCGCAACCTTCTGATCGAGCGCGCCGGGGCCATCGAATTCGCCCGTGACCTTGAAGAACGCACAGATGGTGAGATTCGCATCGAGTTCATCGGCGACAATCAGATCTGCGGACAGCTGAGCTGTGTCGAGAAAACCCAGCAGGGCATTGTCGATATCTATGCGGCTTCGACCCAGAACTCGGCCGGTGGTGCGCCCTATCTGAACGTGCTGGACTATGCCTATATGTTCCCCAGCCGCGCGGCGCAGTATCACTTCTTCTACAGCCCCGCCAGCCAGCGCATCCTGCGCGACCCGCTGGAAAAACGGCACGGGCTGAAGTTCCTGTTCACACATTGCGAGCTGCGCGGTCTGCAAATGGGATCAACCTTTGCCGACAAGCCAACCGTCACCAAGCTGGAGGAACTGTTCGGCACCAAGAACCGCGTGACGGGCACTCAGCTGGGCCGGATCGCCATGCAGCTTTTGAACCTGAACCCGGTTCCGGTGGCGTGGGAAGAAACGCTGGATGCGCTGAAAACCGGTCTGATCGATGGGGCCGAAACATGGGCCTCGGCTGTGGCTTATGCCAACATGGCACCAGTGGTATCGCAGTCGGTGAACCTGAAGTTCTTCTGCGGGACCGAGCATACCTCGATGTCGGCCAAGGTCTTCGATAGCCTTGGCGGTGAGTTGCAGGATGCCGTGATGGAGTCCTCATACTTCACTCAGGCACTGATTCAGGGCGCAAACGAGGCGGCGCTGTTGAACACCGTTGGCTTTTCGGACCCGCAACTGCCGGGCACGATCTTTGCTGAAAACGGCGTGCGCGCGGCCTTCCTGCCGGATGATCAGATCAAACTGGCCGAAGAGATGTGTGCCCCCAACTTCAACCCCGAGCCGTGGGCGCAGTGGCGTGAGCGTCTGAACAAATGGGCGGGTGGCATCGACACCTATCAAGAGATCTACGACATCGCGCGCGAGATCCCGGCAGATATGCTGCCCGAGAATGTCGAGCCGCGCCGCTGGTGGATGGGTCAGGCCTGATAAGCTGATGCGAACCGGCCCCACGCGGGCCGGTTCCAAAAAACACACCGACTGGGAGGACGGGGTACATGTCGTTTTGGGCAGATATCGGCGCGATTTTCAGCGCTTTTCTCAGCCAGGATTCGTTCGAGATTCAATCCGCATTGGAATCCGATGCCGCATGGGTTTTGGGTGCAATTGTCTCGGCCATCGGGGGGTTCGTGATCATGCTGATCTATCGGGCAGTTCCCTTTGTCGAACGTCATTTCGAACGGTCGGTGATGGTGTATTCCTACCTCGCGATTGCCCTGATCATCTTTTGGGGTGTGATCGACCGGTTCGTGTTCAACGATCAAGAGCCGTGGTCGACCACGATCCCTCCGCTGCTGTTCATGGTGATGGCTTGGTTCGGAGCCTCCTACAACGTCCGCCTGCGCACGCATCTGAGCTTTAGCGAGTTTCGCACGGCCATGCCGCGCGGCGGGCAACTGGCCTGTCTGATCCTGGATGCGGTGCTGTGGTTCATCTTTGCGGTGATCGTCATCGTGACCACGACCCGGTTGGTGGCGCTCTCGGCGTCCAACTTCCAGATCGTTCTGGGCACCGACAATATCATGCAGTGGTGGTTTCTACTGGCTGCGCCACTGTCCTTCTTTCTGATGGTCGGGCGCGTGTTTCAAAACCTTGCCGACGATCTGCGCAACTGGAAAACAGGCGAGCCGCTGATCAAGCAGGCCGTGATCGGAGCAGACTGATGACAGATGGAACCATGGTCACACTGATCTCGCTAGGGGTTACTTTCCTATTCATGCTGGGCGTGCCGGTGCTGTTGGTCATCGGCTATTGGGTCATCGGCTGTTCCTTTGTCCTCGGCCTGACGCTGGACAATATGGGCGCTGAATTGCTGAACGTGTTCAACAAAGGCTTTGCCCTGCTGGCGATGCCCCTGTTCATCCTGACCGGAGACCTGATCAACAAGTCCGGTATCGCCCGACGGCTCAGCGATTTCGCCTATGCCTGTCTGGGCTGGATACGGGGTGGGCTGGCGATGGCCTCGCTTGGGGCCTGCGGGCTGTTCGCGGCAATCTCAGGGTCGAACTCGGCCACGACGGCCACCATCGGTTCGATGCTGCACCCCGAGATGGTCAAGGGCGGCTATGACGAACGGTTCAGCGCCGCGACAGCAGCGGCGGGCGGCACGGTGGGGATCATCATCCCGCCGTCGATTATCTTCATCGTCTACGGGTTCCTGATGAATCTGCCGATCTCTGAGCTGTTCGTCGCCGGTATCCTGCCCGGCGCGCTGATGGTCTTTGGCATGCAGTTTGCCTGCTGGATCATCTGCCGCATGAACGGCTGGGGCCATCTGATCCCGCTGCAACTGAACCGCGTTCTGAAAACCGCGTTCGGAGCATGGCTTGGCTTCTTCGCCATCGGGCTTGTGTTGTGGGGCATCTATACAGGCAAATTCTCACCCACCGAGGCGGCGGGCGTGACCGTGGGATTCTGTGTCATCGCGGGTCTGGTCAGCTATCCGATCAACCGCATCATGGGTGCGCGGAATGACATTCCACCCACCGAAAAGACCTTTGCCGAGATGTTCGTGGTCGAAGGCTTCACGATCCCGGAAATTCCGTCAATTGTGATCCGCTCAGCCCAGATTACTGGCATCCTTGCGCCGTTGATCGCGATTTCAGTGGTGATGCAGCAAATCCTGTCCCTGCTGGGGGCACAGGAAACCATCGGGAATTTCGTGACCTCGATGGGTGGCTACCATGCAGTTCTGTTTACCTCGATGGTGATTGTCTTCTTCTCGGGCATGGTGCTGGAAAGCCTGCCGGTGACCATCATCCTTGCGCCAATCCTTGCGCCGATTGCGGCATCGGTGGGTATCGATCCGATCCACTTCTCGGTGATCTTTCTAGTCGGCGCGTCCATCGGGTTCATTACGCCTCCGTACGGGTTGAACCTGTATGTGGCGTCGGGCGTGACCGGCGTGCCCTATTTCCGGCTTCTGCGCTATACGGTTCCCTATCTGGTGGCACTGCTGTCGGTCTGGATTCTGGTTTCGCTGGTGCCCGATCTGGCCTTGATCCTGCTGCCAAATAACTAGACTGTTGCGGGATGACCGAAGCGGACACAAAAGACAAAGACACCCAGATTCCCACGAACCTGCGCCTGCTGCTGATCCTGGAAGAGGTGGCACGGCGCGGGGTCGCCGTCAAACCCTCGGACCTGATCGACGCATTGGGTCTGGCAAAGCCGACGATACATCGCCTGCTGCAAACAGCCGAGGCTGAAGGGTTTCTTCAGCGTGATCTGGATGGTCGGTCTTATGGTCCCGGTCCGCGTTTGCGGCAGCTGTCGCTGAATACCGTGTCGTCCGAACATCTTCGCACGGCCCGCCTGGCCATTATTCGCGGCGTCGCGGATGAAATCGGTGAAACCTGCAATCTGGCGATCCCGGATCGCGAGGGTATGATCTATCTGGACCGGGTCGAGACGAAATGGCCGCTGAGAATTCAGTTGCCGATCGGAACACAAGTCCCGTTTCACTGCACCGCCAGTGGCAAGATGTATTTGTCGACCCTGCGCCCGAGCACTTTGGATGGGTTTCTTTCCGCAGGTAACCTCAGCCCGAATACCGATCGCACGATAACGAAGCCCCAGGCCTTGCGGGCCGAGATAACCCGCGTCGCGCAGAACGGGTTTTCGACAGATGATGAGGAGTTCATGCCCGGTATGACGGCCATCGCGGTCCCGGTCATAGACAAGAACAACAGGCTGGCCGCCACTCTGTCCGTTCATGCGCCGACGCAGCGCCATGATCTGAACAGTTTGAAGCAATTTCTTGCCTTGCTACAGGACGGTGCGCGCAAACTGTCGGGTTTGCTGACCTCGTAGCCCGGCGATTGATTGACAACTTGTCGCCTTACGCGGCTGCTTTGCGCGATGCCTTGGCCGGGACGTAGTTGAGCACCGGGGCCAGCCAGCGTTCGGCCTCTTCCACGGTCATTCGTTTTCTCTTGGCGTAGTCCTCGACCTGATCGCGTTCCACTTTGCCAACGCCAAAATAATAGCTGTCCGGGTGCCCGATATAGAGCCCGGAGACAGATGAGCCGGGCCACATCGCCATGCTTTCGGTCAGCGTCACGCCGGTCGCGGCCTCGGCGTCCAGCAGGCTGAACAGCGTGCGTTTTTCGGTGTGATCGGGCTGGGCCGGATAGCCCGGCGCGGGGCGGATACCGGCATAAGGTTCGCTGATCAGGGCCTGTGGGTCGAAGTCTTCACCCTTAGCGTAACCCCAAAATTCACGCCGGACCCTTTCATGCAGCATCTCGGCCATGGCTTCGGCGATCCGGTCGGCCAGAGCCTTGACGAGGATCGCGCCGTAATTGTCGTTGGCCTTGTCCAGCCGCTCGGCAATGTCGGAGTCCTCCGGTCCCGCCGTGACGACAAACCCGCCGACATGGTCCGCACTGTGGCCTTCGGGCGCCACAAAATCCGACAACGCGACATTCGGGCGATCACCGCGTTTCGCGGTCTGCTGGCGCAACGCGTGCAGGGTGGCCAGAGTTTCAGCGCGGTCCGGGCCGGTATACAGCCTGATGTCATCGCCGACCGCGTTGGCAGGCCAGAATCCAACAACCGCGCGGGGTGTGAACCAGCGCTCTGCGATAATCTGATCCAGCATTGCCTGCGCATCGGCGAAAAGCGCCCGGGCCGCCACGCCCTGTTTTTCATCTTCAAGAATTCCAGGATAGACACCGCGCATTTCCCAGGTCTGGAAGAAGGGCGTCCAGTCGATATAGCGGGCGATTTCGGCCAGATCCCAATCCTGCAGAACGCGCGTTCCGGTGAAGGACGGAGCAACGGGCTCGTAAGCATCCCAATCCAGTTTCAGCGCATTGGCCCGCGCCTTGGCCAAAAGCAGGCGGTTCTTGGCGCGTTCGCCGCGCTCGTGCTTGTCGGCCACATCCGCATATTCGGCCTGAATCCCGGCGACATAATCGGGTTTCTGCGTCGGGCTCAGCAAAGCGCCGACAACCCCGACCGCGCGGCTGGCATCGGTGACATAGACCGCCTGCCCATGCGTGTAACGCGGCGCGATCTTGACCGCCGTGTGCACCCGCGACGTGGTCGCGCCGCCGATCAGCAGCGGAATATCGAACGCTTCGCGCTCCATTTCCGAGGCCAGATGCGCCATCTCGTCCAGCGACGGCGTGATCAGTCCTGACAGGCCGATAATGTCTACCTTCTCGTCGCGCGCGACTTGCAGGATCTTCTGCGGCGGGACCATGACGCCCAGATCGACGATCTCATAATTGTTGCAGGCCAGAACCACGCCGACGATATTCTTGCCGATATCGTGCACGTCCCCCTTCACCGTGGCCATCAGAATCTTGCCCGCAGATTGCCGACCCTCACCGCCATTCCGGCGCTTTTCTTCCTCCATGTAGGGCAGCAACACGGCCACGGCCTGCTTCATCACACGAGCTGATTTCACCACCTGCGGCAGGAACATCTTGCCCGCGCCAAACAGATCGCCCACCACGTTCATCCCGGCCATCAGAGGCCCCTCGATGACATGCAAGGGGCGTTCCGCATCGCCGCGCGCGGCCTCGGTGTCTTCTTCGATGAACTCGGTGATACCGTTGACCAGCGCATGCTCCAGCCGTTTCTCGACCGGCCAGTCGCGCCAGGCCAGGTCGCGGGTTTTCTCCTCGCGCTTGTCACCACGGAAACGTTCGGCGATGTCCAGCAGGTTCTCGGTCGCGCTGCCGCCGGATTTCGGCTGGCGGTTCAGGACCACATCCTCGCATGCTTCGCGCAGGTCGGGATCGATCTGGTCATAGACCGCTAGTTGGCCCGCATTGACGATGCCCATATCCATCCCGGCCTGAATGGCATGGTACAGGAACACCGCATGCATCGCCTCGCGCACCGGTTCATTGCCACGAAAGCTGAAAGACAGGTTCGACACCCCGCCCGAGACATGTGCATGGGGCAGGTTCTGACTTATCCAGCGGGTCGCCTCGATGAAATCGACGCCGTAATTGTCGTGTTCCTCGATTCCCGTGGCGACGGCAAAGATGTTGGGGTCAAAGATGATGTCTTCGGGTGGGAACCCCATATCCTCGACCAGAATGCGATAAGCGCGGGCGCAAATCTCGGTCTTGCGCTCGAAGGTGTCGGCCTGACCGGCCTCGTCAAAGGCCATGACCACCACAGCAGCCCCATAGGCCAGACACAGACCCGCGTGATGGCGAAACGCCTCTTCGCCCTCTTTCAGGCTGATCGAGTTCACCACAGGCTTTCCCTGCACGCATTGCAGCCCGGCCTCGATCACCTCCCACTTCGAGCTGTCGATCATGATTGGCACGCGGGCGATATCGGGCTCGGACGCGACAAGGTTCAGGTATTCGACCATCGCCTGTTTGCTGTCGATCAGCCCTTCATCCATGTTGATGTCGATGATCTGAGCGCCGTTTTCCACCTGATCCCGCGCAACGTCCAGCGCGGCGGCATAGTCGCGGTTCACGATCAGCTTGCGAAACCGGGCCGAGCCGGTGACGTTGGTCCGCTCACCCACATTCACAAAGGGGATGTCGGGCGTCAGGACAAAAGGCTCCAGCCCTGAGAGGCGCAGGTGACGGGTCATGCTGGTACCTTTCTGGGGGCAAAAGGGGCAACCGCTTCGGCAATCGCGCGAATATGGTCGGGTGTGGTGCCGCAGCAACCGCCGACCACGTTGACGATGCCATCGCGGGCAAACTCTTCGACCTGAGCGGCGGTCTGGTCCGGGGTTTCGTCATACTGTCCGAACTCATTCGGCAGGCCCGCATTGGGGTAGGCGCAGGTCAGGGCGGTAGCCACGCCCGAAATCTCGGCCATATGCGGGCGCATGGATGCAGCGCCAAGGGCGCAGTTCAGCCCGACGGTGAAAGGGCGCGCATGGGCGACCGAGTGCCAGAAGGCGGTGGGCGTCTGGCCAGAAAGCGTCCGGCCCGAGGCATCGGTGATCGTGCCCGAGATCATCAGCGGCAGGCGACGTCCGGCCTTGGCGAAGCTCTCGAAAGCCGCAAAAATCGCCGCCTTGGCGTTCAGCGTGTCAAAGATCGTCTCGATCAGGATCAGGTCAGAGCCTCCTTCGATCAGCCCGTCGATCTGCTGGCCATAGGCTATGCGCAGATCATCAAAACTGACGGCGCGGTATCCGGGATCGTTCACATCCGGGCTGATCGAGGCCGTCCGGTTCGTCGGCCCCACAGCCCCGGCCACAAACCGGGGTTTGCCGTCCTCAGCCGTGGCCCGGTCCGCCGCGCGCCGCGCCACCTGCGCGCCTGCGACGTTCAGATCATGCACCGCAGCCTCCAGCCCGTAATCGGCCTGCGCGATGGTGGTTGAGGAAAAAGTGTTGGTTTCAAGGATGTCCGCCCCGGCCATTGCGAATTCATACTGTATATCCTCAACCGCCTGCGGCTGGGTCAGCACCAACAGGTCGTTGTTGCCCTGTTGCGGATGATCCGGGTGATAGTGATGCCGACAGCCGGGGCCATGGATGTGACCGTTGGCGGTAAAATCCTCTTCGGTCATGTTCAGCGTCTGGATCATTGTGCCCATGGCCCCGTCAAGGATCAGGATGCGCTGGGCAGCCAATGCGCGCAGCGTCGCGAGCGCGGGTGTGTCGGGCAAGGTAAAGTCAAGCATTCGCGGTATCCAATCGGCTGTGTGGGCCGAAGGTATAGCGCGTTGGCATTATGAGGTGAAATGATTGTTATTCGACTAAATTATGAGTTTGCGTCATGATGCACCTTGTTCGGCGTGCAAATCCAACGAAATCACTAATAAGCAGTCAAAGCATTGCCCGGCCAAAATCGTCCAAAATGCGGGCGATGGCACAGGCTGAATTGCCCGCATGAGATCACAAGGCGGCGCGGCGCGCGCGATGGCCCCCTCGGCGCTGTTTTGCGGGCAGGGCCAGGAACAATGGTTCCAGGGGCATCTGCATGGATCTGGCCAGCAGGTCGCAGAACACAGCGATGGCGGGTGAGGTCTCGGCAAACGGTTTGGCCTTGGCCAAAGCAATCCGCGCCTGCGCATGGTAGTTCGCGGAACCGGGCAGGCCGCCCAGCCATTGCATATAGCCCATCTGCCCCAGCTCTTGCGCGCGCTGCGGAGGCACGTGGCCGGTGTCCAGTTGGGAAATGGTCAGGTCAAGCATAACGACGCCCTCCGCGTTTTTGGGCGGCTTGTGTGGGGCATCAACAGTGATGTCTGGCCAATGCGGTCCATCTCTTGTCGCTCCGTCCACGGGCACCCCGCCCGAGTTAAGGTGACTGCGGCACATTTGCGCCGGAGATGGCAGGTCTCCTGACTTGCGGTTCATCGCTGTCCCCGTCCTTCCCGGACAACCCATGCGGGGTCATCCAGTGGTCTGTCGGGGGTCGCTCGCCGCTTACAGTTGCGGGGGCAGTTGCGGCCTTGGGCGTTTGCCCGCACCGCATTCCCTTTTCAGCCGACTCAGAGCGTCGGACACCATCGGCTGCACAGTCTCATAAGGCCAAAGCCCTGTCTACCGGTGCCAGCAAAGCACGCAGCGTCGGATTGCAACCCGTCGGGACTTGAACCCAAATCAAACTGCGAAACCCTTCTAATCCCGAGAGCGGGACCAGCGCACCAGAAGACTGGCCGCGATGGGCGCGCCGATGATCACCAGAACGATCCGTGTCAGGTGGTGGGTAATGACAAACCCGAGATCCGCGCCCGAGACGATGGCCAAGACCGTCATTTCAGCCTGCCCGCCGGGGGCATAGGCAAGGAAGGCCTCGATCGGTTGCCCGAACCCCAACGTGGTCACAAGGGCCGTGAAGGCTGCCGCAAGTATGGCCAGCACAACAACATAGGCGCAGCCCGCCGCCACAACTTTGCGCAGCTCGACCCATGTGACACCGATAAATTTCACGCCGATGGTGCAGCCGATAAAGAATTGCGCGACAAGGATCGCCTCGCGCGGTGGGCGGGTGTGGATGAAATCGCCCAGTGACAAGGCCGCAGTCAGGATCATTGGGCCCAAAATGGACGCTCCGAACAGGCCGATCCGCTCACCGCCTTTCCAGCCGACAATGGCGGCGACGACCATCAGCGCCAGTTCTTGCAGAGGCAGGTCGCGGGCGGGTTCGCCAATGGGGTTGGTCAGGTCAGCGTCGTAGAACAGGGTCAGGAGCAACGGGGCGAGCGTCACGATGATCAGCACGCGCGTGCCATGGATCAGGGACAGGGCGCGCGGATTGGCACCGGCCTCGGTGCCGAAGATGATCATGTCCTGCAACCCGCCGGGCATCGCGGCGTAAAAGGCCGTTTTGTCGTCAAAGCCCCAGACCTTGCGAAAGAACGGCACCCCGACCAAAGCGATCAATAGGATGAAGGGCGGGATCAGAGCAATTGACGCTGCCATTTTCGGCAGTTGGCCAAACAGATCAGGCGTGATCGAAGCCCCCACCGCCACGCCCAGGATGGTACGCGCCGCGACCGAGATCTGCCCGAACCCTTCCATCGGCGCATGCGCCAGTGCCGCAATCAGGCAGGCGGTCATGGGGCCGAACAGAAAGGGTAGGGGCAGGCCCAGCATCCAGAATACGACCGTTCCCAGCACGGCAAGGCCGAAGGTGATGGCCCGCCTTACGGGGCGGCTTGGTGATGTGGCTTGGACGGACAAATTTCAGGCCCGATGTCATGGGATCAATTGTATCCAATGGTATACAAATGGGCGCGGTTTGCAAGACCACGCGCACCGACCATTCAGAATGCCCGAGTGAAGAACGGCCTGTGATGCAGCTTGGCGCTATCAGCGTGTGTTGGATGAGATCCAGGAACGAGGTCTCGAAATCAAGGCGAGTGTCACTGAATTCGTTTCAACCCCACCAATCCAACAGGGCTTACGTGGGTGCCGACCCGCCAAACGCCGCCTGATAAGCCTTGTTGCTTTTCGCCCAGTCGATCAGTTCCTCACCCGCTTCCAGCGCGGCCTTCTCGTTTGGCGCATTCGAAATGGCATCCAGCCGCTTGTGAAGGTCGGAACTGGGGTCTGCCGTCATCGCCCCAACCTCCATCACAAGGCTGACATTCGGGGGCGGGGTGTAGACATAGCCGTTCTGCGATTGCGCCTCGATCCGTTTGAGCAGGGCGGGCACGATGGATGCGGTGTCATGCACATAGTCCCAATTGGTCGAAAGCCCCTGAATCATCGGGTTATCGACCCCACCAAACAGCGTCACCGGTGTCGTCTTGTAGATCACAAGGGGCATTCCAGCGGCGTAGGCTGTTGTCACCTCGACAATACTGCCGCCATCGGGCACCCGGCCATCCATGTTGAACACAAGGCTCGAACAGCGCCCGAGCAATTGGTAGATATCCTGCGCGTAGCCGACCTTGAGGATGATATACAGCATCTCCTGTCCCTTTTGTGACCAGACCTGAGGGTCCTGCAACATATCCATCATCTTGGCGATCTCGACGCCGTCGCGCGGGGCGAGATAGGTGCCGAACCCTCCGGCCTCGAGCACGGCGGCGATGTTATATTGCTCCCAAAGATCACCGACGCTGAACATCGGGCCCGAGCAGAAAACGATATGGTCTGTCATGAAATGGTCCTCTGGTTAAAATTCAGTGTCGTCAGGCCGGGTCTGAAGCGGCTGCGCCGGGCTCCAGCCGACCGGCCCAATCGGCAACCAACTGCGCGCCTTCGGCTTCGCGCGCGGTGCCGTTTAGCATATCAGACAGCACCCGCGCACAGCGCAGGGCCAGCGAAGCCGATCCGGCAGCCCCGGCTTCGTCAATTGCGGTGCGCAGCAGCGCCTCGGCCTCATCTTGTCGGTCCAGAACAGCCAGCACCTGTGCTTTCAACCGCATCAGGTCCGGGTTCCAAACCGGCTGGTTCAACATCCCCGACAGTTGCAGCCCGGTGTCAACGATCGCCAGCGCCGTATCCGGATCGTCATTGGCCAGCCGTGTGTCAGCCATGATCGCAAACCCCATGCCCGAGCCTGTCTGACTGCCGGTTTTCGCCAGCAAGGCCAGACCGGCATCAACCTCCTGACAACGCTTGTCCGGCGGGTCGATGGGTTGTCCGGCCCGGAACAACTGGCTTAACCCGCCCCAAAGCGGGATGCCAAGCTGGGTGCATGTCTCATAGGTCTCGGTGGCCAGAGCATAGGCGCGGTCACTGTCCCGGCGGCAATGCAGGGTGATGATCAGAAAGGCCCGTGCGGCGGCCAGGCTGAGCGCCGAGTTCAACCCCTCGGCCAGCGCCAACCCCGCCTCGGCACGTTCCAGCGCCGTATCGGGCGCGCCGCACCACCAATGGGCCACCGCGCTGACCCCATAGGCCAGAACGCCCTGATCGGTGCCAATGCCATAGGTAACTTCGGCGTAATCCTCGGGGCGGTAGAGACGGATCGCCTCTTCCGCATGTTCAACGGCAATCTCACCTTCGCCCAGTTGAAACCGCAGAAAGGCGAGCGTGGTATGGGCGCGCAACATGCCGATCCGGTTCGCGCCCGCGCCGGGCATATCCAGAATGCGGTCGGCATATTCTATGCCCCTAGCGCAGTCGCCCTTGTCCAGAAAATGCGCAGCCAGCCCGTTCAGCGCCGATGAGGTCTCATCCGCGTCACCAAGACGTTCGGCCAGTTCCAACGCGCG
This sequence comes from Ruegeria sp. N4, assembly GCF_056531425.1. Classification (NCBI taxonomy): domain Bacteria; kingdom Pseudomonadati; phylum Pseudomonadota; class Alphaproteobacteria; order Rhodobacterales; family Roseobacteraceae; genus Ruegeria; species Ruegeria sp. N4. The sequence goes on from NZ_JBQFLT010000011.1 coordinate 131,825, forward strand.
ATCCAGCACCGGTTTGATTTCGGGTGAGGCAAAGCCCCGCACGCCCATGATCGCGTTTTCCAGCGGGATCTGGATGGACAGCTCGATCTCGTCCCGCTGGCGGTTTTCCTCGGTCTGCTCCAGCGAGGCCAAAGCACGGCGATACAGCACCGTTGCATCCTCGACCGCAGCTTGCTTGACCGCGCGCAGCCCGGCGTCGCGGTACCAGATGGCGGCATCGGTAAAGTGCCGGGCAGCATGAAGGTGATGGGCGATCTTGTCGGGCTGTTCCGCCGTCCCGTCCTGAAGGCACGCAGCGGCGCGGGCATGCAGATCGGTCCGCTCGGCCCGCAGAAGCGTGGCATAGACCGCGTCCTGCGTCAGCGCGTGGCGGAACATGTAGCCGTCATTGGTGCCCGAACGCGGGCGTAGAATATCGGCCTCCAGCAAATCCCCGACCGTTCCGGATATCTCGACCTCATCGCGCTGGGCGACCTGGGACAGGATCGACATATCCAGATCCTCGCCCAGAACGGCGGCGACCTGAGCGGTCTTTTTCGACTCGGGCGACAGAGCGTCCAGCCGCTCCATGATCAGGCTGTTCAGGGTTGGCGGAACCGCGCGGCTTTGGCGGTGTCCGGTCTGGTTTTCCCCGGCAAAGCGGGCCAGTTCTTCGATATAAAGGGGGTTGCCTGCGCCGCGCGTCAGGATGTCTTCCAGTACCGCATCCGACAGGTCCGCGGGGGCGGCGGCCCGTTGCGCCAACTGCGTCGCCTGGTCGTGATCCAACGCTGCAAGCGCGATCACTTCGGACCGTTTTGCGGGCAGCCCCGGACTGCCATCATCGCGCTGCGCCACAAGGCAGAAAACCGGCAGCGGCTGAGGCCAGTCGAGCAACATCTCAAGCAGTTCCAGGCTGGTGGCGTCACACCAGTGAAGGTCTTCGCAGACCAGCACGACAGGACGATCAACCGCAAGTCGTGCAAGCCAGTGCCCGAGGGTCAGAAGGGTCCGGTGCCGCAGGGTTTCCGGGCTGGAATTTTCCAACGCGGCCGTGTCGGAGGTATGGATACCAAGCAACCGGGCAATCAGCGGCACGGTCTCGTCCGGTGCATTGTCTTGTTGCGTCACACCCTGTCTGAGACGGTTGAGCGCCTCGTCGTCCTCCATGCCCGGAGTGATACCAAGGCTTTGCTGGATCAGCCCGATGAAGGGTGCAAGCGGCGCGCTTGACGACAGCGCGTCACACTGTACCCCAAGCCAGATATGGGGGGTTTCGGCCAATTGGGCCCGGAAGGCACGCAGCAGGCTGGTTTTGCCAATCCCCGGATTGCCTTTCACCGTTGCCGCGACCGGCCCGTGTTCGGTAGCCTTTTGCCAGAGTTCACGCAATTGACCCAGCACCGCCTCGCGCCCCAGCAGCAGGGTCGAGCCTGTGATGCTTCCAGACCTGGCATTGGCAGCGGCAGGGCGCAATACGCGGTGTAGAGGCAATGGGCGGACAACGCCTTTCAGGTCAACCGGTCCCAGAGGTTGCGATACAAATTTCTGTTTGAACAGCGACATCACCGGATCGCTGACCAATACTGTTCCGGGACGGGCCTTCGCCTCGATCCGGGCGGCAATGTTCACTGTTTCACCAAACAGAACATCGCGCCCGCCCTGTTCGCTTTCACCCACCACCACCTCGCCGGTATGCACCCCGATGCGGGCCTGCAGGCGTGGTGCGTCCGGGTCCGTACCGGGCAGGGGTTGTTTCATCGCGCTTAGCAAATCCAACGCGGCCCGCACAGCGCGCTCAGCGTCGTTTTCCCGCGCCTGCGGATAGCCGAAATACAGCAGCAGGCCATCGCCCAGATATTTGGCGACCCGTCCGCCATAGTCTGTGAAAATGCGCCGTCCGGTTTCCTGATAGGCAAGGATCAGCGCGGCGTAATCCTCGGTGTCGATCCGGCCGCTCAGATCGGTCGATCCGGCCAGATCGACGAAGACCACAACAAGCTGCCGGCGCTCGCCGACGACATTGTGCCGGTTCGAGAGGTCTTCGTCGGAATGAACCATCTCTGCCCCCTGAAACGCCCCAAAATAAGGTTTAACGCGTTAACTCTTTCAGCTTGACCGCATGAGTTCCCCGGCGTCAAGTAAGAGTTGGCGCCTCTGACCCGGGCCAAACCCCCGGCAAACGCCTTAAAAAAACGGGCCGCAGGAGAAAGCACAATCATGAGCGATATCCGGTACATCAGCCTGTCCGACATGCATTTCGGGGCCGATAACAGCATCCTGACGCGGCTGACCTCGGCCGATGGTAAGGTGGATCCGAACCATCCAAGCGATCTGCTGGTGCAACTGGTGGGCTGCCTGCGTCATCTGATCAACGCAAACGGGGATGCGCCCCTTCCGACCCTGATCCTGAATGGCGATATTCTGGATCTGGCCTTCAGCACCAAGACCGTTTCGGCCATGGCGTTTCAGCAGTTTCTGGAACTGGCCATGCCCGAGGATCCCGATAGCCGGTTGTTCTCGACCAAGATGATCTATCTGCCGGGCAACCATGATCACCATCTGTGGCAAACCTGCCGGGAGCGCCGGTTCGCCGATCATCTTGCAGGGTCCGACTGGCAGGACAGCGCGCCAACCGTGCCGCATACCACGCCGCTGATGGACCCCGATCCGCTGCCTGATTGCCTGCTGCAATCGATTGGCCGACGCTTGCCTTGGCTGTCCGATCTTACGGTCGAAACGGTCTATCCCAACCTGGCCTTTGCCTCGGGCCAAAAGCTGGTGATCTATACCCACGGTCACTTCATCGAAGACGTCTATCTGCTGGCCAGTACCTTTGCCGATACCCTGTTCCCCGACACCAAGCCCCCTGTCACGATGGAAGAATGGGAGGCGCAGAACTTTGCCTGGATCGATTTTGTCTGGTCCCTGATCGGTCGCTCAGGCCGGATCGGGCCGGATGAAGAGATCATATATAACCTCGGCAAAAGCCCCAAGGAACTGGGTGCGCTGGCAGGCGCGGCGGTCCGGCGGTTTCTGGAGGCCAAGGCCGGGTCGCTGGGTAAATCGCTGGGCGAAGGGGCCGGGGAACTGGTGGGCGATCTGGTCGGAAAAGCGTTCGAGAGGGGCTCGGCGCAGCATCTGCTCAGCGATAGCGGCGCGGGTCTGCGTCGGTTTCTGCAAGTGCCGGTTCAGGGTCAGATCAGGGCCGCCTATGGCGACAAGCCGGTGCCCGCCGACATTTCCGTGGTTTTCGGCCACACGCACAAGCCATTTGAGAAAGTGATGGAGATCGAAGATTTCATCTCTCCCCGCTTCACCGCCGTCAACAGCGGCGGCTGGGTGGTCGACAGCCCCGCCCCGCAACCCCTGATCGGAGGGGCGGCGGTCCTGATGGACGCCGACCTGAACCTTGCCTCGCTGCGCTTTTATAACGAATCGGATGCCCCAGGTGATTACCGCGTGGCGTTGCATAAGGCGGGGCCCGAGGGTGCCGATAACCCTTTGTTCGACCGTTTGTCCCAATTGGTTGACGGCACTCAATGGCCTTGGGCACAGTTTTCGCAAACAGCCGCAGTTGCGGTCAAAACCCACAACACGCGGCTTAAGGCGTTTCTTGCCGCCTATGAGCCAAGCCAGTCCGAAGATGCGACCAAAGCCTGAACTCGACCCATCGAAGCCGATCCGCCAATGACGCGTTCAGAATCCAGCGACCCGGCTGTCACGCCACGAACCCGCGCCAAGGCGCGGCATATTCTGGACAATTACTACATCGGCCCGTCCCGCGACGCCGATGTGCTGGAGATCTGGGGTTACACCGACCGCATGACCTACACCCCGGGTGAACGCGTGGCGCTGCGCGTTTCGACAACCGCCCAGAAATGGGATCTGGAGATTGGCCGGGATGGGGTCTCCTACCAGCCCGTGCTTCGGGAAAGCGGGTTGAAAGGGGTGCATCAGGATACGCCCTTCGACTGTTCGGTTTCCGGGTGCGGTTGGGAGGCGTCTTACGAATTCACCATTCCTGCCGACTGGCCTGCAGGCGGGTATCTGGTGACGTTCAGGGCCGAGCTAGATGGGGATCACGTCGAAGAACACCATCTGTTTCTGCTGCGCCGCGCAAAGGACAAACCGGCTGCGCCCTATCTGTTGGTGTGCGCTACGGGCACATGGCTGGCGTATAATTGCTGGGGCGGGTCCAACCATTATGAGGGTATCGCCGGCCCGGACCAGAATGCGTTTTCGCCTGTTGTTTCAACCCAACGCCCCTGGACGCGGGGGTTTTGCAAACTGCCAGCCGGGGCCCCTCGGGCGGTGCCTGACAGGGCTCATACTGCTGGTGAGATGGTGCGCTACCCCTATATGGAATGGGCCTACGCCTATGGGTATTCGAAGAAATATGCCTCGGCCGGGTGGGCCAGCTATGAACGGCATTTTGCCAGGTGGGCCGAAGCACAGGGTTATGATTTCGACTTTGCCACCCAACATGATCTGGAGGCCGATCCCGACCTGTTGGAACGCCACAGATGCGCGGTTTTTGTTGGGCATGACGAGTATTGGTCGGCGAATATGCGCAAGGCCGTGGATCGCTTTGTCACCAGCGGCGGTCGTGTCGCCCGGTTTGCAGGGAATTTTCTGTGGCAGACCCGGATCGAAGACGAAGGGCAGACCCAGATCTGCTACAAATACACGGCAGAGCTCGATCCGCTGGCCGGAACGGACCAGCAGCATCTGGTGACAGCAGCGTGGGAGGTTGATCCGGTGAACTGGCCGGGTGCCCAGACGTTCGGGGTGAACGGGCTTAAGGGCATCTACGCGGGCTTGGGCCGGTGTGCGGGGCAGAACAGCGGTTTCACGGTCTACCGCCCCGATCACTGGGCACTTGCCGGAACGCAATTGGGCTATGGCGATCAACTGGGAAGTAGCTCGCGGATTTACGGGTACGAGGTCGACGGGCTGGATTACAGAATGGAGGATGGCCTGCCGTTTCCGACAGGGACCGATGGAGCTGATCCCGACATCTCTATTCTGGCCGTGGGTCTGGCAACAAACCTAGAGCCGGATCACGGAATTTGGGGTGAGACGATGTATATCGGCAGCGCCGACGCTGCTTTCAAAGCACGGACACTGTTCGGCGAACTGACCCAGGAAACGCTTGACCGCAGCACGCGCGGAAACGGAGTTATTGTGCATTGGGAGCGTGGGCAAGGCGAAGTCTTTACCGCCGCCACCTGCGAGTGGGTCATGGGCCTGACGCGCCGCGATTGGCAGGTCGAGCAGATCACCCGCAACGTGCTGGACCGGTTTGGGCGGGCTTGACGCGTTGTGTCAGTGACCCCAAGAATCCCTTCCTTTTGGGGTTTCGGCAATTTCTTGCTGGATTTTGAGTGTACGCGCAGATCGTTGCGGTGATTTGGTCAGAGCATCCGATCACTCAACGGACGCGATGTGGCTTTAGCGCCATGCGGCGAACATGTCCCGAGTGTTCAGGACGATAAGGGATTTAGGAATGCGCTTACCCGTGGTATTCTCAAGATGAGACAGTGAGTTACGAACGGGCCGATTTGATCAGGCACAACTTGGAAGATGCCCATTATTTTAGCGACTGTTGCGGGTATGTCCCGCAGGCGCGCGAAAAGAATAAGTCGTTTTTGGCTTTTCAGAAGGTGCTGCTAGATTTTGTGTATCGGGCGCTGTAAGGCGGCGAAAAAAGGAACGATTGAGGTGTTACGTATGTCGAATATGCGAAATGCGGTAGCAGGTATTGTGCTGGCACAGCTTGCGCTGTTCATTCCAGAAACCGCGCAGGCGCAAGATGGGCTGACAGGGGCTGACGGGGCCTTTCATGGCCTCTATGCCGGGTTGGAAATTGGCGCTGGCACTGCAAGCGGTGACACGGATTACCCTGTCTTGTCCGGTGGAACCTTAGATGCCTCGTTCGATCCGGATAACGGACGCAGTTTCGGTGTCTTGGTTGGCTACAACCTGCAACGCGGCAATATCTTGTACGGCGCCGAAGCCCGGTATTCGAACCTGTCTTACGTGCTTGAACGCGGAGCACCCGCACCGGAAAACCGTGAAGTCATGGATTTCGCAGACGTGCGCGGGCGCGTGGGCTATATCCGCGGTGATTTTTTGCTTTACGGTGCCGTGGGCTGGTCCTGGTCGCGCCTGCGTGTTCATCCAAGCGCAGCTTTTGAGTCTCGGGAAAGTCAAACGACGCTGGATGGTTTCAATATCGGCGTGGGCGTCGAATACAACGTCACGGATCGCTGGTTCGTTGCCGCTGATTACACCTATCGCGACGTCTCGGGCCAGTTTGACGAAGCATCCAACGACAGTGACTTTGATCTGAGCACCATAACCGCGCGTGTCGCATATCGGTTCTGATTGCGACCGCGCCGAAGTGGCGGTACACGCGTTTGACCGCTGAACCAACCGATCACCAAAGCCGTACCACGCCGACACGTGGCACTGTTAAGGACGCCGGATGCCTGTATACACAAATCTTCGCACTGTTTTTGTGCATATCCCGAAAACCGGCGGGTCGACTGTGACCACTTTGCTGAAGCGCGACCATCTGTTGAGTCGTCGTGTGAACGAACGCCATCCACAGGATGAAGAACGCGCGACCATATCCGGGCTGCTGAAACTGGTGGGGGATGAGGCCGATGACTACTACAAGTTCGCGTTCGTCAGAAACCCGTGGGATCGCTTTGTCTCGGCCTATCACTATGTGTGCCAGCGGCGCCCGGATTTGACAGAAGTCAGCGATTGCGGGTCGTTTGACGAGTTCATGGCGACATTTGCGCGTGACCCGGACCGCTTCCTCAAGATCCGGTATTTCATACCGCAGAGCTACTTTCTGACGACACGCTCGGGCGAAATGCCGATTGATTTCATCGGCCGGTTCGAACGCTTTGATGACGATCTCAAAGTGGTGATGAAACAGCTTGGCCTTCGAAGATCGACGGTACGCCACAGGAAAAAGACGGCGCGTTCGGACTACCGTGACTATTTCGATGACGACAGCCGGGATGTGGTTGCGCAGGCCTATGCGCGTGACATCGAGCTGTTTGGCTATTCCTTTGAAGACGGAAGCACCCGAAAGAAATCAAAATTCCTTGGCCTGTTCTAAGCGGTTTAAGACCGAAACAAAAAAGCCCGCACATCGGTGCGGGCCTTCTCTGTTTGCTTGACTTGGGACTTACTGCGGAATTTCGCCTTCCAGCCCCTCGACATAGAAGTTCATGCCAGCCAGCGTACCGTCATCAGCGGTTTCGCCCTCGGCCAGCCAGTCACTGCCGTCCTGCTTCTTCAGCGGGCCGGTGAAGGGGTGGTATTCACCCGCAGCCATGGCGGCTTTCAGGGCCAAGGCTTCTTCTTTGACATCAGCCGGAACGGCGTCGGTGATTTCACCGATTGCGACCATGCCTTCGCGGATGCCATCCCAGGTGTTGGCGCTTTCCCATGTGCCATCCATGACGGCCTGGGTCCGCGCAATGTAATACGGTGCCCAATCATCGATGATCGACGACACGCGCGGGAACGGAGCGTATTCGCTCATGTCCGAGGCCTGACCAAAGGTGACCACGTTGCCTGCCTCTTGTGCTGCCGCTTGCGGCGCGGTCGAGTCGGTGTGTTGCAGGATCACGTCCGCGCCCTGTTCGATCAGAACCGTGGCGGCGTCGGCCTCTTTCGCTGGATCAAACCAGGTGTAGGCCCAGACGATCTTGAACTCGACATCCGGGTTCACCTTCTTGGCGTGGATATAGGCCGAGTTGATGCCACGGATCACTTCGGGGATCGGGTACGAGCCGATATAACCGATGATGTTCGATTCCGTCATGTTTCCGGCGATATGGCCCTGAACCGCGCGACCTTCGTAAAACCGGGCCGAGTACACGGAGACATTGTCGGCAGTCTTATACCCGGTGGCGTGCTCGAATTTCACATCCGGGAACTTCTTTGCCACGTTGATGGTCGGGTCCATGTAACCGAACGAGGTTGTAAAGATCAGATCCGCGCCTTCCAGCGCCATCTGGGTCATCACACGCTCGGCGTCGGGGCCTTCGGGAACGGATTCAACAAAGACAGTCTCGACCTTGTCGCCAAAGTGCTCTTCGACCGCCAGACGGCCCTTGTTGTGCTCATAGGTCCAGCCGCCATCGCCCACGGGGCCGACATATACAAAGCCGACCTTGGTTTTGTCTTCGGCCATGGCCCCCGAGGCCAGACCCAGCGCCATGGCGGCGCTTGCCAGAAGTGATGTGAATTTCATGTGTTACTCCCCAAGTTGGTTCAGTTGGCCCCTAGTGTGAGGCATGGAAGATCCGGCCCAGTGAGGCAGGTGCGCTGCTCTTGTCGGCCGAAAGGATCACAAGCACAAGGATCGTGATGATATAGGGCGACATTGCCAGATACTCGACAGGGATGGCAACGCCCGCTGCCTGCAAATTAAGCTGCAACACTGTGATTCCGCCGAACAAATAGGCGCCCAGCAAGGCGCGCCAGGGTTTCCAGCTGGCAAACACCACCAGCGCCAAGGCGATCCATCCCACGCCAGCCGTCATGCCCTCGGTCCATTGCGGCACGCGGATCAGGCTGATGTAAGCCCCGCCCAGGCCCGCGCAGGCCCCGCCGAACAGGATCGCCAGAATGCGGATCTTGATGACCTTGTAGCCCAGGGCATGTGCCGCGTCGTGGTTTTCGCCCACTGCACGCAGGATCAGACCGACGCGCGTGTATTTCAGCGTGGCCCAAACAGCGGCGGTCAACGCAATGCCGACATACAGGATCGGATCATGCTGGAACAGGATCGGCCCAATCACCGGGATATCACTGATCAAGGGAATATGGATGTCGCCCATGCTGGGGGGTTTGACCCCGACATAGCTTTGACCCATCAGCGCACTGAACCCCAGTCCAAACAGCGTCAGCGCCAAACCACTTGCCACCTGATTGGCCAGTGCCACCTGCGTCAGCAGCACAAACAGCAGGGACAGCACGGCGCCGCCAATCGCGGCAGCAATAAAGCCCAGCCAGGGCGAGCCGGTCTCGACCGAGATCGCAAAGCCGCTGATGGCACCCACGATCATCATGCCCTCGACGCCAAGGTTCAGAACGCCAGCCTTTTCGACGACCAGCTCTCCGATCGCGGCCAGCAGCAGGGGGGTTGCGGCCACCATCAGCGAGGCGACCAGAAGGACGGGGTTGATTTCACCAAGGTCCATTACGCTACCTCGCTACGGGCCGCACGGATGCGGTAGTTGGTCAAAAGATCGAAGGCCAGCAGGAAGAACAGCAGCATCCCCTGGAATACCTGAATGGCGGCGGCGGGCAGGCCAAGCTGGGATTGTGCGATTTCGCCGCCGATATAGGTCAGCGCCATCAGGCCACCGGCCAGCAGAATGCCCACCGGATGCAACCGGCCGAGAAAGGCCACGATGATCGCGGTAAAGCCATAGCCCACGTTAAAGTCGATGCTGACCACACCGGATGGGCCGGACACCTCGAACATCCCCGCCAATCCGGCCAATGCACCGGACAGGCCGAGGCAGAACAGGATCAGGCGCGCCGGGTTCACGCCTGCGAATTTCGCGGCCCTCGGGGCTTCGCCGGTCAGGCGGATGTGGAAGCCCAGCATATGGCGGTTCAATAGTACATAGGCAAAGATCACAGCGATCAGCGCGGTCACGACGCCCCAATGCATACCGGAACCTGCAATCAACTCGGCATTATGCGCGCTGTCATAAGATTGCAGGTTGCGCGAGCCGGGAAAGCCGAACCCTTCGGGGTTTTTCAACAGCCCCAGCGAAACCGAGGCCAGCATCTGCTCGGCCACATAGACCAGCATCAGCGACACAAGGATTTCGTTTGTGCCAAAACGCACTTTCAGAAAGGCCGGGATCATCGCCCAGAGCCAGCCGCCGAACGCCCCGGCGATCACCATGATCGGAAAGATATAGAACGCCTCCAGCGGATAAAACGCCAGACCAGCGCCCGCGCCGAAAATGGCGCCCATGATATACTGCCCCTCGGCCCCGATATTCCAGATGCCCGCGCGGAAGCCCAGCGACAGACCAATGGCGATCAGAACCAACGGCGCGCCTTTGACCAGCAATTGCGGGCGGTAGTAAAAGGCAAACTCACCGAACAGCGGTTCCCAGAAAATGGTGCCAATGGCCTCGACAGGGTTCTTGCCCAAAATGGCGAATAGAATGCCACCAAATACCATGGTCGCCAGCACCGCCACCAAGGGGGTCGCATAAGACCACGCCTTCGACGGCTGCGGCCGCTTCTCCAACACAATCACCTGCTCATCCCCCTAAGTTCTTCTTCTCGTTGAAAATACGGCCGCCGGAGGCGGTTCATCAGCTTACACATGCGCCACCTCCATGCCATGCGCGCCGCCCATCATCAGGCCGATCTCGTCCACGGTCAGGCCCGTCGTCGGGCGTGGCGCGCTCAGCCGTCCTTCGTTCAGGGCGGCAAAGCTGTCCGAGATTTCCATCAACTCATCCAGATCCTGCGAGATACAGACAACCGCTGTCCCCTTGGCCGCCAGATCCAGAATCGCCTGCCGGATTGAGGCCGCAGCCGCCGCGTCAACACCCCAGGTCGGCTGGTTCACCACCAGCACGTCGGGGTTCTGCAGCACTTCGCGACCGATCACGAATTTCTGCAGATTGCCGCCTGACAGCGACCGCGCCGCATTCTCCGGCCCCGGCGTGCGCACGTCGAACGCCTCGATGATCTTTTCGGCGAAACCCTTGGTTTCTGCCCATTTCAGAAAACCGTTGCTCTCCAGCCCTTCGCGGACCGATCCGGTCAGCAGGGCATTCTCAGTCAGGCTCATATCCGGTGCCGCCGCGTGGCCCAGCCGTTCCTCGGGTGCTGTCAGCACGCCCAGCTTCCGGCGCGCGCTCGGTCCAAGTTTGCCAACCGGCTGTCCGTTGAACTTGATTGCATCAGCGGCTGTCGTGATTTCACCCGACAGAACCCCCAGCAATTCATCTTGTCCGTTCCCGGCAACGCCACCGATGCCCAGAACCTCGCCCTTGCGGACGGTCATATGCACGTTCTTCAACGCCGTCCCGAACTCCGACGGCGACGGCACCGACAAGCCGCTGACATCCAGCGCAACCTCGCCGAACTCGCGACCGGACCGTTCCGGGGTCTGCAGGGTCGAGCCAACCATCATCTCGGCCATATCCCGCGCCGAGGTCTCACTTGGCACACATTCGCCCACATTCTTGCCCAGACGCAGGATCGTTGCGTGGTCACACAGCGTGCGGATTTCCTCCAGCTTGTGCGAGATATACAGGATCGAGGTGCCCTCGGACCGCAGCTTGTTCAGCGTCTCGAACAGGATTTCGACCTCTTGCGGGGTCAGCACGCTGGTCGGTTCGTCCATGATCAGCAGCTTGGGGTCTTGCAGCAGACACCGAATGATCTCGACCCGCTGACGTTCTCCGGCGGACAGATCACCGACCGTGCGGTACGGGTCCAGGGGCAGGCCATAGGTCTCGGACACTTGTCGAATGCGCGAGGCCAGATCGCCCATCGGGGGCGGGTTCTCCATCCCCAGAGCAATGTTCTCGGCCACATTCAGCGCGTCAAACAGCGAGAAATGCTGGAACACCATCGCAATACCGTCTGCCCGCGCCGCGCGGGGTTCAGGCGGAGCAAAGGGTTGGCCGCGCAGCAGCATGGTGCCGCTGTCGGGCTTCACCAGCCCATAGATCATCTTCACCAGCGTGGATTTCCCCGCGCCATTTTCGCCCAGCAAGGCGTGAACCTCGCCTTCACCGATGTCAAAGGACACCTGATCATTGGCCACGACGCCGGGATAGGCTTTGGTCAGCCCTTGCAAGCTTAGAAGTGGAGTGGTCACGCGCTCAGGTCCTTCTTCAATTCGTTCCGCCGGGTCGGGCGCAGCAGCTGTGCCGCGACGCCAACGGCGATCATCTGCGGGTGCTTGCCCAGGCCGGGGTCACCGATTGGACAGGTGATCCGGCTGATCCGCTCGGGCGGATGCCCAAGGGCCGCCAACCGCGACCGGAATCGCGCCCATTTCGTAGCCGAGCCAATCAGCCCAGCAAAGCGGAAATCGTGCAAAAGCAGCCGGTTGCACAGTTCCAGGTCCAGATTGTGTGAATAAGTCAGCACCAGATGCTCGGCATCGCGCGGCGCGTGGCGCACCAACTCGGCCGGTTTTGCCGCTGGGACGACGGTAATGCCGTGCGGTACGGTTTCAGGGAAGCGCTCTGGCCCGGTATCAACCCATGTGAGGGCCAGGTCGGGCAGGGGCGACAGAACGTCAACCAACGCCCGGCCCACATGGCCAGCGCCCCAAATCCAAAGATTGCGAGCCGTTTGGTGAACCGGTTCGACCATCCAGCCATCAATCAATTGCGGGTCTGGCTCGATGCCCTGACCACGCGCCCGCGCCAGCAGCCGTTTGACGGATAGGGGCATTTCGCCACCCGAAACCGGGCGAGCGATGATCTTGTCATCAAGACCGTTCACCGTATCAAGGTCATAAACCTCGCTCAGCAGCGACACCGCCCCGCCGCAGCACTGGCCCATATCCGGGCCAAGCGCGTGTTGGCTCAGCCGTACGTGGTCGGTTTGATGGCGCGCAGCTTGCGCCGCCTGATACTCCAACGTACCGCCGCCGATGGTGCCCGATTGCCCTTCCTCCCAGACCAGCATTGCGGCACCGACCTCGCGCGGGGACGACCCTTTAATCCCGGCGATGACCACCCGGACCACTTTTCCGTGGGTTTTGACCGCCTCCCTCAAAGCCTCCAGATCAAATCCCATCAGATGCCTCCCTTCATCCTTTGGACGCCGCGCCAGATTTCCTCGGCCGTGGCGGGGGCATCCAATGCCGGGTATCCATCCCCGCAGGCCGCCACCGCATTCGACAGTGCCAGCCAGGCCGAGATGCCCAGCATGAAGGGCGGCTCGCCCACCGCTTTTGAGCGATAGATCGTATCCTCGCGGTTCTCTCCGTCCCAGAGCGCGACGTTGAAGATGTCGGGCCGGTCGGAACAAGCGGGGATCTTGTAGGTCGAGGGCGCGTGGGTGCGCAGATTGCCCTTGTCGTCCCAGACCAGTTCCTCGGTCGTCAACCAGCCCGCGCCCTGCACATAGCCGCCTTCAACCTGTCCGATATCCAGCGCGGGGTTCAGCGAGGCACCCGCATCGTGCAGGATATCCGTGCGCAGAATGCGGTTTTCGCCGGTCAGAGTGTCCACGGCAACCTCGGTCACCGAGGCCCCATAGGCAAAGTAGAAGAACGGACGACCCCGGCCCTTGATCCGGTCCCACTCGATCTTGGGCGTCTTGTAGAAACCGGTCGCCGACAGGCTGACCCGGCCCTGATAGACCAGCGCAGCAGCCTCGGCGAAGGTATAGCGTTCCTCACCGACCGATACATGCCCGTCCGAGAAGGTCACGGTCGACGGGTCGGCCTGATGCCGTTCGGCCAGATAGTCAGCCATCCGGTCGCGGATCGTATCGCAGGCGGCCTTGACCGCCATGCCGTTCAGATCACTGCCCGATGAGGCCGCCGTGGCCGATGTATTCGGCACCTTGGCTGTATCGGTGGCCGTGATCTTCACCATCTCCAACGGGATACCAAAGCGCGAGGCCGCGACCTGCGCCACCTTCTGGAACAGGCCCTGACCCATTTCCGTGCCGCCGTGGTTCAGGTGGACCGAGCCATCCTGATAGACATGCACCAGCGCCCCCGCCTGATTGAGGTGGGTCAGCGTGAAGGAGATGCCGAACTTGACCGGAGAAAAGGCGATGCCTTTCTTGATGACAGCGTTCTCGGCGTTCCATTTCTCGATGGTGGCCTTGCGCGCGGTATAGTCGCTGGATTTCAGCAGCGCCTGAGTCATGCCGTGCAGCTCGAAATCGCTGACCTCCATGCCGTAGGGGGTGGTGTTGCCTCCTGCGGGCAGTGGGCGTACCGGGGCGTTGCCGGTCTCAACCGCGCCGCGGCTGGTCAGGTCTTCGTGCGGGTCAGGGTGGCCGAGCGGTTTTTCCGTGAGAACAGGGTCAGCAACAACATGCGCAGGCTCGTAGTAGTTCCGCCGCCGCAGCTCGACCGGGTCCAGTCCCAACTCATGTGCGGCGTGGTCCATCACACGCTCGATCCCGACCATTCCCTGCGGGCCGCCAAAGCCGCGATAGGCGGTGGCAGATTGGGTGTTGGTCTTCAGCCGGTGGCTTTCGATGCGGGCGTTGGGCAGCAGATAGGCGTTGTCCGAATGCAGCATGGCGCGGTCGGCGACGGGCAGGGACAGGTCCTGCGCCCAGCCGCAGATCGCATATTGCAGGAACGAGACGCCCTGAATGTGGCCATTGTCATCGAACCCGGCCTTGTAGGAAATCCGGAACGCGTGGCGCTTGCCGGTGATGGTCATGTCATCATCGCGGTCATAGCGCATCTTGCAGGCTTTGCCGGTTGCCCGCGCCGCCACGGCGCAGGCGACGGCCAGAGCGTTGCCCTGACTTTCCTTGCCGCCGAAGCCACCGCCCATCCGCCGGGTCTCAACCCGGACCGCGTGCATGGGCACGCCCAGGGCGTCCGCCACCTTGTGCTGAATCTCGGTCGGGTGCTGGGTCGAGCTTTGGACCAGCATGTCGCCGCCCTCGTTCGGCACGGCCAGCGCGGCCTGCCCTTCGAGGTAGAAATGCTCCTGCCCGCCAATCTCGAACGTGCCTTCGATCACATGGGCCGCACCCGCGATGGCCGCGTCGGCGTCGCCTTTGGCGTAGATGCGCGGGCCGTCTTCGAACCGGCTGTCGGCGGCCAGGGCCTCTTCAACCGTCAAGATCGGGGTGTCTTCGGCATAGTCGATCTGCCCCAGTCGCGCGGCTTTGCGGGCGGCCAGATGGCTGGTCGCAACCACAAGGAAAACCGGCTGGCCGATATAGTGCACGGTGCCGTCCGACAGCAGCGGTTCATCGTGGATCGAGGGCGAGACGTCGTTGGCAAAGGGCAGGTCGTCGGCGGTCAGGACCGCGACGACCCCGTCGGCTGCTTTCGCCGCAGACAGGTCCATCGCGGTGATCCTGCCCTTGGCAATCGGGCTAAGGCCAAAGGCCAGATGCAGCGATCCTTTGGGGGTCGGGATGTCGTCCACATAGCGCGCGGTGCCCGAGACATGCAGCGGTGCCGCGTCATGCGGCAGGGGTTTGGTCACGCTCATGCCGATACCTCCAGCACGTTTGTCACCTCACCCTGATCTTCGAGGAAATATCTTTCGAGCATCGCTTTGGCGGTTTCCAGTCGATAGGTGGCCGAGGCGCGCATGTCCGTGAGTGGTGTGAAATCGTCGGCAAAGGCGGGAAGCGCGGCCTGAATGGTGTCGCGCGTCCACGGGTTGCCGATCAACGCGGCCTCGACATGGGTTGCCCGTTTCGGGATGGCCGCCATGCCGCCAAACGCGATGCGCGCCCGGGTGATGGTGCCGTCCGAGACGGTGATGTTGAAACAGCCGCAGACGGCCGAGATATCCTGATCGAACCGTTTGCTGAGTTTATACGCCTTCAGCCGGTCGGGTTGACGCGGGAAGCTGACGGCCTCGACGAACTCGCCCGGGGTGCGGTCCTGCTTGCCGTAGTCGATGAAGAACTGCTCAAGCGGCAGGGCCCGGCGGCTGTCGCCTTTGCGCAGGTGCAGCGTGGCGTTCAGCGCGATCAGGGCAGGCGGGTTGTCCCCGATGGGCGAGCCGTTGGCGATGTTGCCGCCCACGGTGGCCGCGTGGCGCACCTGAACGCTGGCATAGCGGCGGATCATTTCTGCATAGGAAGGGTGCAGATCGGCCAGCGCCTCGCCCATGCGATTCATGTCGACCATGGCACCAAAGCGGATTTCGTCATCGGTGATGGTGATCTGTTTCAGGTCGTCGCAGCGGCTGAGGAAAATCACCGAGTCGAGATCGCGCAACTGCTTGGTGACCCAGAGCCCGACATCGGTGGCCCCTGCGATCAGGGTGGCGTTGGGGTGGTCGGCATAAAGAGCTGCCAGTTCGTCGGAGTTGTTGGGGAGGAAGGGGGGCTCTGCCCCCCGGCCTGCGGCCTCCCCCCGAGGTATTTTTGAACAAGAGAAGGACTGGTCGTTGGTGATCCAGTCCGGTGTCGGTTTTGGTTCGGCGGCTTGGGCGGCGCGGATGATCGGGGCGTAGCCGGTGCAGCGGCAGAGGTTTCCGGCCAGTTGCGTGTCGTGATCGGTGGCACCGGTGGCGTGGCTTGCGACCATCGACATCACGAAGCCCGGGGTGCAGAAGCCGCATTGCGAGCCATGCAGGTCGACCATGGCCTGTTGCACCGGGTGGGCTTCGCCGTTTGGACCGCTGGCCCCTTCGACGGTGCGGACCGCTTTGCCGTGTAACTGGGGCAGGAACAGAATGCAGGAATTGAGCGCCTTGTGGCCATCCGCATCCGTCACCATGACGGTGCAGGCGCCGCAGTCGCCTTCGTTGCAACCTTCCTTGGTGCCGGTCAGGCCGCGATCCTCGCGCAGCCAGTCCAGCAGGGTGGCTGTCGGATCGACATCCGCCAGTTCCACTGTCTCTCCGTTCAGAAGAAACGTGATCGTCATACGAGAAACCCGTCGCGTTACCCGGTTGCGCCCTTGGGTGCCCTCCTTCGATGCGACGTAGAAAGAGTGGCGGGCGGAGTGCTTGCCGTGTGATGTTAGAAACAGGGCAGGTTCTCTGGCAAGAAAAACTGCCTATGTGATGTACCATTACCCCCAGTCGGCGCGAAGGTGCGGGTTTTCAGTAATGTTCAGGCGATTGAAATTAAAGCGTTTTCTGCAGCGGCCTAGCCGCGGCCCCCGAAGCACCTTCTGAAAAAGACGAATAATCAGCGCCGATTTTTTAGGCATCCCAAAGCGTCGGTTCCCGCTTTTGCCGCGCCTCTGGCTGGGATAGCGTAGGGGTCATGAGCAGTTCCCCACGATTCATTCACCTCCGCGTTCACACCGAATATTCCCTGCTGGAAGGCGCCGTGCGGCTGAAAAAGCTGCCCGCGCTTTGTGAGAAGGCCGAGATGCCCGCCGTTGCGGTGACCGACACCAATTCGATGTTCTCGGCGCTGGAGTTTTCCGTCACCGCCAGCGGGGCCGGGGTGCAGCCGATCATGGGGTGTCAGGTCGATCTGACCTATGTGCAGGCGCAGCCCGGTGAAAAGCCCAAAGCGCCCGCGCCGCTGGTGCTGCTGGCGCAGTCCGAGGTGGGGTATGAGAACCTGATGAAACTGAGTTCCTGCCTTTATGTGGACAAGGGCGGGCAGTTGCCGCAGGTGACGCTGGACGAGTTAGCGGACCGGTCGGATGGTCTGATCTGCCTGTCCGGCGGGCCGGACGGGCCGGTTGGGATGCTGTTGCAGCAAGGGCAGCGCCCGGCGGCTGAGGCTCTGGTAGACCGGCTGGCGGGGATGTTCCCGGATCGGCTGTATATCGAGTTGCAGCGCCATCCCGGCGAGGGCGGCCAGCCCGAGGCCGAACGCCTGACCGAGCGCGGCCATGTCGAGATGGCCTATGCCAAGAACCTGCCGCTGGTTGCCACCAATGACGTCTATTTCCCGACCTCGGATATGTATGAGGCGCATGATGCGCTGATCTGTATCTCGGAAGGGGCCTATGTCGATCAGCAGGAGGGCCGCCGCCGTCTGACCGCGCAGCATTATTTCAAGTCGCAGCAAGAGATGGTGACGCTGTTCGCTGATCTGCCCGAGGCGATTGAGAACACGGTTGAGATCGCGCGGCGTTGCGCCTTCATGGCTTATCGCCGCGATCCGATCCTGCCGAAATTTGCCGATGACGAGGTGGCCGAACTGCGCCGCATCGCCAATGAAGGCCTGCAAAAACGTCTGGCCGTGATCCCCCACGCGGTGAGCGCCGAGGAGTATCAGGAACGGCTGGATTTCGAGCTGGGCATCATCGAAGGCATGGGCTTTCCCGGCTATTTCCTGATCGTTGCGGACTTTATTCAGTGGGCCAAGGATGAAGACATCCCTGTCGGGCCGGGGCGGGGCTCGGGCGCGGGATCGCTGGTGGCCTATGCGCTGACGATCACCGACCTTGACCCGTTGCGCTACAGCTTGCTGTTCGAACGCTTCCTGAACCCCGAGCGGGTGTCGATGCCCGACTTCGATATCGACTTTTGCATGGATCGCCGCGAAGAGGTGATCCGTTACGTGCAGCAGAAATACGGGCGCGACAAGGTGGGGCAGATCATCACCTTTGGTGCTTTGCTGTCCAAGGCTGCCGTGCGCGATATCGGGCGGGTGCTGCAGATGCCTTATGGGCAGGTGGATCGCCTGTCCAAGATGATCCCGGTTGAAGGGGTGAAACCCGTTTCCATCGAAAAGGCGCTGAAAGACGAACCCCGCCTGCGTGAAGAGGCACGCAACGAAGAGGTTGTGGAACGCCTGCTGAATTATGGCCAGCAGGTCGAGGGGTTGCTGCGAAATGCCTCGACCCACGCCGCCG
Organism: Ruegeria sp. N4; assembly: GCF_056531425.1. Taxonomy (NCBI): domain Bacteria; kingdom Pseudomonadati; phylum Pseudomonadota; class Alphaproteobacteria; order Rhodobacterales; family Roseobacteraceae; genus Ruegeria; species Ruegeria sp. N4. Next base: position 150,324 of record NZ_JBQFLT010000011.1, read on the forward strand.
GGGTGGTGATTGGCGACCGGCCACTGGATGCGCTGGTGCCGCTCTATCAGGATCCGCGATCCGATATGCCTGCGACCCAGTTCAACATGAAATGGGTGGAACAGGCCGGGTTGGTGAAGTTCGACTTTCTGGGGCTGAAAACGCTGACCGTGATCCAGAATGCGATGGACCTGATCTTCAAATCCGGGCGGCCCTTGCATGTGGCGGCGGATGGTACGGAGCTCTATGAACCAGCCGACGGGGCCGAGAACCAGATCAACGCCATCCCGCTGGATGATGAGGCGACCTACAAGCTTTATTCTGCGGCCAAGACGGTGGCGGTGTTCCAGGTGGAATCCACCGGCATGATGGATGCGCTCAAGCGCATGAAACCCACCTGTATCGAGGATATCGTGGCGCTGGTGGCGCTCTATCGTCCCGGTCCGATGGAGAACATCCCGACCTATTGCGAGGTCAAGAACGGGCTGCGCAAGATCGAATCTGTTCACCCTCTGATCGACCATATCCTTGAAGAAACGCAGGGCATCATCGTTTATCAGGAACAGGTGATGCAGATCGCTCAGGTGATGGCGGGGTACAGCCTTGGCGGGGCCGACCTGCTGCGCCGCGCGATGGGTAAAAAGATCAAAGAGGCGATGGATGCCGAGCGGCCCAAGTTTGAAAAGGGTGCCGGTGAGAATGGGGTGGACGCCAAGAAGGCGTCCGAGGTTTTCGACCTGCTCGAGAAATTCGCCAACTACGGCTTCAACAAGTCCCACGCCGCGGCCTATGCGGTGGTCAGCTATCAGACCGGTTGGCTGAAGGCGAACCATCCGGTCGAGTTCATGGCGGGCGTCATGAACTGCGATATCCACCTGACCGACAAGCTGGCCGTTTATTTCGAAGAGGTCCGCAAGGGGCTGGAACTGCCCTATGTGCCGCCCTGCGTGAACCGCTCGCTGGCGACGTTTGATGTGGTGAATGGTGAGTTGGTCTATGCGCTGGGCGCTTTGAAAAACGTGGGCGTTGAGGCGATGAATCTGGTGGTCGAGGGGCGTCGCGCCGCAGGCGCGCAGGACGAAAATGCCGACAAACCGTTTGTCAACCTGTTCGACTTTGCCCGCCGTGTTGACCTGAAAAAGGTCGGCAAGCGCCCGCTGGAAATGATGGCGCGGGCCGGGGCCTTTGATCAGCTCGACAAGAACCGCCGCCGGGTGTTCGAAAGCCTTGATCCGCTGGTGCAGTATTCGGCGGCGATCCATGAACAGAAGAACTCGAACCAGGTGTCGCTGTTTGGTGAGGCAGGGGACGACCTGCCCGAACCCCGCCTGTCGCCCACGCCCGATTGGCTGCCCGCCGAACGGCTGAGCGAAGAGTTCAAGGCCATCGGCTTCTACCTGTCCGGCCATCCGCTGGACGACTACATGCCCGCGCTGAAGCGCAAACAGGTGCTGACGCTGGACGAGGTGACGGAAAAGGCGCGCTCGGGTCCGTTGATCGCCAAAATGGCCGGTGTCGTGGCCGGACGGCAGGAACGGAAATCCGCGCGCGGCAACCGGTTTGCCTTTGCCCAGCTCTCGGACCCGACGGGGGCTTATGAGGTCACGCTGTTCTCGGACACGTTGGAGAAATGCCGCGAGTTTCTGGAAACCGGCGCGCAGGTGGTCCTGACGGCCGAGGCAACCATGGAGGCCGATCAGTTGAAACTGCTGGGCCGCTCGGTTGGTCCGGCGGATTCGGTAGTTGCCGAGGCCGGGGCAACCGGCCTGCGCATTTTTGTGGAGCAACCGCAGGTCCTGTCCACCGTCGCCACGGTGCTGGCGGACGCGGCGAGCGTCGCCAAGGGGGCGTCGAAGGGGCCAATTCAGGTCTGTTTGATGGACCCGACCTTGCCGGGCGATGTTGAGATGGACCTGGGGCAGGAGTTCCCGATCAACCCGCAGATCAAGGGCGCGATCAAATCGCTGGATGGCGTTCTGTCGGTCGAGGAGGTCTGACCCTGGGATTTGTTGCCACAGGCTTTTTGCCTAGCTAAGCTGAACCCATACTCTCATTGACCTGTGAAACAGGAGGGCATTGGTTTGGCACTTTCAGGAATTGGCTCCAAGGCGCTGATGTTGGCCGGGGCGATCTCGCTTTCGGTGGCAACTGCGGGTTTTGCGGATGACAAAAAGAAGAAAAAGACAATCGAAGGCGCATTGATCGGTGCGGGTGTCGGCGCTTTGATCGGCGACGGCAAGGGCGCAGCAGTCGGCGGTGTGGCCGGTGCGATTATCGGACACAACTGGAAATGAACGTGATGCGTATGACCCTGTCCAAAATCGCTGCTGCCGGGCTTTGCCTGTCACTGCCGGGCGGCGCGTTCGCTGATGACGCAGCAGAGCAGATGGTGCAGGATGCATTGCCTGTGATGCACTATACTTGCGCATCGATCGCCGAAGAGGCGGATGGCGACGAAGCCTTTGTTGTGGCCGTTGTCGAAAAGATGACGGCCCTGTCACTTTATAATCGTCAGATCAATATCGAAGATCACGCAACCACGGACGCGGAAAAAGCCCAACTGCGCGAAGCCTTCATCGCGGCGCTGTCCGAGGGTTGCGCGGCGGACAAGAATGCCCTTCTGGGCGGTGTGGTCGATAACGCGGTGAAATCCACGCTGGGGCTGTGACCCCTCAGTAATGCGGCGGTCGTTCGTCGCCATAGACGATGCCGCCTGATCCTTCTTGCGCCCGTTCGGCCTCGCGTTGATACAGCATCGCGACGCGGCGGGTCAGGCGGTCGATTTCGTCCTGTTGCGCGGTGACGATCGTGTTCAGTTCTTCCACTGTGCGTGTCAGATGGGCGATCTGTTCTTCCAATTGCTGCATTGCGGGCTCCTTCCGCGACGGTCATAGCGGGCCTTTGGGGCCAAGGCCAGCCAAAGCGCGCCTTGCCCCGATGCGGGCCATGGGATAGACCGCGCGCGGAACACTAAACGCCCAAGGACGCCCCACATGGCCAAGCCCAAGAAACAGCCCCGCCCCAAGGCCATCACGCCGAAAGGGTTCCGCGACTATTTCGGCCAGGAAGTCACGCAGCGCACCGAGATGCTGCGGGCTATTGCGGATGTCTATCATCGTTACGGGTTCGATGCGCTTGAGAGCAGCGCGGTGGAAACCGTCGAGGCGCTGGGCAAGTTCCTGCCCGATGTGGATCGCCCGAACGAGGGTGTCTTCGCGTGGCAGGAAGTGGACGAAAACGATAAGGGCGATTGGATGGCCCTGCGCTATGACCTGACCGCGCCTCTGGCCCGTGTCTATGCGCAGCACCGTAATGATCTGCCCACGCCCTATCGCCGCTATGCGATGGGTCCGGTCTGGCGCAACGAAAAGCCCGGGCCGGGGCGCTATCGTCAGTTTTATCAATGTGATGCGGATACGGTGGGCACGGCCTCGATGGCCGCGGATGCCGAGATTTGCGCGATGCTGTCGGACACGCTGGAAACCGTCGGCATCCCGCGCGGCGACTATCTGGTGCGGGTGAACAACCGCAAGGTTCTGAACGGCGTGCTCGAGGCGATGGGTTTGGGCGAAGACGCCGCTGCCCGAGATAACGTCCTGCGCACCATCGACAAGTTCGACAAGGTTGGTGAGGCCGGGGTGCGCGAGTTACTGACCAAGGGTCGCCTGGATGCTTCGGGTGCGTTTATCGACGGTGTGGGTCTGAGCGATGATCAGGCTGAGCCGGTGATTGCCTTCCTGACGTCGAAGGCCGCAGACACCGCTGGAACACTGGCCAACCTGCGTGCCGCCGTGGGTGACAGCAAGATTGGTGCAGACGGGATTGCCGAGTTGGAACAGATCGGCGCGCTGTTGGATGCGGGTGGATACGGTGCGGACCGGATCGAGATTGACCCCTCGGTCGTGCGTGGCCTGGGGTATTACACTGGGCCGGTCTATGAGGCCGAACTGACCTTCGAGATTTTCGACGAGAAAGGCCGCAAGCGGCAGTTCGGCTCGGTCTCGGGCGGCGGGCGCTATGACGATCTGGTCAAACGCTTTACTGGGCAGGAAGTACCTGCAACCGGCGTGTCCATCGGCGTTGACCGCCTGCTGGCCGCCCTGCGCGAAAAGGGCCGCATCGCCGCGCAGGCCACTGGCCCCGTGGTTGTCACCGTGATGGACCGTGACCGCATGGCCGACTATCAGGCCATGGTGGCCGAGCTGCGCAATGCGGGCATCCGGGCCGAGGTTTATCTGGGCAACCCCAAGAACTTTGGCAATCAGCTGAAATATGCGGATAAGCGAAACTCTCCGATTGCGGTGATCGAAGGTGGTGACGAAAAGGCAAACGGGATCGTGCAGATCAAGGACCTGATCCTTGGCGCGAAGATCGCCGAAAGCGCCACGCTGGAAGAATGGAAAGAACGCCCCAGCCAGTTAGAAGTGCCGCGCGGCGATCTGGTCGCCAAGGTCCGCGAAATTCTGGACAGTCAGGACTGAGCCATGCCCAACCGTTCCCAGATACAGGCCCGCGCCGCGATGATGCGGGTGCGGTTCGAGGCCGCCGGGGCGCAGGTGGTGGACACGCCGCTGCTGCAACCGGCGGACACGCTGCTGGACCTTTATGGCGAAGACATCCGCGCCCGTGCCTATGTGACCTCGGACGCGCTGCGCGGTGAACAGATGCTGCGCCCGGATTTCACGCTGCCCGTGGTGCAGATGCATATGAACGATGGGGCCGAGCCCGCGCGTTATACCTATTCCGGCGAGGTGTTTCGGCGGCAGGAGCACGACCCGGACCGGTCCAACGAATATATTCAGGTTGGGTACGAGGTCTTTGACCGCAATGATCCCGCCGGGGCGGATGCCGAGGTGTTCTCGCTGTTTGCGCTGCAATTGCGCGGGCTGCCCCTGCGTGCGGCCACCGGGGATATCGGTATCCTGACAGCCGCCGTGCGGGGCCTGCGTACGACCGATAGGCGCAAGGATGCGCTGATGCGGCATCTGTGGCGACCGCGCCGGTTCCGTACTCTGCTGGACCGGTTCGCCGGGCGTAAGTCTGGCCCCGAAGGGCGCGATACGCTGTTGGATGCAGCCGACCCTCTGGCCATCGACGCCCCGATGATCGGCAAACGCCGCGCCTCTGAGATCGAAGCGCGGATTGAAGCCCTGCGCGAGGATCGCGACACACCGCCGATTTCCGACAATGAGCTGGTCGGGTTGGAAACGCTGCTGAACGTGCGTGAAACCATGCCTTTTGCGTTGGAGCAGCTGCGTGACGTGGCAGTTGACCTGCCGCAGATCACCCCGGCGCTGGACCGGCTCGAGGCGCGGGTGGCCTCGCTGCAGGCGCGTGGTGTCGATGTGGAGAGGCTGGATTTCGAGGCCGCCTACGGCCGCACGTCGATGGAATACTACGACGGGTTTGTCTTTGGTTTCTATGCCGAGGGCCGCCCCGATCTGCCCCCCATCGCCACTGGCGGGCGCTATGACGCGCTGACGCGGCAATTGGGCAATGGCGCGGAAATCCCCGCCGTGGGCGGCGTGCTGCGCCCGGACCTGATGCTTGAGGTTGAGGAGGACGCGCAATGAGCCTGAAACTGGGCGTGCCCTCGAAGGGCCGGTTGATGGACAAGACCTTTTCGTGGTTCGAAAAGCGCGGCATCACCCTGTCGCGCAGCGGGTCGGACCGGGAATATGCGGGCAAGGTCGAAGGCATCGAGGGTGTTTCCCTGATCCTGCTGTCCGCCGGGGAAATCCCGCGCGAACTTGCGGCGGGACGGATTCATCTGGGTGTAACCGGCCTTGATCTGGTGCAGGAAAAATTGCCGCGCTGGGAGCAGCAGGTCGAAGAAGTCTCGCGGCTTGGGTTCGGTAAGGCCGACCTGATCATCGCCACGCCCGCCTGCTGGGTCGATGTGGACACGCTGGACGATCTGGATGCGGCAGCGGCGGCCTTCCGCAAGACCCACGGCCACCGGCTGCGGATTGCCACCAAATATCACCGTTTGGTGCGGGAGTTTCTAACGGACGCAGGCGTGGCCGATTACACGCTGGTCGACAGTCAGGGCGCGACCGAGGGCACGGTGATGAACGAAACCGCCGAGGCGATTGCGGACATTACATCCAGCGGCGAAACCCTGCGCGCCAATCACCTGAAAATCCTGACGGACGGGCTTGTGTTGCAGTCACAGGCGACCCTGTGGCGCAGCCGGGTGGCCAGTTATTCGCCTGATGACAAGTGTGTGCTTGCAGAAGTGATGGACCGGGTGAGCAAAACCTAATCAGGGGCAGCGGTCACAGATTTGCTGACGTCAAAACGTTTTGACCCGCACGTCCCCTTCCATTTTTTGAAAACGACATTCTTTCTCAGGTCGAATGTCATGGTGCCGGTGTTGCCGCCTCCGCAGTTCGCGCTGTCGAAGCTGAAACTGATGGATTGCTTTTTGCTGTTCCCCGAAACGCTGGCGCCGTTGATGTTTTGCAGCGTGGAGGATGTGATACCAGCAATGTTGCCGCTGGCAATGGTGACCGTCACTGGAAAGGGGTTTTTTGAAGGTACTGTCAGGCTGTATTTTCCGTCCTTTGGGGCAGCAAGAACGCTCGTTCCACCTGCCACACAAACAGCCGCCAATAAAATTGTCCGGATTTGTCCATTCATCATAAAGTGCCCTCGTTAACTTAATAAATTAAATGGGCACTTTACGTGTTTTTTGGCGCATCCACAACGCGCAGACCTGAGGACGAGTTGACGTTGGTTTTTACAGCACCCCGATTTCCGCCAGCGCGCGGTTTAGATCGTCGGGCAGGGCGTCGTCCTGTTCGCGGGTTTTCGGCAGGTCGGCAGGGGTGTCCTCGGGCTTGAGGTAACGCCAGCCTTGAAACGGGCGTTTCAGGGCGGTCTGGGTGCGATGCACCTCGGGGTCCAGCACAATGGCGCAGCGGCGGATGCCATCCTCGCCGCGGACCTCGTCCAGACGCAAGATGCGCTGGCGGCATTGGATGACGCCCTTGATCACCCAATAGATTGACCCGCCATTCAGAATCTCGGCCTCGCGCTTTGGCCACATGCGGGTGACATGGCGCGGGCAGCCGTCCTCATACAGAGGCTTGCGACTGTCCTGCCACGCTTGCAGTGTCTCGACGCTTTCCGAGCCGACCGAGAGTTTTATGAGGTTTACGTAGTTATCCACAGCTTTCCCACAGAGTCGTCCCGAGGCCCATCTTTATATTGTAGCTCGCTGGCCGGTGTCATCAAGGTGTTGTGGCAGGTGTGTGTATTGGGGTAGTCTGGATACCTCTTTCAGAACAGGGAATCACCAATGAGCCGCTTTGCCGCCCCCATCGCCGAGCAGATCTGGGACATGAAATACCGTTTCAAACAGGCGGATGGCACGCCCATCGACCAGACGGTCGAGGACAGCTGGCGGCGCATCGCCCGCGACCTGGCGCGGGTTGAGGCTGACTCGGCGCATTGGGAGGATAAGTTCTTTGCGGCGCTGGAGGATTTCAAATACCTGCCCGCCGGGCGCATTACCGCAGGCGCAGGCACAGCGCGTCAGGTGACATTGTTCAACTGTTTCGTCATGGGCACCGTACCGGACAGCATGGGCGGTATTTTCGACATGCTGAAAGAGGCGGCGCTGACGATGCAACAGGGCGGGGGCATCGGCTACGATTTCTCAACCATCCGCCCGCGTGGCGCGGATGTGCATGGGGTGGCGGCGGATGCCTCTGGCCCGCTGTCATTCATGGATGTGTGGGACGCGATGTGCCGGACGATCATGTCCGCAGGCTCGCGTCGCGGGGCGATGATGGCGACCATGCGCTGCGATCACCCGGATATCGAACAGTTCATCACAGCCAAATCCGACCCGGCCCGCCTGCGCATGTTCAACATGTCCGTGCTGGTGACCGATGCCTTCATGGAGGCCGTCAAGGCCGACGGCCCGTGGGAGCTGGTGTTCGGCGACAAAGTCTATCACACCGTTCAGGCCCGCGATCTGTGGAACAAGATCATGCAGGCGACCTATGACTATGCCGAGCCGGGTGTGATTTTCATCGACCGGATCAACAAGGCCAACAACCTCAGCTATGTTGAAACCATCGCAGCGACGAACCCATGCGGAGAGCAACCTCTGCCGCCTTATGGCGCCTGCCTGCTGGGTTCGATCAACCTGGCACGTCTGGTGGCCGAGCCGTTCGAAGATGCCGCGCATCTGGACGAGGCCGCGATGCAGGAGCTGGTCGCCACTGCCGTTCGGATGATGGACAACGTGGTGGATGCCTCGAAATTCCCGCTGCCCGAACAGGCGGCCGAGGCACAGGCCAAGCGCCGGATCGGGCTGGGTGTGACCGGTCTGGCCGATGCGCTGCTAATGCTGGGCCTGCGCTATGGGTCCGACGAGGCGGCGCGTCAGACCGAGCGCTGGTTGCACGCGATTGCCCGCGCCGCATATCTGGCGTCGGTGGACTTGGCAAAGGAGAAAGGGGCGTTCCCGCTGTTCGATGCCGAGAAATATCTGGCCAGCGGCACGATGCAGCAGATGGATGACGACGTGCGCGATGCGATCCGCGAACACGGTATCCGCAATGCGCTGCTGACCTCGATTGCGCCCACTGGGACGATTTCTCTGTATGCTGGCAACGTGTCTTCGGGGATCGAGCCGGTCTTTGCTTATGCCTACACGCGTAAGGTGTTGCAGAAGGACGGCTCGCGCACCGAGGAAGAGGTCATCGACTACGCGGTGCAGATGTGGCGCGACAAGTTCGGCGACGCGGATCTACCGGATTACTTCGTGAACGCGCAGACTCTGTCGCCGTCCGATCATGTGAAAATGCAGGCGGCGGCGCAGAAATGGATCGACAGTTCGATTTCGAAGACGATCAACTGCCCCGAAGACATCAGCTTTGACGCCTTCAAGGATGTCTATATGCAGGCCTGGGATCAAGGCTGCAAAGGCTGTACGACTTATCGCCCCAACGACGTGACCGGCTCGGTCCTGACTGTGTCAGAGAGCGACGACAAGGCGCCGGGCGAAAGCGCCGATGCGCCGCATGAGGTCGATGGTGGCGAGGTCGTGTATATGTCCGAACCGCTGGATCGCCCGCAAGCGCTGGAGGGGTCGACCTACAAGCTGAAATGGCCCGACAGTGAACACGCCATCTACCTGACGATCAACGATATCGTCATCGGAGGCCGCCGCCGCCCGTTCGAGGTGTTCATCAACTCGAAGAACATGGAGCATTACGCCTGGACGCTGGCCTTGACCCGAATGATCTCGGCCGTGTTCCGGCGTGGCGGAGACGTGTCCTTTGTGGTCGAGGAACTGAAGGCGGTGTTCGACCCGCGTGGTGGGGCCTGGGTCAAGGGCAAGTACATCCCCTCGATCCTGGCGGCGATCGGCGGTGTGATCGAACAGCACATGATCAGCATCGGCTTTCTGGAAGGCGAGGGGATGGGCCTGAAATCCGACCCGCAGGCGCAGGTGGTGAACATGGACGCCCCACGCGGCAAGGCCTGCCCATCCTGTGGTCAGTTCGATATGGTCATGATCGAAGGCTGCATGACCTGTCGCAGCTGCGGCCACTCTAAGTGCGGGTAACTTATCTGTTATTTGACGTCTGACACCCGGTTGTAACAGGGAAGGGCAGCGAACTGATCGGTGCCCATTTGAATCAGTTTTGCAACAATCTTCGGATTGCTTGAATTCGGTCTCTTTTTCGCCGAATTCAGGGTTGATATGGACGTGTGAGTAAGTGGTGGGATGTTGAAAGGTTTGAGCGGGCAGATGAGACCAGGGCAAAGCGGTCGTATAGCCATATCGTGGAAACAGACAGAGCTTGATGAGCTTGAGGCGGCGCCTCTGGCTTTTTTGGTCGTTGGGGCTGCGTGGTCCTGGCGCGGGCAGGCTGTTCTGCTGAGCGATGGTGCCGAGCAAGCGGTTGAACGGGCGGGCGGTATTGGCGCTGTATCCTCTCGGACCAGCGACCGATTTGCGATTGTTCGGGAAATCTCCGGTGAGGCTTTTGGCTCGGTCGTTCTGACCAATGGCGCGCAACGGTTCAGCGCGGATCTGGTTGTTCAGGACGGCGAGATTGACCCGACCTTTGTGTTCTCGGACGGGTGCCCACCGCGCGATCAGTCTTTCTGGATCTGCGACGTTTCGGATTTTGGCGGTCAGGCGTTTATCGAGCCGCCGCAGGACGCGACCGTCGTTCCCTTTCCGCTGCACGCTGTGACGCGGAAGACCTAGGCGCGTCGGCAATCCAGGCTTAGCGACCTGCGGCCTTTCGAATTGCGCCCTTTTCCCGGGAAATTCTTGCCGAATAGCTTATTGACTCTGACTGATCTGCAGATATAAGCGCGGCTTCATTGGTGTTGGTGGCCCCCGCAAGGGGATGCCTGTCATGGGGGAAACCTCAAGAGGACAACGCCCTTTATAACCCGGCATGATGTCTGGTCTAAACTGGAACCGAACGGTCCGAGCGGAGACGCTATTTCGGCCCGAACAGTGGGAACCGGTTTTCGGATCAAGCTGAAATGCCACAGTAAAGGAGATCAGCCGTGACCAAACGCACGTCTGCCAAGTACAAAATCGACCGCCGGATGGGCGAAAACATCTGGGGTCGTCCGAAATCCCCGGTCAACCGTCGCGAATACGGCCCCGGCCAGCACGGCCAGCGCCGCAAGGGCAAACTGTCGGACTTTGGTCTGCAGCTGCGCGCCAAGCAGAAGCTGAAAGGCTACTATGGCGACCTGACCGAGAAGCAGTTCCGCCGCATCTACGCCGAAGCCGAGCGTGTCAAAGGCGACACCGGTGAAAACCTGATCGGTCTGCTGGAGCGCCGTCTGGACGCCGTTGTCTATCGCGCCAAGTTCGTGCCGACTGTGTTTGCCGCGCGTCAGTTCGTGAACCACGGCCATGTCAAAGTGAACGGCAAGCGGGTCAACATCCCCAGCTACCGCGTCAAAGAAGGCGATGTGATCGAAGTGCGCGACAAGTCCAAGCAACTGGCTGTTGTTCTGGAAGCCGCTGCTCTGGCCGAGCGTGATGTGCCTGACTACATCGACGCGGATCATTCTAAAATGACTGCGACCTTCGTTCGCGCTCCGGGTCTGGGTGATGTTCCCTATCCGGTCGTCATGGAACCGAACCTGGTTGTTGAATTCTACGCGAAGAACTGATCTTCGCCGTTAGACCTGATCCAAAGTGCCGCGCTTTCAGCGCGAC
>NZ_JBQFLT010000012.1:0-159048 GCF_056531425.1 Ruegeria sp. N4
TATTTAGTGCCAGCCGAAGCAAGGGATCCTTTATTCATCTGGCCAAAAATATCCCGGAGCGTGAGGCAGAGCCTCGCAAAAAGAAAAAGGCGCCCGGTTCGGGCGCCTTTCACACGGGTATGGCAGAAGATCAGACCTTCAGGTTCGGGATGATCTGTTTCTTGCGGCTCATGATGCCGGGCAGGACGACGGCGTCGCCATCGACCGATGCACCAAAGCTTTTCTCGGCGACGGTTTTGACCAGATCGTTCGGGACCAGCAAGGTGGCCTCTTCGTTCAGGATGTCCACGACGAACAAAAGCACCTGATCAACACCGTCTTCCTTTGCCACATCGACCATGGATGCAGCCAGGCTGTCTTTTCGGTCCAGCACAACGCCCGGCGCGGTGGTTTCCAGAACAGAAACGCGGAACTTGGTGCCGTCGACTTCGTATTCCTTGCTGTCCATGCGGATCAATTCGGCGTCCGAGAACGAGGACACATCCGACTTCGCCGCGAACATGTCAGCCGCATAGGCCGAGACGTCCAGACCCAGTTCAGCCGCCAGTTTCTCGGCCACGGCGCGGTCATGCGCGGTGGTGGTGGGTGAGCGGAATTCCAGCGTGTCCGACAGGATGCAGGTCAGCGCCGCGCCTTTGACGGCCTCGGGCATCTTGGCGGCATCGTCGCCCATCAGGTCAACCATGATGGTTGCAGTGCAGGCCAGCGGGCGCACGGTGATGTCGATCGGGCCTTTGGTTTCCAGGCCACCGACCAGCTTGTGGTGGTCGATGATGGCGCGGATGTCGGCGCTGTTGACGCTGGCGGGAAGTTCCGCCGGGTTGTTGGTGTCCACGATAACAACCGGCGCGTCGGCCTCGACATCGTCGATGATACGCGGCTTGGGCAGGTCCCAGCGTTGCAGCATAAAGGCCGCTTCGGTGTTGGGTTCGCCCAGCAGAACGGGCTCGGCCTGTTCGCCTTTCACTTCGTTCAGGTACCACGACCACAGGATCGGAGAGCCGGTCGAGTCTGTGTCGGGAGATTTGTGGCCAAATACGAGGGTTGTCATGTCAGCTATCCTGAGGATTGGAAATTTGCGCGCCTTATAGGGCGCAAGGCACCGCTTGTCACCCGGTTGCGGCCTGCTGCGACTGTTGGTCTGCTATGCGTCTGGGTCAGAACGGCGCGCGGGTCAGCGAATACCCTTCCTGTTCCAGCAAAGCGAGAAGACCGAAATCATGGCTGAGATGCCCGGCACCCACGGCGATGACGGCGGTTTGATTCTGAATGGCCAGAATATGCCTCATCCAATTCGCGTTGCGGGTCACCAGCAGTTTCTGTTCGAACTGGTCCCATTCCGCGTTGTATTCGGTTTCCGACAGGCCCGAGGCCTCAAGCCCCTGCAACCGCGCCAGTTGCAGGATCTGGGCGTGCTGTTCCTCCAGATAGGCATTGGCCATGGTGGTCAGATGATTGGCGTCGCTTTGCATCGCCCCGGCCAGTCGCACCAACGAGTCCACCTGCTGATCCAGCGGCAGATCGTCGAACATGGTCATCAGGTCTTCGATCTGTTCCAGCGAGTGCTGGGGGATGCCGTTGGCCTCGGCCAGATCTGTCAGACGCGCGTCCATGCCGTATTTCGCATCGGGGTTCTGCATCAGGCAGGGCGGAATGCCCAGCATCATGCTCAGAAACCAGGGCCGCATCTTGGCGGCCATCCAGCTTGGAATGCCCCGTTCCGTCAGCGACCCTGACAGGGCGGCCCAATCCTCGGCACTCATCAGCTCAATCAATGTGGGCCCCGAAGTGATCATTACCGGGCTCAGGTCCTTGGCCAAGCCCTGCTCAAACGTGTTCATCTCGGCCTGAGTGACCTCGAAATAAAAGGCGTCGGCCCGGCTCAAGGTTGGCGCCAACCTCTCGACCACCGCATCCATGCGCGCGTCGTTTGTGTGCAACGTGCCGATCAGATGCAGCGTGGTGTCGCCCTTGCGGGCGATCCAGTGGTTGCCTTCCGGATAGGGGATGTCAGCCAGTGCCTGATGCAATTCCGAGCGGTCCGCTTCGGACATAAGCGGGCGCAGATCATGCCCCTCGCAGGCGGCGCTGGCCGTCATGGGGAGTAGCAGAAAACCGAGCAGGGCCAACAGACGCATGGATGAACCTCAGAGATTTGTCAGGCGGGACGACCAAGGATGTAGTCATGCAAATGCAGCATATTCAAGGCAACCCGTCTGGCATTTCAGCCCAAAACGCATAGCATGGGCGCATGGAGCGCGAGCAGGATCTTTACCCCCCGATCAAGGCAATGTTGGAGGGGCAGGGCTATACCGTCAAAGGTGAGGTCGGTGCAGCCGATATTGTCGCCATGCGCGACGAGTCCGAGCCGGTGATCGTCGAGTTGAAACTGCGGTTCTCACTGGCCTTGTTCCATCAGGCTGTCGCGCGGCTGCGGATCAGCGATCAGGTGTATCTGGGCGTCAGTAAGCCCACGGGGCGCACGGCCCGGCGTGCCTTGCGGGACAATCTGGCCCTGTGCCGCAGGTTGGGGCTGGGCTTGATCACCGTGCGAAACGACGGGGTTGTCGAGGTTCAGTGCGATCCCGGCCCTTACGCTCCGCGCAAGAACAAAGCCAAGGCCGCGCGGATGTTGCGCGAATTTGACCGGTTGGAAGGGGATCCAAACGCGGGCGGCGCAACCCGCCACGGGATCGTTACGGCCTATCGGCAGGATGCGCTGAAATGCGCCGCCCATCTGGCGGAACATGGTGCCACCAAGGGGGCCGAGGTTGCATCGGCCACCGGCGTGCCCGCTGCCACCCGTTTGATGCGCGAAAACCATTACGGCTGGTTCGACAAGGTCGAAAAAGGCATCTATGCATTGTCGGATGCAGGGTCCGAGGGCCTGAAACACTGGGCTTACAGTTGGGAACAGGCCGACTGATCCCTTGTGGCAAAAAATCCGTATCCGCTTGTTGACTCGGGGTTTCAGACCCCCTAGCTATGCGTCGTTATCACTCACACACCCCGAGTGCTAACGCCTCACCAGCCGGTGAGGGGAGGATAGATAAACTTTGAGCCCAAGGAGCTGCAAAGATGGCATTGAAACCGCTTCATGACCGTGTGCTGGTTCGCCGTACAGAAAGCGAAGAGAAAACCGCAGGCGGCCTGATCATTCCTGACAGCGCAAAAGAAAAGCCCAGCGAAGGCGAAGTCGTCGCAACCGGCGAAGGCGCGCGCAAGGACAGCGGCGAGCTGATCGCAATGGCTGTGAAAGCTGGCGACAAGATCCTGTTCGGCAAATGGTCGGGCACCGAGGTTCAGGTCGACGGCGAAGAGCTGCTGATGATGAAAGAAAGCGACATCATGGGGATCATCGAGTAAGCCCAAGCGCTTTCTCTGATCTTCATTTCCAACTTATTTCTCAAGGAGAAACGACATGGCTGCAAAGGACGTCAAGTTCGACACCGATGCCCGTAACCGCATGCTGGCAGGTGTGAACATCCTGGCCGACGCTGTCAAAGTGACCCTGGGCCCCAAAGGCCGCAACGTGGTTCTGGACAAATCCTTCGGCGCACCGCGCATCACCAAAGACGGCGTTTCGGTTGCCAAGGAAATCGAACTGGAAGACAAGTTCGAAAACATGGGCGCGCAGATGGTGAAAGAAGTCGCCAGCCGCACCAATGACGAAGCCGGCGACGGCACCACCACCGCAACTGTTCTGGCACAGGCCATCGTTCGCGAAGGTCTCAAGCAGGTTGCAGCTGGCCTGAACCCGATGGACCTGAAGCGCGGCATCGACCTGGCAACTGCCAAGGTTGTTGCGGGCATCAAAGACGCATCGCGTGAAGTCAAAGACTCGGCCGAAGTTGCTCAGGTTGGCACCATCTCGGCCAACGGCGAAGCCGAGATTGGCCAGCAGATCGCGGATGCGATGCAGAAGGTTGGCAACGAAGGCGTTATCACCGTCGAAGAAAACAAAGGTCTGGAAACCGAGACCGATGTTGTCGAAGGTATGCAGTTCGACCGCGGCTACCTGTCGCCCTACTTCGTCACCAACGCAGACAAGATGATCGCAGAGCTCGACGACTGCATGATCCTGCTGCACGAAAAGAAACTGTCCTCGCTGCAGCCGATGGTTCCGCTGCTGGAGCAGGTGATCCAGTCGCAGAAGCCGCTGCTGATCATCGCAGAAGACGTTGAAGGCGAAGCGCTGGCGACTCTGGTTGTCAACAAACTGCGCGGCGGCCTGAAAATTGCTGCTGTCAAAGCACCGGGCTTCGGCGATCGCCGCAAGGCCATGCTGCAAGACATCGCGATCCTGACCGGCGGTCAGGTCATCAGCGAAGATCTGGGCATGAAGCTCGAGTCCGTCACCATGGACATGCTGGGCACCGCCAAGAAGATCGAAATCACCAAAGACGAAACCACCATCGTCGACGGTGCTGGCGAGAAAGCCGAGATCGAAGCCCGCGTTGGCCAGATCCGCACTCAGATCGAAGAAACCACCAGCGACTACGACCGTGAGAAGCTGCAAGAGCGTGTTGCCAAACTGGCAGGCGGTGTTGCCGTGATCCGTGTCGGCGGCATGACCGAAGTCGAAGTGAAAGAGCGTAAGGACCGTGTGGACGATGCTCTGAACGCGACCCGCGCTGCTGTGCAGGAAGGCGTTGTCGTAGGCGGTGGTGTTGCTCTGGTTCAGGCCGGTAAAGCACTGGAAGCTCTGGAAGGCGCAAACGCTGACCAGAACGCAGGTATCAACATCGTTCGCAAGGCCATCGAAGCGCCGCTGCGCCAGATCGCTGAAAACGCAGGTGTTGACGGTGCGGTTGTTGCTGGCAAGGTCCGTGAATCGTCGGACGCTGCATTTGGCTTCAACGCTCAGACCGAAGAATATGGCGACATGTTCTCGTTCGGCGTGATCGACCCGGCCAAAGTTGTCCGCACCGCTCTGGAAGATGCGGCATCGGTTGCTGGCCTGCTGGTCACCACCGAAGCAATGGTTGCCGACAAGCCTGCCAAAGAAGGCGCAGCACCCGGTGGCGGCATGCCCGACATGGGCGGCATGGGCGGCATGATGTAAGACGTCGTCTTTTTGGAAGACTGAGTTATGGGGTCGCCTTTGGGCGGCCCCGTTTCGTTTTGAATAGCCGCTGCGCGGCTATGCCTCCGGCGGAGGTATTTTTGAACAGAAGAAGATTTGGGTCGGCTGAGACAATGTGAGTGTGCAAACCCAGCGGAACCAGCTATGCGGTTGGAATGAGACTGCTTCTGTTGACTGCCCTGACCATGTGCGCCTTTGCGGCGAACTCGATCCTGAACCGGCTGGCGATTGACAGCGGCGCCAGTGACCCGGCCAGCTTCGCGGTGTTTCGCGTTCTATCTGGGGCTGCAGTTTTGTGGGTGCTGGTACTGCTGCGCGGCGCCGCAATGCCGCTGCGGTCGCGCAGGCGGATTGTGGGGGCTGGATCGTTGTTCCTTTATATGATCGGGTTTTCGCTGGCCTATTTGACCCTCGACGCGGGTCTGGGCGCGTTGATCCTGTTTGCGGTGGTGCAGATCGCCATGTTTGCCGTCGGCGCAATCATGGGGGCGGCGCCGACCGTTCGGCAGGTTGCAGGGGCCGGGATCGCGTTGGCGGGACTGACCTTTGTGCTTTGGCCCAGTGGTTCGGTTCAGGTCGATGCGCTGGGCGCGGGGCTGATGGTTGCGGCCGGGTTGGGCTGGGCCATGTACTCCTTGGCGGGACGGTCCGAACCGGACGCGCTGGCAAGCACGGCTGCGAACTTTGTGGTTGCCTTGCCGATCACAGGTCTGGTGCTGGTCGGTATGGGTGGCAATTGGCAAATGAGCGGTTTGGGCTACCTGCTGGCCGCGCTGTCTGGGGGCGTAACATCGGGCCTGGGCTATGCGCTTTGGTACCGTGTGCTGCCGCAGCTGTCCCCGTCGGTCGCGGCGGTGGTTCAACTCAGCGTGCCGGTGATCGCCATCGTCGGAGGTGTTGTCTTGTTGGGCGAGGTTGCTGGCCCGCGCCTGATGGCGGGGACAGCATTGGTTCTGGGCGGAATCGCCCTGGCCGTTCTGCGCCGGACCCGAGGGTAGGTCTTTCCACAGCTTCAGATCGGCGCTATTGGGCGGGTATGAGACTTCTGTGCGCCCTGATTTTCCTGTGTCTGCCTGCCGCCGCCAGCGCGAAATGCGTGATCCTGTTGCATGGGCTGGCACGGACCGAGGCGTCGTTTTCAGTTATGGAGCAGCTGTTCAAGGCCCATGACTATACGGTCGTTCGGCCCGGATACCCGTCGACCGATATGGGTATCCCCGAACTGGCCGAACAAACCCTGCTGGACGCGTTTGCGGCCTGTGGCGAGGACAAGGCAAACGTTGTGGCGCATTCGATGGGCGGCATCCTGTTGCGCTATTGGCTACAGGACAACCATCCCGAAAACATGGGTCGCGCAGTCATGCTGGGCCCGCCCAATCAGGGCAGCCAACTGGTCGATGAACTCAGTGCATGGGAAGTGTTCGGCTATCTGAACGGCCCTGCCGGATTGCAACTGGGAACGGGGCCGGAAGGCATCCCGCGCAAGCTGCCTGCCGTGGATTTCGATCTGGGCGTGATCGCGGGTGAGAATTCTCTGAACCCTCTGTTCTCATCACTGATCGACGGCCCCGATGATGGCAAAGTGTCGGTTGAGACAACGAAGGTCGATGGCATGGCAGATCACATCGTTTTGCCGGTCACGCATACCTTCATGATGAACAACCCACGCGTCATGGCGCAGGCGCTGCATTTCATCGAATTCGGACAGTTTGATCCGCAAATCACGTGGCTCGACAGCGTGCTCGACGTCATCGAAGAAATCTGCATCGGCGAAGACTGTTCCGAGCCTGACTCGGAACCGACACGATGACCCGACTAAACCTTACGCTGACCGGCGCAGAGGTGCTGTTGCCGCAAGAGAGCCTGTCTCGCGCGCCGCTTTCGATCGCCGATGGGCAGGTGCAGGAAACGCAGGTTGGGCGCGAAGTTGACCTGTCCGGCTATGTCGTTTTGCCGGGGATCATCGACCTTCACGGCGACGGATTCGAACGCCACATCGCCCCGCGTCGTGGTGCGATGAAGCAGATGAACGAAGGCATCCTGTCCGTCGAGGCCGAACTGGCCGCAAACGGGATCACGACCGCCGTGCTGGCCCAGTTCTACAGCTGGGAAGGCGGTGTGCGGGGGCCGGAGTTCGCGGGGCAGGTGTTTGAGGCGATCCGGGCCGTCAAAACCGACACGGTCACCGATCTGATCCCGCAATTGCGGTTCGAGACCAATATGCTCGACGATTACGCTGGTATGGCCCGGCGCATCGCCGATTGGCAGGTCCCTTACGTGGTGTTCAACGACCACTTGCCACATGACCGGCTGGCCCAAGGCAAAAAGCCGCCGCGCCTGACCGGGCAGGCGTTGAAAGCCGGACGCAATCCTGACGCGCATTTCGAACTGCTTCTCGACATGCACGCGCGCCGGGGTGACGTTCCCGCAGCGGTTGAGGCGCTCAGCGCCGAGCTCTCGGAAATGGGTGTTCGTCTGGGCAGCCATGACGACGCAACCGCCGAGACCCGTGCCTGGTGGCGGGATCAGGGTGCCCTGATCGCCGAGTTTCCGGAAACGCTGGAGGCGGCCGAGGCCGCGCGCCTGGCCGGTGATCACGTCATACTCGGGTCGCCGAACGTTGTGCGCGGTGCGTCACACAAAGGGAATGCAAGCGCGGTCGAACTTGTCGCGATGGGCCTTTGCGACGCTCTGGCGTCGGACTACCACTATCCCAGCCCCCGCCGTGCCGCGCTGATGCTGGCCAAGTCTGGCGTTCTGGATTTGGCAGGCGCGTGGGGCCTGATCTCGTCCGGTCCCGCAAGTGTTCTTGACCTGACGGATCGCGGCACGCTTGAACCGGGCAAACGCGCCGATCTGGTCATTCTGGACGCGCAAACCTACCGTGTCTCCGCGACGCTGGCGGCAGGGCGCGTCAGCTACATGTCCGGAGATATCGCGGCCCGGTTCATCACCTGATCCCGGCCCGCCTTCTTCTGTTCAAAAATACCTCCGCCGGAGGCATCGCGCGTCAGCGCGATTTTCAGCCCCGAACGATCCGGTTGAAATGACCCATCTTGCGGCCCGGCTTGACCTCGGCCTTGCCATACAGATGCAGGGCGACATCCCGTTCCTGCGCCAATTCAGGTACGCGGTCCATGTCGTCACCAATCAGGTTCTCCATCACCACGTCCGAATGACGTTGGCCATCACCCAGAGGCCAGCCAGCTACTGCCCGGATATGCTGTTCGAACTGATCCACGACGCAGCCATTCTGCGTCCAGTGGCCCGAGTTGTGGACGCGCGGGGCGATTTCATTCACGATCAGGCCCTCTGGCGTCACAAACAGCTCGACACCCATCACGCCGACATAGTCCAACGCGTTCAGAATATTGGCCGCCAGCAGGATCGCGTCGCTGCGTTGCGCAGGCCGCAGTCGGGCAGGGATGGTCGTTGTACGCAGAATGCCATCGCGATGGACATTTTCGCCGGGATCGAAACAGGCCACCTGACCGTCCAGACCGCGCGCCGCGATGATTGATACCTCGTGGCTGAAATTGACGAAGCCTTCCAGAATCGCAGGTGCTCCGGCCATGTCGGCCAAAGCCGTCTCGGCATCCTCGGGCGTGCTCAGGCGCGCCTGTCCTTTGCCGTCATAGCCAAAGCGGCGGGTTTTCAGGATGGCAGGCGCGCCGATCTGGTCAATCGCGGCCTCAAGGCTGGCCATATCGGTGATGTCCGCAAAGGGCGCAGTGTTCAGTCCCAGATCCTGAAGAAATGTCTTTTCGGTCAGGCGGTCCTGACTGACCCGCAGTGCCTCGCGTCCGGGGCGAATGGGGCGGTGGGCTTCCAGAATGTCCAGCGCCTCGGTGGGGATGTTTTCGAATTCATAGGTGATGACATCGACCGATTCCGCGAAGGCTTTCAGCGCCTCGGCATCGTCATAGGCCGCCGTTGTCACCCGATCTGCGACCTGTCCCGCAGGCGGGTTTGCGCCGGGCTCGTAGATATGGCTGACAAAGCCCAGCCGTGCCGCCGCAACCGATAGCATCCGGCCCAATTGACCGCCGCCCAGAATTCCAATCGTTGCGCCGGGGGCGAGCATCTTTGTCATCATCAGGTCTCCAACCGTTTGCCAATCGCCGCCAGAGCCGCGTTCAGCGCGTCATGTGCTTTGCCCGACCGCAAACTCTCGGTCATTTGCAGGCTTAGCGTTCCATCGGTGGCCAGCGCATCTCGTTCGGCCGCCAGTCGCCCCGCTTTGCCCTTTTCCATCGCGGAAAGAAAGCCCGAGAACAGCTGTGTCGCATAAAATTCCGCACCGTCTGCGTCGCCTGTCTGCCCGGCCAGCCATTCCGACCCGGTTGCCATCAGATCCAGCAGGCCCGGCACCATGGCGCAAATCGCGAAATGGGCATTCAGGGCGGCCTCACTCTCGACCCTGATCACGGGGTTTTCCGGCTCGAACAGATCGGCCAGAAGGCGATCATTGCCCAATGCGGCCAGAGGGCACCCGCCGGTTTCCAGAAAGCCCAGAGGAATGGTTTGAACAAAATCCTTCGCAGGTGCGCAAAGCTCGGCCAGTTGATCCGAAGGGACTGCAGCCATGACCGACACGATTTGCTGATCGGCGCGGAACGTCAGCGGGGTCAGAATGTCGGCGGCCACATGAGGGCGCAGGCACAGAAAGACGATCTCAGAGGCGTCAATCACGGTTTGCGGGTCCGTGACTGTCACGCCGAGTTCCGATTTCAGTTGCGAGGACACCTCGGCGTTGCGCTGGGTGACGCAGATGTCATGCCCCTTGGCCGCCAGAAAACGCACCATCGGCGCTGCGATGTGCCCGGTTCCGACAAAGCCGATGCGGCTCATCCCTCGGGCTCTTGAGCGATTGAGGCTGACAGGGCCGCGCGCCACGCATCCAGCCGTTCGGCCAAAGCGTCATCCTGCAGGGCCAGAATACCGGCAGCCATCAGCCCCGCATTTGCGCCGCCCGCCGATCCGATCGCCATGGTAGCAACAGGAAACCCCTTGGGCATCTGCACGATGGAATAAAGCGAATCGACCCCCGACAAGGCCCGTGTCTGCACCGGAACTCCGATCACCGGCACGCGGGTTTTCGACGCCATCATGCCCGGCAGATGCGCTGCACCGCCTGCACCGGCAATAATCACGCTCAGACCACGTTCAACAGCGGTTTTGCCATAGTCCCAAAGACGGTCCGGTGTGCGATGGGCCGACACGATGCGCTTTTCATAAGCCACACCCAACTCGTCCAGAATATCTGCGGCTTCTTTCATCGTGGGCCAGTCCGACTGGCTGCCCATGATGATCCCGACCTTGACGTTACCCATCCGCTAAATCCCCGCCCGTTTGCAGAGCGCGCACTATATCCAAATCCGCCTTCGTGGCAATGCGTTAGGCGATGATGTCCGGGGTCAAGCGATCCTCGATCAGACGGATAATGTCTTTCAGCCGCAATTTCTGCTTTTTCAACCGTTTGATCGTCAGTTGATCCGCCGTTCCGGTGGATTGCAGCGCCTCGATAGCTTCGTCCAGATCGCGGTGCTGTCGTCGGAAAACCTCAAGCTCAACCCGCAGAACGTCATCTGTTTTCATCGAAAGGTCGGTGGGCGCGTTCATTGGCGACTCGGGCTGGTTGTGGTGCGTCATCAACAAGATAGTGTGTCAGACGTTATCGCGCCAGACCTTGTGGACATCCTGGTTTCTTCCCATATTCTATTATGCGCGGTTGCCGGAACGGGGCCGCACAACACGTCGCTTTGGCAATAAAGGACGAGAAAACGTGTCAAAACTTACTCTTGGCTCTTACCCGCATCTTTTGGGGTTCGAGCAGTTGGAACGCCTTCTGGAACGGTCTGCAAAGGCTGGTAATGAAGGGTATCCGCCCTACAACATCGAACAGACCTCGGACTTTTCGTACCGCATCACTCTGGCGGTGGCCGGGTTCGCGGAAGAGGATCTGTCGATCACGATCGAGGATCGCCAGCTGGTGATCCGGGGCCGTCAACGCGACGACAGCGAGGGGCGCATATTCCTGCACCGTGGCATCGCGGCGCGTCAGTTTCAGCGCATGTTCGTGCTGGCGGACGGTGTCGAGGTCGGTGAGGCGATTATGGAAAACGGTCTGCTGCATGTGGATCTGACCCGCGCCGTGCCGGAAACCGTGGTTCAGACAATCAACATACGGAAGGGGTAAGAGCAATGAATACACCGATTGAGATCAACACCGAAGGCGACCGTATCGTTTATGTCAAAACGGTCGAGGTGGCCGATCTGCCGCGTGATCTGCGCGATCAGGCAGGCGATCTGGATCAGCTTTATGCGGTACACGACTCGGATGGCCAGCAATTGGCGCTGGTGGCCGACCGCAAGCTGGCCTTTGTGCTGGCCCGACAGCATGACCTGTCCCCGGTGGCCGTTCACTGAACGGCCCCTTCACACCGGATAGGGCGTGACATTCCCAGCGACACGCGCGACACATGACCACAGGCGGACGCCGCCGCATCATCTGTGTCAGGGAGTTTTCGCATGAGCTGGTTTGACTTCGATTGGGTAGACGCGTTCAGCGACCGGGCCTTTGGCGGTAACGGCTGTGCCGTGGTGCACGAAGGCGCGGAACTGCCCGAGAATGTGTGCATGGCCTATGTCCGGGAAACCTCGCTGGTAGAATGCACCTTTACCGGCCCGTCCGAGGTGGCCGATATTCGCGTCCGGTACTTTCTGGCCAGCCGTGAGATTCCCTTTGCCGGGCATCCGACAATTGCGACAGTTGCCGCGATGCGGTCGCGCGGGATGATTTCGGGCGATGCGCTGACCTTGGAAACCGGGGCCGGGATTGTGTCGATCCGGTTGATCGGGGACCAGATCGAAATGACGCAAGTCGCGCCGCAGTTCGGCGTACATGTTCCAGCGGAATTGGTGGCCTCGGCCATCAGCCTGCCGGAAAGTGCCATTATCTCGCCGCCGCAACTGGTTTCCACCGGGTTGCCGTTCTGTATCACGGTCCTGCGCGATCACGATGCCCTGCGCGCGGCACGGCTGGATGAAGGGCCATTGCGAGAAGTAGCCGCCGCCGCTGGCTATTCGGGCTCGGATATGGCGGAACCGTTTCTGGTGACGCTGCAAGGCGCGACATCTGCGGGGGACACGTTCTCGCGCCTGTTGCTGGCACCGCCCAGCCCGCCCGAGGATCCGTTCACCGGATCAGCAACCGGCGCGATGGCGGCATATCTGTGGAAATACGCCTTGATGGACAAGGACAGTTTCATTGCCGAGCAGGGCCACGATATGGGCCGCCCCGGTCAGGCGACCGTCACCCGCGTCGGGTCGCGTGATGCCATGACCGGGATCAAGGTGGCAGGCTGCGGTCATATCCTGATGCGCGGACAGGTCGATTTGGGCTAAGGCTCAACGAAACTTGGCTCGGTGACAGTTTGGAAACAAAAAAGCCCCCGGCGAACCGGGGGCTTTTCATTCAGTATGCCTTTAGATCATGTTGCGGCGATCAGGCCCATGCTTTCCAGCTTCAACAAAACCTGATGGGCGCAGTTGTCCACATCCACATTCTCGGTCTCGACCGTCAGCTCGGGGTTCTGGGGCACGTCGTAGGGGTCTGAAATGCCGGTGAATTCCTTGATCTTGCCCTCACGCGCCAGTTTATACAGGCCCTTGCGGTCGCGCCGTTCGCATTCCTCGATGCTGGTGGCCACGTGAACCTCGCAGAAGGCACCGAACTGCTCGACATCTTCGCGCACCGCGCGACGGGTGGTGGCGTAGGGCGCAATCGGAGCACAAATGGCGATACCACCGTTCTTGGTGATCTCGGACGCGACATAGCCGATGCGGCGGATGTTCAGGTCGCGATGCTCTTTCGAGAAACCAAGCTCGGATGACAGGTTCTTACGAACGATGTCCCCATCCAGCAGCGTGACCGGGCGGCCACCCATCTCCATCAGCTTGACCATAAGCGCGTTGGCGATGGTGGATTTGCCCGAGCCCGAAAAGCCGGTGAAGAACACGGTAAAGCCCTGCTGGCTGCGCGGCGGCTTGGTCTTGCGCAGCTCGGCCACAACCTCGGGGAAGCTGAACCATTCCGGAATTTCCAGCCCTTCAGCCAGACGGCGGCGCAGTTCGGTGCCCGAGATGTTCAGGATCGTGACGTTATCCTTGTCGGCGATCTCGTCATTCGGTTCGTACTGGGCGCGTTCCTGCACATAGACCATGTGTTTGAAGTCGACCATTTCGACGCCGATTTCATCCTGGAACTGACGGAACAGGTCCTGTGCATCATAGGGACCATAGAAATCCTCACCGGCGGAATTCTTGCCGGGGCCAGCGTGGTCGCGGCCGACGATGAAATGGGTGCAGCCGTGGTTGGCGCGGATCAGGCCGTGCCAGACCGCCTCGCGCGGGCCAGCCATGCGCATCGCCAGATTCAGCAGCGACATCGAGGTGGTGGATGCGGGATATTTGTCCAGCACCGCCTCATAGCAGCGGACGCGGGTAAAGTGGTCCACATCGCCCGGTTTGGTCATGCCGACCACGGGGTGAATCAACAGGTTGGCCTGCGCTTCCTTGGCGGCGCGGAAGGTCAGTTCCTGATGCGCGCGGTGCAGCGGGTTGCGGGTTTGGAACGCGACGATGCGGCGCCAGCCCAGCTTGCGGAAATAGGCGCGCAACTCATTCGGCGTGTCGCGGCGGGCGCGGAAATCATAGTGTACCGGCTGCTGGATGCCGACAACGGGGCCACCCAGATAGACCTTGCCGGCCACGTTGTGCAGATAGTTCACCGCAGGGTGCGCGTCGTCATCGGCGCCAAACACCTTTTCAGCCTCGCGTGCCTTGTCCGGGGTCCAGCGGTCGGTCACGGTCATGGTGCCCAGAATGACGCCTTCCTGATCGCGCAGGGCAATATCCTGACCCAGCTCGATGCTGTCTGCAAAATCCTCGCTGACGTCCAGCGTGATCGGCATCGGCCACAGGGTGCCATCGGCCAGACGCATGTTTTCGACGACGTTGTCGTAATCGGCCTCGGACAGGAAGCCTTTGAGCGGGTTGAACCCGCCATTCATCAGCAGTTCCAGATCGCAGATTTGGCGCGGGCTCAGATCCCAGCTGGTCAGATCGGCGGCGTCGACCTTCAGTTTCTGTGCCGACTCGTAGGACACATACAATTCAGGGATCGGGGCCAGATTACTTAACATCGTCATCAGAATACTCTTGTCGCAGTGTTGGATTGCCGGTGATTCTCGGTCTTTTGAGGGGCGTTTGCCCCGACTTTTGCCCGAAGTCCACAAGCGGTTGTGAAACAAAGGACGATATGCGCTGATTTCCTCCGAAATGGAAGGATTTTCCATATGCTACGTCGGATTGCGACCGCGGTTCCGGGCCGAATGCGATTTCGGGTCAGCCAGAGTATGCCTGTTCTTGTGTCACCGATGCCTCGCGCAGGTCGGCGGCACGGATGACCGGCAGCGCCGGTACGGGTTGGCTGACGCCGCGCAATTGGAACAGGCGGATGCGATCGGGGTTGATTGTCAGATCAGCCGCTTGCAGCAACTCGTCCGACACCAACAACTCGACACCCAGCGCCTTGGTTTCGCTTTCCAGGCGGCTGGCGACGTTGACCGCATCGCCGATAATCGTTTGCGAGGCATGGCCCGCTGCGCCGATCTCACCCAACACCAGATCGCCCAGATGCAAGCCCATGCCGATGCGGATGCCGGGGCTGCCTTCAGCCTCGAGCCGTTGATTGAAGCTGTCCAGCGCCAGGCTGATCTCTATCGCCGCCCGCAACCCGGCCTTCGCTGACGCCGTTGCGTCGGGCTTGTTGAACACCGCAAGCAGGCCATCGCCCATGTATTTGTCGACAATGCCGCCTGCGTCGGTAATGGCTGGAACGATTGCATCGAAAAACCGGTTCAACAGAAAGACGATGTCATAGGGCAATTGGCCGGTCGTGCGGGCCGTGAACCCGCGCATGTCCAAAAACAGAACGGCCAGTTGCCGTTCCTGCCCTTGGCTTGCATGGCCCCGATTGCGCCCGCCATCGGGGCGAAACACGCGAAAGACGGTCAGCGGCTCGGTCGGGCGAATCTGGCACGCCAGCCGTGTTTGCGCAGAGGCCCCGACCGCTGCCAGACTGCGGGCCTCGACATCGCTGGGGGCCTCAAGCTGGGTGCCGCCCTCTTCGACAATGACGCGACAGGTAGTGCACCGCCCCTTGCCGCCACACAGCGCGGTGTGGGGAATGCCATTGGCTTGTGAAATTTCCAGCAAGGTCATGCCCTTTTCTGCGACGACCTCGGGCCCACGTGCATATTTGATGCGAACCGAATGCCTGCGACGCCAAAGCTTGCGCCCGACAAAGATGGCCCCGCAAGCGCCCAGAGTGATCAGAAAGGCCAGAACCGCGTTATCCTTGACCGTGAACATGGTCTGGAAGGCTTCGGGTGAGGGCCAGTTGTAATGCTCGATATATTGCTGTCGCAGAAACTCATCCGCGAAATCCGCCCAGATGCGCCTGCCCTCGGTCAGAACGCCCGCCAGCGCAAACGACGGAACAAAGACCGCAACGCCGATCAGGTAGGGTACGGTCTTCGACCACCACGATGTCAGGCGCAGCCACATGTGCAACCCGATACAACCATGGACCCATACAATCAACAGCAGCAGGCTTTGCATCCAGACTGCCGTGCTGGGCCACATCAGGATGATGATATAGCCCATCTCATCATTGACGCCGTAAATCTCGTGGGCGACACGCGTGTGAATGATGTGGGAAATCAGTTGCAGCGGGATCAGCAGGCCCAGCACGATCTGCAACGCTGTGCTGAGCGGCATCCTGAGCGTTCTGCGCTGCGCGATCGAGGCCAGCGACAACCCCGCATGCACGATCAGCGCGGCATAGAGCAAGACGCTGACGACATCATGCCGTGTGACCGCTTTTCGGCCATCCTGCATTCCGTGCAGATAGTCGGTGTGAAACAGGCCCAGACCGATATTGATGAAATGGAAGAAGGCAAAGACAAACAGGACCAGACCGCTGCCGATCCTGAGCCGGGTTGCCCACCCGCCGCGCCAGAGTGCGTTGTCCAATGCCAGTACCCGCAGATGCTTCGTCAGGGCCGAGTGTGCGGGGCCGCCCGGCAAGGGTCAAGCCGACCTGCATAGGTGCGGGAAAAACGGCCAGGGGTGTGGGGTTAAGCCACACCCTTGGCCCCGGACTTATTCCTGTTCCGCCAGAAAACGTTCCGCATCCAGCGCGGCCATGCAGCCCATTCCGGCGCTGGTCACGGCCTGACGATAGATGTGGTCGGTCAGGTCGCCCGCCGCAAACACGCCCGGCACGGACGTTTCGGTTGAGCCCGGCTTGGTCACGACATAGCCGCCCATATGGGTGTCCAACGTGTCCTTGACCAACTCGTTCGCGGGCGCGTGGCCGATGGCGACGAAGACGCCTTTGCAGGGGATCTCGGTGATCTCGCCGGTCTTGACGTTTTTCACGCGGACACCCTCGACGCCTAAAGGTGCATCGGTGCCAACCACTTCTTCCAGTTGGTGGAACCACAGCGGCTCGATCTTTTCGTTCTTTAACAGGCGATCCTGCAGGATCTTTTCGGCCCGCAATTCGTCACGGCGGTGGATCAGCGTCACCTTGCTGGCGAAGTTGGTCAGGAACAGCGCCTCTTCCACGGCGGTGTTGCCGCCGCCGATCACAACGATCTCTTGCCCGCGATAGAAGAACCCGTCGCAGGTGGCGCAGGCCGAGACGCCGAATCCTTTGAATTTCTCTTCCGACGGCAGGCCCAGCCATTTGGCGCGCGCGCCGGTTGCCAGAATGACAGCGTCGGCTGTGTATGTGGTGCCGCTGTCACCCTTGGCGGTGAAGGGGCGCTGGCTGAGGTCCAGATCGCTGATGATGTCACCGATCACCTCGCAGCCCATCGCCTTGGCGTGGTCCTGCATGCGCACCATCAGATCGGG
Source organism: Ruegeria sp. N4 (assembly GCF_056531425.1). NCBI lineage: Bacteria > Pseudomonadati > Pseudomonadota > Alphaproteobacteria > Rhodobacterales > Roseobacteraceae > Ruegeria > Ruegeria sp. N4. The sequence goes on from NZ_JBQFLT010000012.1 coordinate 17,075, forward strand.
GCCCTGAACCTCGGTATCGCCGGGCCAGTTTTCAACCTCGGTCGTGGTGGTCAACTGCCCGCCGGGCTCGATTCCCTGCACCAGAATGGGTTCCAGCATCGCCCGGCTGGCATAGACGCCTGCGGTATATCCTGCCGGTCCAGATCCGATGATCAGAACCTTGGTGTGTCGTGTGTCGGCCATTGTACCCCCGCTCGAACTGCCTGAATTGGGCCGTTTGCCCGTCGCCCCGATATAGCGACGCGGGGGCAGGGCTTAAAGCCCTTTCCTGTCCGGGCTTATTTTCCCAGACGCGGGCAAATTCGCGACCCGTCACCGAATAATATTGCGCCCCTGCGAAACATTATTGCGCACTCGGTGGGTGCTGATATAAGAACCGAAAAAATCAGGAGCATTTTATGGTCACGACGCGGCTGGATGAGATTGATCGTAAGATTCTGGCAGAGTTGCAGGCAGACGGTCGCATGACCAATGTCGAACTGGCCAAACGCGTCGGGATTTCGGCCCCGCCCTGTTTGCGCCGTGTGCGCACGCTGGAGGAATCCGGCTATATCACCGGATACCACGCCGAAGTCAGCGCGCGCGAACTGGGGTTCGAAGTGCAGGTTTTTGCAATGGTCGGTCTGGACAGTCAGGCCGAAGCCGAGCTGCGCGCCTTTGAAGACCGGTGCCGTGAATGGCCATTGGTCCGCGAATGCCACATGCTGAACGGCGAGGTAGATTTCATTCTGAAATGCGTGGCCCCCGATCTCAGCAACTTTCAGCAGTTCCTGACCGGAGAGTTGCTGACCACGCCGAACGTGGCCAGCGTTAAAACGTCGCTTGTTATCCGCGGCGCAAAAGACGAACCAGGCGTGCCATTCGACGTTCTGGAAGAACGCATGAACCGGACGGCGTGAACCGCATCTGATTCTGATGTGTTTGACAGGGCGGCAGCATTGCTGCGACCGCCAAGGATACAATCCAACTTAGTAATATCTGCATAATGCCCCCAGGATGCAGTAATCGTTAACGTTTACGCAGTGATCGCGTCCACCTCTCCGTCTCCGGCGCGCGGCATCAGCAGCGGGCCAAAATCGCTCAGCGATTCGATATGCGCGAACAGGTTCAGATAAATCGACCGCAAGGAATGATTGATCATCCGAACCGCGTTTACTCCTGGGTGATAGGTTTCGAACTGTAAACCATCAACCCGAATGACCGAATGTTTTCTGAGGCAAATGTGAAACAGTTCCACCGGAGTCGGCGGCATTGTTTCAATCACGCTCATCCCATCCTGAAATTCCGCAACGGGCGTCAAAACCGGCGCGTCGCCATGCAGGTGTCGCAAATGCGCAGGTGTCCCCAGCAAACGCGCCGCCGGGCCTGCGATAACGCCTGACATCGGCTTTTGCATTCCAAACGTGTCGGCCATGATTCGCGTCAGGGGTCGTGTGCGCCCCCGCGAATCCTCGCGTCCGGGGATCAGAGTAACTGACCCTTTCCAAACGATGGTTTCCGATGTGCCATCCTGCGTCAGGACCGTATCCCCCGGCAACAGATCTTCGATTGCCATCGGTCCTTGTTCTGTCTCGACCAGCGAGCCGCGCGAAAAGGCGCAAAACGCGTCTTCGAACATGGGCAGAGCTGGTGCGATGTGGCGTGTCTGCGCGATATCCCCGTTATCGAGCAGCGTGCAAACCTCGTATCGGCGCAGTTGCGCCTTGGGTTTGGCGGTTGTTCTTGGAGCCTCGCGCAGTAAAGCCGACGTTTCGACGGCATTTCTGGCTGCGCGGGCCAGTGAATTAGGAATAGTCATTAATATTCCTTCCCCTCTAATCTCCGAACAGACGGGGCGTACCCCCGTGCAGGCCCGCCTGACGGAACAGTTCTTTGCCTTGAAATGAATGAGAGACCTTTGGGCACCCGTAATCGCAGTGCACAGCGAGAAAAACGTCGCATTCCATTGGTCAACACATTGACCCCCCAGACAAACTCGTACTTTGCAGGCTGAAATTGCCCGCACACACACCCCTGAACCAAAGGCCGCATAGCGTTATGCGACCGAACGCACATCAGGTCGGAGCATCCCTGACACGCGTTTCCCAGAAGGACCGGCAGCTTGGTCCCGAGGGCTTCTTTTTCAGCGACGCGCTGCCAACCGGCGGGCGACCCTGACAGAATTGCTAAAAACTCGTTTCCACGGCATTTCCAGTTTCTGGTCCTGCGCGGCCGCAACAACCGCGCTGAGAAAACGAGACTTCGATTTCATTTCTGATCCTGCTCTGATGCGGGGTCTGACGCCCCTTTTTCCTTTTGTAACCCTTATGTGACGCAGATTTGCGGCAGTGATGTGACGTATCCGGGAAAATATCAGGACAGAAGGTGAAGTTTGACAGTTCCTCCGTGTTGAGGTGCCAGAATTCACATGTCTGAAAGTCAGATAACCATCTGAGTACTGGCAAAAAATTACGCTACGATTCTGCCTTCAGGTAAACACAATGAATGTGGCGGAAAGGTGGCGGAATTGCCTTAATCGAGGCCAATTCTACAATCTGATCGCAGAAATCAGACGTCCGTAATCGGCTTCTTTTGCATGCGTCGCACGGCGGTAGGAATAAAAGCGATCCGGGTCGGAATAGGTGCAGTGACGGGTCCATTCGGCGTGCCCGACACCGGCCTGTCGCAGCCGGTGCAGGCCGAACGCGGGCAGGTCGAACTGCAGCCTGTCTTCGTGACCATTGGCGAAAAACCGGCTGTTTTCGGGGGAATCGGCCAGAAAGTCGTCCAGAAACTCGGGCCCGACTTCATAGGCGCGCTGCGAGATTGACGGCCCGATGACAGCACGGGTGTTTTCGCGTGTCGCGCCGAGTGATTCCATGGCTTCCAGAGTGGCTTCGAGCACACCATCCAGCGCGCCGCGCCACCCGGCATGGGCGGCCCCGATCACATTGGCGTCAGGATCGGCAAACAGCACCGGTTGGCAATCTGCGGTCAGAATCGTCAGGGCAAGGTTTGGCGTTGCGGTGACGACCGCATCGGCCTTGGGTTTCTCGCCTTTTATCGGGGCGTCGATGGTCAGAACGGTTGGGGAATGCACCTGATGAACGCCGACCAGTTCGTCAGGCGTCACCTCCATGGCTTCGGCCACACGTCTGCGATTCAGCGCGACCACTTCGGTTTGGTCCGACGACCCATGGCCGCAATTCAAACCCGAAAAGATCCCGGACGACGCACCGCCCCTGCGGGTAAAGAAGCCGTGGCGCACGGGCGCGAGCATTTCAGAGGTCAGAATTTCCAGTGTCATGGCTCCAGTCCCGGCGGTGGCGCTGAATGTGATGGATACAGGCCCAGCACTTTGAACAGGTTTCCCATTTCATCGGGATGCGTCAACCGGCGATGTGCAGCAATCACCTGTTCTTGCGTTGAACCGTCCACGGCTTTCGTCAGGGCCTTCGCCCGGGCCGTGATTCCCAACCGTTCAAGGAAGACGCCCTGAGGGGTCAGCCGCGTATGCGCGCAACCTGCCGCGCGTGTGGCAACGGCCAGCGGTTCAAAATCCACATGCGCCGTCAGATCGCACTGCCCCGGATCGGTCAACGGATCAGACCGTTCATGCGCCTTCAACGCCTGCAACGTGTCGCCCAGTGAATGCCAATCGCCATAGTCAATGATCAAAGCGGCCCCGCCATGAGTTGCGACGCGACTGGCGAGGACCGTCATGATCGGGATTGCAGCCGCGCAGAGTTCGACAAGATCGCCGTCTTTGGTGTCGCCTAGCCTGTCCTTTAACGCGACCTGAGGCGCATTCGGGCCCAGACCAAAGGCAAGCGCGTCATCCGCCTCTCCGATCAGTCGTTCGCGCCAGCCGTCGCCGTCACGGATGAACTGACGAACGGGAAGGGCGTCGAAAAACTCGTTGGCGATCAGGAATAAGGGCTGTTCAGGCAGGTCGGCGGTGTTTTCAATCCATTCGGGCGTGTACTGGTACAGCGTTTCGGCCTGAACTTGCCGCAATGCAGGCGACGCTTCCAGCAGGCAGACCTTAGCCGCTGCATGGAATCCGGGGACTTGCCGCGTTGCGCGCAGCGCGTCGGCCATCAGCGTGCCGCGTCCGGGGCCAAGTTCGGCAAGGGTAAAAGGCGCGGGGCGTCCCTGATCGATCCAGCTTTGAGCCAGCGACAACCCGATCAGTTCACCAAACATCTGGCTGATCTCGGGGGCGGTGATGAAATCCCCCTGCGCCCCAAGCGGGTCGCGGGTGCTGTAATAGCCCAGCTTGGGATGCAACAGGCAGTCGGTCATGTATTCAGCCACGCTGATCGGGCCATCCTGACGGATGCGCGCGATCAGGTGGTCCGACAGACTCATGCCGAGCGCCGCGCGCGAAGGACGAACCATAGGCCCAGCGCGATCATGGGCAGGCACAGCAACTGCCCCATGGTCAGGCCATAGCCGCCGACATGCCAGGCCAGACCCAGCGGATTGCCGGGCGAGACAAATTGTGCGTCCGGTTGCCGAAAGAACTCAACGATAAAGCGGGAAGCGCCGTACCCGGCCAGAAACACCCCCATGATCCGGCCCGGTGCGTGAAAGGCCCCGCGACGGTAGACCAGCCACAGCAGGACCGCGCCCAGCAAAACGCCCTCAAGCGCGGCCTCATAAAGCTGCGAGGGGTGGCGGGCGCACATTCCCGCGACGACGCCGGGGCAATCCTGCGCGGCCATGCCGGGGAAGATCACGGCCCATGGCAACTCACTGGGTCGGCCCCAAAGCTCGGCATTGACGAAATTGGCCAGCCGCCCCAGCAGCAGGCCGGGCGGAACCGTGTAGGCGACCAGATCGCCCAGCGACAGGATCGGGATTTTGTGACGCCGACCGTATAGATAAGACGCAAGGATGACGCCCAGCAATCCGCCGTGAAAGGCCATACCGCCTTGCCAGACCTTCAGAATCTCGGCCGGGTGCGACAGGTAGTAAGCCGGTTGATAAAACAGCACAAACCCAAGCCGACCGCCAAGGATGACACCGACAATGATCCATGTCAGCAGGTCGTCCAGCTGTTCGGGCTTCATCGGCGGCGTGTCATTGGGCCACAGCGCGGGACGGCGCAGGGCGACAACGGCCAGCCGCCAGGCAATCAGAATACCCGCGATATAGGCCAGCGCGTACCATCTTAAGGCGAACTCCATCCCAAAGAGTGAGATCGAGAACAATTCGGGTGACAGATCGGGGAAATTCAGAACAGCCTGCATGTGCGTCTCATTGCCCGGGGTTTACGGGGCAAGTCAACCTTGAGCCTGCGCCAATCATTCCCCATATAGGGAAAAGCCCGCAATCGGAGAATAGCCATGCAGACCCGCAACAAGATCCTCGACGATGTTTCCCAGCTGATGACCAACGCCATGGGTGTGGCGCAGGGCGCGCGGGAAGAGGCCGAGAATGCGATGAAGTCCATGATCGACCGCTGGCTGGCCGACCGCGACTTTGTTACCCGTGAAGAATTTGATGCCGTGCGCGCCATGGCCCAGAAGGCCCGGGAAGAGAACGCAGCACTTGAGGCGCGCATCGCCGCGCTTGAGGCGAAACTGGACAAGTAACGTCCAAATCGAAGTTTTTCAGACAAAGCGAAAGCCGCGCAATCCAACTCCGGATTGGGCGGTGGTGTGTATCTTGCCGTCTTGCAGGAATTAATCAAGACAAAGCTGGCGCAAGTGCCAATATTTTGTTCGCCGTTGCTGACTGTCCACAACTTATTGCTGTTATCCCCAAGAAATAGGGTTGCCAGATTCCATCCAGCGGCGCACCATATTTAGTACAGGCCCATGGGGGAAGCCCGGCTTGTAGAGCAGGCAACTAGCGCTGGGGCGCTGCCAGCCCCGAAATGCTAGAGATTAGTGAGGTGGCATTATGGCCCTTTCCGAGCAGTTTCTCGAAGAAGACCTTCATCCGATCGATATTGTTGAACATCTGGCCGAACATCACGACTGGGATTTTGACCGCATCGGCGACGATCAGATCGCCATGGCTGTTGAGGGGCAGTGGCGGACGTATTCCATTACTCTGGCGTGGTCCAACTATGATGAAACGCTGCGCATGGTCTGCTCGTTCGAGATGGAACCACCGTCCGAGCGTGAGAGCGAGCTGTATGAGCTGCTGAACAGGATGAATGATCAGTGCTGGGCGGGGGCGTTCACATATTGGGCGAACCAGAAGCTGATGGTTTACCGCTACGGATTGGTGCTGGCCGGTGGCCAGATGGCAAGCCCGGATCAGATCGATACGATGATCACCGCCGCCGTCATGAGCGCCGAACGCTACTACCCGGCGATCCAGCTGGTGACATGGGGCAATCGCGACCCGGAAGATGCGATGCAGGTTGCCATTGCAGAGGCTTACGGCCGGGCGTAAAGCTTTGCCCCGAACCGTTACGTCAGGGAAGGGGCAATCATGGACATGTCGCGCGTGGCCGAACACGGCCTGGTGCTGTTGGGATGCGGAAAGATGGGGTCCGCGATGTTGGCGGGTTGGCTGGAACACGGCCTGCCCGCCTCATCCGTTTGGGTGATCGATCCGTACCCGTCAGAATGGCTGAAGGCGCAGGGCGTCCATATCAACACCACATTGCCGGAAGCACCCGCCGTGGTTCTGGTGGCCGTCAAGCCGCAGATGATGGGCGACGCATTGCCCGCCATACAGGCGCTGGGCGGGGGCGGCAGCCTGTTCGTGTCTGTCGCGGCAGGTACATCGATTGCCACGTTCGAGGATGTGCTGGGTGCAGGCACCCCGATTGTGCGGGCGATGCCAAACACGCCTGCCGCGATCCGTCAGGGTATTACGGCGATGATCGGCAACACCCATGCATCCGAAGATGATGTGGCGCTGGCAGAAAACCTGCTCTCGGCCATCGGTGAGACTGTGCGCCTGTCGGCCGAAGCGCAGATTGATGCGGTGACCGGCGTCAGCGGTTCGGGGCCGGCTTATGTCTTCCACCTGATCGAAACGCTGGCCGCCGCGGGTCAGGAGCAGGGCCTGCCGCATGATCTGGCGATGAAACTGGCCAAATCCACCGTGGCCGGGGCAGGGGCCTTGGCGATGGCGGCGGAAGAGGACCCTTCGCAACTGAGGGTCAATGTGACATCACCCAACGGCACCACGCAGGCCGCGCTTGAGGTTCTGATGCACGAGAAGGAAGGGTTCCCCGATCTGCTGCACCGCGCGGTCAAGGCTGCGACCGACCGATCCAGGGAACTGTCCGGTGAGTGAGATTTCCTTCGACGACTTCATGAAAGTCGATATCCGCGTTGGCGAGGTCATCCGGGCCGAGCCCTACCCCGAAGCCCGCAAGCCCGCGATCAAGATGTGGATCGATTTCGGCGATGAGATTGGCGAGCGTAAGACCTCGGCCCAGATCACCGCGCATTACGATCCGGCAACTCTGGTCGGCAAGCAGGTCATGGCGGTGGTCAACTTCCCTCCGCGCCAGATTGGCAAGTTCATGTCCGAGGTGCTGGTCTTGGGCCTGCCCGACGAAAACGGCGAGATCGTGTTGATCGGACCGGACGGAAAGGTCCCGCTGGGCGGACGGATGCACTGATGAAACTGTGGATCACCCGTCCCATGACGCCAGCAGTTGAGGCGCGGGCAAAGGCCGAGTTTGAGGTCGACATCCGCAGCTCCTCCTCGCCGCTGTCACAGGATGAGATGAAGCGGGCGTTGGAAGACTACGACGTGGTGGTGCCAACTTTGGGCGACCAATTCTCTGCCGCCGTGTTTGCGGATGTGCCTGCGCCACGCTGCAAGCTGTTGGCCAATTTCGGTGTGGGCTACAACCATATCGACGTCGAAGCGGCGAACGCGGCGGGGGTCACGGTCACGAACACGCCGGGCGCCGTCACCGATGCCACCGCAGACATCGCGATGACTCTGCTGCTGTCCACCGCACGCCGCGCGGGTGAGGGGGAACGTCTGGTCCGGTCTGACGCGTGGCAGGGCTGGCATCCCACTCAGATGCTGGGGCATCACGTTACCGGCAAGCGCGTCGGTATCGTGGGTATGGGGCGCATCGGTCAGGCCATTGCCCGACGGTGTCATTTCGGGTTCGGGATGCAGATTGCCTACCAGTCCCGGAGCGCCAAGCAGTTGGATTTCGATGCAGAATACTTTGCGGATTTGGCTGCTTTGGCCGCGTCGGTCGATTTTCTGGTTCTGGCCGTGCCCGGTGGGGCCGAAACCCGCCATTTGATCAACGCGACGGTGCTGGAGGCCATGAACCCGGCAGCCATTCTGGTGAACATCGCGCGCGGAGAGGTGGTGGACGAAGCCGCCCTGATCGCTGCCCTTCAGGCGGGTCAGATCGCCGGGGCGGGGCTGGACGTCTACGAATTCGAACCTGCGGTCCCTCAGGCCTTGCGCGATATGGAGAACGTCACCCTGTTGCCCCATCTGGGCACCGCGACCGAAGAGGTTCGGACCAGCATGGGGCACATGGCGCTGGATAACGTGGCGGCGTTTGTTGCGGGCCGGGACCTGCCCAATCGCGTCTAGTCGCCGACGGCTTCGCGCCAGTGTTTGCGGCAGAGTGAAACATAGGTCTCGTTCCCGCCGATCTGAACCTGTGCGCCTTCGGTGATGGCCCTGCCGTTCTCATCCTGACGAATCACCATCGTGGCTTTGCGCCCGCATTTGCAGATGGTGCGGACTTCGCGCATCTCATCGGCCAGCGCCAGCAAAGCGGCGGATCCGGGGAACAGTTTGCCCTGAAAATCCACCCGAAGCCCGTAGGCCAGAACCGGGACGCGCAGGTCGTCAACGGCGCGCGCCAACTGCCAGACCTGATCTTCCGACAGAAACTGCGCCTCATCGACAAAAACGCAGGCGACAGAGCCTTGTTTCAGCCGGGCATCGATCATGGAAAACACATCTGTGTCAGGCCGGAACGTGTCGGCCTGTTCGGAAATGCCGATACGTGACGCGATGCGACCTGTTCCCGCGCGCCCGTCAACAGCGGCAGTCATCAGGTAGGTGTCCATGCCGCGCTCGCGATAATTGTGCGAGGCCTGCAGCAACACGGTCGATTTGCCCGCGTTCATAGTAGAGTAGTTGAAATACAGCTTTGCCATGCGCCGGGTCTAAAACGCATCCGCCAAACGGACAAGGGTTCAAAATGCCTGAAAAGAATCGACGTCGCCATTGCAGTTGCGAAGGCCGAGCACATGCTCTTTGGGGATGGAACCACCACTCTCACAACAGCGACGCCGTCGGCCAACATGCGGCCTTAACGGTGTGAGGCTAAACAATCCTGCCCCACGATCACTCATTACCGGCAGGAACTGCCGCCACTCACTCACAAAATCCCTCGCATATCTGAGGGATAGCCAATGTATGACATTTCAATTATGACTCTGTTATGGGAAATTTCCCGAGGCTTTCCCCCAACAACAGGGGTGGAACAGCGCGTGCAGGTAACAAAGGTAAAACAATGGCAGAGATCGGGGCTTATCTGAAGAAACACACCGAGGCGCTTGTCAAAGACGTCGGAATCGAAGCGGCGTGCGAGATTACGGGTAAATCAAAGGCGACTCTGGGCCGGTATTATTCTGACAATGCGGAACATGCCGACAGGTTCATGCCAGTTGACGCCGTGGCCCGGCTAGAGAATGCGGCGGCCTATCCGCATGTGACCTCGGCTTTGGCTGATCTCAAAAATATCACCCTGTCCTATGATGGGCGCAACACAGACAAGCCACGAACCGGCGGCGTGAATTCGGATGTCATTGCCCTGAGCCAGCGCTTTGCGATGCTGATGACCGAATATCAGGCCGCGATCGAAGACGGCATCATCACGGTGAACGAAGCCAAGCGTTTGCTGAAAGAAACCAGCCTGCTGCAACAGGTTCTGATCGAGATGAAACTGCATCTCGAGGAAGAAAGCGTCAGCTAAGAACGGATGAAGTCCTTGACGCGTCTCGTGCGCGCTGGGTGCTGGGCAGATTAACTCAACGACGCGCGGAAACGTTTTGGACGCAATGCGTTGCCCCCGGATCGCAAAGCGGGTCAGGCGGGTGTTGCAAGGCCCATCAATCGTGCCGCTTCACGATCACCGATCCGACCGAATAGCCAGCCCCGAAGGAACAGATCAGCCCGACGTCTCCGTCCTGCAAGTCATCCGAATACTTGGAGAACGCGATGATCGATCCGGCGGATGAGGTGTTGGCATAGTCCTGCAGGATGTTCGGCTGCTCACCGGCTTCCGGCTCGCGGCCCAGCACTTTCTTGCCAATGAAATCATTCATCGTCTTGTTGGCCTGATGCAGCCAAAGGCGTTTCAGGTCATCGCTGCTGACGCCTTCGGCGTCCATGTGGTCGCCGATATGCTTGCTGACCATCGGCAGCACTTCTTTGAACACTTTCCGCCCGTTCTGCATAAACTGCATATCCCGACGGTCCACCATGCCTGCCGGGCGTGACCGGCGCAGGAAGCCGTTGTTGTTGCGGATATTGTTCGAGAAGGCCGTGGCGCAACGGGTCGACAGGACCTCGAAATGCGGGCCTTGGGCGTCTTCAATCCGTTCGATCAGCGTGGCGGTGGCAACGTCGCCGAAGATAAAGTGGCAATCGCGGTCGCGCCATTCCAGATGGCCCGAGCAGATCTCGGGGTTGACCACCAGCGCCGCCCGGACCGAGCCGGACCGCACCATGTCCGCCGCCGCCTGAATGCCGAAAGTGGCCGAGGAACAGGCCACATTCATGTCAAACCCGAACCCGTCAATGCCCAGGGCCTGCTGAATCTCGATCGCAATCGCCGGATAGGCGCGTTCGTGGTTCGACGCGGCACAGATGACCAGATCCACATCCGCTGCCGTACGACCGGCCTGCGCCAGCGCCTTGTTGCAGGCATCCACTGCCATCTCGGTCATAATCCCCGGCTCGTCATCGCTGCGCTGGCGCAGGGCGGGGTACATCATGTCCGGATCCAGAACGCCGGTCTTGTCCATCACATAGCGGTTTTGAATGCCCGAGGCCTTGACGATGAACTCTTCCGAGGAATGCTGCATCGGTTCCATCTGACCGGCGGCGATGGCCTCGGCGTTTTCGGCATTCTGCTTATCGGCATAGGCGTTGAATGCTTCCACAAGCTCAGCGTTTGTGATGACGTTTTCTGGCGTGAAAACACCGGTACCGGTGATGGCGGGCGTATACATGACGGGTCCTGAAGGTTTCGAATCCGCCTAAAATGCAGTCACAGCGGCATTTGATCAAGAGTTGTTAACCTAAGGGAATACACTCTGAAGGGTCGATTTCAACTTCATATCTTGAATAGTTCAAATTTTGAAGTATATGGCCAGCAATCACGCAGGAGACGCACCGTGCAGGACGACATTAGCACAAGGTTGGGCCGCCTTAGCCCCGAGATACAGGCGATCATGGGCGTCTATGCGCTGTACTGGAAACTCGAAGAAGTTTTCGATTCGATGGAGACCGATCTGAGCCATCCGGAATGCCATATGCTGATCAAACTGGATCGGCCCAAGCGCATGGGGGTGCTGGCCACGGACATGCTGACCGTGCCCTCGACCATTACGGCGACGGCGGACGGTCTGGAAAAGGCGGGGTATCTGACACGCGAACGTGACCCGCAGGATCGGCGGGCCTGGTTGCTGGTGCTGACCCGGCAGGGTGAAGATGCCCGCAATATGCTTGTGGCCGAAGCGGGGGCGCTGTTTCACCGCGCGTCCGGCCTGAACGAAGAAGAAACCGCTCAATTCGCGCATCTGGCGTGTAAGATACGTGACACCATTCTGAAAACGGGAATTCCCGAGGGATTGAAGAAATGAAACTGCTGACTTCTTTGGGCCTTGCGGTGGCGGTTCTGGCATCGCCAATCGCCGCGCAAGAGATTGCAAAACCGGTCAAACTGATGCTTGTGCAGGAAACCACGCCGGGGTTTTCGCGCCAGTTCTTTGGCCGAGTAGCGGCGCGGCAGACGGTTGATCTGGCGTTTCAGGTGTCAGGCCAGATTATCGAAATGCCTGTCACCGAAGGCTTTGTGATCCCCAAAGGCGGGCTGATCGCCCAGCTTGATTCCGAGCCGTTCCAGCTGCGTCTGGACCGGGCGCGCCTGCAAAAGGAACAGGCAGACCGGACCGAGGCGCGCCTGTCGCGGCTGCGGGGCACCACGGCCAGCCAGGTCGCCGTCGACGACGCCGAGACCGAGGCGCAACTGGCCGCTATCGCCGTGCGCGATGCAGAATACGAACTCGAACACGCCACGCTGACCGCTCCGTTCGATGCGCTGGTCTCCAGCCGCACGGTCGAGGCGTTTACGACCGTCTCTGCAGGCACACCAATCGTGCGAATCCACGATATGTCCGAGTTGCGGATCGAAGTGGATGTTCCTGAGATTTTGTTCCAACGCACCGGCCAGCAGGACGACATCACGATCACTGCCAAGTTCCCCGCCAGTGATGAGGTCTTTCCGCTGGAAATCCGAGAATTCGATGCTGAAACCTCCAGCGTGGGTCAGACCTTCCGAATCCAGTTCGGCCTGACCCCGCCAGAAGGGTTGCAGATTCTGCCAGGATCCTCCGTCACCGTGAATGTTCAGGTTCAGGACCAGCGCGTTGGCATCATCGTACCCACCACCGCCATCGTCGCAGATGCGAGCGGAGAGTTGGGCGTCATGGTCTATTCACCGGTTGGCGCGGAAGAAGGAACCGTTCGCCGCGCCCCCGTGACCATCGAGCCGACCCAGTTGGGTGGTGTTCGGGTGCTGACCGGCCTGTCTGGCGGGGAAGAGATTGTTGTCGCAGGTGGCGCCGCCTTGGCCGACGGTCAAACCGTGCGCCGGTTTTCCGGCTTTGGGAACTAAGGGGCTGAGATATGAACATCGCGCGCGCCTCGATCGACAGGCCACTCTATACGTGGTTGATCATCCTGATTGCCTTGTTTGGCGGTATCTGGGGCTTTCTGTCTCTGGGTCGTCTCGAAGACCCTGCATTCACCATCAAGAACGCCGTCATCATCACCCAATATCCCGGCGCAACAGCTGAGCAAGTGGCGCTTGAGGTCTCGGAACCGCTTGAATCCGCCATCCAGCAAATGGGCGAGGTGGACACGATCACCTCGGTCAACCAACCCGGTCGGTCGCTGATCGAGGTCGAGATCAAGTCCACCTATGACGGTGACGAACTGCCCGCCATCTGGACCCGTTTGCGCGCCCAGATCCGCGATGCGGCGCGCGGCCTGCCCTCGGGCGTCGGCCAGCCTTACGTGAATGACGGCTTCGGTGACGTCTTTGGCCTGTTCTACGCGGTGACGGCCAAGGGGTATTCGGACGCGGAAAAACACGAACTGGCTACGTTTCTTCGGCGTGAGCTGCTGACCGTCAGCGGCGTCGCCGATGTCGAGGTTCAGGGCCTGCCGCAAGAGGCGATCTTTATCGAGCCCGACCTTGCCATCTCGGTGAATCAGAACGTGCCGATTCAGGCAATTAACGAGGCGATCTCGAACGCGGATTCGGTGAATTCATCCGGCTCGCTGCGGTCTGCTGATGATCGAACCACAATCCTGACCGCCGAAGGTTCGGACAGTGTGTCCGCCATTGCCGGGCTTTCGGTCGGCTCTCAGGGGCAGGTGATCAACCTGTTCGATATGTCCAACGTCTACCGCGCGCGCCAGACCGACCCGGACATCATGATCCGCTTTGACGGGGTCGAGGCGTTTACCCTGGGCATCGCCGGATTGTCCAGCGAGAACATTGTCGAAGTCGGCAAGCGCGTGGATGCCAAGTTTGACGAGTTGGACACCGCGATCCCCTTTGGCGTCGAAATCCTGCCGATCTACCAGCAGCATGTGGTGGTGGAACAAGCCTCGACCGACTTTCTGGTCAACCTTGCCATGTCCGTGGCCATCGTGGTCGCGGTGCTGGGCCTTTTCATGGGCTGGCGTGCGGCGGTTGTCGTGGGTTCGACGCTGCTGATGACGGTGGTCGGAACGCTGCTGTTCATGGCGATGTTTTCGATTGAGATGGAGCGGATCTCGCTTGGTGCACTGATCATCGCCATGGGGATGCTGGTCGATAATGCCATCGTCGTGGCCGAGGGGATGCAGATCGCCATGCTGCGCGGCAAATCCTCGCGCGATGCGGCGGAAGATGTGGCTGCGAAAACGCAAATTCCCCTGCTGGGGGCCACGGTGATCGGCATCATGGCTTTTGCGGGCATCGGTCTCAGCCCCGATGCAACTGGCGAGTTTCTGTTCTCGCTGTTTGCGGTGATCGGCATCTCGCTGCTGCTGAGCTGGGTGTTGGCCATCACGGTCACGCCGATGCTGGGGCACTACTTCTTCAAACAGGGCAAGGAAGGCGAAGTGGACGCTTATAGCGGCATTCTGTTCCGCATCTACGGCTCGGTTCTGCGCGGTGCGTTGCGGTTTCGCTGGCTGGTGGTCGTGGGGCTGGCTGCGGTTACGGTGGTTTGCTACGCGGGCTTCGGGCTGATGAAGCAGCAGTTCTTCCCGGATTCGAACACGCCCCTGTTCTTTGTGCACTACAAGCTGCCGCAGGGCACCACCATCGCCCGCACCGCCCAAGATATGGCCGTGTTTGAAGAGTGGCTGAATGACCGTGACGACGTTGTGTCCGTCACCACCTTCGTGGGGCAGGGGGCCACCCGCTTCATGCTGACCTATGCCGCCGAAGATCCGAACCCAAGCTATGGCCATATGATCATCCGCACCGAAACGCTGGACGATATCCCTGCTTTGCAGGCGGATCTTGAGGCGTTCGGCTCGGTGCAGTTTCCCGAAAGCGAGTTCCGCACCAGGCGCTTGGTCTTTGGCCCCGGCGGCGGCGATCCGATCCAGGCTCGGTTCTCGGGCAGCGACCCGGAAGTTCTGCGGCGATTGGCGGATGAGGCGGTCCGGCGCATGGCCGCCGCCTCGCCCAACGCGCTGCATGTCCATCACGACTGGCGTGAAAAGGAACTGGCGGTGCAGCCAATCTATGCGACCGAACGCGCCCAGACCGCTGGCGTGTCCCGCGAAGATATTGCTGCCACGCTGCAATTCTCGACCGATGGGATCACCGGCGGGGTCCTGCGCGAGCGTGACCGCCTGATCCCGATCATCCTGCGCCGCCCGGCGGACGGGGATTATTCAATCGTCGATCAGGTCGTCTATTCGGATCAATCGCAACGTTTCGTGCCCATCGAACAGATGGTGGACGGGTTTGAATACCAGGCCCTGAACACGCTGGTCCACCGGCGCGACCGGGTTCTGACCATCACGGTCGGAGCCGACATCCCGGCGGGCTTTACCGCCGCTCAGGTCCATACCGAAGTGCGCGCCGCGATTGAGGCAATCGATCTGCCGCCCGGCTACAAGATGGAGTGGGGGGGCGAGTTCGAAAACTCGCGCGACGCGCAGGAAAGTCTGGGCAGGCAATTGCCGCTAAGCTTACTGATCATGGTGCTGATCTCGGTCCTGCTGTTCAATGCGATCCGTCAGCCGATCATCATCTGGCTGCTGGTGCCGATGTCGGTCAACGGTGTGGTGATTGGCCTGCTGGGAACCGGCTTGCCGTTCACCTTCACCGCCCTGCTGGGCCTGCTGAGCCTGTCGGGGATGTTGATCAAGAACGGCATTGTTCTAGTCGAGGAAATCGATCTGGTCCGGGCCACCGGTAAACCCCTGCAAGAGTCGATCATCGAAGCCTCGGTCTCGCGTCTGCGCCCGGTCATGCTGGCCGCGATCACCACGATCCTTGGGATGGCCCCGCTGCTGACAGACGCGTTCTTCGTCTCGATGGCCGTGACGATCATGGGCGGTCTGGCCTTTGCCACAGTCCTGACCATGGTCGCCGCGCCAGTGTTCTACCTGCTGTTCTTCAGGCGGGAGGAGGCAAGGCAAATGGCCGCGCAATCCGCTGTTTAATTGAAAAACCCCCGGTCACGGACCGGGGGTTTTGCTTTGTTCCCTTTGGTGTGAAGGATCACCCCTGCAGCGACATCACCTCAACATCCCCTTCGGCCTGCGCCTTGATGGCCAGCGCGGCGGCGTGGCTGGCGGCGGCGGTGGTGAAGTAGGGGATCTTGTCATAGAGCGCGATGGAGCGGATGACCTTGCTGTCTTCGACCGCCTGCGCGCCTTCGGTGGTGTTCATCACCAGCTGCACCTGACCGTCTTTCAGCATGTCGGCCACATCCGGGCGGCCTTCGTAGACCTTGTTGACCAGATCGCAGGCAACGCCTTGTTCGGCCAGCCAGCTTTGTGTGCCACGGGTTGCCACAAGGACAAAGCCCTGCGCGGCCAGAACCTGTGCGGCCTCAAGCATCGCGGGGGTCTTGTCGGCATCTTTGATCGAGATGAACGCACGACCCGAGGACGGCAGGACCATACCCGCGCCCATCTGCGCCTTGAGGAAGGCGCGCGGGAAGTCGCGGTCCCAGCCCATGACCTCGCCGGTCGAACGCATTTCCGGGCCCAGGATCGTGTCGACGCCGGGGAAGCGGGCAAAGGGCAGGACCGCCTCTTTCACCGAGAACCACGGCATGTTCGGGTCGGCCAGCGTCATCTGGTCGGCAATTTTTGTATCCTGACCTTCCTGATAGGGCGGGCGCATCGGGAAGTTCGACAGCTTCTCACCCGCCATGACACGCGCGGCGATGGAGGCAATCGCGCTGTCGGTCGCTTTGGCCACGAAGGGCACGGTGCGGCTGGCGCGCGGGTTCACCTCGATCAGGTAGATCTCATCATCCTTGATGGCGAACTGCACGTTCATCAGGCCGACGACGTTTAGCGCTTTGGCCAGTTTGAACGCCTGATCCTTGATCTGTTCCAGAATCTCATCCGACAGCGAATAGGGCGGCAGCGAACAGGCCGAGTCGCCCGAGTGCACGCCCGCCTCTTCGATATGCTGCATGATGCCCGCAACGTGAACATCGGTGCCATCACACAGCGCATCCACGTCCAGTTCCACCGCACCGGCCAGATAGCTGTCCAGCAGAACCGGGCTGTCGCCCGAGACCACCACGGCCTCGTTGATGTAGCGCCGCAGCTGATCCATATCGCGCACGATTTCCATCGCTCGGCCACCCAGAACGTAAGAGGGGCGGATCACCAGCGGGAAGCCGATCTCGTCGGCAATCTCCAACGCTTGCGCGTCGGTCGAGGCGATGCCGTTTTTGGGCTGTTTCAGACCCAGATCATTGACCAGCGCCTGGAACCGCTCACGGTCTTCGGCCAGGTCGATGGCGTCGGGCGTGGTGCCGAGGATCGGGATGCCTTCGGCCTCCAGCGCGTTGGCCAGTTTCAGTGGGGTTTGACCGCCGAACTGCACGATCACACCATGCAGCGTGCCGTTTTCCTGCTCTTTCGTCAGGATTTCCATGACGTGCTCAAAGGTCAGCGGCTCGAAATACAGCCGGTCCGAGGTGTCATAGTCGGTCGAGACTGTCTCGGGGTTGCAGTTGACCATAATGGTCTCATAGCCCGCTTCGGTCAGCGCGAAACAGGCGTGGCAGCAGCAATAGTCAAACTCGATGCCCTGACCGATCCGGTTCGGGCCACCGCCAAGGATGACGACCTTTTTGCGGTCGCTTGGGCGGGCTTCGCATTCGACCTCGCCCATCATCGGGGCTTCGTAGGTCGAGTACATATAGGGCGTCTGCGCCTCGAATTCGGCCGCGCAGGTGTCGATGCGTTTGAAGACAGCATTGACGCCCAAATTGCGGCGAGCGCGGCGGACGTTGTCTTCGTCGCGGCCAGTCAGATTGCCCAGACGCGCATCGGTGAAGCCCAGCATTTTCAGCTTGCGGATGCCATCCTCGGTCACGGGCAGGCCGTCTTTACGGACCTGACGTTCCGCATCGATGATCTCGCGGATGCGGGCCAGGAACCACGGGTCGAACTTGGTGACACCGAAGATTTCGTCGTCACTCAGACCGTGGCGCATGGCTTGCGCGATGGTGCGCAGGCGGTCGGGCGTTTGTTTGCTGATCGCCTTGATCACTGCGGCCTTGTCGGTGGCCTCGTCCCAGACACCGACATTCAGGCCGGGGATTTCGACCACGTCAAAACCGGTCAGCCCGGATTCCATCGAAGCCAGCGCCTTTTGCATCGATTCGTGGATGGTGCGGCCGATGGACATGGCTTCACCCACCGACTTCATCGCGGTGGTCAGGTAAGGTTCCGAGCCCGGGAATTTCTCGAACGCGAATTTCGGGATCTTGGTGACGACGTAGTCGATGGTCGGCTCGAACGAGGCGGGCGTGACCTTGGTGATGTCGTTGTCCAGCTCGTCCAGCGTGTAGCCCACTGCCAGCTTGGCCGCGATCTTGGCAATCGGGAAACCGGTCGCCTTGGACGCCAGCGCCGAAGAGCGCGACACGCGGGGGTTCATCTCGATCACAACCATGCGACCATCGACCGGGTTGATCGCCCATTGCACGTTCGAGCCGCCAGTTTCCACGCCGATCTCGCGCAGCACGGCAATCGAGTGATTGCGCATGATCTGGTATTCTTTGTCGGTCAGCGTCAGGGCTGGGGCCACGGTGATCGAGTCGCCCGTATGTACGCCCATTGGATCGACGTTTTCGATGGAACAGACGATGATGGCGTTGTCGGCAGTGTCGCGCACCACCTCCATCTCGTATTCTTTCCAGCCCAGCAGGCTTTCGTCGATCAGGATCTGACCCACGGGGCTGGCATCCATGCCCGAGCGGCAAATATGGATATAATCCTCGCGGTTATAGGCCACACCACCGCCGGTGCCGCCCAGCGTAAAGGCAGGGCGGATGATCGCGGGCAGACCCACCGTTTCCAGGGTTTCCAGCGCCAAGGCGACAGCGGCATCCAGGTCTTTCTTGCCGTCTTCGTCCTTGGGGGCGGTCACGATCTCGGCCTTGGGGTTTTCGATCCCCAGCCGGTCCATCGCCTCGCGGAACAGGGCGCGGTCCTCGGCCATTTCGATGGCGTCGCGCTTGGCGCCGATCATCTCAACCCCGAACTTCTCAAGCACGCCCATCTCTTCCAGCGCCAGCGAGGTGTTCAGGCCGGTCTGTCCGCCCATCGTGGGCAGCAGGGCGTCGGGGCGTTCTTTCTCGATGATCTTGGCGACAACCTCGGGCGTGATCGGCTCGATATAGGTGGCATCCGCCAGACCGGGATCGGTCATGATCGTCGCGGGGTTCGAGTTCACCAGAATGACCCGATAACCTTCCTCGCGCAGCGCCTTGCAGGCCTGAGCGCCGGAATAGTCGAATTCGCACGCCTGCCCGATGACAATGGGGCCCGCCCCGATGATCATGATCGACTGGATGTCGGTTCTTCTCGGCATGGCCTTGTTCCTTCGATTGTCCGCGAGTCAGGGCACCGCCCCAGCGCCCAAATTGTCCTGCGTTATAGGGACCGCGCGAAAAGGTGCAAGAGGTATCGGAAACAGGTGCGAAATTGCCGCTTTCCCCTCTTTCCCTTGGCGGCGTATTCTCTATATCGCGCAGCACGGCTTATGAGGATGCACTTGCGTATTCGTTTCGATCAGGGGCCAGCCGGTCCGGGAACCCGGTTCGACCGGCCATCCCACATCATCCGCGCGGACACGGCGGACGAGGTGCCCCAGGCGCTGGCGGCATTGGATGAGGCGCGCGCAGCAGGTGGTTGGCTGGCGGGGTATGCCTGTTACGAGCTTGGATATGCGTTGGAGCCGCGCCTGTTGTCCCGTCTGCCGGGCGACCGGACACTGCCGTTGCTGTGTTTCGGGGTCTATGACCAACCGGATCAAAGCGATCTGCCCAAAGCGTCGGGCGGCATTGCCCAGTTCCAGCCGCGCTGGGATGAGGCACGATACAGCCGGGCGTTCCGGGCCGTGCATGACGCCATCGGGGCCGGGGACATTTATCAGGCCAATCTGACCTTCCCAATCGATCTGACGGTTGAAGGGGACAGCGCGGCGCTTTACGCGGCCCTGACATCTGGGCAACCCGTTGGCCACGGCGCTTTGATTCAGCAAGAGGGGTTGCCCGACCTGCTCAGCCGCTCGCCCGAACTGTTTTTCCGCACGGATGAGACCGGGCGCATCGAGACCCGGCCGATGAAGGGCACTCAGCCTCGCAGTGAGGATATGGCCGAGGATGCCCGTCGCCGCAACTTCCTGTCCAGCGATGAAAAGAACCGGGCCGAAAACCTGATGATCGTCGATCTGCTGCGCAACGATATCAGCCGCGTGGCCTTGCCCGGATCGGTTCATGTGCCCGAACTGTTCAAGGTCGAAACCTATGCCACCGTGCATCAGATGGTGTCGCTTGTGCGGGCGCAGCTGCAGATCGGGGCCGGGTTATCCGACATTCTGACCGCTTTGTTCCCCTGCGGATCCATCACCGGAGCGCCCAAGATCCGCGCGATGGAGATCCTGTCCGACCTAGAACCCTGGCCCCGCGACATCTATTGCGGCACGATCGGCTGGGCTGCGCCGGACGGACGGTCCGAGTTCAACGTTGCCATCCGCACGCTGATGGTGGACGGTGCCGCTGCAACGCTGAATGTCGGCGGTGGGGTGGTCTGGGACAGCACGGCCCCGTCTGAATACGAGGAAGCCCTATGGAAAGCCCGCTTTGCCCGCCAGTTGAGCCTGATTTCCGCCTGATCGAAACTCTGGGCTTCAGGCCCGGGCAGGGGTTTGTCCGACAGGACCGGCATCTGAACCGAATGGCGCGCACTGCCAAGACCTTGGACCTGCCCTTCGACCGATCTGCCGCTGTGGCGATGTTGTCCGAAGGGGCCAGTGAGGCCCCCTTGCGCTGTCGTCTGACCATGGATGTTTCGGGTCAGTTCGACCTGACCACCGCCCCGCTGGCGGAAAACCCGCCGCTCTGGCGGTTGGGGGTGTCGGAGACCCGCCTGACCTCGGGCGACATATGGCTGCGCCACAAAACCACCCGGCGTGATCTCTATGACACCGCCCGCGCTGCGATGCCTAAGGGTGTCGATGAATTATTGTTCCTGAACGAACGGGATGAGCTGTGCGAGGGCTCCATCACCAACCTGTTTATCGAAACGCGCGAAGGGCAACGGCTGACTCCGCCCCTGTCCAGCGGGCTTTTGCCGGGTATCCTGCGCGAAGAATTGCTGGAACAAGAAGAGTTTTCCGAGGCGGTTCTGACCTTGAATGATCTGAAAGAGGCCCAATCTGTTTTCATGGGAAATTCGTTACGCGGCCTGATACCGGTGGAGTTGGTGAACCTGTGAGCAAAGACAGCACGATGGTCGCCCCGCCGGTCGCGGCAGCGCGATTACGGATTGAGTTTGGCCTGTTTTTCATCATTGCTCCGCTGGTGATCGCGGTGCTTTTTCCACCCAACTGGATGTTCCCGGCGCTGTTTGCCTTTACCGGTTTGGGCATCGTTCTGCTGCATGCAACGCCCGGCTTTCAGTGGGCAGAACTGCGATACGAATGGGCAAACTGGTCATTTCGCGAACTGGCGGTATTCACACTGGTGACTGCTGCATTCTGTACCGCGCTGATCTACCTGACCCGGCCAGATGCGGCCTTTTTTCTGCTGAGAAACCGGCCCGAGATGCTGGCCTTCATCTGGATCGGCTATCCGCTTCTGTCTGCCCTGCCACAAGAGTTGCTATTCCGCCCGCTGTTTTTCCGCCGCTACCACGCCATCCTGCCGGACGGGCGCAGGGCCGACCTGCTGAACGCGGCTATCTTCGCCTTCGCGCATTTGATGTATTGGAGCTGGATTGTCGCCATCATGACCTTTGTTGGCGGGTTGCTGTTCAGCTGGGCCTATCGCAAGCGCGGCTCGTTCTTTTACGCCGTTCTGCTGCACGCGATTGCGGGGAACATCATCTTTGCCGTGGGGCTGGGTGTTTATTTCTATTCAGGCAATGTGCAAAGGCCGTTTTGACGGCGCGACCTGCCTTGACTTTCCGGGCCTGACAGGGTGTATCGGCGCGACGAATTCTGCGCCCGAAGGGATATTCCATGCACGCCTATCGCAGCCACACCTGCGCCGCTCTGACCGCCGCCAATGTCGGTGAAACCGTTCGCCTGTCCGGTTGGGTGCATCGGGTCCGAGATCACGGCGGCGTGCTGTTCATCGATCTGCGCGACCATTTCGGAGTAACACAGGTATTGTGTGACGGCGACAGCGCGGCCTTTGCCGAGCTCGAGAAGGTGCGTTCGGAATGGTGCATCCGCATCGACGGCACCGTCAAAGCGCGTGACGCGGATCTTGTGAACCCCAAGCTGCCCACCGGCGAGATCGAGGTTTACGTGCGTGAACTGGAAGTGTTGGGTGCCGCCGACGAACTGCCGCTGATGGTGTTCGGCGATCAGGAATACCCCGAGGAAACCCGCCTGCGCTATCGCTATCTGGACCTGCGCCGCGAGGCGATGCAGCGCAACATGACACTGCGCTCGGACGTTGTGGCCTCAATGCGCAAACGAATGTGGGATCAGGGCTTTCGCGAGTATCAGACGCCGATCATCACGGCATCCTCGCCCGAAGGCGCGCGCGACTTTCTGGTGCCCTCGCGCCTGCATCCGGGCAAATTCTACGCCCTGCCGCAGGCCCCTCAGCAGTTCAAGCAGTTGATCATGGTCTCGGGCTTCGACAAATATTTCCAGATCGCGCCCTGCTTCCGCGACGAAGACCCGCGCGCCGACCGCTCGCCCACCGATTTCTACCAGCTTGACCTTGAGATGTCGTTTGTCGAGCAGCAGGACGTGTTCGACACCATCCAGCCCGTTCTGACCGGCGTGTTCGAAGAGTTCGGAGGTGGCCGGAAGGTTGACCAAGAGTGGCCGCAGATTTCCTACAAGGACGCGGCCTTGTGGTATGGCACCGACAAGCCCGACCTGCGCAATCCTATCAAAATGCAAGTGGTCTCCGACCACTTCCGCGATAGTGGCTTTGCGATTTTCGCGAAGCTGTTGGAGCAGGACGGCACCGAAATCCGCGCCATCCCTGCGCCGACCGGCGGCAGCCGCAAGTTCTGCGACCGCATGAATGCATTCGCCCAGAAAGAGGGTCTGCCCGGTATGGGCTATATCTTCTGGCGCGATCAGGGGCAGGGGATGGAGGCTGCCGGTCCGCTGGCCAAAAACATCGGTCCCGAACGCACCGAGGCGATCCGTCAGCAACTGGGACTGGGTGTCGGTGATGCGGCGTTTTTCCTGGGCGGCAAGCCGAAAGCCTTTGAAAAGGTCGCAGGCAAGGCGCGCGATGTGATTGGTGACGAACTTGGCCTCACCGAAAAAGACCGCTTTGCCTTTGCCTGGATCGTGGATTTCCCGATCTATGAACAGGACGAAGAAACCGGCGCGATCGATTTCGAACACAACCCGTTCTCGATGCCGCAAGGCGGTATGGAGGCGCTGCAGGGCAATCCGCTGGACGTGCGCGGCTATCAGTACGATCTGGCCTGTAACGGGTACGAGCTGGTCTCGGGCGCGATCCGGAACCACAAGCCCGAGATCATGCTGAAAGCCTTTGAACTGGCGGGTTACGGCGCGGATGAGGTCAAATCTCGCTTTGGTGCCCTGTTCAACGCGTTCCACTATGGCGCGCCGCCGCACGGAGGCTGCGCGGCTGGCATCGACCGGATCGTGATGCTGCTGGCCGATGAGGCGAACATTCGCGAAGTCATGATGTTCCCGATGAACCAGCGCGCCGAAGACCTGATGATGGACGCGCCGTCCGATCCGACCTCGGATCAGTTGATGGAACTGGGTCTGCGGATCATTCCGCAGGATTAAGCCCGTCGGTCGCGGCTTGCCGTTTGTCTGGTGATGAGCGCACGTATTGCGCGGCGCAAACCGTATGACGACTGAACCGTCCGCTACGCGCGGGCGGTTTGCGTTTGTCACCTGTGTCTAAGGCAGACCGGCAAACGCAACGTCAAGGGATTCAATCAATCCCTTTGCCCAGCTTCTGCCGGTTCACGCGAATGGATCGGGCGCTCTGCCGGGTTTGCCGGTACATCCACCCGAACACCAGGGATGCGGTGATGAAATAGGCGGTGGCCATGTCAGATCGCCTCCCGCTGTTCCAGCCGGTTTTGAACTAGCCCGGCAACCTGCGCGGCCTGAGCGGTGATCGGATTGCCTTGCGCCCGGGAGAGTGATAGTTTCCGCGCCGCATCCGCCAACACCGTATCGTTGGCCTCACGCGCAACGCCGTGAAGAAACTGGGCAGCATAATCCAGCATGCGCGGATCGGTCGGCCCTGCCAGAACGTCCGCGATATGGGCCATGTCGTCCTGATAGGCCAGTGGATCGGGGTGAATGACTTCGTCCCGAACGGCGTGCAACCCGCTGGGTCGACGGTCCTCGGGGAGGCGTTCCAGAATGGCTTTTTGAAAATAAGACATGGATTTTAGGGGTTTGGGCAAAAAACCGTCAGCCCCGGCCCCAAGGGCCGCAGACTCGGTGCATGTATCACCGGACATCGCCAGAATGACACTGATCCGGGGCGAGGCCTGGGTCAGCTCAGCAATCAGATCGGCCCCGGACCCGTCAGGCAGACCCATATCCACAAGAATGACCGAGGGGCGATAGATCTGAAGGTGACGCCGTGCGGATTTCAGGCAATCGGCACGTCGGATCCTTGCCCCGCTGTGCAGGCACATCAGGCGGATCGCGTCGCAGGCATAACGGCTGTCCTCGACAACCAGAATGGTCTGTCCCAGCAAAGGCCGCGTCGCCGTGGGCGTAGCGATAGTTGTGGCGAAAGGAACCGAATCGTCCATGTCAGATCTCCTATCCAGCAGATGCCTCACGCTAGAAACTTCTGGCTAACACAGGGTTAACGGGCGATTTGGCGCACTTGTCCTTTGCCGGAACTGCCCCCATAACCCACCCAATGCAGAACAGAGGAGTTTACTATGATCGGACGACTGAACCACGTCGCCATCGCCGTGCCGGATCTTGAGGCCGCATCCGAGCAGTATCGCAGCGCGCTGGGCGCCAAAGTGGGCGCGCCGCAGGACGAGCCGGATCATGGTGTGACGGTGGTGTTCATCGAACTGCCCAACACGAAGATCGAGCTTCTGTACCCGCTGGGCGATGACAGCCCGATCAATGGCTTCCTTGAGAAAAACCCGGCCGGTGGCATCCACCATGTGTGCTATGAAGTCGAAGACATCATCGCGGCCCGCGACCACCTGAAAGAAAGTGGCGCACGTGTGCTGGGTAGCGGAGAACCCAAGATCGGCGCGCATGGCAAGCCCGTTCTGTTCCTGCACCCCAAGGATTTCAATGGCTGCCTGGTCGAACTGGAACAGGTGTAACCCCACAAGCCCGGAGGGCCCGAAATGACCATCACTGCCGCATTGGTGCTGTTTGCAGTCATCTGGTTTCTGACCCTGCTGATCGTTCTGCCCATTCGCATCAAGACTCAGGGCGATCTGGGCGAGATCGTTCCGGGCACCCATGCGGGTGCGCCAGAGGTGCATCACATGAAGAAGAAGATGTGGATCACCACGGGCATTTCGATCGTCTTATGGGCCATCATCGCCGGGATTATCCTGTCCGGGGTGATCTCGGTTCGGGATTTCGACTGGCTGAACCAGCTTGAGCCGCGCTGAGCCGTGTCAGGCCGCGCGGCCTGACACATTATGATAGATATGGGTGAAGGTGGCGACACCGATGATCGGGATCACCAGATTCACCAGCGGCACTGAAAGCGGGATCGCCATCAGCGTCCCGGCAAGCCAGATAGTTGCCGTGTGTTTCGCACGCAGCTGGCGCGCACCCTCACGCCCCAATCTGCGCATCGCGGCCAGCGTGAAATATTCCCGGCCCAGCAGAAATCCGTTCATGCCCCAGAAGATAAACAGCGCAAGGGGCGTGAAGATCGCATACAGGATCAGCGCCAGCAGGTTTGCCACGATCAGAACGCCCATAAAGCTGAGACCATCCTGAATGGACTCGCCAAGCGGGATTTTGGGGGCCGGGGGCAGATGCGCGTAGTTTTTGTCTTCGACCGCCTGCGCAACCTCTTCCAAAAAGATCGACGTGATTGCCGAGGCGACGGGCACCATCAGGAACACCGGCAACACCAGAACCAGCAGGATGCCGGAATAGTTCAGCACATCGTTCAGCCACGACACTGTTCCAACAAAGGGCAGTGAAATCTCGTCGCCAGACAGCGCGTTGATGAACCAGATCGCGGCAGCACAGGCAAGGATCAGCAACAGGATCGTCAGACCGATGCCGCGAAACAGGACTGAGCGGAACTTGGGGTCTCCGATCTGACCAAGGGCCGCGAAGAACGCGTTCAGAATGATCATTCCGTGAGCCATTCAGTCAGGGCGGCAACGTCCGGCCGGGGGCGTTCTGGCGGGGCGGTCCCTTCGGTTGCGATATGGATCACGCCGGCCAGTCGTTCGTTTTCGGCCAACCCAAAGGCGGATTTGCAGAAATCCCGGTCATGCGATTGCCAGCCGGACAGCCAGTTCGCGCCCCATCCGGCGGCGAGGGCCGCGTTCAGCAGGGCCAGACAGACGGCACCGGCAGAGTAGGTTTGTTCAATCGCCGGGATCTTTTCCGACGGTTTCTGAACCTCGATCACGGCCACGGCCAGATGTCCCATGTCGAACTGGCTGCGGGCCTTGGCGATGTCTTCCGGCGATTTGTTCAGCGCCTTGCCACAGGCTTCGGTCAGGTCGGCAAGACGCGCCATCGCGCCCTTTTCGATCACGATAAACCGCCAGGGTTCCAGTTTGCCATGATCCGGGCTGCGGGCGGCGGCGGTCAGCAAAGGCAAAAGCTCGTCCCGTGTCGGAGCCGGAGCAATCAGTGTTTTGGCCGGTCTGGACCGGCGCGACTGTAAAAACTCCAGGGCGGCAGGGTTTTTCAGGGACATATGTTAACTTCCTTTACATCAGCCATCTGTATCTTGGGCGGTACGGCTGGCGATTCAAGGGCGGGCCGTTGGATTTTGGGGATCATTTTCATTCCGGCACGCCGGGTGCAAGCGCAATGACGCTAGAAGGGGGGATTGGCGGCTTATGACAACTTAAAACCCAACGGTCACGGATTTTGGACTCCGCGTCGTCTGGCCGGAACCGCCACAGGTCGAAGCCTACGAGCCCTGATCCTGCGTTTCGCGAATCTGATAGACTCCTTCTGGCAAATCCAGCGCTGCAGCCAGATCGCGGACCTGTTCGGGCGACAGGGTGATCTTCTGGATCTGATCCGTACGAGGGTCCATTTGTTCCAGCGTCACGCACTCGGCGAAGCTGTTGATCACCACATCCTCTTGCAAAGGCTTGGGGCCTTCATCCACGAGGGTAATGACTGTCGAGTCGAATTCATGCTCAATCGAAAACATGGGGCCAGAGTGCAGGTCACCGCCCGCCAATGCAACCCGTCACAGGCCGAAACCGCGGTGGTACTGCCCGGTTGGTCCGGCTATGTTGGGAACAACGCCTGATCGGCTAATAGGACCCTTGATGCGCCTTCTCTTATTTCTGGTTTTTTCCCTGCTTCTGTCGGCCTGTGCAACAGACAGGTTGCGCGTGATTCCCGCAGAAGACTGGCGTGGGCTCACGGCAGAAGAAGGCACCAGCGCCGCAGCTTTTCGCAAGGTCAGCCGCGAGGTCGGGGGCGAGGCGCGGGCCCAGTGTCTGAGGTCTTCCAAACCGCAAAGCTGCGATTTCAGAATTCTGGTCGACCTGAACCCGACCGCGCCCGCAAATGCCTTTCAGACTCTGGATGACAAGAAACAGCCCGCGATCATCTTCACGCGATCCATGATCCGCTCGACCCGGAATGCGGATGAATTGGCCTTTGTGATGGGGCACGAGGTGGCGCATCACGTTTTGGATCACATCGGGCGGCAAAGCGAAAACGCTCGTGTTGGCGCAGCCAAGTTCGGAGAGGCCGAGCGGCAGCGCGGCAAAAGCGACGCCGCTGTTGAAAAGGCACAGAAGATAGGGGCAAAGGTGGCCGTGCAAGCCTATGCAAAAGACTTTGAGCTTGAGGCGGATCAGTTGGGAACGCTCATCACCTATTATGCCGGATACAACCCGCTGATCGGTGCGAAGTATTTTGCCCGCATTCCCGATCCGGGTGACCAGTTCCTGGGATCGCACCCACCCAACGCGCAGCGGGTCGAAATTGTACAGCAAACCGCGCGAAAGCTGGGTGTCACAGAATGACTGAACTGGTGCGGCTGGGCGTGATTCTGACCGATCGCGGATCGAAATACGCGGTGTCTGGGGCAACTGTGACATCGCGGGATCAGATTGACGCGGTGCTTGCCGAGCTGAAGACGGATAAAGCCTATGCAAAGGCCACGCACAATACCTGGGCGGCGACGTTGCCAACCGGGGCGCTCAAGGCCGACGATGGAGAAAGCGGGGCGGGCATGGTCATCCTTCGCATGATGGAGCGTGAGGGGTTAGAGAACCACGTCATCATCGTTACGCGCTGGTATGGCGGCAAAAAGCTGGGCGGGGACCGTTTTCGCCGCGTTCAGGACGCAACGCGTGCTTATCTCGACCAAATTGGGGCCTCTGCTTGACCTGAATCAAGGATTCCCCCTGTCCACCAACTACGCTCTGACCAAAGCGCGACAGGGAAAGGACAGGACATGCCCAGCCGAGAGACTTTGCGATTGCACGCCGGTTTGGTCGATGACATGGCGCGGATGCTGGATATCGATTTGCAGGAATCCGCCATCGAGGGTGCCGTATCAATCGACCAGATTTCAGACGCCGTGGTCCGGTGCACAGATTGCCCGAACCCCGGACATTGCCAATCCCTGTTGAAAGAAGCGTCTGCGCTTAGCCGCGCCCCGGAGTACTGCCGCAACTACACTTTGCTGGAAAAACTCAGACCGTAAACGCGAGGGGCCTATGCCACGTCTCGGAGATATCATGACCCATATGCGTCTGGTTCTGCGAATGGGTCAGGCGACGGGCGCGGATATCGTTGCAGCACATCACGCTTGCCACCTGAGCCAGGAAGACTGGGCCGAGATGGTGCAGTTCTGTCGTGGTTGCGCATGGGCAAAGGACTGTCCCGAATGGCTGGATCAGCATCAGGCTATCGCAAATGCGCCTGAAACCTGCCCGAATCGGGCGCGATTCGCGGCCCTGAAATCCGCTCAGGTCGGGGGCGGTTGATGCCACAGGTCGCCCTTGGAGAGATCGAAAAACACTTTTGGCTGACGCGTTCAGTGGCCCGTTGCCTGGGTATTTCGCTGACCGAGGCAATGGCCGAGGGGCAACTTTCCGCCGAAGGCTATGCCGAACTCGTCACCCGATGCCGGGCGTCAAATTGCTGTGGGCAATGTGCGATCTGGTTGTCCCAGCAACAACAACTTGCCGATGCTGCCCCCGAGTTTTGCGCCAATGCCCAAGCCTTGAACCGGCTTCGCCGCCCGTCAAATTCGCGCGTGTGATCCGTCGCATAACGGCGCCTTGCCGGTGTGCTTGCAGCAGCAGAAGAACACTTTTTTACTTGCTTCAGCCGTGTATTTTAAGGGTTCAAAGTCGGTGCCTTTGTGCGATCCGTCACAAAACGGCTGCTTCTTGGATCGGCCGCAAGCGCACCAGAAATAACTCTTTCCTTCGACAACTTCGACCGCCATGGGCTCTTTCTGGGCGATGATCGGGGCGTCGGACATATGGCTTCTCCGTTCTTGGCTGATGTCAGGTCACGAGTTTAGGGCAATGCGCCAAAAAAGGTAGCGCGCGTCGTTGACGGTGTTGCGATCCAGGGCGTCCCAAGCGTGGTTTCGCCTTCGTTCACAAGGATGTGATCGATTCTGTTGCCAGATTGCCGATCAACCCGTATCCTGAACCCGGCCCCGAAAAACTGGGCAATATCAGAAAAGTAATAGAGGATTGACGGACATGAAAATCAAACTCGCTGCTGTTGGAGCCTTTGCGCTGATCCTGACTGCCTGCGCGCAGCCGGAACCCACCCCTGTTTATATTTCGCCCAGCTATGACAAAGCCGGTACCCCAAGCTGTGCCGCCGGGTATGAACTGGCGACCACCGAAGCAGGCGAGACTGTCTGTAACCCGGTTGCGGGATAAACCCTTTGCAGGCGGTCCTGATTTGGACCGCCTGCCCAAGATTTGAGAATGTGATGCCGCCCTAGGGGCGGTTTTTTTGATCGCCGGACGCGTTGCGTCGAACGACTACCAATTGGTCCGCCGATTAGTGCTTTCTAAAGCGAAACCCGTGCCTGTGTTTGAAGGCGTGATGCCTGTGCCCGCGGTAGGATCGATGCGGGTGGTACCTGTAAACCTTGCGCTTGTGACCCGCGTGGACGTGCGGTTTGTGCGCCCTTTTGCGGTGTTTCTTGATGTGATGCCCGGATTTGGGCGCAAAATAGGGGCGGTGATGCGGGTGAACACTTCGGACATGGAAATTGAATTTCTTGCCGCCGACATAGACGATTTCAGCCGACGACCGGCCAAAACCTTCAGCGATGGCAGGGGTCGAAAGCATCATGGCCGACAGGGCGACCACCATGCTGCGTTTGGCAAAATGAGTTACTCGAAACATGAAAACCTCCGTTTGGCTTCATGTTCAAGGTGAGAGCGGGGGCGCACGTTCTCCAATAAACTCGGGTCACGCTTTACCGATGGGCCGTGTTCCGGCACGGCCCGAAGCGGTCAGGCAAGCTGTCCCCATAGGTCGTACTCACCGGCTTCGTCCACGGTGACCGAAACGATATCGCCGGGTTTAAGCCCCTCGAATCCTTCGTCAATGAACAGGTTTCCGTCGATCTCGGGCGCGTCTGCCTTGGTGCGGCAGGTGGCGGCCTCATCGTCAATTTCGTCAACAATGACGTCAATCGTCTGTCCGACTTTAGCCTGCAGCTTCGCCTCGGAAATCGCCTGCGCTTTTTCCATGAAACGATCCCAGCGCTCTTGCTTGACCTCGGCGGGCACATGATCCGGCAAGTCGTTCGAGCGTGCGCCATCCACGTTTTCGTATTGAAAACAGCCGACACGGTCCAGTTGCGCCTCGTCCATCCAGTCCAACAGGGTCTGGAACTCGGCCTCGGTCTCGCCTGGATAACCCACGATGAAGGTCGACCGCAGGGTGATGTCCGGGCACACCGCGCGCCAGGCGCGGATTTCATCCAATGTTTTGGCGGCAGCGGCTGGCCGAGCCATGCGTTTCAGAACGTCCGGGTGCGCGTGCTGGAAGGGGATGTCGAGATAGGGCAGAATGTTGCACCCGGAATCCGCCATCAACGGGATCAGATCGCGCACATGCGGGTAGGGGTAGACATAGTGCAGGCGCACCCAGGCCTCCAATTGCCCCAGCTCACGCGCCAGATCGGTGATGTGGCTGCGCACCTCGCGGTCTTTCCACGGGTTCACATCGTATTTCCGGTCCAGCCCATAGGCCGAGGTATCCTGCGAGATCACCAGCAACTCACGCACCCCGTTATCGACCAGCCTTTCGGCCTCGCGCAGAACTGCATGGGCCGGACGGCTGGCCAGTTTCCCGCGCATATCGGGAATGATGCAGAACTTGCACTTGTGGTTACAGCCTTCCGAGATTTTCAGGTAGCTGTAGTGGCGCGGGGTCAGTTGAACGCTGCTGGCGGGCAGCAGATCGACAAACGGGTCCGGGTCCGGTGGCACCGCCGTATGCACCGCATCCAAGACCTGTTCGTATTGGTGGGGCCCGGTCACCGCCATGATGCGGGGGTGGTGTTCACGGATGTAATCCGGCTCGGCCCCCAGACAGCCGGTCACGATCACCTTGCCGTTTTCAACCAGAGCTTCACCAATTGCATCCAGCGACTCGGCCTTGGCGCTGTCCAGAAACCCGCAGGTGTTCACAATCACGGCATCGGCCCCGGAATAGTCGGGCGAAATGCCGTATCCTTCTGCCCGCAGGCGGGTCAGGATACGCTCACTATCGACCAAAGCTTTCGGGCAGCCCAGCGAGACCATGCCGATGGTCGGCTGGTTTGAACGGGACGTCTCGGGCATCCGGGCGGCGGGCGCCAGGTCGGGGCGGAGATTTGGCGGGTTCGTGGTCATGGCGCGGCATATAGTGGGGAACGCTTCCCCTTGCAAATGTCTCGGTGCGTTTGGATGATGATTTCAATCAAGCCAAAAAGGCGGAGAGCAGACAGATGAAATGGCTGATACGCATTCTGTTCATTGTGGTGGCCGTGGTCGGGCTGGTCATTGGGGCGTTGCTGCTGATGCCCGGGGACAAGCTGGCCGCGATCCTGTCTGAGCAGGTCAAGGCCAACACGGGGCGCGAGCTGACGCTGTCGGGGGACGTCAACCTGTCCTTCTGGCCGGTTTTGGGCATGGAAACCGGGCCCGTGACGTTCGGCAACGCACCATGGGCCGGGCCTGAGCCGATGCTTAGCGCGGACAGTCTGGCTGTTGGTGTGGATGCTGCCGCACTGCTGGCGGGCGATCTGAAGATCAAGCGGGTCTTTGCGCAAAACCCGGTTCTGCGGCTGGAATTGTCACAGGGTCGCGGAAACTGGGTCATGGGCGCGGCTGAGACCACGCCGTCCGCGGGCGCTGTAGGCAGCGCGCCCTCGGGCGAAACTGGTGCCGTGACGCTGGAGCGGTTGGAACTGACGGATGCGCGGCTGATCTACGTCGAAAACGGCGTGACGCAGATGGATTTTGCGGGTGTGACCCTGTCCGCCAGTTGGCCGGACGTCTCCGCGCCCATGGTGATGCAGGCCAGTATGGCCGTGCCGGGCGGTGCAGTGCAGGTGGATCTGAAAATGCCCGATTTGCCCGCCTTTTCGTCGGGCGCTGTGACGCCGCTGGACGTGGCGCTGACCGCCCCGGGCGGAGAGATCGGGTTCAACGGCAATGTCAATCTGTCGGGCGAGATGGATGGCAAGATGCAAGTCATCACGCAAAGCACGGAAAAGATGTTGACCGCGTTTGGGCAAGGCGGTGTGGCGGTTCCCCACGGTTTGGGCCGCACGGCAAATATCTCGGGTCAGATGACCTATACCAAGGATGGCCGTGTGTCCCTGCGCAATATGGTGGCGCAGCTTGATGACAATCGGCTGGCCGGAGAGGCCGACATCACAATCGCCGATCCCCCTCAGATCGTGGCGCGCCTGAATACAGATGCACTGGACCTGTCGCGCGTGACCGATGCCGAGCCCGGATCGGGCGGCGGGGCAGGGGCCACGTCATCTGCGTCGGACGGGTGGTCAAAGGCACCGATTGATGCGTCGCCGCTGTCACTGGCCAACGGCAAAATCCGCCTGACAGCCAAGTCCATCGCGGTTCCGGGGATGCAGTTCGGCGCCTCTGACCTGACGCTTGGTCTGGATCGGTCGCGTGCGGTGCTGGAAATGCACCCTGCGACGCTGTTCTCCGGCCAGCTCAACGGTCAGGTGGTTGCGAATAACCGCAACGGATTGTCGGTGGGCGGCGATCTGAAAGCCAGCGGCATCAACCTGAAACAGGCGTTATCGACCCTAGCAGATGTAGACCGTCTGTCCGGCACCACATCCGGCGCGTTTCAGTTTCTGGGCGTCGGGCAGAGTGAAGACCAGATCATGCGCTCGCTCAGCGGCAAGGGGAATGTGGATGTCGGGACCGGGGTTATTTCGGGCTTCGATCTGGATCGGCTGATGGGCCGGGGAACCGGGTCGGGCGGTACGACGGTGTTTGACAGCCTGACCGCAAGCTTCTCGATCGACAAAGGCGTGTTGACCAACTCTGACCTGCTGATGTCCCTGAAAAACTTCCGCGCCGATGGTGCGGGCAAGGTCAATCTGGGTGCGCGTACGTTGGACTATCTGTTCACGCCAACCGCGCTACGGGCCAATGCGGGGCAGGGGATTTCAGTGCCCGTGCGCATCCATGGACCGTGGAGCAGCCCGTCGATCACACCCGACCTGACCAAAGTCATCGAGGCGGCGGCGGAAGGCAAAGTCAAAGAGCTTGAAGATGATGCCAAGCAGAAGGTGCTGGACAAGGTCGGCAATGAGTTGGACACGACCATAACCGACAGCGATCAAATCGAAGACGCGCTGAAGAAAAAGCTTGAGGATGAGGCGAAGAAGGGTCTGCTGAAACTGTTTGGTGGCGATTGATAAAAGGGGCGTCCAGCGACGCCCCCTTGGATCAAATCGTCTGATCGTAATCGCCAACACCCGGTTCGGTGCGGATAACGGCGTCGATATCGGCAAAGATCGCGCGCATTTCCGCCTCGCTTTCACTGCTTTCGCACACCACCACAAGGTTCGGCGTGTTCGAGGAGGCGCGCACCAGACCCCAGCTGCCATTGTCCAGAATGACCCGCGCGCCATTGACAGTGACCACCTCTTTGATGGTGCGACCGGCAAAGCTTTCTCCTGCGTCCGCCTTGGCCACCAGTTTGTCGACCAGTCGCTGGAGGATATCGTATTTCTCGGTATCAGCCGCGTAGGGCGACATGGTCGGGGTGGACCAGGTCTTGGGCAGGGCCTTGCGCAGATCAGACATGCTTTGACCGGGGTTGCGGTCCATCAGCTTGCAGATCTCAACCGCGACCCGCATGCCGCAGTCATAGCCACGCCCGACCGGCTCGGCCAGGAAGTAGTGGCCCGATTTCTCGAACCCGGCCAGCGCGCCGATTTCCTTCACGCGCCGCTTCATGTGGCTGTGACCGGTTTTCCAATAGTCCGCTTTGACGCCGAGGGATTGCAGTTCAGGGTCGCTGGCGAACAGACCGGTTGATTTCACGTCTGCCACAAAGGTCGAGCCCGGGTGCAGCTTGGCCAGATCGCGGGCCATGATGACGCCAACCTTGTCGGCGAAAATCTCCTCACCTTCGTCATCCACAACACCACAGCGGTCGCCATCCCCATCAAACCCAAGCGCCAGATCCGCGCCGCAGGAATTCACGCTGTCCGACATGTCTTGCAGCATTTCCATGGCTTCGGGGTTGGGGTTGTAGTTGGGGAAAGTGTAATCCAACCGGTTGTGGCTGGGTACGACTTCAACCCCGATCCGTTCGAAAATCTCGGGCGCAAACGCCGAGGCGGTTCCGTTCCCCGTGGCGCAGACCACTTTCAACGGGCGGGACATTTTGAAATCACCGACCAGATCGTCGATATAGGCCTCTTTCACGCCATCGACGAATTCATAGGACCCGCCTTGATGCGGCTGGCCTTCGCCGTTCAGGACGATATCGCGCAGTTCGGACATCTCGTCCGGGCCGTGTGTCAGCGGGCGCTCAAAGCCCATTTTCACTCCGGTCCAGCCATTTGGATTGTGGCTGGCCGTCACCATCGCCACGGCGGGAACGTTCAGATGAAACTGCGCGAAATAGGCCATCGGGCTAAGCGCGGGGCCGATATCCTTGACCTGAATCCCGGCCTGCATCAGCCCCAGGATCAGGGCGTTCTTGATCGACAGGGAATAGTCGCGATAGTCGTTGCCCACTGCGATGACCGGGTCAATCCCGCGCCGCCGCATCTGAGTGCCCAAACCCAGACCAAGTGCGGTCATGCCGGGCAGGTTGATCTCGTCGGGGTACTTCCAGCGTGCATCATATTCGCGAAAGCCCGTGGGCTTGATCATTGCGTCACGCAAAAAGCTCCAGGTGTTTGGCGTCACCTCGGGGAATGGTTTGGTCATAACAAGTCTCAATCGTTAAATCTGAATCGGATTCGCTTTCGCAAGCGCATCAAAACGCATCAATGTGTCAACAAGTTGGGGCATCTGGTCCAGCGGAATCATATTGGGCCCATCGGACGGGGCCGTATCTGGATCCTGATGTGTCTCGATGAAAACCGCTCCGACCCCCAGTGAGACCGCAGCGCGGGCCATGACAGGCGCGAATTCACGTTGGCCGCCGGAAGACCCGCCCTTGCCGCCGGGCTGTTGCACGGAATGCGTCGCATCCATGACGACAGGGTAGCCTGTTTTGGCCATCTGCGGCAGGCCGCGCATATCCGCCACCAAAGTGTTGTAGCCAAATGACGTCCCGCGTTCGGTCAGCAAGATGTTCTGGTTTCCGGTGCTCTCGACCTTGTCGACGATATTGCCCATTTCCCACGGCGCGAGAAATTGGCCTTTCTTGACGTTAACGGCCTTTCCGGTCGCCCCGGCAGCCAGCAGCATATCCGTCTGACGGCACAGGAAAGCGGGGATTTGCAGTACATCAACAGCCTCAGCCGCGATGGCGCACTGGGCCTCGGTATGCACGTCGGTCAGAACCGGAACGCCGATGGTCTTGCGAATGTCGTCCAGAACCTTCAGCCCCGCATCGATTCCCATGCCGCGTTTACCGGACAGAGAGGTGCGGTTGGCCTTGTCATAGGAGGCCTTGAACACATACTGCGCGCCCGCAGCATCGCAGGCTTCTTTCATGGTGCCCGCAATCATCTGGGCGTGGTCCGCTGTTTCAAGCTGGCAGGGGCCAGCAATGATGGTCAGCGGAAGATCGTTGCCGACGGTAATGTCGGAGATTTTTACATGTTTCATGGGTCTTATGAGGATACCTGTTCACGAAGGACCGACGCGGTAAGCGAGATCATCAGGTAGATACCAGCAAACAACAGGAAAGCCAAAATCGTATTTTCGAACTTGCGCGGATAGGACGGATCCTGGCTGGGAACCGGGTTCACCGAGACGGTCAGATACCGCACCTGCCTGTTGGCCTCGGTGCGCGTGGTTTCCATGTATTGCATAGCGTTTTGCAGCATCATGTCCCGCGCGACCAGATCGGCCTGCGCCATCTGAATCCGCACGCTCAACCGCGCCAGCGAGTTTTCGCCTGCCGAGACATCCAGCATCTCGGCATTCAGGTTGTCCAGCACCACTTCCAGCCGTGCGATATCGGCTGTGACCCCGTCGACCTTGGCCTTGTTGGGCCGCAGATTGTCAAGAAGGGCCGCCAGTTCCAGGTTTTTGTCCTGCAACAGAATTTCGATTTCGTTGATCCGCCCGCGTAGCCCGGCAATCACATTTTCGGGGTCCAGAATCGCGCCCTGAAGCTGCAACTCGATCAGGTCTTCCTGCGCCTGACGGCGCGCTTGTTGCGCGGATTCAAAGCTTTCCAGCGCGTCGCGCATCTGGTCGTCGCGCTTTTCACCGGACAGTTTGTTCACCCGGCCTTCGGCGTAAGAGATCAAGCGATCGGAAAACTCGGCCGAGGTTTGCGGGTCGGGGGCAATCACCTCCATCCGGATGATCCCGTCCGTGGGGTCATAGCCGATCGTGACGATGCGGCTGTATAGCTTATAGGCTTCCTCAAGCGTGGCGTCGGCTGCCAGCCTTTGGATCGGATCAATCCAATCCTGTTGGAACACTTCGGTAAAGCTTGCGTCGTTGTCCAGCAGCAGCAACGCCTCTTTCGATTCCAGAAAATCCTGAACCGATACCGAATCCTGTGCCGTGGCAAATTGCGTACCGGACAGCAGGCCGCCGACGGCCCCACCCGCACTATCTGCCTGCAGGATCGAGAAGGACGAATTGCTGGCATACATCGGGGTCGCGATTCGATAGAAATAGAACCCCACAACAAAGGTGGGTAGCAGTACAAACGCTGCCAGCCGGGCGAACAGCGCAAACAGCTTGACGCGCCGCCTGCGCGCGATGTCCTTCTGGATTTGACCGATTTCAAGGTTTCGGCGTTCTGCCGGGCTCATCTCGGGGCCTGGCGGGCTGAATTCCTTGTGCTGGACGGTTTGCGGCAGCTGTATCCTGACCTTGTCTTTGGGCTTTTTCGACGTTGTGCTGCCTTGGGAGGTTTTGGCGGCGGCAAGGTCCAGCAGGTTTGTCCGCTCGAACGGATCGATCCCCTTTTTCCGCAACAGACGAACGGCATCATAATCGGACGAGGCCGCAAGCCCGTGTTTCTGCGCCAGCCGACGGGCAATGCGTAGCTGCCGACCGGTCAGCCCCTCACGCTTGATGTCGTCCAGTTCGGTTCCGGGCTGCGGGGCGTTTGCGGCAGATGGTCCTTCGGTCGCGCTGCGAATGCGCGAGATCGCATCGGCGCGCGCCTCGGCCGATCCTTCGACCGGCTGCTTGCGGCGCAAGTTGTATTTTCTAACCTTGGGTTTCGTAGTCATATAACTGTTTTGCCTCTTCCAAGGTTTCAAACATGTAAAGCTGCCCGTCCAAAAGAACCGCGGCTTGCTGTGCAAATTTTTCCAGCGTCGATGGGCTGTGCGACACGATCACAAGGGTCGTCGTGCGCAGCCTTTCCCGCAGGATGTCACCGGCCTTCTTGTTGAATTCAACATCCGTGGACGAGGGCATCCCCTCATCAATCAGGTACATGTCGAAATCCAGCGCCAGCATCAGCGAGAAGGTGAAACGCGAGCGCATGCCGGAAGAATAGGTCGACAGGGGCTGGTTGAAATATTCGCCCAGATTGCACAGCCAGCTGCAATACGCCTCGACATAGTCAGGATCCATGCCGTAGATTTTTGCAATATAGCGCGCGTTTTCCAGCGCGGACATCTTGCTGGAAACGCCACCCGTGAAACCCATCGGGAAAGACACCCGGCAATCGCGGCGAATGACGCCTTCATCGGGCTTCTCCAACCCGGCCATCATGTTGATAAGCGTGGTTTTTCCCGTGCCATTGGGCGCAAGAATGCCAAGGGATGTGCCCAGCTCGACCCGGAACGAGACCCGGTCCAGGATCACCTTGCGGCGCGTCCCGGTCCAAAAGGATTTGCTGACATTCTCGAACTCAAGCATAGGTGGCCTGCTGCTCAATCCAGTTTTCGTGTCGCTCTTGTCGGGCGATGAGGGAGGGTGTTCCCTATTGGCCCATGTTGGCTACATTATGTCGAATTATGAAACAAATCATCAATATGCGCCAGCGGCAGGAAGGCTTACGTAACATTCCATGACCAGCCTGATGGAAGATATTCGGTCCTGTCGCCTGTGCGCCAATCAGTTTGCACAGACGGCAACAGCACATGCGCCGCGCCCTGTGGTCTGGTTTCAACCGGGCACGCCGATTCTGGTCGCGGGGCAGGCACCGGGGGCGCGGGTTCATGCCTCGGGGCGGCCGTTTACCGATCCATCCGGGGATCGCCTGCGCGACTGGCTGGGGATAGATGAGACCGTGTTCTACGACCGGGCCAAGCTGTCCATCGTGCCCATGGCCTTTTGCTTTCCGGGTTATGACGAAAAGAACGCGGACCTGCCGCCGCCGGCCCTTTGCCGGAAGACCTGGCATGATCGCGTCATGCAGGCCCTGGGGCAGGTGCCGTTGACCGTTCTGGTCGGCGGTCACGCGCATAAATACCACCTTGGTGTTCGCAGTTCCGTCACCGAGACGGTCAAAGACTGGAAAACTCACGCCCCGCGCGTCTTTGCCTTGCCTCATCCGTCGTGGCGCAATACGGCATGGCTGAAGAAAAACCCGTGGTTCGAGGCCGATCTGCTGCCGGTTCTGCGCGCGCGGGTGCAAGAGGTGTTGAATGACTGAGACAACCGCGCTGGATACAGCCCATGCCGCAATGCAGGCCGCCCCGCAGGACGACACCGCCCGGCTGAGGTTTTTCGAACGTCTGGCGGATAGTGAGCTGTTCCTGATGCTGACCGAAGAAGCACAGGGCGAGAACATCTCGCCCGAGGTGTTTGATGTGGCCCATGGGCAATTCGTATTGGCCTTTGATCGCGAGGACCGGCTGGCGCAGTTTGCGAGCCGTCCGGTGCCCTATGTGGCGCTGTCCGGTCGGGTGCTGTCATCCATGCTTGCGGGGCAGGGTATTGGCTTGGGTCTGAACCTCGAAGTTGCACCTTCGTCGATGCTGATCCCGTCCGAGGCGCTGGGGTGGTTGGCGACAACCCTTCAACACGCCCCCGAAGAAGTGCACGAGAAGCTGGCCGAGTTTCTACCACCTGCGGGCCTGCCGGATATGCTGTTGACCGCGCTGGACGCCAAGCTGGCCACCGCCGGGGGGCTGGCACAAGCGGCCTATCTGGTGGCGACCAAATCGCAAAGCGGTGCGTCAGGTCACTTGCTGGGATTTGTCGGGGCGGTTGAGGGCGCAGAACCTGCGCTGGCCAAGGCCGCGTCCGAGGCGCTGACCTTTTCGGGGATCGAGGCCGGGGCGATGGATGTGGGCTTTTTTGCCATGGACGACGTGGCGGCAGGATTGCTGGCCAAAATCGGACTGAGGTTCGATCTGCCGCAGCCCGAGATGCCCGAGACTGTCCGGCCCATACCGGGAAGTGACCCGGCCAAACCTCCGATCCTGAAATAGGCCCCGCCCAAAAGGAAAACGCGGCGCAAGCCAGCGCCGCGCCGCCTTTTTTGTCGGTTATTCGGCAGCAGGTTCCAATTTGTCCTGCGTGCGGGTCTCGAAATCGCTGGCCTCGTGCCGTTCATGAAGCTGCATATGCGGCTCGCCAAACGGGCGGTTGACCATGCGTCCCCGCAGAACAGCCGGGCGTTCGTCGATGGCCTTGGCCCAGCGCATGACGTTCTTGTAGGATTCGACATCCAGAAACTCGGCGGCGTCGTACAGACGACCCAGCACAAGCTGACCGTACCAGGGCCATATCGCCATATCGGCAATCGAATAATCCTCACCCGCGATAAAGGTTTTCTTGGCCAGCTCCCGATCCAGAACGTCCAACTGGCGCTTCGCCTCCATGGCAAAGCGGTTGATCGGATATTCCCATTTTTCAGGTGCATAGGCGTAGAAATGACCGAATCCGCCGCCCAGATAGGGTGCGCTGCCCATCTGCCAGAAAACCCAATTCATCACCTCGGTTCGCTCGGGGCCTGATTTGGGCAGGAAGGCGTCAAATTTCTCGGCCAGATGGAATAGGATCGAGGCGCTTTCGAACACGCGCACAGGCTCATCCCCGGACCGGTCCCACAGCGCGGGAATTTTCGAGTTCGGATTGGCACCGACAAAGCCGGAACTGAACTGGTCGCCTTCGCCGATATTGACCAGCCAGGCATTGTATTCAGCCTCTTCATGGCCCAGGGCCAACAGCTCTTCCAGCATGATCGTGACCTTGACGCCATTGGGCGTGGCCAGCGAATACAGTTGCAGGGGATGGCGACCTACGGGCAGATCCTTGTCGTGGGTGGCACCTGCAATCGGCCGGTTGATATTGGCAAACCGCCCGCCGCTTTCGCTGTCCCAGGTCCAGACTTTCGGAGGGGTGTAAGTGGATTGATCGCTCATCTCGTGCCTTTCTGTCCAATGCCGGGGGGCCGCGCACCCAATCGTCTAACAGCTAATGTTGCAGTATCCAGAGTCCAACCCCGTGTTGTTGTAATAAATTCAGACAAACCTCTCACGTTTTCTCGTTCTTGGTCACAGCGGCGCGAGGGGGACTACGCAGCGCCAAAAAATAGCATATTGTCTCGACAGTCCCGCCAACACGGCACCCTTGGGCAGATGAATTGAAAAGGATTGACCACATGAAACGCTTTGCTTTGACCTTTGCCGCGGCCATGGCCCTGGCAGTTCCAGCTTTCGCTGGCCCGCAATATGTCGACGGCACCGGTTTTGCTGTCTCTGGGTATGACGTTGTTGCCTATCGCAGCCTGGATCAGGTTGCCATCGGTCAGTCGCAACCCGAAGGTGTGCGCGGAAATGCAGACATCACCGCCGAATATAACGGTGCCACCTGGGCTTTCGCGACCGAAGAAAACCGCGACAAGTTCCTGGAAAATCCGGCTTATTACGCACCGCAATATGATGGCCACTGTGCGTATGGCGTGTCCAAGGGCGGTAAGGTTCCGGCCAACCCGAATCTGTGGCGCATCGTCGATGACAAGCTGTACCTGAACATCACCGATGTTGTTGTCGGTTTCTGGGAAGAAGATGTTCCGGGCAACATCAACATCGCCGAAGGCAACTGGCCGGGTATCGAAGGGGGTGACGCATCCACCAGCGTCATTCCGAAGTTCACTTCGGAAGGCCCGATCACAAACTAAGGCCACTCACGACCCCTCAGCCCGGCTCTCACCCCCTCAAGAGCCGGGCTTTCCGCGCGGTTAACTCGCCAGCCAGTATTCGTTGCGAATGGCCTGATCGGCCTCAAACCG
The DNA here is from genome assembly GCF_056531425.1 of Ruegeria sp. N4. Lineage (NCBI taxonomy): Bacteria > Pseudomonadati > Pseudomonadota > Alphaproteobacteria > Rhodobacterales > Roseobacteraceae > Ruegeria > Ruegeria sp. N4. The sequence continues at coordinate 59,064 of NZ_JBQFLT010000012.1, forward strand.
GATGCGCACACTTTTCGCCCCCGGAAATTTGCGTTCGCAGATTGTGTCCGGGATCACGACCTCTCCGGCCCCTTTGTCATTTGACTGGAAGCTCAGAACTTCGGTCTCGGTATTGCGCGAAGCGCTGAGGACAGAGGTCGGCAGAGCGACCCGATTGGCCCCCTGGCAGACAGGCGTTGTGACGAAATACGTCAGATGACGCCCATAACATCCAACCGCATCCGGAACGTGGTCGGACGCGACATAGTTGGACTCATCCCGCTGCGACATATGCGGCAGAGCGCGACCGGGATCCAGCATCGCCTGACAGGTTGCGATATCTTCGGGCGCAAGCTCGATGATGCGCTTTCTCAGGCGTGGCCGTTTCGGCTTGCGCGGTCCGGTATCGGCCTCTTTCGCGGTGTAGCCCTTTTTGCGCAGATAATCATAGGCCGCCTTGGCCCGCGCGAAATTTGTTGAATCCCCCCCTGTGTGATCAGGATGGGCATGAAAGGCGATCCGCCGCCATGCGTCTCGGATGTCTTCTGAATCGGCGTCCGGGTCCAGTCCCAGATCCGCCAAAGCGTCCTTGCGCGCCTTGAGCTCGTCGACGTGCTCCATACTCATTTCACTCTTTACAACCACACATCCTCAGTTTCCCGAGTGTCGTGTTTTTGTCAATTTTTACAGAGTATTGAATTAGGTTGAGGTGACAATGCGAAGTCAGAATGCGGATTGTTCCTGATTTCGGGCGAACCTTTGGGTGCAGTGTCAGCACCAACTTTCCGGCGGTTTGCGAACACAAAAACGCCCGGGCCAGTTTTGGACCCGGGCAAGACGCAATGAATGGGTGAATTAGGCGACGTTCTGCAATTCGGCCTTGGGTGTGATGCCCAGCGCAAAACAGACGTCACGCGTCAGTTCCGGGCGGTTCAGCGTGTAGAAATGCAGCTTGTCCACGCCGCCTTCGATCAGGTCAGAGCATAGCTCGGTGCACAGCGCGGTGGCCAGAAGATCCTCACGATCATCGCGAATGGCTTTCTCGAACGCCTGATCGATCCAATCGGGAACGTGGGTGCCGCAGCGCTGGGCAAAGCTGCGCGCGCCCTTCCAGTTTTCGATCGGCAGAATGCCGGGGACGATGGGCTTGTCGATACCCGCTTTCTCGCAGGCGTCGCGGAACCGGAAAAAGGTCTCGGCTTCGAAAAAGAACTGGGTCAGCGCCTCGTCAGCACCGGCGTCCAGCTTGGCTTTCAGCCAGTCCACATCCGCTTGCGTATTGCGGGCTTCGGGATGTTTGTCGGGATAAGCACCCACACGAATGCTGAACATCTCGGTCTCGGCCAGTGCCTCGATCAGTTCCACGGAATGCGCAAAGCCGTCGGGGTGGGGGATGAACTTGTCCTGACCTTTCGGCGGATCGCCACGCAGTGCAACGATGTTCTCGACACCGGCGCGGGCGAACTTGTCCGCGATCTCAAGCGTTTCCTGACGCGAGGCATCGACGCAGGTCAGATGCGCCGCAACCGGCAGGCCGGACGATTTGTGCAGCGTTGCAACCGCATCCCGCGTCAACTCGCGCGTGGTGCCGCCTGCGCCATAGGTGACCGAAACAAACCGGGGTTCCAGCGGGGCCAGTGTTTGCACCGTGTCCCAAAGGCGGAATGAGGCCTCAAGCGTTTTGGGCGGAAAGAACTCGAACGAAATTTCAGGTTTGGTCATCATGGCCTCACAGGATCAATTGAGCCTCTTGTGCCATGTGGGGCGATGTGAGACAAACTCATATTCTTCAAGAACAACATGAGGTGCGCGACATATGCACATCGAATTCCGGCACCTGCGAACCATCAAGGCCATCCATGAATGCGGCGGGCTGGCGCGTGCGGCGGATCAGCTGAACATCACCCAATCCGCGCTGAGCCATCAGATCAAGGGGCTTGAGGATCAGGCCGGGGTCGAACTGTTCCTGCGCCGGTCCAAACCGATGAAACTGTCCGCTGCCGGATTGCGTTTGCTGCGCCTTGCGGAACAGATCCTGCCTCAGGTCGAGGCCGCACAGCAGGAGTTCACCTCGCTACGTGACGGACGCACGGGCCGGATGCATATCGCTATCGAGTGTCACGCCTGTTTCGAATGGCTGTTCCCGGTGCTTGAATCCTTCCGGAAATCCTGGGGTGACGTAGATGTCGACATTCGCCCCGGCCTGGCTTTTGACGCCTTGCCCGCCTTGCAGAAGGAAGAGGTTGATCTGGTCGTCTCATCCGATCCCGAAGATCTGCCGGGTGTCGAGTTTGTCGAACTGTTCGACTACAACGCCGTGTTTGTCGCCGCGTCATCCCATCCGCTGGCCGAGAAGGATTATATCGAGGCAGAGGATTTTCGTGGTCAGACCCTGATCACCTATCCGGTCGAACGCACGCGCCTGGATGTTTTCAGCCAGTTGCTGATCCCGGCGCGGGTCGAACCGGCCGCCATCCGGCAGGTGGAACTGACGGCTGTGATCCTGTTGCTGGTTGCCTCGAACCGGGGCATCTCGGTTCTGCCGGACTGGGTCGTGCGCGAGGTCAAATACAACTCGGATTATGTCACCCGCCCGCTGACGAGTGAGGGGGTCACCCGCCGTCTATATGCCGCTGTCCGCTCGGAAGATCTGGAAAAACCCTTTGTACAGGAACTGGTCAAACTGGCCCGCGACGAGGCGCGCAAGCTGCAGGCACAGTAGCGGCGTTTTGCGCGGGGCTGCTATGCGCATCATTCCTCTTGGCAAGGGCGCATTGCATCAGTATACGCGCGGTTTGACCGGACAGGAGCCTTTTCACAATGGTTGGCAGTGCAAATCTCAACATCATGATCAAAGCCGCGCGCAAGGCGGGGCGGTCTCTGGTCAAGGATTTCCGTGAAGTCGAGAACCTGCAGGTGTCGATGAAGGGCGCTGGTGACTTTGTGTCCAAGGCCGATATCGCCGCCGAGGCCATCCTGAAAGAAGAACTGCTGGGCGCGCGCCCGACCTATGGCTGGCTGGCTGAAGAGGGCGGTTCGATTGACGGCGAGGACCCGACCCGCCGCTGGATCGTCGATCCGCTGGACGGCACCACCAACTTCCTGCATGGTTTGCCGCATTGGGCGGTGTCCATCGCGCTGGAACACAAGGGTAAGATCGTGTCCGGTGTGATCTACGACCCTGCCAAGGACGAGATGTTCTTTGCCGAAAAGGGCGAAGGCGCATGGATGAACGATATGCGTATCCGCGTGTCCGGTCGTCACCGCATGATTGAATCGATCTTCTCGACCGGTCTGCCCTTTGGTGGCCGTTCCGATCTGCCTGCAACCCTGCAAGACCTTGCGCGCCTGATGCCTGCCTGCGCCGGTGTGCGTCGCTGGGGCGCTGCCGCCCTGGATATGGCCTATGTGGCGGCTGGCCGTTACGAAGGGTTCTGGGAACGTCGCCTGAACGCTTGGGATCTGGCCGCTGGTATGATCATCGTGAAAGAAGCGGGTGGCTTTGTGCAGCCTTTGAACCCCGAAGGCAGCGTGCTGGAAGACGGCGAGGTTATCTGCGCCAACGAGCCAATCTTTGACAGTTTTGCCAAAGTGATCCGGGGCTAAGGCACGCCTACTTGCGCGGCACGCGCGGGATGCGCGTTTGCGAGAGTTTGTATTTCGTCTCGGGGTGTGGCGGATGGCCATGGGTGCGATCCCAGAACGCTGTGCCGCCGCGTTTCAGCCATAGCGGGATACACAGGATCAGCCCGACGACGAACCCTCCGGTATGGGCCCAATAGGCCACGCCGCCTTCGTCGGGGTTGCTGTTCAGGCTGCCGTAGAACTGCATCACCAGCCAGACGCCCAGCATCACAAAAGCCGGGATCGAAAAGACCCTGAAATAGACGATCAGGATCAGCAGAATATCGACGCGGGCCTTTGGGAACAGCAAAAGATAGCCGCCCATCACCCCGGCAATTGCGCCCGAGGCTCCGATTGTCGGCACCACCGAATCCGGCGCAGTAATGACGTGGATCAGCCCGGCCCCTAATCCGGCGACGAGATAGAATAGCAAAAAGGGCAGGTGGCCCATTTCATCTTCCAGATTGTCCCCGAAGATCCAAAGAAACAGCATGTTCCCGGCCAGATGCATCCAGCCGCCATGCAGGAACATGGACGTCACGAATGTCTCGAACGCATAGCCATCCGCGATGCGCGCGGGAATGATCGCGTAGTCGAAATAGAACCGCTGGATCAATTGCGGGTTATCCATGATCCCCACATAGCTGAGGAAGATCAGGATATTCGCCGCCATCAGCGTGTAAACGACATAGGGCGTGCGCCCCGAGGGGTTATGGTCGCGGATCGGAAACATGGCGCGACGCTGGGCTTTTCAGGGCCCAGCGTCAAGGTCAGCTTATGCCGCACCGCCCAACAACGCGGCGTTACCGCCTGCGGCTGTGGTATCGACGCAGACATGCCGTTCGCCCAACACGCGGGCGCGGTCCGGCAGGCCGGGGATCAGCGGCAGGATCGGACCGTCGCGACGGGCCAGATGCTGTTCGATCTGGCGTGCGGTATCCTCACCACCCCACCACAGAACGCCCGAAATGCCGGTCAGGTTCTCCAAGCGATGCAGATCAAGCGCTCCGGTAGCCTCAATCGCGGTTCCACCCAAGGCCAGAACCGCATCGGCCTGTGCACGTGATGCCGTCGAACCGGGGCCAAGGCACAGAACCGGTGGCCGTGCAAACTCGGACAACCGGTTCGATTCCCCTGTCGGTCCGGGCAGGGTTTGCGTTTGCACCGGGGCAGGCTGGCCTTTTGGCGCGGGCAACTCTGCCGATGCGCTCCAGGTCTCAGATGCCGTCTGGCGATCCGGTGCGCAGAACCGGGCCATATAGTTGGGGCCGCCCGCCTTGGGCCCGGTGCCCGATAGCCCCTCGCCACCGAAGGGCTGAGAGCCGACGATGGCCCCGATCTGGTTGCGGTTGACATAGACGTTGCCCGCGTGGATCGCCTCGATCACGTGCTGGACGCGGTCGTCAATGCGGGTGTGCAGGCCGAAGGTCAGGCCATACCCTGTGGCGTTGATGTCCGCGATCACCTGATCGATCTCTTGCGCCTTAAAGCGGGCCACGTGCAGAACCGGGCCAAAAATCTCACGCTCAAGATCGGCGATGCCGCTGATTTCGATCAGGGTCGGGGCGATAAACACCCCCTCGGGCGGGGTGCCGAGTTCTTTGAGAACGCGCCCCTCGGCCCGCGCTTTGGAGACATGATCCGCAATGCCCTGACGCGCGGTTTCGTCGATCACCGGGCCGCAATCGGTTGAAATCAGCCACGGGTCGCCGACGCGAAGTGCGTCCATCGCGCCTTTCAGCATCGTCAAGACGTCGTCGGCAATGTCCTCTTGCAGATACAGGCAACGCAGGGCCGAGCATCGCTGGCCAGCGGACTGAAACGCGCTTTCGATGATCGATTGCACGGCCTGTTCCGGCAGCGCGGTGCTGTCGACGATCATCGCATTCAGACCGCCGGTTTCAGCGATCAACGGCGTGCCGGGCCGCATGTTCTGTGCCATGGCCGAGCGGATTTTCAGCGCCGTTGCCGTCGATCCCGTGAAGGCCACGCCCGAGATGCGCGCGTCCGAAGTCAGCGCCGCGCCCACCTCTGGCCCGCCGGGAAGCAGTTGCAGCGCATCACGGGGCACCCCGGCCTCGTGCAGCAACTGAATGGCGCGATGCGCGATCAGCGGGGTTTGCGGTGCGGGTTTTGCCAGAACCGCATTGCCGGTTGCCAGCGCTGCGGAAATCTGACCGGTGAAGATCGCCAGCGGGAAGTTCCACGGGCTGATGCAGGTGAAAATCCCGGCAGGCTTGGCCGCAGGGATGTTGGCCGCATAGTAGCGCAGGAAATCCACCGCTTCGCGTAACTCCGCGACCGCATCGAGCAGCGATTTCCCGGCTTCGCGGGCCAAAAGGGCAAACAGCTCACCGAAATGGGCCTCGTACAGATCAGCGGCCTTGTTCAGAACCTCAGTGCGTTGCGCGGCAGGGGCCTGCCATGGGCTGGCCGAGGCCAAAGCCAGTTCGACATCTGCGGTGCTGGCGGGGGCAACCGCGCCGGGCTTGTCCTGAGGGTGCGCCGGGTTGATGACAGGTTGATCCGCCGCGGGTTTGGCCTGTTCGGACAGCAGGGGCTGCGCATACCAGTGATGCGCCCGGAACCGGTCCCGCGCCGCATCGATCTTATCGAGCGTCGGTGTATGCCGCAGGTCAAACCCCTTGGAATTCGGGCGTTCCGGAAGAAACAGTTCCGGCCCGGTCGGAAGCGGTGTCGAGGCCGCCTGAACAGCGGTGAACGGGTCGGCGGCAACCTCTTCCGGCGGCACGGCCTCATCCACGATCTGGTTCACGAAGGACGAGTTCGCACCGTTTTCCAGCAAGCGCCGGACCAGATAGGCCAGAAGGTCACGATGCGCCCCGACGGGAGCATAGATGCGGCAGCGGGTCTTGTGCTTCTCCATGACCAGTTGATGCAGCGTCTCACCCATGCCGTGCAGGCGTTGGAATTCGAACGGCTGGTCCTCGGCCATATGCAGGATGGCGCTGACGGTGTGGGCGTTGTGGGTCGCGAATTGCGGATAGATTCGGTCGGTCATGCCCAGCAACTTGCGCGCATTGGCGACATAGGACACATCGGTTGCGGCCTTGTGGGTAAAGACAGGGAACCCATCGACCCCTTCGACCTGCGCACGCTTGATCTCGGTATCCCAATAGGCGCCTTTGACCAGACGGACCATCAGCTTGCGGTCATGGCGCTGCGCCATGTCATAGAGCGTATCCAGCACCAATCCCGCACGCGGCCCGTAAGCCTGCACAACGATGCCAAAGCCATCCCATCCGGCCAGCGCAGGCTCGGCCATGACCTCTTCGATCACTTGCAACGACAGTGACAGGCGGTCGGCCTCTTCGGCGTCCACGTTCAAACCCATGCCAGCGGCTTTGGCCAAAAGGGCCAGTGCGCGCAGGCGCGGCACTAGCTCATCCATGACACGCTCTTCCTGTGCCAATTCATAGCGAGGGTGCAGAGCGGACAGCTTGACCGAGATGCCGGGGTTTGCGCGGATGTCGTCATGGGTGCACGCCTCGGCAATGGCGGCGATGGCGCGGGAATAGGATAGGTGATAGCGGGCGGCATCTGCCTCGGTGCGCGCGGCCTCGCCCAGCATGTCATAGGAATAGGTGTAGCCCTTGGCCTCCATCCCGCTGGCGCGGCCCATGGCGGATTGAATGGTCTCTCCCAGAACGAACTGCCGGCCCATTTCCTTCATGGCGCGGCCAACGGCCGTGCGAATGACCGGCTCACCCAGCCGTTTGATCGCCCCGCGCAGGGCGCTGACGGGGGACGCCTTGCCCTCATCCAGCACCTTGCCGGTCAGCATCAAAGCCCAGGTCGAGGCATTGACCAGCGAGGATGAGGACTGACCCAGATGCTTGCCCCAGTCCGAGGGCGCAATCTTGTCTTCGATCAGCGCGTCGATCGTGTCTGCATCCGGCACGCGCAACAGCGCCTCGGCCAGACACATCAGGGCCACGCCTTCGTCGGTCGACAGGCCGTATTCGGCCAGAAACACCTCCATCATCCCCGGCGAGGTGCTTGACCGGATGTCGCGGACAAGCTGGGCGGCGGCGGCGCAAATGACGGTGCGATCTGCGTCGGTCAGGTTTGCCGTGTCGATCAGGGACTGCAGCACAGATGACTGGTCCGCATAGGTTTGAGTGTCGATTAGGGTGCGCAGGCTGTGTGACATGAATCCTCCGGGCGTTTTTAGTAGTATATTCGTAAAAAATCAGGACAATCGCTTGAAGATTGAGGTGTCATGGGCCATTCGCCTGAAAATTGGGGTTTGAACGATGCAAATGCACTTTCCCGAACTGGATCGGTTCGACCGGTCCATCCTGCAAGTACTGGCCGAGGATGGGCGTATCTCGGTCGCGGATCTGGCCCGGCGGATCGGGTTGTCCAAATCTCCGACACAGGCGCGGTTGAAACGGCTTGAGGCGGATGGGGTCATCAAAGGCTACCGCGCGATGCTGGATCCGATCCGGCTGGGCCTGGATCACGTGGCGTTTGTCGAGGTACGCATGACGGACACGCGGGAAAAGGCGCTGGCCGAATTCAACGCCGCGGTTCGTAAGATCGCCGAGATTGAACAGGCCCATATGATCGCGTCGAATTTCGACTATCTGCTGAAGGTCAGGACCGGTTCCATGTCGGAATACCGGGCTGTTTTGGCCGAAAAGATCTCATCCCTGCCGCATGTGGCCAGCACATCGACCTTTGTCGCGATGGAGGCTGTAAAGGAAACCGGAATGCTGGGCGCACTGGACGCAACTTGACAGAACCTCATCCCGCGCCATCCTTGGATTATGCGACATCTACTCCAGGCAGCGATCATTGGGTGTGCGGTAGCGTCTGCGGCGACAGCGCAGTCTTGCCCGGACGCCCCGGATCACATCGACGGCGTCGGTGACTTGATTGCGCAGACCCAAAAGGCCCGGTCCGAGACTGAGGCGCGCGTATTCTCCAGCCAGATGTGGGAGCTTTGGACCGATGCGCCCGATGCCAAATCCCAGACTATGCTGGATCGGGGCATGGCGCGGCGCGAGGCTTGGGACCTGATCGGGGCTTTGGACGAGTTGAACGCGCTAGTCGACTACTGCCCGCAATATGCGGAAGGGTACAATCAGCGGGCCTTTGTCAATTACCTGCGGCAGGATTACGGATCGGCGCTGCGCGACCTCGACATCGCGATTGAGCTGTCTCCGAACCATGTTGCGGCGATCAGCGGGCGGGCCTTGTCGCTGCTGGGCCTGAACCGGCTGGACGAGGCAAGAACGGCGCTGAAAGACGCGCTGGACCTTAATCCCTGGCTGTCGGAACGGGCCCTGCTGGCCCCCGGCGGACCGTTGGACCCGCCCGGACAGGACATCTAATAAGGGTGCTTCGGCCGTCCTCCAACGGCGCGCGTGATTTCACGTGCAGCGGCTGAGACCAGATCGCCGAACCGATCAACCGTTTCAGAATTGAACCGCGCGGTTGGCCCGGACACGGACACTCCGGCGCAGGGCAGGTTTTGTTCGTTGAATATCACCGCACCGATACAGGACATCCCGAGATAACGTTCCTCGACATCATACGACCAGCCACGCTGCCGGATAACATGCAAATCCGCCTCAAGAGAGGTGACATCGTTGTGCGTGTGTTCAGTGAAGGCTTCGAGCGTTGATGAAGACAGCAGTTTCCGCACGCCATCGGGCTCCATCGCGGCCAGAATCGCCTTGCCCGTGCCCGAGGCGTACATGGGCGTCCGCGCACCCGGCGGGAAAAAGGCGCGGATCGGGTTCTTCGTCTCGATCTGGCCGACAAAAACCACGTCTCCGGCGTCTGGTACGGCCAGATTTGCGGTCTCGCCTGTCTCCTGCATCAGCCTGTGCATGATGGGTCGCGAGATTTCGACCACGTTGTTGCGTTTCAGAAAGGCGGCCCCGGCGCGATACGCCTCGATCCCGACCATCCATTCCTGCCGGTCTTCGTCAAAGCGCACAAAGCCGCGATTGGCGAGCGTGGCCAGTATGCGATGGGTGGTTGCGGTCGGCACGCCGGTCTCGCGGCTCAGATCCGTCAGAGTGCAGCGTTCCAGCCGGGCAACGGCGCTGAGGGTGCCAAGGGCGCGGTCCAGAGATTGCAGCGTCCCGGCCGAGCTTTCCTTGAACAGGGATTTCGGCCTGCCGCGCGGTCGTTTCGGTGTGTCCAATCCAGCCCCCTTATTGCGTTTCGGCAAAATCATAGGGGGCAGGTCGTATTTTTCATATAGTGGAAAATATTTTTATTTTTTGGTCGTTGAGGCGATCTTGGTCTCACTCAGTCACGTTGAGAGTATCCGCCGCTTTTCAGCCATCACCTCGCGCCGCTGTTGTTCGATGCCCAGCCGGAACGAGTCTTCCACGAAATCGATATGATCGAACGCCGCCTGTTCAGCGCGCTGCTCGTCCCCATCTATGACGGACTGACCGAGTTCCAGATGTTGGTCGAGCAGCTTCTTGCCCGAACCATCAATCGATTTCAAAAAGCTGCGGTTGTAGAAAACGCCCTGTTTGGTCAACTCGTAGATCGAGGCCATCATATGGATCAACGTGGCGTTCTGGCTGGCATCGACAATTGCGGCATGCAGCGCAAAATCTGCCTCGCGCGATGCCTTTGCGTCATTCTCCTGCCAGGCACGTTCGTTTTCGGCCAGAATCTCGGCAATACGTTCCTTATCGGCCTTGGTCGCACGACGCGCGGCGAGACGGGCGGCAAAGCCTTCCTGCTCGCGCCGGTATTCCAGATAGTCGAAAAACGCAGGCTCGTGCCGTTCGTAAAGGGCCAAAAGGGCTGGCAGCATCGCTTGGCCGGTCAAAGCGGCAACAAAGGTGCCTTCGCCGTGTTGCGTGGTCACAAGGCCGCGTTCTTCCAGAACCGACAATGCCTCGCGCAGTTTCGGGCGTGACACGCGCAGCATCTCGGCCAGATCGCGTTCCGACGGCAGTTTGCGCCCCTGTTTCAGGATGCCCGAAGCAATCAGATCCTCGATCTGCGCAACCACTGCGTCAGCCAGCGATTCGTGTCCGACTGGTTCGAAAATCGCTTTGGTGGACATGGGTGTCGCCTCGCTTTGGGTGTAAAGAACGGGTCTATTGGTAAATAAATATAACCATCTGTTGGAAAAACTCAAGAAAACACGCTGTGCCTGATTTTTGGGCACAATTCATTCATTTAAATGCGATTTTCGGCGTGGCGGACGCTGAGGGAGCGCCCGTCGTCGATCAAATTAAATTGGGAAAGCTCCTGTAATTGCCTTGATGATCTTACCCACTGGTAAACAAAATTGTTGACTGGTTTGTAATGGTAAAGTTAGTTTACCACCGGAGAGGCGCTGGAAGAGCCTGCGCCGCTGATCGAGGCACTTGCCCGACCTACCCTGGAGGAGATTTCATGAAGAAGACCCTGACGAGCCTGGCCGTTGCTGCCAGCGTTCTGGCCGCACCAGCGATTGCCGCTGACAAGCTGTTGCTGAAAACCCCGATTGCCTTCTCGACCGAATTGCCGGGCCTGGGCTCGCCGATTCCGCGCGTGGCCGAGCAGTTGGACCTGATGTCGGGCGGTACGCTGAAAATGAAGGTGTATGAGCCGGGCAAGCTGGTTCCGCCGTTCGAAATTCTGGACGCTGTGTCCACCGGCAAGATCAACTCGGGCTACACCACTGCCGGGTATTGGGCCGGTAAAATCCCCGCCGCGCCGCTGTTCTCGGCCGTGCCTTTTGGCCCCGAAGCGGGCGAATACATGGCGTGGCTGTATTACGGCAACGGCATGAGCCTGTATCAGGAGATGTACGATCAGGCCGGCTACAACGTCCACGTCATCCCTTGCGCGGTTATTGCCCCCGAAACCTCGGGCTGGTTCGCGACCGAGATCAACTCGCCCGAAGACCTGAACGGCCTGAAAATGCGCTTCTTCGGTCTGGGTGGTAAAGTCATGCAGAAACTGGGCGTCGCAACCTCGCTGCTGCCGGGTGGTGAGATTTTCCCCGCGCTGGAAAAAGGCGCCATCGACGCGACCGAGTTCTCGATGCCCGCGATTGATGCGCGTCTGGGTTTCCACAAGCTGGTCAAGTTCAACTATTTCCCTGGCTGGCACCAGCAGGCGACCGTGTTTGAGCTGATGATCAACAAGGATGTCTGGAACGAGACCAGCGATCAGCACAAGGCGATCATCGAAAACGCCTGCAAGGCATCGATGGCCGACAGCTTTGCCGAGGGTGAAGCGATCCAGCACGCAGCGCTGATCGACAATGTCGAAAACAACGGTGTCACCATCAAGCAATGGTCGCCCGAGATGCTGGATACCTTCCGCGCGACCTGGGAAGAGGTTGCTGCTGAGGAAGCCGCAAACGACGCCTTCTTTGCCAAAGTCCTGGCCGATATGAACGAATTCCGTGACGGCTATGACCTGTGGAAGACCAACGCCTTCCTCCCGCGTCAGTAACCTTCCTGACTGACGCAACCGGGGCGGCGGCAACCGTCGCTCCGGTTCTTTGTTTCTGAATTTCGGACTTTCTAACCTTTCACCGCCCGCGCGCCGGGCTGCTGAGCGAGGAATGACCATGGCCACGCAAAAGAACCTCAACGATCCGGTCGAAGCCTATGAAGGCATCCTGGAACATCCCGAGACTGACCGCCAGAAAATCGCCGTCGCCATCGACAGCAGCGTCAAGGCCGTAGGTCACGTGGTCATGTGGGCGAACGTCCTGCTGATGGCGGCGATCTTTTCTCAGGTCTCGCTGCGCTATCTGTTCAGCCAGAACTATCCCAAGCTGGATGAGATCCAGTGGCACTTTTACGGCATCGTCACGATGATCGGCATTTCCTATGCCCTGATCACCGACAGTCATGTGCGTGTGGACGTCCTGCATATGCAGCTGTCTCGCCGTGCGCAGCGGATCATCGAAGTGATCGGCATCCTGACCCTGCTGACCCCGTTCATCTATCTGATGATCGATCAGGGGTACGACTATTTCTACGAAAGCTTCCGCGTCAATGAACGGTCTGACAGCCCCACCGGTCTGCCTGCTCGTTGGGCGTTCAAGGCGGTCATTCCGATCAGTTTCATCCTGCTGGCTTTGGCGGCGCTGGCGCGGTTGATCCACGATGGGCACGCGTTGCTATACGGACCGGTCTCGGAACGCGAAGGCGCGCCGCTGCGCCGTATCCTGCTGGTGCTGGCTGTCTTTGCCGCCGTTTGTGTGGGCCTGACCTTCCTTGTTGAGACGACCGAGGAAAAACTGGTCATCGCGATGTTCCTGACCTTCATCGCGCTGCTGTTTACCGGCTACCCGGTGGCTTGGGTTCTGGCCGGTGTCGGTGTGGCCTACTGTGGTCTGGCCTACCTGTTCGACAATGATCTGATGCTGTGGACGGGCCTTGAAAGCACATTTACGGGGCTCGATTACCTGACCCTCGGCGCGGTGGTGAACCGGGTTTATGCGACCATGTCCAACGCGGTTCTCGTGGCCTTGCCGATGTTTATCTTCATGGGCCTGATGCTGGACGAATCCGGTGTGGCCGAGCGTCTGATGTCCTCGATGCAGCGCCTGTTCGGGACGGTGCGCGGGGGGCTGGCGATCACCGTGACCCTGATCGGGATCATTCTGGCTGCCTCGACCGGCATCATTGGTGCGTCGGTTGTTCTGCTGGGTGTGCTGTCGCTGCCTTCGATGATGCAGCAGAAATACCAGCCGACACTAGCGGCGGGTGTGGTTTCAGCCTCGGGCACGCTGGGCATTCTGATCCCGCCGTCGATCATGCTGGTGATCATGGCCGACCAGATGGCCCTGTCTGTCGGAGACCTGTTCATGGCCGCCGTCTTTCCGGGCGTGATCATCGGTGGTCTGTACCTGACCTATATCTTCATCCTCGCGCTGGTGAAACCCGACGCAGCCCCGGTGCCCGAGGGCGCAAAGGCCCCCGACTGGGCCGCCGTCAAGGACGTGCTGATCGCGGTCATCCCGACGCTGATGCTGATCCTCGCGGTTCTGGGGTCGATCTTTGCTGGTCTGACCACTCCAACCGAGGCCTCAGGTATCGGTGCGTTGGGTGCGACGCTGCTGGCGCTTGGCTATCGCAAGCTGACCTTCGCGAAACTGTGGAACGTGCTGGTCTCGACCTTCAACACCACCGCCTATATCTTCGCGATCTTCCTTGGCGCGACCGTTTTCTCCTACGTCCTGCGGGAACTGGGTGGGGACGAGCTGATCGAACACGTCGTCCAATCAACCGGGTTCGGTGCCAACGGCACGATCCTATTCATCCTGTTCATCGTCTTCCTCCTGGGCTTTGTGCTGGACTGGATCGAGATCACGCTGATCGTGCTGCCCCTGATGCGCCCCATCGTGAACGGGTTGGGCATCGACATTCCCGGTTTTGGCGTTCTGGATGAACCGGCGCTGGTGTGGTTTGTCATCCTTGTCGCGGTGACGCTGCAAACCAGCTTCCTGACACCGCCGGTTGGATTCGCCCTGTTCTATCTGAAAGGCGTCTGCCCGCCCGAGATCAAGCTGACCCACATCTACAAAGGCATCATCCCCTTTGTCCTGTTGCAGCTGACCGGTCTGGCGCTGGTCTTCCTGTGGCCCACATTGGCCACCTGGCTGCCCTCGGTCGCCTATTAAGGAGCCTCAACAATGCGCCTGACCCAATGTCATAACTTCCACGATTTCCGGCGGTTGGCCAAACAGCGGCTGCCGGGACCGATCTTCAACTACATCGACGGTGGCGCGGATGATGAGGTGACGTATCGCGAAAATACCAACGCGTTCGACCGTTGCGACCTGTTGCCCTCGGTCCTGCGCGGCGTGAAGGACGTGGATATGTCGGTGACGGTGATGGGGCAAAAGCTGGATATGCCGGTCTATTGCTCACCCACCGCCCTGCAGCGCCTGTTCCACCATCAGGGGGAACGCGCGGTGGCGGCGGCGGCTGAGAAATACGGGACGATGTTCGGGGTCTCGTCACTGGGGACGGTGTCGCTGGAAGAACTGCGCCAGAAACACAAGAACCCACAGGTCTATCAGTTTTACTTCCACAAGGATCGCGGGTTGAACTCGGCCATGATGCAGCGCGCTAAAGAGGCTGGTGTCGAGGTGATGATGCTGACCGTTGACAGCATCACCGGCGGCAACCGCGAACGCGACCTGCGCACCGGGTTCTCGATCCCGTTCCGCCTGACGCTGGGCGGCATGATCCAGTTCGCAATCAAGCCGATGTGGGGGATCAACTATGTCACGCATGAGAAATTTCGCCTGCCGCAGCTAGAGGAGCATGTGGATATGGGCGGTGGGGCCAGCTCCATCGGTGGGTATTTCACCGACATGCTGGATCCGTCGATGAACTGGGATGACGTGGCGCAGATGGTGCGCGACTGGGACGGTCAGTTCTGCCTCAAGGGCGTCATGACCGTCGAGGACGCCAAACGCGCGGCTGAGATCGGCTGCACCGGCATCATCCTGTCGAACCACGGCGGGCGGCAACTGGACGGATCGCGCACGCCGTTCGATCAACTGTCCGAGATTGTCGATGCGGTGGGTGACAAGCTGGACGTGATGATGGACAGTGGCATCCAACGTGGCACGCATGTGCTGAAGGCACTGTCGATAGGGGCCAAAGCTGTGGGCGTCGGACGGCACTATCTGTACCCGCTGGCCGCTGCAGGGCAGGCGGGGGTCGAACGCTCCCTTGGCTTGATGCGGGCCGAGATTGAACGCGACATGAAACTGATGGGCGTCACCAGCATCGATCAACTGAGCCGCGAGAACATCCGTTTTCGCAACGTATAGAACGGGCCGGAGGCTGCCATGACCAATGACGCGCTGATCAAACATTTCCGTTCCATCGTCGGATCGCGCCATGTCCTGACAGGCGAACGCGCGACCGAACGGTTCCGGCGCGGCTTCCGCTCGGGCGAGGGGGAGGCGCTGTGCGTCATTCAACCCGGTTCTTTGTTGGAACAGTGGAAGGTGCTGCAAGCCTGCGTTGCCGCCGACAAGATCGTCATTATGCAGGCGGCCAATACCGGACTGACCGAGGGGTCGACCCCTTCGGGCAGTTATGATCGCGATGTGGTGCTGATCAACACGCGGCGGATGGATGCTCTGGTGCCCCTGAATGATGGCGCGCAGATCGTCAGCTTTCCGGGCGCCACCCTGTTTGCATTGGAGAAACTGCTGGCCCCGCTTGGGCGCGAGCCGCATTCGGTGATCGGATCATCCTGTATCGGCGCGTCGATTGTGGGTGGCGTCTGCAACAACTCGGGCGGTTCGCTGGTTGAACGCGGGCCGGTTTATACGGAACTGTCCGTCTATGCCCGGATCACCGAACAGGGCGAGTTGGAACTGGTCAACCATCTGGGCATCGATCTGGGCGAAACGCCCGAGGAAATCCTTGCCAATCTCGATGCAGGACAGTTCGAGCGCAATCCGGGGGCGACGAACAAGCGCGCCTCGGCCAGCGACTATGCGCAGATCGTACGGGACGTGGATGCCGAAACACCTGCGCGGTTCAACGCGGACAAGGCCAAACTGTTCGAATCCGCCGGATCCGCCGGAAAATTGGCGGTGTTTGCCGTGCGTCTTGATACCTTCCCCAAGAACAAGGCCGAACAGGTCTTCTATATCGGAACCAACGACCCCGAGGATCTGGCAGACTTGCGTCGACATATCCTGTCCGAGTTCCAGTCTCTGCCGGTATCCGCCGAATACATGCAGCGTGAGGTATTCGACATCACCGCGAAATACGGCAAGGACACGGTGGTGATGATCGACAAGCTGGGCACAGATCGGCTGCCATTCTTCTTTGCCATAAAGGGGGCCGTGGATGCCCGTTTGCGCCGCGTTCCGTTCCTCAGCAGTTTTACCGACAGGTTCATGCAAATGGCGGTGTCTTTGTGGCCCCGCGTACTGCCTAAACGAATGACGCAGTTCCGGGACAAGTACGAACACCACCTGATCCTGAAGATGAAAGAGGGTGGCATCGCCGAGGCCGCCAGTTGGTTGCCGGAATTTCTGAAAGACCGTGATGCGGATTTCTTCGAATGCGACGCGCGCGAGGCCAAGATTGCCGGTCTGCACCGGTTTGCCGCCGCGGGTGCCGCCGTGCGCTATATGGCCATCCATGCCAATGAGGTTGAAGACATCATCGCGCTGGATGTCGCCCTGCGCCGCAACGATAGGGAATGGTTGGAAAAACTGCCCCCCGAGATCGAGGATCAACTGGTCCACAAACTCTATTACGGCCACTTCATGTGCCACGTGATGCATCAGGATTACGTGGTCCGGAAGGGGGCAGATCCCAAGGCGCTCAAGGCTGCGATGCTGAAGCTGTTCGATCAGCGCGGGGCGGAATACCCGGCAGAACACAATGTTGGCCACCTGTATAAGGCCAAGCCCGATCTGGCGGCACATTACACATGCTGCGATCCGACCAACTCGTTCAATCCGGGTATCGGGAAAATGTCGAAGGCAAAACACTATCAGGATCAACGCGGTGTGAACTCTGCCGCACAATAGGACTAAGGCTCGCAGAAGTCGCGGAACGAGCGTGAACAGCATCCTGTTCGCCAGTTCGGTCTGATTGAAACTGCGGGACCGTCGCAGGTATCCAAAGCAGCCTTTTTCATTTTTTTTGTTTCTCTACGGGAAACCCCCAATTTCGCCGCGAAAAGGGATTCGTTAGAACGAACCCAACCACAAGTCGCGCGCGACCAAACAGTTTTTCCCCGATGAGGGGCTGGTCACTACCCCCTCGGCCGGCCCCTCAATAATCTTTGGGCGTGGGTTTACTGTGCCTCTTCCAGCATCCGGGATACCAACGCCGGCAATTCTGTTGCGCTGTCATAGGCAACGGTGTGCGGAATGTCCGCGACCGGCGATTTTCGGTAGCCTTGTGTAAACAGCAAAAACGGAATCCCCGCCCGGTCCGAGGTTTCTGCATCCACTTCGCTGTCCCCGACAAACAGGCGTGGCCCTGGGGCGCTGAGCGCGTCGAAGCTGGCGAACAGGTGGTTGGGGTCCGGTTTTCGAGTGTTCAGGCTGTCGCCGCCAAGGACCGCATCGAAGAAATGCGACAAGTTCAGCGCATCCAGCACGTGACGGGCCGGGACCTCAGGCTTGTTGGTACAGACGCCAAGGGTGCATCCCATGCGTTTGAGGTCGCCCAACGCCTCGGGAATTCCATCATAGGGCACGGTCGTTTTGCTGGCCCCGGCATTGTAATGGGCCAGCATCACGTTGGTCAGTTCGCCGTGACGGTCCATCGGCAGGTTGCGGTGCAGGATCACGCGCTCGACCAGCTTGGGCAGGCCGTTGCCGACGAATCGACCGATGACCTCTGGGGGCAGGGGCGGCAGGCCGACGTCGTCCAGCGTCCGGTTCGCTGCTGCCACGATATCGCCGAGGCTGTCGACCAAAGTTCCATCGAGGTCAAAAACAACCGCTGCCATCACTGAATACCTGCCTAATTGCTGAATTTGTCAAAGACTTATCGCGGCTTGGCGCTGGTCGCAAACCGGCAAATGCTCGCAAGTGCAAACAGGGCACTTGACATACCTTACTAAAATAATCAGATTAAGCGCAGGAACAGAGAGCCAGCCCTTTCTCGGGTCAGCCAGAGTAAAAAACCGCGAACAAACAAGGCCGTTTGCCTGAAAACTTCTGGAGTTGACCGATGAACGCGCAGACCCCGACCCCTACTCAATCCTATGCTGTGTCCATGCTGCCTTCGCACAAAGCCGAAGAGCTGACAAAGGGTGGCAACCTGGCCCATATCGAGCTGGGCGATCAAATGTATACCCTGCGCATCACTCGCGCGGGCAAATTGATTCTCACCAAATGAGCGCGCCGACGTCGCGGGGTGGGGCATCCGTTGGCCGGTTGTCCGACCTCGACCCGATCGAAGCAGGTGCTGTTATGTATCTGCGGCTTTGGGGCGATGGCCCCAAGGGCCGTGCCGATGCCGCAAGTGATTTCGACATTGCGCTGGGCGCGGATCAGGGCCGGGCGGCGATGCTGACGCTGGATCGACTGTGCTCGCTGTGTGCCCATCACGGTCGCCGACCGCTGGTGCGGCATGGGTTGGGATGCGGATGCCTGGGCGCGGATGAAAACTGTTTCGCGCAGATGATTGGCGCGGCAGCCGAAGGCGCGCGCGAGGATGCGATGATGATGGCATCCTTGATCGTGCGCCCGGATTTTGCTCCGGCTCTGGCATCACTGTCCGAGGAACTGGGCCTGACCCTGCGGCGCATGATGACGGCCATTCCGGTGCAGACCACCGGCCACCAGACCCCCTCGACCGTGTTGCATTAAGCGACGCGGTAAACCCCGGCTTAACGGCCGGGGTTACTTTGTCAACAGCAGCCACATGCCGCGTGATGGTGGTCGTGATCGCAAACCTGCGCCGGGGTGAAATCACCGACCTCTGACAACACATCCCTCAGCGCGAACAGAATCATATCCACATCCTCGGCCTCGATGGTCAGCGGCGGGCGGATTTTCAGGATATTGTCCTTTGGCCCCTCACTGCCAATCAGGATGCGATGGTCACGCATCCGGTTCTTGACGTATTTGCAGATTTCAGTGCCTTCTGAGCCGTCAGGGTTGATCAACTCCACCCCCAGAAACAGCCCCATCCCCCTTACGTCGCCGACACATCCGAAATCAGTCTCAATCTGACGCAACCCGTCGATCAGCCGCGCACCCATCAGGCGCGCATTCTCCTGCAGACCTTCGCCATCGACGATATCCAGCACCTCTTTGCCGATCCGGCACGACAGGGTCGAGCCGCCAAAGGTCGAGAAAAACTCGATCCCGTTGTCAAAGCTTTGGGCGATCTCTTTGGTGGTGACCACAACGCCCAGAGGGTGGCCGTTGCCGATGGGCTTGCCCAGCACAACGATGTCCGGCAGCGCGCCCTGATGCTCAAAACCGAAATAGTAGTCACCCAAACGACCCAGCCCGGTTTGCACCTCATCCGCGATGCAAACCCCCCCGGCGGTGCGAATTTTCTCATAAACAGCAGGCAGATAGCCCTTGGGTGGAATGATCTGCCCCCCGACCGA
The DNA here is from genome assembly GCF_056531425.1 of Ruegeria sp. N4. Taxonomy (NCBI): domain Bacteria; kingdom Pseudomonadati; phylum Pseudomonadota; class Alphaproteobacteria; order Rhodobacterales; family Roseobacteraceae; genus Ruegeria; species Ruegeria sp. N4. Next base: position 78,741 of record NZ_JBQFLT010000012.1, read on the forward strand.
GGGGAAGGTTTCCGCGATAAACCCGGCAAGCCCATGGCCTTTGCCTTGCAACGCGGCAATCGCCGGATCGACGAAATCGGCGAACTTCTGGGCGCGGTCCGGATCGTCGCGCCGGAACGATCCGCGATAATCATCCGCGACCTCGACCAGTTCAACCCAATCCGCCTGACCAACCCCGCCGGGTTTGTTGAACTTATAGGCCGAGATTGCCACCGCCGCGTTGGTATTGCCGTGATAGCCATGGTCCGGCGTCACGATCCCCTTGGCCTCGGTATGGGCGCGGGCCAGCCGCAGGGCCAGTTCGTTGGCCTCGGTGCCGGAATTGACGAAGAAACAGACCTCAAGGTGATCGGGCAGTTTCGACAAGATCTTATCGGAAAACGCCGTCTGTGCCGGGTGCAGATACCGCGTGTTCGAGTTCATGCGCTTCAACTGATCCGCCGCAACGGCCTGAATGCGAGGATGCGCATGGCCCACATGGGGGACATTGTTATACGCGTCCAGATAGGGGCGGCCCCATTCGTCGAACAGATGGTGCTTCCATCCGCGCACCAGCATGACCGGATCATCATAGGTCAACGACAGGTTACCGCCGAAATGGTCGTGACGGCCTTGCAGAATGGTCTGCTTGTCGGTGGGTTGATAGAGCACCTTGTCATCCGGCAAGTTCAACAACGCGGCGGGGTTCGGGCAGACCGCGTGCCACAGGAACATCTCGTCCGGGTCGCCCACGCCGGGCCAGTCGGCCTCCATCCCAACCGTTGTCAGCGCCAATTGGAAATGCACATGCGGGGCCCAGCCGCCATTCTGGCGGGCATCGCCAAGCTGTGCGAAGGCCGCGCCCTGCGCCACGGGATCGCCCGGTTTCAGCCGATCACAGACCTCGGGGTCCAGATGGCCGTAGAGGGTGTAGAACGGATCGCCTTGGGGCGTTTCATGGCGCAGGATCACCACGCCGCCATAATCCAGATGGCTGTCCCGGTTTTCGACCACTTCGACCCGCCCACTGACAGGCGCGTGCAATGCGGTCCCTGCCGGGGCAAAGACATCCACCGCCAGATGCACTGTCCGCCGGTCGGACGCCTTCCACGGGCCTTTGCGAAACCCCGGTTCCGCATAAATCAGCCGCGGTTCGTTGTAATATCCCAGCCAGAGCCCGTCTCCGAACTCTTCCCCGACCCGCGCGGCTTCTTCTAAAGGCATGTGGAACGGGTTTTGCGGCCAGGTCGAGTTTTCCACCGACAGCGAGCCCATGGGAACCTCGCCAAGGTCTTGTCCGAACATCAGGGCAAAGTGACCGCGATGTGCCGCCAGATAAGCGTGAACACGCTCGGCCCCGTCGGTGACCGGCAGGTGACATGCGGCGCGCAGACGCGCTGGCATCAAGCCGCCATTGACCGCAGCGTTTTCCAGAAACCGCCACGCCGGAGCCTGTGAAATCGTCACATAGGGATCAACCGGGTTCTCCGCCGCCATCAGGGTCGAGTTCACCACGGACACAGCCAACCGCATCCGCAGAAGTGGCCAGATCAGATCAAGCTCCTGCGGGCTCAGGCGGTTCGCGGCGTGATAGCCGCGTACCAGTGCTGTCAGCGCACGTTCGGGTTTCGGGTGATCCAGCACGATATAGGCACCGGCAATGGCCAGGTCGCACACGCGGGGCGCAGCGCACATATCACCCAGATCGATCAAGCCCGTGACGGTTTGGCCCTGACCCAGCGCGCCCTCGATCAGAACATTGTAATCGTTGGCGTCGTTGTGAATGGCCTGTCTCGGCAGGCTCGTAAGCTTGTCCGAAATGGCGTCGAACCCGGCGACGATTTCGGCCAGTAATCTGCGCCGGTCTTCATCCTGAATGACACCCAGTTGATCCGCAATCCAACCGGCCTGCGTCAGATCCCACTTGAACCCTGCCCGATCCAACCCGTCATGCGCGAAGCCTTCCAACGCCCGATCCGTCGCGCCAAGAACACGCCCCAACCTCAGGATCAATTCCTCGCTTTTGGGCGCGGCTTGCGCGTAACACTCGCCTGGCAAGCACTCAAGCAGCCAGACCAAACGGGATGCACCGGTTTCGTCCTGAATCTCCGGCAAAACGTCGCCATTCAAATCCGCAAAGACCTTTGGGAAGGGCAGGCCCGGGGCCGTCGCGGCAATATGCTCCAACGCCTTGATCTGCAGATCCACCAAACCGCGCGCGCAGCCGGGGCGCATGACCTTGAGAATGTAATCCTGCCCGTTTTTCGCCTGCACCAGAAAGTTCAGATCATACTCACCATCCAGCCGCGTCAAACGCGCCTCAAGCCCCCAGTGCAGCCGCAGCGCGCTTGCCCAGAACACAGTCATATCGCTCATACCCTGTTCGTCCGACACCAGGATCCCCTTCATCTGGCTGAAAATATCTTCGGGGGGAGGCGCGCCTTCAGGCGCGGCGGGGGGCAGACAGCCCCCCTGACCTCAGTCCAGCGCGCGCAAACGCTTGAACAGCGAGGACGTGTCCCACCGACCGCCACCCAGCTTTTGCACATCCTTGTAGAACTGGTCGACCAAAGCCGTCACCGGCAAGGAGGCCCCGGTTTCATTCGCCGTCTCCAGACAGATCCCCAGATCCTTGCGCATCCAGTCCACCGCAAATCCATGATCGAAATGATCGTCCAGCATGGTTTCATAGCGGTTCGCCATCTGCCAGCTGCCGGCAGCACCCTGGCTGATCACCTCAACGACCGAGCGCCCATCCAGCCCGGCCTTTTCGGCAAAATGCAACGCTTCGCTCAGGCCTTGAACCAGACCGGCAATGGCAATCTGGTTGCACATCTTTGTCATCTGCCCCGCGCCGCTGTCACCGATCCTGCGGCAGATCTTGGAATAGACCTGCATGATCGGCTCTGCCGCGTCGTAAGCCACCTGATCGCCGCCGCACATGATCGACAATGCGCCATTTTCGGCACCCGCCTGACCGCCCGAGATCGGGGCGTCCACAAAGGCAATTCCCTTGCTTTGCGCCGCGGCATACAGCTCGCGTGTGACTTTGGCGGACACGGTGGTGTGATCAACGAATGTTGCCCCTTCGGCCATGCCGTGAAAGGCGCCGTCCTCGCCGGTGCAGACCATACGCAAATCGTCGTCATTGCCGACGCAGGCCATCACGAAATCTGCGCCCTGAGCAGCCTCTTGCGGGGTGATCGCCATCGCGCCGCCATGTTGGGCAACCCAGGCTTCGGCCTTTGCGGCCGTCCGATTGAAAACGGTCACCTCATGACCCGCCGCCTGCAAATGCCCGGCCATTGGATAGCCCATGACGCCCAAACCCAGAAACGCAACTTTTGCCACTTGGTGATCCTCTCTGCTGACCGGCCCCGTATCATTCAGCGGGCCGGAGTGTTGGTCAGAGACAAAGCAAAGCTGCGCCCAAAGGGCAACCCCGCGTCACGCCTTGCCGCCCAGATCCTGAAGGATTGGGCAGTCGGGGCGATCATCCCCTGCACAGGCGTCGATCAGGTGACTCAGCGTATCACGCATGGCCTTCAGGTCCGCGATCTTGGCATCGATCTGCGCCAGATGATCGCGGGCCACCCGTTTGACATCCGCACTGGCCCGCGTTTCGTCTTCGTACAGCGCCAGCAGAGTGCGGCAATCTTCGATGGTGAACCCCAAAGCGCGGGCGCGGCCCAGAAAGGTCAGCTTGTGCAGGTCCTGAGGGCGGAAGACCCGGTATCCATTGTCGTCGCGCAGGGGTTTGATCAGAGCAATCTCTTCGTAGTAGCGGATGGTTTTGGCGGGCAGGCCGGTTTGTGCAGCGACATCTCCGATATTCATGCGCGGGCCTCCTTGGATGTCGCCTTTGCCTTATCAGGCAGATCCGCGCGCACCCGCCGCAGGCGCAGCGCGTTCGAGACGACAAAAACACTGGACAAGGCCATCGCCCCTGCGGCCAAGGCCGGGGACAGCAAGTGACCCCCAAACGGATAGAGAACCCCCGCCGCGACCGGGATCAGAAGGATGTTATATCCAAAGGCCCAGCCCAGATTCTGCCGAATGTTACGCATTGTGCGGCGGCTTATTTCAACCGCATTTGCCACGCCGCGCAAATCGCCGGACATCAATACGACATCCGCGGTCTGGATCGCTACGTCGGTGCCGGTCCCGATGGCGACACCTATATCTGCCGCAGCAAGGGCAGGGGCATCGTTGATGCCGTCGCCCACAAAGGCCAGGGTGCCAAACCTGTTCCGCAAGGATTGGATTGCATCCCGTTTTCCGTCCGGCAGGACTTCTGCCGTGACGTGGTCGATGCCCAACCGGTTTGCCAGGGCCTGTGCCGTGCGGGCGTTGTCGCCGGTCACCATAGCCAGCGTCACACCTGTCTCGCGCAACCGCGCCAGCGCCTCGGGCGTGCCGGGTTTGATTGGGTCGGACACATACAGCGCTGCCGCCAGCCGCCCATCAATCGCCACAAAAAGCGGCGTTGCGCCTTCGGCGGCGCGGGCGTCGGACTCGGCTTGCAGCTCGCCAAGGTCAAGGCCCTGTCGCTGCATCAGCGTTTGAGACCCGATCAGAACGCGCCGACCTTCGACCACGCCCTGCACCCCGAGGCCCGTCAGGGATTGAACCTCGGACGCATCGGGCAAATCTGCGGGACCGGCGCGCGTGATTGCCGATGCGATCGGATGCTCTGAACGTGCTTCCAACGCCGCAGCCAAACGAAGCACCTCGGTCGGATCGAATCCGGTTGTCGGTGTAATGTTGTCGAATTCGGGACGGCCCAGTGTCAACGTACCGGTCTTGTCCAGTGCGATCACCTTTGCCTGTTGCAATTGCTGCAACGCATCGCCCTTGCGGATCAGCACGCCCAGCTCGGCTGCACGGCCGGTGCCGACCATGATCGAGGTCGGTGTTGCCAGACCCATGGCGCACGGGCAGGCGATGATCAACACCGAGACGCCGGCCACCAGCGCCAGCGGCAAAGAGGGCGCAGGCCCGAATAGCAACCACGCGAGGATGGTCAGAACAGCGACAGTGATGACCGCCGGAACAAAGCGATAGGTGATCCGGTCCACCAGCCCCTGGATTGGCAGTTTGGCCCCCTGCGCCTGTTCCACCAATCGAATGACCTGCGCCAGGACTGTATCGGCCCCGACACGCGTGGCCTGCACCCGCAGAGCACCGGTTCCGTTTACGGTGCCCCCAACAACCGGATCGCCGGGTGATTTGCCGACCGGAACGGGTTCGCCTGTGATCATGCTTTCATCCACAAACGTAGAGCCCTCCAACACCTGCCCATCGACCGCGATGCGTTCACCGGGTCGAATTTGCAGGATGTCGCCCACAGTGATGTCGGCAATGGGGCGGTCGACAGCAGCGCCGCCCTGTTCAACTCGCGCGGTTTTGGGTTGCAGCCCGATCAGCTTGCGAATGGCTGCGCCGGTTTTACCTTTGGCGCGCGCTTCCATCCAGCGGCCCAGAAGGATCAGAACCACGATGACAGCGGCGGCTTCGAAATACACATTTGCTGTGCCTTGCGGCAGCACGCCGGGCGCAAAGGTCGCGGTCACCGAATAGAGGTAGGCGGCACCGGTTCCCAACGCGACCAGCGCGTTCATATCCGGCGTTCCGCGCAGCAGGGACGGGATGCCTTTTCGATAAAACACCCGCCCGGGACCGATCAGCAAAACCGTTGTCAGCGCGAATTGAACCAATTGACTGGTTTGCGCGCCAATGGTGCCGTGCACCCAGTGGTGGAAGGCGGGGATCATGTGGCCGCCCATCTCAAGAATGAACACCGGTGCCGCAAGCAGCGCGGCCAGCAACGTGGTCTGCTTCAGCTTTTGCGCCTCATCATCCTGCGTCGCGGGGGCAGTGCCATTCTGCCCCTCAATCCGGGCCGGATAACCAAGATCGGCCGCGACCCGAGCCAGTGTCGCGGGCGTGGTGGCATCCTCAAGATAAGTCACCCGAGCCGCCCCGGTCGCCAGATTGACATCCGCAGTCAAAACACCTGCGGTCGCGGCAAGCGCGCGTTCGATTTTTGCCACGCAAGAGGCGCAGTTCATCCCGTTGAGCGCAAGGACAATCTGTTCGATAGCCGCAGGATAACCGGCATCGTCCAGCGCTGCGGTCAGCGCCGTAACCGGACCCGTGGTTACGACCTGCGCAGTGTGAGTTGCAAAGTTGACCGAGGCGGACTCGACGCCTGTAACACCGTTCAACGCAGCTTCGGCCCGCGCAACGCAGGAGGCGCAGTTCAGTCCGGTGATCTTGATCTGTATTGGTTCAGGCTGTGCCATGCGACTCGTCTCGGAATTATGTTTGCCCTCCATATGAGGATTCCAGTGACGGGAAGGTCAATGGGCGCGCCATGGATTTTTGCGGAAATCAGGCGTCAATGCAGTTGGGGCATTCGGAAGGGCGTCTGACGAGGTGCACCGTCAGTTTTGCAGCAAACGGTCCAGCAACAATGTCTGTTCACCCGTCGCAGGCTGTGTCCGGACCGCATTCGGGGAGGCAAAAAAACCATAGAGGACAACAAGCAAGGCGCACCCGAAACCTGCAAGCGCGATCAGCGCGATATTCATTGTTGAACGTAGCATGGTAGTCCGTCCTCCGTCAGCGAAGGTGATTTGAAGGGTCTCTGTGACCTAATCCGATTGGGCCAGTGCTTGTTTCAGCCGTTCATTTTCAGCCTGCAACTGCGCCAGTTGCTGTCCCAAAGCGTTCAGATGCGGGCGCAGTTCAGCCTCGGTATAGCGGGGCGTGATGTGGCTGGGGCAATTCCAGTCCAGCGCCTCGACCCGGATGATCACGGCGCGTTCGGCGCGTGTGGTGGCCCCGTCGGGATACAGGCTGGTTGTGGCCGCCTCGCCTTCGGTAAACTCCACACGCCCCAGAATCTTGAGACGGCGCTGATTGGCGTAATCCATCAGGATCATCGCAATTCGATCGTTCCCGTCCAGATTCCCGCGCGAGATATACTGTTTGTTGCCGGAAAAATCGGCATAGCCGATGGTCTGTGTCCCCAGCACCTTCAAGAACCCGACAGGGCCGCCGCGATACTGAACATAAGGCCATCCAGTCTCGGACACGGTGGCCTGATAGAACCCGTCCCGCGCTGTGATAAACGCTTTTTCCGCATCGCCGATCAGGTGGCCTTGCTGTGGGCCACCTTCGATAAACTTGGCATAGGTTTTTGCCGATCCCATCCGTTCCTGATGGGCGCGAACGGCTGGGGTGAAGGTCAGTTCGGAAAAGGCGCGCGGCATGGTTTGTCCTTTCACAGACCCAAGTCTGACAGCCCCGGATGGTCTTCCGGGCGTTCGCCCTGCGGCCAGTGAAACAGGCGGTCATCCTCGGTGATCGGCAAATCGTTTAACGAGGCGTGACGATGCGACATGCGCCCGTCCTCGGCAAATTCCCAATTCTCATTGCCATAAGACCGGAACCACTGACCGCTGTCATCGTGCCATTCATAGGCATAGCGCACCGCAATGCGATTGTCGGAAAAGGCCCAAAGCTCTTTTATCAGGCGATAGTCCAGTTCCTTGCGCCACTTGCGGGTCAGGAAGGCGTGGATGTCGGCGTGGCCGGACAGAAATTCGGCCCGGTTCCGCCATTGGCTGTGTTCGGTATAGGCCGGGGTCACGACATCTGCATCACGGGAATTCCAGGCGTTTTCTGCCATACGAACCTTTTGCGTGGCGGTTTCGACGGTGAAGGGCGGCAGCGGTGGTCGGGACATTTTCGGGTGCTCTTTCAGACGAGTGCAGCGGCGATCATCGCCAGGGTCAACAGGACCGGCAGATATTGTGGTGGAACAAGGTTGGCGTGTCGTTTCATCGGTCAAATCCTTGGGTGAACTGATCGGTAAGAATACCTCTAAGGTGTACCGATCTGTCAATAAACTCAAGTATTATTTTGCGACTTGATGTAATTCCTTAAGAAACGGGGCGAAAAGCTATGTATTTCAACGGGGTAGGCAAGGTGGATTGAACCGCGCGGCCAAGTTTAATATGTACAGGTCAGTACATGCAGGAGCGGGATCATGCGCCCAAACAAACGAGATGAGCTTGTTCGCAAGGCGATGCAGGTGTTCTATCGCGACGGGTTTCACGCGACTGGCATGGACAAGCTGGTGGTGGAAACGGGCGTGTCGAAAACCTCGATGTACAAGCATTTCCGCACCAAGGAAGAATTGATCCTGGCCGTCCTGCGCCTACGGGACGAAAGCTTTCGCGAGTGGGTTCTGGGACGTATGTCAGACAAGGCCAACACGCCGGCAGGGCAAATCCTGGCCAGTTTCGACGCCCTCAAGGAATGGTTCGAACAGGACGAATTTCGCGGCTGCATGTTCATTAAGGCGGGCGCCGAGTATCAGGAGGCCGATCATCCGATCCATGTTCAGGCCGCCAGGCACAAACAGGTGATGCTGGATCATTTCACCGGTCTGGCAGAAAAGGCCGGTACGGCCGAACCGGAAACGCTGGCGCGGCAGATTGTCTTGTTACAGGAAGGTGCGATCGTGTCCGCCGTTCTGTTGAAAAGCGGCGACCCTGCCGAAGACGCCAAAGAGGCTGCCGCATTACTGCTGAAAACCGCCCTGGCCTAACCCTCCGGGAAAGAACGTTGCGTTGTTCAGGGGCCCAACGCCACGTCACATGGATTGGCGGGAAGCGCTGGGCTAGGTAGCCTATAACAAACGCTTATCCGGAGATCTGAAGATGTCGCTTTTCACCTCGTCCGCCGCCTGGGTTACAGATGAACACCGCATGTTTGCCGATATGGCAGGCCGGTTCATGGATGATGAACTTTCCCCGAATGTTGAAACATGGGCCGACAGCGGCGTTGTCGACCGCGCGTTTTGGCACAAGGTCGGCGAAGCAGGGCTGATGGCGGGTTCGGTCGCCGAAGAATATGGCGGCGTTGGTGGCGGCATGGGATTTGATGCCGTAACGATCTACGAGCAGGCCGCGCGCGGTGATGCGGGTTGGGGGTACGGAATTCAGTCCATCGTGACCCACTACATCGCGACCTATGGCAGCGAAGACCAAAAGCAAAAATGGCTGCCCAAGCTGATCTCGGGCGAAATGGTTGGCGCGCTTGCAATGACCGAACCGGGCACCGGGTCCGACGTTCAGGCCGTGCGGACGACGGCCGAAAAGGATGGCAACTCTTACAAGCTCAACGGGTCCAAGATTTTCATCACCAACGGCCAGTCGGCGGACCTGATCGTTGTTGCGGCGAAAACGGATAAGTCCCTTGGGGCAAAGGGTGTCTCCCTGATCGCGGTCGAAACCGAAGGCGCGGATGGATTTCGCCGGGGTCGTAACCTCAAAAAGCTGGGCATGAAGGGCAACGACACCGCCGAGCTGTTCTTTGAGGATGTCAAAGTGCCTCTGACGAACCTGCTGGGCCCGGATGAGGGGCAGGGGTTTTATCAGTTGATGAAGCAATTGCCCTGGGAACGCCTGACCATCGGTCTGATGGCCCTTGGGGCAATCGATTTCGCGATCGCCGAGACGGTGAAATACGTGCAAGAGCGTAAGGCCTTCGGTCAGCGTGTCATGGACTTCCAGAACACGCGTTTCAAACTGGCCGAGTGCAAGACCAAGGCCGAAGTGCTGCGCAGTTTCGTGAACGACTGTATCGCCAAGCTGGAGGCCGGAGAACTGGACGCCGCGACAGCCTCGATGGTCAAATACTGGGGGTCCGAGGTGCAGAACGAGATTATGCACGAATGCCTGCAACTGTTTGGCGGCTATGGGTTCATGATGGAATACCCGATTGCCCGTCTTTACGCGGATGCACGCGTGCAGATGATCTATGGCGGCACCAACGAAGTGATGAAAGAGTTGATCGCGCGGTCACTCGACGTCTAGGGGGCTCCCGCCCATCTTCGTCGTTTCTGTCGAAAAGACTGTGCTGGTTGGGCCGGGCAGTTTGCAGAGGGCGGTTTGTTCAGGCCCAAGGGGCATATTCAGCGCTGCCATCGAAATTTGCGCCGACACGACCCTGACAACCACGTTCCGCTTTCCTCATCTTGAGTTGCCGCTGCCTTGCGCGCTAATGCTGCGTGCAAGGATGAAAGGTGACCCGTGACCAACCCTGAACACTCTCTGTGGCGCGAGACGTGCCGTGAAGACTTGAGCGCCGAGACGCTCTCAGCCCATGTGACGGTCGATCTGGCCGTGATCGGGGGCGGATACACCGGCTGTTCCGCCGCGCTACACGCTGCGAAATCCGGTGCGTCGGTCTGTCTGTTGGAGGCGCAGGGCATCGGCCATGGCGGCTCGGGGCGGAATGTCGGGTTGGTCAATGCGGGCCTTTGGTTGCCCCCCGACGACATTCGCAAGCACTTGGGTCAGGCAACTGGCGACCGCCTGATTGACCTTCTGTCCCAAGCACCGTCCGAGGTCTTTACCCTGATCGAAAAGCACCAGATCGATTGCGAGCCGGTGCGGAACGGAACACTTCACTGCGCGCATTCACCTGCCGGGTTGCGCGATCTGAAAACCCGCCACGCGCAGCTTAGCACGGCGGGCGCTCCGGTCGAGCTGTTGTCGGCCCGGACCGCAGCGCAAAGAACCGGTAGCGAGGCGTTTCATGGGGCGCTGTTTGATCCTCGGGCCGGTACGATCCAGCCACTGTCCTATGTGCAGGGTATGGCGCGAGTGGCGCGTGAGTTCGGCGCACAGATTTACACCAACAGTCCGGTTCGCAACCTGCGCCGGGAAGGTGAGGTTTGGGTTCTGGAAACCCCCGGCGGAACGGTGCGCGCAAGGGCGGTCATTCAAGCCACAAACGCCTATCACCAAGGCATCGAGGACACCGCGCCCGCCTATGTGCCGGTCTACTACTTTCAATATGCGACCGCGCCTTTGTCCCACAATCTGCGCAACAGCATTCTGCCGCAGGGCGAAGGATGCTGGGATACCGGCCTGATCATGACATCGTTCCGGCTGGATCAGGACGGGCGTATGATCATCGGCGGGATGGGGGACCTAAGCCATGCTGGCCACGCGGTGCATGCCGGATGGGTCAAACGCAAATTGGCCGAACTGTTCCCGCGATTGTCGGACCAACCACTGGTTCAGGGCTGGCACGGGCGCATTGCCATGACGTCGGATCACATCCCCAAGATCACCCAGATTGGCCCAAACGCGCTGTCCGCCCATGGGTTTTCCGGGCGCGGCATCGGGCCCGGCACGGTGTTCGGGCGGTTGATGGCTGAAAGCCTTTTGACGGGGGATTCCTCACACCTGCCAGTGCCAGCCGTGCCCGAGCACCGCGAAAGCTGGACGGGCCTGCGCCGGGCTTATTTCGAAACCGGCGCGGCGCTGACCCATCTGATCAAGGCGCGGTTCTGATACGTCAGACCGAGCGGGTGATGCCACCATCGACCCGGATGTTTTGTCCGGTGATATAGCCGCCTCCTTCAGAGGCCAGCAGAGAAATCACCGGCGCGATTTCGTCCGGACTGCTGCCGTAGCGCCCCATCGGAATCCTGTCGCGGAAGTCCTGTTTCTCGGGCAGGCTGTCGATAAAGCCGGGCAGCACGTTGTTCATGCGGATATTGTCCGCCGCGTATTTGTCCGCATAGAGCTTGGTGAAAGCCGCGAGACCAGCGCGAAAAACACCCGATGTCGGAAAGGCCGGGTCCGGCTCGAACGCCGCGAAGGTTGAGATATTGATGATCGACCCGCCGCCCTGGGCCTGCATGATCGGAGTCACCAGCCGGGTCGGGCGGACGGCGTTTAGAAAATACACCTCCATCCCCAGATGCCAGTCGTCATCCGACAGATCCAGCACCGCGCCTTTTGGGCCATGCCCGGCTGAATTGACCAGAACGTCGATCCGTCCCCAATGGGACATGGCCGCATCCACCAGCCGTTGCAGATCGTCGGTGGATTGGTTGGACCCGGTTATCCCGACGCCACCCAGTTCCCGGGCCAATGCCTCGCCCTTGCCAGAGGAAGACAGGATACCGGTTTTGAACCCGTCAGCGGCCAGCCGACGGGCCGCGTCGGCGCCCATCCCGCTGCCGCCGGCCGTTATCAGGGCAACTTTTTCTGTCATTTTCGCGCTCCAAACTGCATCTGTCCTTAGAATGAGCCTCGGCGCTGCGTTTGACCAATCAGTTCTTCTGCTCTAAGCCTGTAGAAAATCTACTGTGTGCGGATATGCCAGCCCTTCCACCTCTGAACGCTTTGCGTGCTTTTGAAGCTACGGCCAGACATCTGAACTTTCGCCTTGCAGCGGAAGAACTGGGCGTCACGCAAGGGGCTGTGGCGCAGCAGGTTCGGGGGCTTGAGGCGCGGTTGGGCGTTGCCCTGTTCGACCGGATGCCGCGCGGTCTGCACCTGACGGAAGAGGGCCGCAAGTTCAGCGCGCCGCTGGGACGCGCGTTTCGCCTGATCGAAAACGCGGTGGAAGAGGCGGCAGACCAGCGTCGGATCACGATATCCGTGACACCCAGTTTTGCGTCGAAATGGCTGGTGCCCAGGCTGTCGGATTTCACGGCGAAGCACCCGGATATTCAGGTTCAGATCGATGCACAGGAACATCTTGCCGAATTCGGCAAGGACGGGGCCGACATCGCTGTGCGCCACGGTCAATCGCATCTGACATCCGATCTGCGGGCCGAGCCCTTGTTTTCAACCGAGCTTATTGTGGTTTGCGCGCCAGATCTGGCCGGGCGCGTGTCTGATGTGCCGGATTTGTTGGGGCATACGTTGCTTAGCGATTCACATGGACTTTGGCCGCTGTTTCTGGAACATGCCGGGGTGGACGGAAGGCCGCGCATGATGACTTTCAACCACACCAGCCTTGCAATTGATGCGGCTGTGGCGGGGCAGGGGTTTGCCCTGGCAGATGCGGCGCTTGTCGGGTCCGAACTGACCTTAGGCCAGTTGGTCAAACCCTTCGAACAGGTGCTGAGCGGTGATCCGGGGTTTTACATCGTGACCCCGAGGAAGCCGCGCCAGCCCAAACTGGTCGAAGCGATGCGGCGTTGGTTGCTGTCACAGGTCTAAGCGTCCGTAGCGCGCTCGGCGGACCGAGCGTTTGCTGTTCCCCCGACCGTGCAAAATGGGACCGCGAAAATTTACCATTCCAGCCATAGACGCGGGCATTAGGCTCCTCTAACGTCGCCCCGATCCCCAGTGAACCCTGACAAACAGGCGCGAGGTAAATTCATGGATTATCACAGTCCTGCCAGCTTTGCCGAAGCATCGGCCCTGGCGGCAAACGCAACGGGCATAACGCGATTTCTGGCAGGCGGCACCGATGTATTGGTGCAGTTGCGCGCCGAACTGGTGACGCCCGACACGCTGATCGATGTCAAGAAAATCAACGGTGTGCATGACATCACCCGCAACGCGGACGGCAGTTGGACGCTAGGCGTGGCAACCACCGGCGCGGAAATGAGCGAGCATGCCGAACTCGGCCGCGACTGGCCCGGCGTGGTCGAGGCGATGGACCTGATCGGCTCGACTCAGGTTCAGGGGCGCGCGACTTTGACCGGCAATCTGTGCAACGGGTCGCCTGCGGCGGACTCGGTGCCTGCCATGGTGGCTGCGGGTGTGACGGTCACGGTCACCGGACCGGATGGCACCCGAGAGGTCGCGGTTGAGGATATTCCGACCGGACCGGGCAAAACCTCGCTGGCGAAGGGAGAGTTGGTGTCCGCCGTCAACATCCCCGCCCGTGGCGACAACGCAGGCGACGCCTATCTGCGGTTCATTCCGCGGACCGAGATGGACATTGCGGTTGTCGGCGTCGGGGTCAGCCTGCGTCTGGACGGCGATACCGTAACCGAAGCGCGTGTGTCTTTGGGTGCCGTGGCACCGACTGTTCTGCTGGTGGAAGACTGCGCCACGGCGATCATTGGCAGTACGCTGGACGATGCAGCGCTTGACGCGCTGGCCGCTGCGGCCTCTGCCGCCTGCAACCCGATTGACGACAAGCGTGGCACAATTGAATTCCGCACCGAGGTCGCAGGCGTTCTGGCCAAGCGCGCCGCAAAGATCGCCTATGCCCGTGCGAAGGGAGAAGATGTATGAGCAAGCTCCACGTATCCACAACCGTGAATGGGGACACGGTCGAATACCTGTGCGACCCGCGCGAAACACTGCTGGACTGTCTGCGCGACAAACTGAACCTGACCGGCGCGAAAGAGGGCTGCGGCACCGGAGACTGCGGGGCCTGTTCGGTCACAGTTGACGGTCGTCTGGTCTGTTCCTGCCTTGTGCTGGGGGTCGAAGCGGACGGCAAACAGATCGAAACCGTCGAGGGGATTGCAGACGGTGACGTGCTGCATCCATTGCAGCAGAAGTTCATCGAGCACGCTGCCCTGCAATGCGGCATCTGCACGCCCGGCATTCTGGTGGCGGCCAAATCGCTGCTGGAAAAGAACCCGGACCCCACCGAGGAAGAGGCGCGGTATTGGCTGGCAGGCAACCTCTGCCGCTGCACCGGGTACGACAAGATCATTCGCGCCGTGATGGAAACGGCAGCAGACCTGCGGGAGGCGTCATAATGGCTCTGGACGATCGCAAATCTGACTTCACCTTTGTGGGCACCCGCCCGAACCGCCCCGATGGTTTGGACAAGGTCACGGGCCGTGCCAAGTTCGGCGCGGATATGTCGGCCCCCGGCATGTTGCACGGCGCGGTTCTGCGCTCGCCCCATGCCCATGCGCGGATCGTGAAGATCGACACCTCGAAAGCCGAGGCGCACAAGGACGTCAAAGCCGTCGTGACACGCGCCGATTTCGCTGACGTGCCCTTTGCCCCCGGTCTGGCGGGCGAGTTCTGGAACGTGCTGGAAAACGTCATGGCCGGTGAAAAGGCGCTGTATGACGGTCACGCGGTCGCAGCGGTTGCCGCAAGTTCGGCTTTGGCGGCCCGCGATGCGCTCAAGCTGATCGAGGTTGAATACGAAGTTCTGCCCCATGTCACCGATGTAGACAAAGCGATGGCAGCGGACGCGCCGGTGATCCGCGAAGGGGCTGCGGATTACTCGGTGCCGCAAGGCATGCATCCGAACGTTGTCCGCTATCACGAAAGCGGCCATGGCGATGTCGAGGCTGGCTTTGCCGAGGCTGATCTGGTCATCGAAGACAGCTTTGTGACCGAGGCGACGCATCAGGGCTATATCGAACCGCATGCCTGTCTGGGTATGCTGGGCAATGACGGCAAGGGTGAGCTGTGGTGCACCACCCAGGGCCACTGGATCGCACAGAAAACCTGCGCCGCGCTGCTGGGCATTGAGACCTCGCAATTGCGCGTAACCGCGTCGGAAATCGGCGGAGGGTTCGGCGGCAAAACCACCGTTTTCATTGAACCCGTCGCACTGGCGCTGAGCCGCAAGGCCAACCGTCCGGTGAAAATCGTTATGTCGCGCTCCGAGGTGTTCCGGGCCACCGGTCCGACCTCATCCGCGTCGATGGATGTGAAAATCGGGATGAAGAAGGACGGCACGATTTCGGCGGCGCAGGGCGTGTTCCGCCTGCAAGGCGGGGCCTTCCCTGGTGCGCCGGGCGACATGACCGCCATGTGCGCCTTTGCGCCCTATAACCTGACCAACGTCAGGCAGATCGGTTATGACGTCATGGCCAACCGTCCGAAACAGGCGGCTTATCGCGCTCCGGGCGCGCCGATGGGGGCCTTCGCCGTCGAATCGGTGATCGATGAGCTGTGCAACAAGCTGGGCCTCGACCCGGTTGAGGTGCGCCTGAAAAACGCCGCGCATGAGGGCACAAGGGCCAGCTACGGCCCAACCTTCGAACGCATCGGCCTGGTTGAAACTCTGGAAGCCGCCAAGGCGCACCCCCATTACGCGGCCCCACTGAAACCGGGGCAGGGGCGTGGGATTTCCTGCGGGTTCTGGTTCAACCACGGCGGCGAAACCTCGGTATCGCTGGCGCTGTCCGAGGACGGCTCGGCCCAGTTGATGGTCGGAACGCCCGATATCGGCGGCTCGCGCGCGTCCATGGCGTTGATGGCGGCCGAAGTGTTGGGCATTCCGTACGAGAACATCCGCGTCACCATCGCCGACACGGCAACGCTGGGTTATAACGACGTCTCGCACGGAAGCCGCGTGACCTATGCCAGCGGTCTGGCGACCATCAAGGCGGCGAAACATGCGGTTGAAAAGCTGTGCGAACGCGCGGCGGCCAAATGGGGCATCCCTGTGGACGCGGTGAAATGGGAAAACGGCTGCGCGGTTCCTTCCGGGCCCAATGCGGGCGATTTCGATCCCTTACCGCTGGCCGATATCACGGCGAACATGGGTCGCACCGGCGGTCCGATCTCGGGGCATTTCGAGGCCACCCCCGAAGGCGCGGGCGTGTCCTTCGGCACCCATATCGTCGATGCCGAGGTCGATCCGGAAACCGGCAAAACCTCGATCACCCGCTACACGGTCATTCAGGACGCAGGCAAGGCGATCCACCCGGCATATGTCGAAGGCCAGTATCAGGGCGGGGCTGCACAAGGCATCGGCTGGGCGCTGAACGAGGAATACATCTATGGCGAGGATGGACGGTTGCAAAACTCGGTCTTCCTCGACTACCGCATCCCGGTCGCCAGCGACCTGCCGATGATTGACACAGTGATCGTCGAGGTTCCGAACCCCGGCCATCCGTTTGGTGTGCGTGGGGTCGGCGAGACAGGCATCGTGCCGCCCCTCGCTGCCATCGCCAATGCGGTGTCGAACGCGGCAGGGGTTCGGATGAAACAACTGCCCATGTCACCGCCGCGCATTCTGGCTGCGTTGAAGGACAATGATTGACGTCCACCTCTGGTCTAGCCTCCGGTCACTGACCGGGGGCAGGCAAGTGGTGACGGTCGAGGCCACCACCACCGGAGAGCTGTTGAGCGCCCTGGTGCGCGCCTACCCGCAATTGCAGGCCCCCATCGACGCGGGTGTGTCCATCGCCATCGACGGGCGCGTCATTGCAACCGGCCTGACCGAACCTATCCCGGAAGGCAGCGAAGTTTATCTGATGCAGAGGTTGCGGGGCGGTTAGCCCTTGGGCGTCCAAGGCGCGCGCCCGACCATACGGTCAGCCTCGGCTGTGATGTCGTTCATATGCGCCTCAAGGCTGAGGCGAAGGGTCTCAAGGGTGTCTTCGCTGGCCTTGCGCGGTACGGTTTCCGTCCACTCACGGCACAGAAACACGCCTTCGTTGCGCCACGGGCGCGGCATCAGCAACCGGTCCCAGGTTCCCGCCTCGCGCCCGTGTTTGGCGGAAAAGGTGATGCCGAACACGCGCTTGCCCGAGGTGCGCGCCCAAACCAGAGGCACGGTCGACAGAACCCGTTCCGGCCCGCGCGGACCGTCGGCGGCGATTCCGATGGAAATGCCTTGCTTCATTTTGCCGATCACCTCGCGCGACACGGCAATATTGTTGGAATTTTTGCTGGTCATGGCGATCGTGTCCATGCCGAACAGCTTCTGCACCCGACCCACCATGCTGCCTGCCCGCGCCGAGGACGTAATTGAACAGATGCGCCCTTTATCCAGCGGAAAGAAATAAGGGGATTGGGCCAGCCGCTGGTGCCAAAGGACGACAATGACCGGCTCACCCTGTTCGGCCAACTGGTCCAGTTCCTCATACCCGATGCGCTGCCAGCGCGTGTTGCGGTTCACCATCCGGATATAGCTGGCAATCCGCCGCGCGGTCCAGTTCAGTACGGCTTCGCTGTCTGCGATCTTCTTGCGGAGGCTCACACCGGGTTCCTTTTGCTGACCAGACCTTGTCTTACCCAACTGCACGGCCCGCGCAACTTGTTTGTCAGATCGCGAAGTATGAGAGATTGTAAAAAAGCCTCTTGAGTCCGCCGCGAGGCTGGCCTATTTGGGGCCTCACCATAGGGGTATAGCTCAGTTGGTAGAGCGACGGTCTCCAAAACCGTAGGTCGCGGGTTCGAACCCTGCTGCCCCTGCCATTTTCCAAATCAATCACTTAACTGTATCACCGCGCTCGTCACTGGACTCGGCGCGTTTTTTTGTGCGTTTGAAAGATCGTGTGAAGCAGGGTTCAAATCACGCCCGGCATCGTTTCCACATTATTAGGTGGTAGGCCAGGTTTCAGGGAGAACCTTTGCCGACAGCGAGCAGGACCCAGCAAAATGCGGGGTTTGTACACGTCATTGCGGAAAGAGTTGGGCCGCAACAATAGCAAGGGCAAAGAAACTGCTACTGCCATGTGGTCTGTAGGTCAGTGTAACATCCCGGGCTCTCGCTGTTAGACCCTGTTGTTTGCAGCGAAAGAGGGTTTGTAAACTTTGCCAACCCAGCCACAGCAATTGGGGTCGCAAATACTGACACCCCGGCAGACGTAGTACATAGGCCATAGGTCGACAAACAGGAAACTGCATTAACGCGCCTGACGAGCGCATTTAGGGCCGGTGCGGCGAAATGCCGAGCAAATTAATCGGCCAGACCTTCTTTCTTGGCGTCTGCCTCGAGGTCTTTCCAGAATTTCAGCGTGGACTTGAAAGTGGATTCCAGTTCTTTTTCGACGGCCTGCGCCGGTTTCGGTGGCAGTTTGGCCAAGGCTTTTTTGACACGTTGTTTGGCCTTCTGAATTTGACCCACCCTCTGTTTGATCCGCGCCTTTACTTCCTTTTTTGCCTTTTCCACTTTTGAGTCGGACATTGCTTTTTGCACTTCCTCCAGCCCTTCTTCAGCGCACATTTCCACGACCGCTTGCTCTACCTCGGCATAGGCTTTTTTCTCGGGTGCTGGCGCTTGTTTCACGGACCATTTCGCTTTTGCTAGGGCCGTTTCGGCACGTTTCTTCGCTTTTTTCGCGCTGTGTTTCACGGCTGCGGGTTTTTTCTTTTTGCAGAATGCGTTGACCTTCTTTTGCGTTTGAGGATCAAGTTTAGGCATGGGATACTCCATTGAACGGACTATGAAATTTGAGGTGGGCGCCTGGGCTTGAAATATCTGGGTATCGTTCAGGCGCGCCATATTTGAAATAATCTTAACTCGAGGCCGCATTCCGACAAAGGAACCAATTCACATAGGAAATACACGAAGACTAGAGAGGCCGGGTGAGCCCTTGCCTAGGCTTTGCCGTTGGGACGTAGGCCATGAGCAGCCTGCCACCGGATGGGGCGAGTTGCTTTCCTGCATTGAGGGAGGGGTGGGGCAAGATGTGCCGGGGGCCTAACCTTCGCGAACAGCACCTGCAACCACGTAAGGCACTGGTTTCGCTGAGTAGAGTTGCAGAAAGTCGCTCTAAAGCCGTTTGACGACTCTGTGGTACAACTTTTTCAATGGATGTCGCCGAAGGTTGGCAAGCTCTGTCTCCAACATACTTGTCTGTCTTGTTTCTGCCTCAAGGCGCTCTTCCAACTCCTTGCGACTCAACCTTGCATGCTTGGTGCCAGCTGGGTTCAATCCCGGGAAATCACTGCTGTTTTCATTTTCAACGTATCTAAAGAAGACGGCCATAATTCGCATTAGGGTTTGAGTTTCGTCTTCTTGGTTGTCCTGTTCTGCCGTTGGTTCGGTGAGTGGGCTTCCCTTGATTTGTTGATTAATAAGTGCCGTTTGTTTTGCAAATTTCTGATTGACGATAGCAATGTCTTCCGGAGATGGACCATGACTAAATTCGAGTTCCGGGGAAGCCTCGATCAGACGATCCGCAATCAGCGGATAAGTTGCATGATCAAATACGCCGTTTATCATTCGAAGAAACTGACTTTCGCGTTCAGTTAACGATCGATTGACCCTGAGAGGGCTCACTGTTGGCCAGTTCCCAGGTGGTAGGTTCAGAACCTTTTCCAAGAAGAAGCTGCATATGTCGCGTTTGGCATCGTCGTAGTTAAAGACATCAAAGGTCAAACCCAATCTTTGGGCGGCTAAAATCTCTTCCATAGTTGCGCCCATAGTGTCTTCTGCGGCTTCAATAAACTGACGAAAGTCACCGGTAAATCGACCGCGTTTGATGCCTTGCTGCCAGCTTGAAAATAATAGCTCACTGTAGTTTCTGGCAAAAAACACGATGTGAGTTGCAAAGCCCAAGTTTTGCAACTCCAACGCAAATTCTTTCAAACGCTTGCTGTCAAAAGCCTGCAGGAATTCGCTTGAGATCAGGACATGCGGCTCATTCCTTTGAAACACCGCCAAATTTCGAGCGACAAAGTCGCCTACCGTTTCTCGAACAGCCTCTTTTCTTTTGAAGATACTTGTTTCTTCGATGTCTTTTGCCAGGACGGAACCCAGGGGCGTACCGTTGCCGCCTGTGGCCTTTCCCTTGATAGCATCGGTCAAATCGACCAGAGGTGGATAGTAGATTCCCGCTTGAGATAGCTCTTCAGTGTGTCGGGCAAAAAACGTCTGAAGTGCGGACGTGCCTGTTTTGGCGTGCCCCACGTGCAAATAGACTATCTTCTTATTAGCTTCTTCCTGATTTGCCACGTCGCCCTCTGCTATGTGTTGAACCTTGTTCCCACGTGGAAATTTGGCCCTGCTTCTTGTGTTAGTGCCAATTGCGCGACCTAACCGCGCTTTCACCGCATTGTCGACAGTCAGATACCTGGCCAAGAATTCAACTTTGTTTAAACAGTGTCACACTTGGAAAGCCAAGCCAGTGAGGACTGCCACTGTTGGCTAGCCTCCGATCGGCCACATGGCTACTGCGACATGTTACAAGTCTATCGGTAAGCCCGAAGCGCGCAGATTGGGTGCGTGCCGCCGCGATTTTCCTCTAAACAGGTATCTTGGGCGTGGGCGTTCATCGCGTGCGGAACCCGGTTTCCTCTGGCGGGTGAATAGCCTAATGTCCCGGCAGAACAGAAACCGGAAAAGAGGGCCCATGTCGCGTTTCGATGGATATTTCCTGCGGCAATTGCTGATTCTGTTCGGCTTTTTCACTTTGGTTCTTGTCGGGGTCTTCTGGATTACCCGGTCTGTCAGCCTGTTTGACAGCGTGATCAGCGGCGGGCAGTCGGCGATGGTGTTTCTGGAATTCACCGCGCTGACCTTGCCAACTCTGATCCGCACCGTGATGCCAATGGCCGTGTTTGCGGCGGCGGTGTACGTCACCAACCGTCTGAGCCGGGAAAGCGAGTTGACGGTGATGCTGGCGACCGGGTCCAGCCCCTGGCGGTTGGCGCGGGCGGTGGTTCTGTTCGGCTTGATCACAGGTTTGATGATGGCGGTGATCAGCGTGTTTCTGCGCCCGGCCTCGGTCGAACAGCTTGAGATCAGACAGGCCGAGGTTGCCGGCGATGTGACCGCTCAGTTGCTGAACGAAGGCGAGTTCCTGCATCCGGCAGAAAATGTCACCGTCTATATCGGGCGCATCGATCTGGATGGCACGCTGAAAGAGGTTTTTGTCTCAGACCGGCGCGATCCAGACAATGCGGTCAGCTATTCCAGCGCGACCGCCTATCTGGTCAACAACAGCGCGGGCATCCATCTGGTCATGGTGGACGGGGTCGCGCTGCGCCTGAACCAAGAGGGTCGGACCCTGTCGTCGACTCTGTTTCAGGATGCGTCCTACGACATCTCGGACCTTACGCGATCCGGTGGCATGACTCGCCGCAGCCTCGAGGCGATTTCAACCGCCGAGCTGATCTATGACATGAAGTCGGTGCAAGAGGCCGAACGGCACAGCCGGGGCCATTTGGTCGAAGAGTTGCACCAACGATTCTCATGGATTGCCATCTGTATCGCGGTGTCGCTGGCAGGGTATTCAACGCTGATGCTGGGCAGCTTTTCCCGCTTTGGGCTTTGGCCACAGATACTGGGTGCCTTTACCATCCTGGTCCTGCTCGAAGGGGTTCGAGGTTTCGTGTCACCAGTTGTCATCGATGATCCAAGGCTGTGGGGCCTGCTCTACGTTCCTGCTGTTATCGGAGTGATTGTGTCGGCGCTGTTCCTGCTGATCGCGGGCAGGCCTTTGTTGCGCAAACGGACCCGAGACGGGACGCCATTGCCTTCGCCAGCCTGAGATCACTGTCGGAGGTCAGACAGGCATTGCAGGATGTTCTCGACCTCTTCATTGTCCGTGCGCACCACCAGGTACACCGGCAGCATCAAATCGCGCGCGCCCGTCACGCGCAATAACTCGCCCGAGTTCAAATGCTGCGTGATGACATAGTCGGGGAAATATCCATAGCCGCCGCGCTGTAGAAGATAGCGCAGGGCCATCAGGCAATTGCCCAGAAATATCGTCTGCCCGGATGCGCGGCGCGCGGTGGATCTGACGTGATCCTGATAGGCCTCGCCCAGTTCTATGTTGACGAAAACCTGATCGGATTCCGTGTTCGTCTTGCTTTCAACCAGACACAGGCGTTCTGGCGGAAGTTCGTGACAGATCACGCGCCGGTCCACGGGTCTTTCGTGGGTCAGGGCGGCATCCAGAACATGGGTTGCAACCGCATCGACCATGTTCAGGTCGTGGTCATAGTTCAAGGTCAGCAGCAATTGCCCGAACCGCTGTTCGAAGCGCACGGCCAAATCCACCAGCAACGGGTCCCACACGCTGAGTTGGGCACCAAGGCGCAGCGCCAGCCGGTTGTGAACCTGATCGGGCAGATCATTGGCTGCAAAGGACCACAGGGACAACATCTGCTCGGCATAGGGTTTGAACTGACGGCCATACTCGGTCAAAGCCGTCCCTCCGGCCCCGCGCGAGAACAGGGGTTTGCCCGCCGCCTCTTCAAGCGCGCGTATCCGGGCGCTGACGGCGGTTTGTGTGACGTTCAGCTTGCGGGCGGCAGCGTGAAATCCGCCGGTCTCTGCCACACATAGAAAAGTTTCCAGAGCTTTGGTTTGCATATCGAAAGTATTTTTTGATCGATCCGATAAAATCAATTCATTTTTTTGGATGGCCAGCGTGCAGTATTCTGATGCCAACACGCAAGCCAAAGGACATGTCATGCTGGACAAAAGCCACAAACCCACCTGGACCAGTTTCGAAGAGGCGACCAAAGCCGACTGGGACGCCGTTATGGAGTATGAAGAGGCGTATAACGCGGCCCTGCCGGATCGGATCCTGGATGCAATCCGGTCGCTGGACGAGGACTGGACGCCCTATCCGGTGAACCGTTATCAGCACAGCCTGCAGGCCGCCACGCGCGCTTATGAGGATGGGGCGGATGAGGAACTGGTGGTCGCCGCGCTGATCCATGACACGGGCGATATTCTGTCGCCGTACAATCACGGTGAACTGTCAGCGGCGATGATGAAACCCTATGTCAGCGAGAAAACCTATTGGATTCTCAAACATCATTGCGTGTTCCAAGGGTACTATTACAACCATCACCTTGGCGGCGACCGCAACGCGCGGGACAAGTATCGCGACAGCCCCCATTGGGAGGACTGCCGCTATTTCTGCCATGAATACGATCAGAAAGCGTTCGACCCGGACTATCCGACCAAACCGCTGGAATTCTTTGAACCCATGCTGCGCCGTGTCCTGAACAAGGGCGAAGGGCACATGGAACTGAACGAAACGGCCGAGGGTTAACAGGCCGCCATCAGGCGATAGACGATCTGCGCGGCGGTAAAGTCCCAGGCGGCATTGCCATCCGGGGCCAGTTCGACCACGTCGAAGCCCACGCATTTACGCCCTTTCAGGGCGTGTTCGACCAGTCGCAGCGCCTGATAATAGCCCAGGCCACCGGGGACGGGCGTGCCCGTCGCGGGCATCTGCGACGGGTCCAGACCGTCGACGTCGAAGCTGACATAGACCAGCTCGGGGAAATCCTCGGGCAGGTCGACCGCGTGGATGTTGCCGGTGACCAGTTCCTCGGCGTCTACGTGGAAGACGTGGTTCTTTAGGCGGCTTTGCGCCTCTTCGGTGGAAAAGGCACGCACGCCGAACTGGGCCAGCCGGACGCCTTCTTCGGCCAGCAGGTGCATGACCGAGGCGTGAGAGTGTTTTTCACCCTGATAGGCGTTGCGCAGGTCGGCATGGGCGTCGATCTGGACGATGCCGATGGGTTGACCCAACGCCCGCGCCACCCCCATCACCGCGCCGTAGCTGAGCGAGTGTTCTCCGCCCAGCGTCACCGGCACTTTGCCTGCACGAATGGCGGATTCGGTGCGCTGGGCGATGCGTTCCATGATTTCGGATAGGGCGGCGTCGCAATCGACGGGCTCTTCGGTAAAGATGCCCTCGACGCAGGGTTCGGCGTGGCCGGTGATGCGTTCCAGTTCGCTGCTGGCTTCGATGATCGCCTCGGGGCCTTTGGCGGTGCCTGACCCGTAGGAAACGGTGCGTTCCAGCGGCACCGGGATCACGCGGAACCGGGCGTCTTCGCTGCGCTCGGATGCGGTCAGTTCACTGTCGAGGAAAATGCTCATGAGAGGCGGTCCTTAAAGTCGTCATAGCCGAACTGTTTGATGATCTTCAGCGCGTCCGTTTCGCTGTTCCACAGGGCGATGGTGGGCAGCGGCACGCCGTTGAATGTGTTGGTCTTGACCATCGAGTAATGTGCCTGATCGAGGAAGGCAAAGCGCTGGCCGATCTCGAGCGGTTTGTCCCATGTGTAATCGCCGATCACGTCGCCCGCCAGACAGGATGGACCGCCGAGGCGGTAGGTGTGGCCTGTTTCGGCCTCGTCCATCAGGGCGGGGCGATAGGGGGCCTCGATCACGTCGGGCATGTGGCAGGTGGCCGAGATATCGGTGATCGCAAGCTTCATGCCATTGGTGGGCAGGTCGAGGATTTCACCCACCAGGATGCCCGCGTCCAACGCGACGGCCTCACCGGGTTCGAGATAGACGTCGATGCCGTATTTCTCGCGGATGGCCTGGATGAAAGCGACCAGCCCGTCGCGGTCATAATCGTCACGGGTGATGTGATGCCCGCCGCCGAAGTTCAGCCATTTGAGCTGGTCCATGAACGGGGCGAGTTTGGGTTCGACGGCGTCCCATGTGCGCTGTAACGGCTCGAAGCCCTGTTCGCAGAGCGTGTGCATGTGCAGGCCATCGACCCCGGTCAGGGTGGCGGCCGTCAGTTGGCTGACTGGCGTCCCAAGGCGCGAGCAGGGGGCGCAGGGGTCGTATTTGGGGATCTCGCCTTCGGAATGTTCCGGGTTGATGCGCAGGCCCACCTGCACATTGGCGGCCTGGGCTTTGGCGAGAAAGCGGTCTTTCTGGGCCGGGCTGTTGAAGATGATGTGGTCGGACAGCGACAGGATTTCATCCATGTCGGTGTCTTTGTATCCGGCGCAAAAGGTGGCGACTTCGCCGCCGTATTCTTCGCGGCCCAGACGGGCCTCATAGATGCCGGACGCGCAGGTGCCACCGAGGTGCTGGCGCACCAACGGGGCCAGCGAGAACATCGAAAACGCCTTGAGCGCGCTGAGGACATGCGCGCCGGACCGTGCGCCGATATCGGCGAGGATGGTCAGGTTGCGCTCGACGGCTTTTTCATCGACCACGAAGCAGGGCGTCGGAACGCGGGTGAGGTCGAAATTGCGGAAGGCGCCGGCGTCTCCGGCTTGTGTGGTCATCATGTCGGACATAACCGGCGTCTCCTGAATTGGAGAGGCCGGGGGGCCAGCCCCCCGGACCCCCCGGAGTATTTAGGAAAAGATGAAGTTAAAACTCGACCGGGCCGTCAAGCTCGTGGACCTGCCATGGCAGGCCGTGTTCGTTCAGCATGTCCATGAAGTTGTCCGGGTCCAGCTGTTCCATGTTCCACACGCCCGGCTCGCGCCAGTTGCCTTTCAGCACCTGTGCGGCACCGATCATGGCGGGGACGCCGGTGGTGTAGCTGACGGCCTGACTGCCGACCTCGGCATAGCATTCTTCGTGGTCGCAGATGTTGTAGATGTAGTAGGTCTTCTCGCCCGAGCCGTCCTTGGCCTGACCTGTGGCGATGTCGCCGATGCAGGCCTTGCCCTTGGTTTCCGCGCCCAGGTCGCCGGGATCGGGCAGCAGGGTTTTCAGGAACTGGATCGGGATGATTTCCTTGCCGTCATGCATCACCGGGTCGATGCGGGTCATGCCAACGTTTTCCAGCACCTTGGCGTGAGTGATGTAGGCGTCGCCGAAGGTCATCCAGAAGCGGGCGCGCTCGATCTCGGGGAAGTGGGTCGAGAGCGACTCCAGTTCCTCGTGATACATCAGGTACATGTTCTTGGGGCCGATGGCGGGAAAGTCAAACTCGACCTTGTGGGTCATCGCGGGAGAGTGTTTCCACTCGCCATTTTCCCAGTGGCGCACTTCGGCCAGCACTTCGCGCAGGTTGATCTCGGGGTTGAAATTGGTGGCAAACTCCTGATCGTTGCTGCCGCCATTGGCGTCTAGAACGTCAATCTGGCGGATGGTGTCCAGCTTGTGTTTCTTCAGCCATGTGGCAAAGACGGAGGTCACGCCCGGATCGAAACCCGAGCCGAGGATGGCTGTCAGGCCGGCCGCTTTGAACCGTTCCTGATAGGCCCATTGCCAGTGGTATTCGAACTTGGCCTCATCCTCGGGCTCATAATTCGCGGTGTCGAGATAGTGGATACCGGCCTCGAGGCACGCATCCATCAGCACCAGATCCTGATAGGGCAGGGCAAGGTTCACGAGGATTTCCGCCCCGGTTTCCTTGATCAGCCTGACCGTGTCCTCGACCTTATAGGCGTCCAGTTCGGCGGTTTTGATGTCCACGCCGACGCGGTCCTTGACGGCTGCGGCGATGGCGTCGCATTTCGATTTCGTGCGGCTGGCCAGAGTGATTTCGGTGAAGATGTCCGAATTCATCGCCATCTTGTGCACAGCAGCGTGGGATACGCCGCCTGCGCCGACAACCAGTGTTTTGCCCATGGTGTCCTCTCCTCTCGGGTTATTCGTAATAGGTGTAGCCGTTGATGCTGTCGCGGTAGGCGGCCATCAGGGTTTTGCGGTCTTTGGCCAGCAGAGTACCGGTCGAGATCGCCTCGTCCACCATTTTGCGGAAGGCGGCGACGCAGTCCTGCGGGTCGAACTCGACATAGGACAGGACTTGACTGATGGTGTCGCCCTCTTGTTCGTGCAGCAGGTCGAAACCGCCATCGGCGCGCAGGTCGATGGTGACGACATTGGTGTCGCCGAACAGGTTGTGCAGATCGCCCAGTGTTTCCTGATAGGCGCCGACAAAGAAGACGCCCATACAATATTCGCCATCCTCGGGCAGGGAATGCACCGGCAGGCTGGGCGAGACACCGTCGGCCAGAATGAAACGGTCGATCTTGCCGTCGCTGTCGCAGGTGATGTCGGACAGGACCGCGCGGCGGTCGGGGGTGTCGTTCAGCCCTTGCAGTGGCACGATCGGGTGCAGCTGATCGATGGCCCAGACGTCAGGCAGGGATTGAAACAGCGAGAAGTTGCAGTGGTAGATATCGGCCACTTTCTCAAGCTGGTCGTCTACATCCGTGTCCAGCTCGTCGCTTGCCGCCAGCGCCTTGAGGCGGGCCATCAGCGACAGATAGATGCGTTCGGCGCGGGCCATCTGGCGCAGGTCGACATAGCCGCGTCTGAACAGCGCGCGCAGTTCATTGCGATAGAAATTGGCGTCATTCCAGCATTCCTGCAGCCGGTCGCTGGACAGATAGCCATGCACGGCGGCAAGGTCCGAGACCATGTGATGGTCGTCGGGTTCAACCTCGGGGCCGTTGGGGGCGTCATAAAGCGTGCTTTCCAGCACGTTGAACACCAGCATGGACGATGTCGCAACCACCGCGCGGCCGCTTTCGGTGACCAGCGTGGGGTGGGGCACCTCGGCCTCGTCCAGCGCATAGGCAACGGTTTCGACGACGTTGGCGCAGTATTCCTCGACCGTGTAGTTGATCGAGTTTTCGGCAGCCTTCTTCTCGCCTGTATAGTCCACGCCCATGCCGCCGCCGAGGTCCAGATGGGTCAGCGGAACGCCCTCTCGGGTCAGTTCGGTGTAATAACGGCACGCCTCACCCACGGCGCGGCGCACGTCGTTGACGTCCTGCACCTGGCTGCCCAAATGCGAGTGCTGCAGTTTCAGGCAATGCAGCAGCCCGGCCTCCTTCAGCTTGTCCACGGTGGCCACCAACTGGTCGGTGTTCATGCCAAAGGCGGATCGGTCGCCCGAGCTTTCCTCCCATTTGCCGCTGATCTGGTTGGTCAGTTTCACCCGCGCGCCCAGCAGCGGTTCGATGCCCAACTCGTTATAGACCTCGACCACCGTGTCGGCCTCTTTCGGGCTTTCCAGCACGATCACCGTATTGAAGCCGATCTTGCGGCTGAGGATGGCAAGCTGGATGAACTCGGCATCCTTGACGCCGTTGCAAACGATCAGCGCGTCGCGCGACAGCCGATGCGCCAGGGCAATGACCAGTTCGGGTTTCGACCCGGCCTCGAGCCCATAATCGTATGTCTTGCCGAATTCGACGATCCGGTCGACCACCTGCGCCTGCTGGTTCACTTTGATCGGAAACACGCCGCGATAGGCCCCTTGGTAGCCGGTGCGGGCAATCGCATCGCGGAAGCTTTCGTTCAGATGCGCAATCTCGTGTTCCAGATAGGATGTCACGCGCAGCAGCATCGGGGCCTTGATGCCGCGGTCGTCCAGATCGGTCAGGATGCCGGGCAGGCTGATTGCGTCGGCCTCGGGGGCCATCGGATTGCGCAGACCGATCTCGCCCGCCTCCGTCACCTCGATGAGGCCCTTGCCCCATTTCTCAACCCCGTAGATGGAATGCGGTGCGTCGGGCGTGTGTTTCAATCAAGTCAGTCCTTGGGTCAGGGGTGCCGGTTTCGCGCCCGCCAATACGGCAGCAGTTTGATTCTTCCAAGTGTAAACTATGTGACAGGGATTGCCGAATTTTATGCGAAACTGCGGATCGGGATCAGATGGTTGTCCCATTGGCAATCAGACCGCGTCAGGATCTGTGTCCGCGGCCCGTCCAGCGTGCCGACAAGGCCGGTTCCTGCTGTGAAGACCAACCCGCCCGGACCGGCCCCGAGACCGCAGACATCGTTCAAGGCGAAGGCGTCCATGAAGGTTGCAGTCTGCACATCGAACCGGTGCAGAGCGTTGCCGCGCGGGCAGGTGATGGCGATGGCCGCCCCATCGGCTGAAAACGCGATACTGCCTGCATATCCCTGCAATTGGCTTTGATCCGCTTCGGGGGCTGAGATCAGGGTAACAGCCTCACCCCGGCGGTGCAGACCTACAAGCGGAGGATGCTCGGACGCGCTGCCCTGCCATTGCATCGCAAAACCGACAAGCCCATCATCGCGCACGGCCAGATGCCGGATCGAGTTCTTGTGCATGGCGCGCGGCAGTTCCACCTGTTCCAGCAGTGTTCCGGACAGATCGAGGTAACTCAGATTCGGGCGCATCACCGGCAGGTTCAGTTTGGTGCGCCCGGTGTCGGGATGGGTTTCAATCCCGCCATTGGCAATCACAATCGATTGCCCATCCGGCATCAGGCGCATGTCATGGGGGCCAATGCCGCCCGACGAGAACTCTCCCAATCGTTCAAAGCTGTCCGCGTCCCAAATGCTGACCTTGCCGGTACCGGCTTCATAGTCGTTTTCGGTGGCAAAGAAGTGCATGCCATCGGCCGAAAACGTGCCGTGACCATAGAAATGTCGCCCCTCCGGGGCTTCAAGCCGGACCAGTTCCGTGCCGTTGGCGCAATCGATCACAACGGCGAAAGTTCCGGGGCGGCGCGCGAAGGCGACAGCCTGCGCTTTGTTCGGATGTGCGGCGGCGGCGTGGCCGCGCGCGGGCAGGGGCAGGGCGAACAGGATATCTCCTTCGGCGGTCAACCCCGCCAGACGGAATGAACCGTCGGGGAACAGCCCTGCAGCCAGATAGTCTGGCGCGCCAACGGATGCCCATCCCCGGATCGGGGTGATGCTCGCCGCCGCCAACCCGGCAAGAAAACGCCTGCGACTGGTCAAGGCTCAGTCCCCGTCCAATGAGTTGAAGCCTGCGCTGATCCCAAGTGTCGGGCCAAGTTCGGTTGAGGCGATGGTGCGGATGTCGGTGATGGATTGTTGCAGGGCTTCGATCCGAAACCGCGCCGCAGGGTCCGCCACGCCGGCCAATGCCGGGTCATCAATCGATTGTGCAGTGTCTATCGCGCGGGCGAAGGCGGCGTCCAGATCCGCGGCGACCTCGGGGTGATCAGAGGACAACCGCGCCGCCAAATCGCGCAGCGCGATCAGCGACAGTTCCACATGCCGCAAGGATCGTTCAGAGCGTCGCGCCTCGGCTCGTTTGGGGCGCGGGCGGTCGAATGTTCCGAGCGGTCGCCCCAGCCGTGTTGCTGCGGTGAACTCAAGACCGGTCGAGAGCGCTTTGAACAACTCCTGCAGTGCCTCGTCCTGTGTTCGATAGCGGCTGTCATCGCCGGGTTGGGTCAGGCTGGGGGCGTAGGCCTGCCAGTCTTCGGCCATCGCATGGGCGTTGACGCCAATATCTGCCGCGATCACCTGAATCAGGGCGCAGCGGTAGTCGGCGCTGCCCTGATCGGCAAAGGCGGGGTCAAACAGCATTCGTTCCAAGGCAAAAAAACCACGCCCAGCCACCGAGGTTTCGGCGTAGACCTCAACGCTTTCAACGGCCGCGTCTTCGGCGGCGATGTGCTGCGACAGGGCTTTGGAGGTAAACCCTTTGGTGTCGGGCCAGAAGGCCATGGCAAAGGCGCGGTCATCCACCTCGGTCGGCCCAAAGCGTAAATGGCTGACGGAAATCCAGCCGTCAAATGCCGCGCTATAGGCCGCGCGCAAGGCGGGTGAGGTTGGTTCGCAGTCCTGCTGTGCAGTCTCGGCCAGCGCGTCAGCGGTATCCGCCAGTTCTGCGAATCGGGGCAGGATATGCGACTGGGTCGCATCCAGCAGGATTGCGGAACGATCCTGTGCCAAAGCGCTAACCGGTAGCATCAGTGATGCGGCGATGAGGGGCAGTATGCGCATGTCAAAGGCTCTCAAGGAAACGGATCAGCGCGTCCCGGTCGGCCTTGGGCATTGAGACGACGGCATCGCGCGTCGCCCGCGCTTCGCCCCCGTGCCACAGGATCGCCTCCAGCAGATTGCGGGCGCGCCCGTCATGCAGGAATTGCGTGTGGCCCGATACTCGTTCGGTCAGGCCAACGCCCCACAACGGAGGCGTGCGCCATTCGCGACCGGTTGCGCGGGCTTCGGGGCGGTTGTCGGCCAAACCTTCGCCCATGTCGTGCAGCAGCAGGTCGGTATAGGGCCAGATCAGTTGGAAGCTCTGTTCGGGCCGGTCGTCCATGCGGTGTGTCACATGGGACGGCGTGTGACATGCGGTGCAGCCCGTGGTGTAGAACACCTCTTTGCCGCGCAGAACCTCAGGGTTATCTACGTCGCGGCGGCCGGGCACACCCAGATTGCGGCTGTAGAAGGCCACAAGATCCATGCCGATCTGATCGATCTCAAACCCGCGCGTGTCGTCAGCGCCATGCGGCGCGTCCGTGCAGGTGGTCTGCGCGTCGGTACAATCCCCGTGCGGGGCCGGGAACAGTGGGCTTGAGATACCGATATCCCCGGCAAAGGCCGCCGCTGACTGCTCCATGATCGTTGGCATGCCCGCCTTGTGCCCAAACCGGCCCATCATGGGGACATCGTATTCTGCCGACCAGACGATGTTCGCCCGGCCCGAGATCCCATCGCCATCCGAATCTTCGGGGTCGGCTTTGGCCAGAAGATCAGCGACCGGGATCGCCTCCAGCAAACCAAGGCCGATCATCTGCGGCGCGACGCGGGGGCTGAGCATCGCATCCGGGTGCAACGGACCATAGCCCAGATCGGCGGCCCGATAGGTCGGGCGGCGCAACGACACGATTTCGCCGTCCGACAGCGCGACCGGGACCTCTTCGTAAGTGATGTCCAACTGGTATTCCGCCGGGTGTCCGGCCAGCGCGAAGTCTTGCATCTGGCCACCATATGTCGGCTCTGGCAGGGTCGCGATATAATCCTCGATCTCGGGAAAGCCGTCGTTTGGGCCGCCCGGTATGGAGACTCGCAGGAACATAGACACCGCATTGTCATCCGGCCCGTTCGGCGTGTGCCCGCGCCCGTCCTTGATGTGACACCGCTGGCAGGACCGCGCGTTGTAAAGCGGACCCAACCCGTCAGATGCCAGCGTCGATGACGGCGACGACACCCAGATTTTCTTGAACAGCCCGTTGCCGACCTTGAAATCAAGCTCTTGCTCAAAGCTTAGGTTGCCCGAGGGTTGGGAAAACGCATCCGCATCGTTGCGCACGCGAACCGTTGCGGCCCCGGCGGGCAGGTCTTCGAACCGCTGCGGCACGCTGAAGTCCTGCGGCGGTGCAGTGACCGCCTCAACGCGGGCGCGTTCGTCATCGGTGCGGGGGGTGATGTTCAGGTGAAGGTCCTGCAGGGGAAGGTTTTGGGTTTCAGCAGGCAGGGCCGGGGTGGCCGCCAGGGCGGCCACTGACAGGGCAAAAAGACTATTCGCCTTCGTCCATTTTCGATGCGTTGAGTTGCGCATAATTGGCTTCGCCGATCCTTTCGTACAGGTCGAGCTGCGTTTCCAGGAAGTCGATATGGCCTTCCTCATCTGCGATCAATCCTTCGAACAGCGTCATAGAGACGTAGTCCCCGGCTTCCCTACAATAGTCGCGCGCTTCGGCATAAAGGGCACGAGCGTCCAGTTCGGCGGCCAGATCACACTCCAACGTTTCCTTTGGGTTCTGACCGATACGCAGCGGGTCCAGCTTTTGCAGGTTCGGGTGACCTTCCAGAAAGATGATGCGCTCAATCAGCTTGTCCGCGTGCCCCATCTCCTCGATGCTTTCTTCGCGGCTTTTCTTGGCCATATGGCCAAGGCCCCAATCTTCCTGAAGCCTGTAGTGTAGCCAATACTGGCTGACCGCGGTCAGTTCATGCCGCAGGGATTTGTTGAGATATTCTATGACCTTGGGATCGCCCTTCATCAGCTTTCTCCTGTGATACTCCGCTGCGCAACGCGCGGAGTTGCATGGGGACTTCCAGATTATCGCTTGAA
This sequence comes from Ruegeria sp. N4, assembly GCF_056531425.1. Taxonomy (NCBI): domain Bacteria; kingdom Pseudomonadati; phylum Pseudomonadota; class Alphaproteobacteria; order Rhodobacterales; family Roseobacteraceae; genus Ruegeria; species Ruegeria sp. N4. The sequence goes on from NZ_JBQFLT010000012.1 coordinate 111,712, forward strand.
CGCATCGTGTCTAGGAAAAGCGGCATGCACCCGCCGCAATCCGCCGACTTTCCGAGGGCGTGGTAGATTTTGCCCGGCGTGATGATGGCCTGCGAATCCGCCGCGCGCATCCAGTCAATCGCGGCGCGGATGTCGTGGTCAGAGATGTTGGTGCAGTGGCATACGATCATGGCGAATCGAGGCTCGTTAGATTTCTTACTTAAATAGTAGGTTATTTGTTTCAGGTCCAGCGCGCTTTCATACGTCTTCGTGACCAGACCGGTCGGAACCGAGGTGTCGCCCCGTTTCCGACCGACGGGGCCGTTTAGTGGAAAACCGCGTCGGGGTTGTCCAGGCTGTCCGAGCCTTCGAACTCGATGTTGTCAAGCTCAAGTGCTGTGACGATGCGTTCGATGGTCTTGGTCTGGTCGATCAGGCCGTTGACGCCGCCCATGATCAGCGCCTCGCCACCGGCATTGCCGCGTTCCAGCATCTGGTCATAGGCAAATCCGGCCTCGGCGGTCGATTTCATCACGCCAAGCGCCAGCATCGTGTTTGCCAGCTTGGTCTTCATTTCCGCGTCCAGCGCAGGATCGCTTGCGATCACCAGCTCCGACAGCGATGCGCCGCTGACCGGCGTACCGTCGATACGGGTATAGCTGCCCAGATAGACGTTCTGGATGCCAACCCCGTTATAGTAGTGGTCGTTATGGGTGTTGTCGGCAAAGCACGAATGCTCTTCTTCTGGATCGTTCAGCATCACGCCCAACCGCATGCGTTCACCTGCGGTTTCCCCATATGACAGCGAACCCATGCCGGTCAGGATTGCACTGATGCCAGCGTCTTCGTTTTGGGTCAGAGCGGCGCGGGCTTCTCCACCTTCGGCCCACTGTGCCGCCATCCATTCCAGATCGCTGACCAGCAGATCGGTGGCAGCGCTCAGATATTGCGCGCGGCGGTCGCAATTGCCGTTGGTGCAGTCATCGCCCTGCGCATAGTCGGTGGCCGGACGGTTGCCCGCGCCAGCACCGTGGCCGTTCAGATCCTGACCCCACAAAAGGAACTCGATCGCGTGGTAGCCGGTGGCGACGTTTGCCTCGACCCCATCTGCCTCGTGCAGCGTGTCGGCCAGCAGCTCTGGCGTGATCCGGGACGCGTCAACAGTGTTACCCGACAGATCAAAGCTGGGGTTGGCGATCACGTTCAGAACGGCGAACTCGTTTTCGTCGCTGGGCCCACCATAAGAGGCGTCAACATAGTCGATCAGCCCCTCGTCCAGCGGCCATGCGTTCACCTTGCCTTCCCAGTCATCGACGATGGCATTCCCAAAGCGATAGACCTCGGTCTGCTGATAGGGAACACGCGCCGCCAGCCATGCTGCGCGGACGGCGTTCAGCGTGGCATCCGACGGATCGGTGATCAGGGCGTTAACGGCCGCTTGCAGCGTTTTTGCCGCGATCAGGCTGTCGTCATATTTGGCTTCGGCGATGTCGGCATAGGTGTTCAGAACATCGGCTTTTGCGGGCGCATCACCGGCAAAAGCGCTGGTTGCGGCACAAAGTGTCAAAGCGCTGGCAGCGGTCAATAATCTGGTCATGAGGTTTGAGTCTTTCCTGTCAGAAACGGCTAAGTGGGCGAGTGGCCACATGGAGTTATGCAGCAATAACTGAGTGATTAAGTAAGATTTGTCAACCTGAGTTTTATTGTCAGAAATTAAGCCGGGCAAGGTAGCAATCACCCGCTTATTCCCCATATCTGGCGAGGCCTGAACGCCGGGCTTGCGTTGCGCAACAGGGGATTCGGGCTAAACTGATCGGTGTGATTCTATTTTGGTGGTACTTGGTTAATGAAATGCGCGGTTTTGGCATTGTCCCTTTTGCCGGCGGCTGTCACGGCCCAGGCAACGCAGCTGGAAAGCCAGCCTGAACGTGGGACCGGACGGTTAGCCATTCAATTTTCGGGTGCCGAGTTTGCACTGTCTCTGGCGGTTCCCAGCGCAGATATCGTCGGGTTCGAGCGGCCTGCCGCCTCGGATGAGGACCGCGCCATGGTTGCGGTGGCAATTTCGGACTTGTCTAAACCATTGGAGTTGTTCGTACTTCCGGAAGAAGCCGGGTGCTTTACTGCTTCGGCCAATGTGGCCCTGACATCTGATACGCAAGGCGAGCCAACTCAGGCGATCGGAACCGAAACAAGCCCATCCGAGACCCCCGAATTGTCCGAGTTTCAGGCCGATTACGTGATCCAATGTCAGAGCATCGAGGCGCTGAACACAATCGAATTCGCCTATTTTGATCGGTTCGAAGCGACTCAGAAATTTCAGGTCAGCGTCGAGCGGTCTGATGGGCTGCACACATTCGACGTCACCCGCGCCACGCCACTGGTGGATCTGTCGGGGCTTTAGAGACAATCCTAGCGCTCAACGCCCAATGAGCCCGCCAAGGGGACATTCAAACCATCTGTTGTCGGGAATTTTGGTAGCGGAGGAGGGACTTGAACCCCCGACACGCGGATTATGATTCCGCTGCTCTAACCAACTGAGCTACTCCGCCATGAGTGAGAGGCGATTTAAGGGAGCCGCTGGGGAGGGTCAAGGGGGAAAAGACCGGATCACAGCGGATTCTTTCAGATCGTTTGCGTGTTTTCGTCCTCGCCGGAATTCGATGTGTCCGCAGCGGATTGAATGACCCTGCGGATGAAATCTGCGCACTGGTCCGGAACCGTGATTGGCGTCATGTGGCCCAGTCCGTCAACCTCTTCGTAGAACAACCCAAACTCCGTCATCGGAGGTCCGTGCAGCGCCGGAGACAGGATCGTGTCCTGCGCGCCGTAGAACACGCCGCCCGGGGTTCGCAGTTCGGGGTAGCGGGCGCTTTGGGCTGCGATGCTGTCATCCACGCCGACAAGATCCTGCGAGGCGGTGACGAAGGCTGACGGCCTTAACCCCAATGCGCCGCCCGCGCGGCTTAGAAAGTCGTCTGGCACCGGTTCCGGGTCAAAGGCGAAATGCAGGGAATGGGGGGCCGTTTTGGCGGCAATCGGAACCGCCAGCGTGTTGCCAACCAGATTGCGTATCCATTCCGAACGGATTTCCAGCGATTTGAAGATCACTGGCGGGGCGGGCATCTTGTGGGTCAGGGGTGCCAGCAGGGCAAGGGCTGCCACCCGGTCCGGGTAATCCAGTGCGATGGCCAGTGACAGCGCGCCGCCCAGGGAATGCCCCACCAGCACCGCGTCGGATATGCCTTTGACCTCAAGAAATTCGTTGATCATCCGGGCCTGTTCCGGCAGCCGCCCGACCTCGGGCGCTTCGCGGGTCGAGTAGCCGCAGCCGGGGCGATCCAGGGCGATGACGTGATATTCATCGGCCAGCGCGTCGACCAAAGCATAGGTGAAATGCTGCAACTGCCCGGCCAGACCGTGGATCATGACAATGGTTTGCGCCTCGGGGTTGCCTTTTTCAACATAGTGAATGCTGCCCCCGGTGACAGGAACGATCTGCCCCAACTGCGGAACAGTTTTGAACCCCTCGTTGGTCAGATGCCGGGTCCAGAGGTGCATAACCAGCAGGACGGCCACCAAAAGGGCGATTAGGATCAGCACAATTGTCATCTCATCAATCTCCTGCCGCGTCAGGCGCGGGCCCGTAGTGTTCCATTCCTGACCGGGCCATACGCTTTTGGAATTCTGCGACGGTTCCGGGCCACAGCGTCGTGTTGCGCCCCTTGGCATCCAGATACCAGGACGTGCAACCGCCGGATTTCCAGACACCGTCTGCGTGGCGGTCCTGCATTTCTTTGGTGAACGCCTCTTGTTTCTCGGCATGCGGCGTGATGGCGTCCAGCCCTTGATCCGCCATCGCGCTCAGTACTTCGCCGATATGGCTGACCTGCGCTTCGATCATCAGCACGACCGAGTTGTGGCCAAGCCCGGTATGTGGCCCGAGCAGAATGAAGAAATTCGGGAATCCCGCGACGGCGGTGCCCAGATTGGCCTGCATCCCGTCCGACCACGCCTGCCTCAGCGTCAGCCCGTCCAGGCCGGTAATGTCCAGACGTTCGGCAATGTCGGTGACGTGAAAGCCGGTGCCCCAGACCAGAATGTCGGCCTGCGTTTCTGACCCATCGGTCGCAAGTATCTTGTCGCCGTCGATGGATGCCACGCCCGACGGGATAACGTGAACATTGTCCCGTGTCAGGGTGGGGTACCAGTCGTTGGAACTGAGGATGCGCTTGCAACCGATCTGATAGTCCGGGGTCAGCTTCTCGCGCTCGGCCGGATCGGATATGGCCCCGTGCAGCGATTTGCGCCACATGTTCATCGCATACGCCACCATGAGCTTTTCGCCCCGGAACACGCGGTGGCGAAACTCGAAAAAGGCGAAAATCAACCCGCGTCTGATCCGGGCCAGCAAGGGGACGCGCCGGTACAGCCGCCGGACCCAGGGCGCAATTGGACCGTCCGGGCGCGGCAGGACATAGGGCGCACTGCGTTGAAAGACCGTCACCTGTTTCGCGGTCTTTGCGATTTCGGGCACAAACTGAATGGCCGATGCCCCGGTTCCGACAACAGCAACGCTCGCGCCGGTCATGTCAACGTCGTGGTTCCATTCCGCTGAATGGAAGCTGGGACCGGGGAAGCTGTCGGCACCGGGAATGGTCGGAATGCTTGGAATATGCAGCGCACCGATTGCGGACACCAGAAACCGTGCCGTCCAGGTCTGGCCGCTTTCGCTTTCGACATGCCAGTGATCCCCATCCCATTTGGCGGATTTCAGGCGTTGGTTGAAATGGCACAGATCGTACAGTCCTTCATCCCGCGCGACGTTCTGCAGGTAAGCCTGTATTTCCGCGCCGCCCGCATAAGACTGGCTCCAGTCCGGATTCGGATGCGTTGCCATGGAATACAGGTGCGAGGGCACATCGCAGGCAACACCGGGATAGGTGTTCTCGCGCCAGGTGCCGCCGATGTCATCGGCCTTTTCAAGAATGATGATGTCGCGAATGCCGCGTTTGCGGGCCTCCAGCGCCATGGTCAACCCGGCGAACCCCGCGCCGACGATCAGCATCTGTGTCTTTTGCGTCAAAACCTTGCCTCCCGGCACAACCATATGGAGATAAACCAAAGATAGGAAGGGGTGTGGTTTTGAGAAGCAAGTTATCGGGAATAAAAGTAAATCAGCGGGTGCTTGCGCTGTGAACAATTGGCACGTGTGCGTGTCACAGGTGCAGCCGATTGGCCCGCCCGTGTTGCACCAATCGCAGGTTCAGCTCATCCGCCTCGGGTGCGCCGTGTTCCAGTGCAAAGACAAAGGCGTGGGTCAAGTAAAAACAGGCGGCGTCAATGTCGCCTGCCTCCTCGCGTTCATCTGCGGCCATGGTGTAGTATCGGACAAGGGCCGCGTGATCGTTGCGGGCGTGCGCAGCCAGAAGCAAATCGTCAAGCGCGGCCCTGTCCATGCCCAACGGCCTATTCTGACCGTCCATTTTCAATCTGTGTCGCCACCCAATGGTGGAAATTATGCGTGGGGCCGTCCATCGCGGGTGAAAAGCGGCCACCGTCGAACAGCATACCATGACGCCCCTTTTGCATCCCTTCGACGACAAAGACATCCTCTTCGAACACGGTTTTCCAAAGCTGCGCGTTTGATGCCCGCAGACCGTCATGCTGGGGTGTCTCAGCTTCGCTTTTGGCATAGTAGAGCTCGATATGTTCGACGGTGTTTTCCTGATCCACCGGTTCCAGCACAATTGCAAAGCTGTGATCGCGCTGAACGCCCAACAGCACGTTGGGATACAGCGCCACATATTCCGCGCCCTCATCCCATTTGTCGCTAAGGCCTTCGAAATCCGGCAGGGTCGCACCGTCCTGATCTGTCAGTTGCCGGTAGACCAGCGTGCCCTGACCCGAGTAATGCCCGCGCTTTTCGATGTTGTAGTGGTCCTCCAGCCGGGAATAGCTGTTCAGGCCGGGATGCACCCAGGGCAGGTGATAGCTTTCGCAGTAATTTTCGACCGCCAGCTTCCAGTTGGTTTTCACCTCCAGCTTGAAAGAGGATTCGTCGCCGCCGTGAAACAGCGGGGTTTCGAATTCTTTCCAACGTTCCAGCAGCTCGCCGTGGGCGTCTTCGAAAGAGGGCGCATTGCCGTCGACATTCACAAAGATCACATCGCGCCAGACATGCGAGCGGATACGCACCAGCCCGAGGTCTTCGTTCTTGACGTCTTCGTGCTTGTTCTGACCGGGGCCGCCAACATGAGGGGTCGCACGCAGCTCACCCTTCAGGCTGTAGCACCAGCTGTGATAGGGGCAGCGGATGGCCCCGCCGATCTTCTTTGGCGCGTCCACAAGGATCATGCCCCGGTGGCGGCAGGTGTTTTGAAACACGCCGATCTGCCCATCGCGATCCCGGACGATCAGCAGCGGCATTCCCAGAAAATCGACCGGCTTGGCATCACCGATTTCAGGCACGTCCTTGCCGAACCCGATGCCTGACCAATTCGCGTACAGGACAGATTTCCGTTCCTCCGCGAACATGGCCGGATCGACGTAATGTTCATTCGGCAGACCATTGGCTGTGTTCACATCGGTCAGAACCGACGAGAGCGGGCTGTGCTTGTTCATCGAACTCTCCTGCGGTTGGGAATTGCCTTTCAGTTTCCTATTGGCGGACAGGTTGGGGGGACATCAATATCAGAAAAGCTCATCAATGGATGAGTTGAACTAAACCGAGCCATCGCGCACCTCGTCGATGATCCAATTTTTCAGGGCTCGGGCGTTGTCGGACAATTCCTCATCCGGGCGTCCGACAAGGTAAAACTGGTTCGGCGCTTCCAGAAAATGTGATCCGATCGGCACCAGTTTGCCGGATTGCAGCATCGGTTGAATCAAGCGTTTCCACCCCAGGGCCAGACCCGCCCCCTTGCGGGCCATCTGCAATGCGACCGAATAGCTGTTGACCCGCGTTTCCATCGTGATCCGGTCTGTATGGCCGAGTTGACGAAACCAGTCGGGCCAGGTTGTCCAACTGTTGTCTTCGGAATCAAGATGTATCAGCCGCTGTTGCGCAAGGGTTCTTAGCCCGGTGCCCGCCAACTGTTCGGCAAGTTCGGGGCTGCCAACCGGCATCAGGTGATCCCGGTACAGCGGCGTATGATCCAAGTTGGGATCACCATCGCGCCCGTAGCGGATAAAAAAGTCCAGATCGGAACGATCCTTGAACGGGCGATCCTGCGAGATCTGGTCGATGCTTACTTCGGGCATGTCTCGCCAGAACCGGATCACGGATGGCGACAGCCACAAAGCAGCGACGGAGGTGGTCGATCCGACCGTGACCTTACCGCCATATGACCGATCCCGGATGGTCGACAGCGATTTCGAGATGCGTCCGAAGGATGATGACAGCGCCTCGTACAGGGCCTTGCCGTCATCCGTCAGGGCAACGCTGCGGTGTTTGCGCTGAAACAGCGGTGCCTCCAGATAGGCCTCCAACGCCTTGATCTGATGGCTGACCGCGCCGGGTGTCACCGAAAGCTCTTCGGCGGCGTTTTTGAAGCTGAGATGGCGGGCGGCCGCCTCAAAAGCCGACAGGGTTGTCAGGGGCGGCAGTTTGTAGTGGCGACGGGACATAGAGACCTGGCTGGCTTCGGGTTAGTCATGCTCGTGCGACTATGAAAATTTTTATCGTTGAACGCCAGCATTTGATGCATTGAGAATGTGTCAAATTTCAACGTTTGCGATTTTGGAGTCGCGAAAAACATCAAACAGGTCGGTTCCTGCGCGCCGGTTCGGCGGACGCCCCGTTACGCAGGCATACCAAGCAAAGTCAATTCCGATACACAGTCGGACATAAGTGTTCAGGGTCGCATTCGGGCCGCCTTCCCGGAGATGCGGTTCAAGCGTGCTGGTCTAAACCTGCAAAGGACCAAGGATGGAAATGTGCGATGCAAATTCAAAAGGCAAGCATTCTTGGGACCTTGTTCTAACTTCGCATGTGGCATGGAAAGTCACCCATTCAAAAAGAATCTGAGAGGGCTTCGCCTTTGTAGCGGCCCCCAAAAACCACGGATCGACAACACGGAGGAGAATTATGTCGGTACCTGAACCATTCACGGATCTAGAGATAGAAACGGCAGATGCCGGATTCTATGAAAATTACAGCGTGCCAATTGCGCTGATCAGCAAGGGCATCATGGTGGCCTTGGTGCTGTGGGCGCTGGTGTTTCCGGCAAACGCAAACAGTACATTGGGCAGCTGGAACGGTCGGCTGCTCGAAAGCTTCAACGGCTTTTACGTGATTATTGTTGGCCTGTTCTTTTTCTTTCTGGCGATTGTCGCGATCATCCCCTCGACCGGAAAGCGGATCATGGGCACGCCTGGCGAAAAGCCCGAATTCTCGAATTTCTCGTGGTTTTCGATGATGTTTGGCGCTGGTCTGGGCGTTGGCCTGATGGTGTTTGCCACCGCCGAACCGCTGGGCCTGTGGGGGTCGAACCCTGTTGTCGTGTCCGGCTCGGTCGAAGGCAACAGCCCCGAGGCGCTGCAATCGGCCTACCGGTTCACCTATCTGCACTATGGCTTCCACGCCTGGGCGATCTATGTGGTGACCGGCCTGTCGCTGGCCTATTACGCCTATACGCGCAACATGCCCCTTACCATTCGCTCGGCGCTGACACCTTTGTTCGGTCGACTGATGAACGGGTTCCTGGGCCATGTGGTTGATGTGCTGGGCGTTGTGGCAACGATCCTCGGTGTTTCGGTGACCATCGGCTACGGTGTCAGCCAGTTCATCGATGGGGTCTACGCCATCACCGGCATGCAGTGGGTCATGGATCTGGGCGGTGACGTGCCAACCCCCAGCAAAGTGGGTCTGATTGCAGGTCTTCTGGTCATCATGTGCCTGTCGATCATCTCGGCTGTTTCGGGTGTCGGGCGCGGGGTAAAGTACCTGTCGAACCTCAATCTGGTGCTTTCGATCATCCTGCTGGGAACGTTCGTCGTGTTCGGATCGTTCGTCTTTGCCATGACGACCTATGGTTCGGCGATGGTCGATTACATCCTGAACTTCCTGTCGCTCAGCTTTAGCGCCTATGGCCCGTTGTCTGCGGAATCCTTCGCAGCGGCCTTGCCTGCCGAGGCGCAGGCGCACGCCAACGACCTGTTCGGCGGCGCAACCAACGCCTGGGGCAGCTTTGACGGCTTCAAAAGCGGCCTTGAAGGCGCCGCAGCCGAGTTGGACGAGGCCACTCTGACCGCAGCATATGCTGCTGGTGAGCAGGGCCGTCAGTTCGGATGGCAGGCCGGTTGGACCACGTTCTACTGGGCCTGGTGGATCGCGTTCTCGCCTTTCGTGGGCCTGTTCCTTGCGCGTATCTCCAAGGGTCGCTCGGTGCGCGAGTTCATTCTGGGCTGTGTCTTTGCACCGGCGCTGGTCTGCTTCGCGTGGATGACGGTTCTGGGTGGTACGGCGATTGATCTGGAGCTGGCAGGTGCCGCAGAGGGTGCGATCATTGGGGCATCGAACACCAACAAACTGTTCGTGACCCTGTCTTACATGATCGATGGCGGGCTGCTGTCCATGCTGAACGTCATGTGCGTGATCCTGATCATGACCTTCCTCGTGACCTCAGCGGACTCGGGCATTCTGGTGATGAACACCATCATGTCGGGCGGCAGTCAGGAAACCGGCGTCAAGCACCGTATCATCTGGGGTGTGATCCTGACCGCTGTGATCGGTGCGCTGATCCTTGCAGCCGGGGACAACAACCCGATGGACGCGTTGCGCAACGCGATGATCATCGGGGCGTTGCCGTTCACGATGGTCATGGGTCTGATGTGCGTCGCACTGGGCAAGGCCCTGTTCCGCGACGGGCAGCGTGACAAACACGCGGCCTCGTCTACGCAGGCGGCTGAATAGCGCCTGTTGCGATCCCTTGAAAACAACGGACGCCGCCCAACCCGGGCGGCGTTTTTCGTGTCGCTTCCTGCAAGCACATATCGCAATCAGAGAGGTGACAGCGCGGCGAATCCCCCAAAGTGAAACGCAAGATGGAGGATTGCCAAGTGAACATCCGTACGACAACGCGCGCCGGTGGGCGCTCGGCCCGCCGCGCACTGCGCACCGCACCGAACTTTGACATGTTGCCCGGCCTGAAGCGGGGCATTCCGCTATGCGAGGTTATGGACGGCAGCCAGGTTGAACGCATCGACGACGCCTCGATGGACATCCTTGAAAACGTCGGCGTTCAGTTCCGCGACCCGATTGCCCTGGAGGATTGGAGGAGGGCAGGGGCCAAGGTTGAAGGTGAGTTGGTCTTTCTGGGTCGTGACCTCGTCCGCGAATTGATCGCGACGATCCCGTCGGACTTCACTTACCACGCCCGCGATCCCAACAAGAATGTGCGTTTGGGTGGGAAACACTCGATCTTTGTGCCGATGACCGGCGCGCCGTTCCTGCGCGATCTGGACGATGTGCGCAGGAACCCCACGCTGGACGATCTGGCGATGTTTCACAAACTCAGCCACATGATGCCCGCGCTGCATTCCTCGGCGCATCATATCGTGGAACCGTATGACCATCCGATCAGCCAGCGGCATCTGCGCATAACCTATTCGTCAATGAAACACTCGGACAAGACATTCATGGGCATGACCACCTCGCCCAAGAACGCCGAAGACGTGATGGAGATGTGCGCGATCCTGTTTGGCGAGGATTTCCTTGAGGATCACCCCGTTACCACTGGCAATTGCAATGGAAACTCACCGCTGGTCTGGGATGAGACGATGCTGGGCGCGATGCGGGCCTTTTGCCGCCGCAATCAGCCTGTCTTGTGTTCTCCGTTCGTTTTGGGCGGGGCCAATACGCCTGCCTCTGTTCCCGCCACGGTCGCACAGCTAAACGCCGAGGCGCTGAGCGCGCTGGCCTATACGCAGGTCATCCGCAAAGGGGCTCCGGCGATCTATGGTCATTACCTGTCGACAGTATCGATGAAATCCGGCGCACCGATGGCGGGTACGCCCGAGATCAGCCTGATGAATTTCATGATCGGTCAAATGGCGCGGTATTACGATGTACCATGGCGCACCTCGAACACGTTGGGCGGGGCCAAAACCTTTGACGCACAGGCAGGGTATGAATCGGCGACGACGCTGAGTGCGGTGATGCACGCCGGGGCAAATTACATCTGGCACAGCGCCGGGTGGAACGAGGCCGGAATGCATTGTTCGGTTGCCAAGTTCATTGTCGATGCCGAGCAATGCGCGATGGCCTACCGCATGGCCGAGGGGCCCAAATGGGGCGATTTCGACGAAGCACTCTCTGCCGTCCCCGAGGTCGGGCCTGGCGGGCACTATCTGGGTCACCCCCACACGCAGGACAATTTCCAAACCGCGTTCTTCATGCCTGAGATGTTCGATAACAACTCGATCGAACAATGGGTGGCCGAAGGTGAGGTCGAAATAACCGAACGCGCGTTGACCCACGCCCGCAAACTGCTGGCCGAGTATCAGGAACCCACGCTCGACATCGCCAAGAACGAAGAGCTGTTGGACTACATCGCCCGCCGGGAACGAGAGATCCCGGCCGCCGATGAGTTGAACCAGACCTACTGAAGAACACTCCCCGTACTGGCCCGCCCCTGCACAGGCGGGCCCTTTTTTGTTCATGATCCGAAGGCCAAAATGAAGATCGCCGAAATTCACATCTACAGCCACGAACTGCCGGTCAAAAACGGCCCCTACACGATGGCAAATGCCGAAGTTTGGGCGCTGGACACGACCCTTGTGAAACTTGTGGCCGAGAATGGTCTGGTGGGGTGGGGGGAAACCTGCCCGGTCGGTCCGACCTATGCCGAGGCCCATGCCGCCGGTGCCCGCGCCGCATTGGCCACAATGGCACCGGGCCTGATCGGGGCCGAGGTGCTGCCGGTGCCGCTGCATCGCAGGATGGATGCGGTGTTGAACGGGCATAACTACGCCAAGGCGGCGGTGGATATTGCGGCGCATGATCTGTTGGGCAAAGCGCTGGGCGTTTCGGTTGCTGATTTGTTGGGTGGCGCAGTGAGCCGCAGATTGCCGTCCTACTACGCGACCGGGGTCGGGGCACCGGACGACATCGCGCGGCTGGCGGGTGAGAAGCTGGCAGAAGGCTATCCTCGATTGCAGATCAAGGTTGGCGGGCGCCCGGTCGAGCTGGATATCGAGACGATCCGCAAAGTGTGGGAGGTGATCCGGGGCTCGGGCATGAAGCTGGCGGTCGATGGCAATCGAGGCTGGACCACCCACGACGCGCTGCGTGTCAGTCGCGAATGCCCCGAGATCCCGTTCATCATGGAACAACCCTGCAACACCATTGAGGATCTGCAGAAAATCCGGCCACAGATTCAGCATCCGATCTACATGGATGAAAACAGCACCAGCCTGAACACCGTTATCACTGCCGCGGGAACCGGGCTGGTGGACGGATTCGGTATGAAACTCACTCGGATCGGCGGTTTGCACCCCATGCGCGCCTTCCGTGACATTTGCGAGGCGCGCAACCTGCCGCATACCTGCGATGACAGTTGGGGCGGGGATATCATCGCTGCCGCCTGCACACATATCGCCGCGACTGTGCGCCCGGACTTGTTGGAGGGCGTCTGGCTCGCAGCACCTTATATTGATGGGCATTACGATCCGAAAAATGGCATTCAAATCAACGGCGGGCATATCGATCTGCCAACCGGGCCGGGCTTGGGTGTTATGCCTGACGAAAGCCTGTTCGGCGCGCCTGCCGCGTCATTTTAGATGGGGTCAGAGAATGGATTTGAACGGAAAAGCAGCCCTTGTGACAGGTGCGGCAGGTGGGATCGGCATCGCACTGGTGCAGCGTTTGCGCGATGCCGGTGCGCGTGTCGCCGTGGCTGATCGCAATGTGGACGGGATCGAGGCCGAGGCGCATTTGCCGGGTGATCTTCTGAACCCTGATTACGCGGACGCTTTGCCCAAGGCGGCAGCTTCGGCTTTGGGTGGTTTGGACATCGTTCTCAACAATGCGGGCGTTATTACGCGTGGGTCTGTCGCCGAGACCTCGGATGACGATTGGTCCTTGTCTTTGGGCGTGAATGTCGAAGCCCCGTTTCGCATCTGCCGGGCCGCGATTCCGATCATGGCTGATGGTGGCGGCGGGGTGATCGTCAACACGGCCTCTTGCTGGGGGCTGCGTCCGGGGCCGAACCACGCGGTCTATTGCATGACCAAGGCGGCCATCGCGTCGCTAACGCAATGCATGGGTATGGATCATGCGCATCAGGGCATCCGCATCAATGCCGTTTGCCCGAATGAGGTGAACACGCCGATGTTGCGCTCGGGCTTTGAAAAGCGGGGATTTGACCCCGACACCGCCGTGGCCGAGCTGGGCCAGACCGTACCGCTGGGCCGCATAGCCGAGCCTGAGGATATCGCAGATGTTATCATGTTCCTTGTCTCGGACGCGTCGCGCTATGTTTGCGGCACGTTGGTTGAGGTGAACGGAGGCAAACCTGTCTCATGACGCGATTTGAAGGCAAAACCGCGCTTGTTACCGGCGGACGCAGCGGGATTGGCCGGGCCATCGCCGAACGGCTGCGGCACGAAGGCGCGCGCGTGTTTACGACTCAGCGTGGGGCAGACCCGGAGTTTGAGGGGATCACGGCGGACTTTACCGATCCGGACAGCCCGCAGCGAGTGGTGGATGCCGTTATCGCCAAGGCCGGGCGTCTGGATGTTCTGGTCAACAACGCAGGCGTGATGCAGGAATCCTCGGTCGAGGATATGAGCCTTGAGGACTGGCAGCGCATTCTGACCGTCAATCTGACCGCGCCCTTCCTGATGATAAAAGCCGCGCTGCCGCATCTGCGCAAAACGCGGGGTTCCATAGTAAACACCGGATCGATCGAAGGTTTGGGCAGCAATCCCGGTCACGCGGCTTATTGCGCGTCCAAGGCGGGATTGCATGGCCTGACCCGCGCTGTTGCTGTGGATCACGGGGCCGAAGGCGTCCGCTGCAACGCGGTCGCGCCGGGGTGGATCGACACCGACCTGAACGAGGATTTCGTCAACGCGATGCCCGATCCCGATGCGTTTCGCCGAGATATTGCAAATATCCACCCTGTCGCCCGGACCGGACGGCCCGAGGAAGTTGCGGCGCTTGTCGCGTTTCTGGCCTCGGAGGATGCGGCATTCATCACCGGGCAGATCTACACCGTTGATGGCGGGCGAATGGCAAAGCTCAGCCTGCCCTGAGACCTTCGGTTCTATTCCTTGCCCGAGCGCCATTCCTTCCAGATCAGATAGCTGTTTGCCCCAAGCGAGGCGAAGGGCTCGGGCGGCAGGCGCGGCAGGTCCGGCTGCGCCAGAAAGTGATCCGCGATTTCTGAACCGCCCTGCAGCACAAGCTCGGCAATGCCCATTCCTTGCAACGTCCCTCGGGCGATGCCGAGGCCGTTCTGGCAGCAGGCAGAAAAGACGCCGTCCTCCAACTGCCCAAACGCGGCCGATCCATTGCGACTGAGGCAGAGCATTCCGGCCCAGCGATGCTCCATCTTCACATCAGGCAAATGCGGGAAGCGTTCCATGAACTTCCGGTCATGCACCCAGCCCGCGTTGCGCAACCGCATCGGGCTGGTCTCGATGCTCGGGTGAAAGCTGGAACAGGTGCGGATCAGGATACGATCCCCATAGCTACTCGACACGCGCCGGACCGAGGTGCCCATCGGATCGGCTGGCGTTGCCGACCAGCGCAACTGCCCGCCCAGCGTATTGATCTGCGCCTCGGTCAGTGGGGCTGTGATCGAGGCATAAAGGCAGATATGCATCAACTGCCGCTGGTAGAATCCAAAGCTTTCAAGATGGCCGTTGTTGGCCAGAATGATCCGCCCGGTGCTGACCTTGGCCTTGGGGGTGTTGACCACCCAGCCTGCACCTTGCTTTTCAAAACCGGTGACCGGAGAGTTCTCGAACACGTCGATCTGTTCCGCCAGTCGGGCCGACAGCGCCCGGATATAGGCTGCTGGCTGGATCATCACCGTTCCCGGTGCATAAAGACCCGAGGTATAATGCGGGCTGCCCGTAATCTCTTGCATCTGCTGTTGATCATAAAGCGTATGCGGCTCGCCCAGTTTGGTCAGATGCTCGGCAAATTCGTGATTATGCGCGTCACCCGCCTTGGTGGCGGCGGCGTTGTACTTGCCGCACGGGTCGAACATCTCCTGCGGCAGGTCGCACTCATCGGCCACTTCGGTCGCAAAACCGATGGCCTTGCGGTTCAGCGCGATGGCGGCGCGATCCGCCTCTAACCCTTCGCCCGCGTAATTGTCCGAGGCCAGATCATGCGGCAGGTCGATCATGAACCCCGAGTTCCGCCCTGCCGAGCTGTCAGCGAATTGGGCCGCCTCCAGCAGAACGATTTTCAGGGACGGATCCAGTTGGTGCAGCCGTCGCGCCGTGCTGAGCCCGGCAAACCCGCCACCGACAATGGTGATGTCGGCGTTTTGGTCCTGTTCCAGCACCGGCAGGGGCGTCTGGGATGGCAGGATGGCATTCCATCCCGCCGGGCCGGTCTGCCGGGGCAGTCTTTTGGCCTTGAACCGTGTCAATCCACGGCCTCGTCCGCGTCATCGGCCAGATCGATCCAGATGGTTTTCAACTGAGTGTACTGGTCATGGGCATGGACCGAGTTGTCGCGACCACCAAAACCCGATTGCTTGTAGCCGCCAAACGGGGTGGTGATGTCGCCCTCACCAAAACTGTTGACTGTGACGGTACCCGCCCGGATCGCCCGCGCGCCGCGAATGGCGCGCTTTGCGTTGGCGGTGAAGATCGAGGCGCAGAGGCCATAGTCGGTGTCGTTGGCAAGCTTGATGGCCTCATCAAAGCCCGACACTTCGATCACCGACAGAACGGGGCCGAAGATTTCCTCGCGCGCCAGAGTGGCGTCATTGCCGGGCACTTCGACCACAGTGGCTTCGACAAAGCCCCTCTCAGCTTTTCCTCCAATGACCACGTTTTCGGCCTGATCCAGATAGCCGCACACTTTGTTGTAGTGCCCTTCGCTGACCAGCGCGCCCATACGGGTTTCCAGGTCAAGCGGGTCGCCGATATTCCACTGTTTGGCGTGATATGCGATGCGCTCCAGCAGTTCCTCTTTCACGTCCTTATGCACGATCAGGCGGGACGAGGCCGAGCAGTTCTCGCCCATATTCCAGAACGCGCCGTTCACCACATGCGCGGCCACACGATCCAGGTTTTCGGCGTCCTCCATCACGATGGCGGGGTTCTTTCCGCCCATCTCAAGCACCACCTCTTTGGCGTTGCTTTCAGCCGAGTAGGTCAGGAACCGCTTGCCGGTCACGGTCGATCCGGTGAAGGACACCATGTCGATATCCATATGCCGTCCGATGGGTTCCCCGACTTCGGCCCCGCCGCCGGGCACAATATTCAGCACGCCGCGCGGCAGACCGGCCTCCATCGACAGTTCGGCCAGACGCAGAGCAGTAAGCGTGGTTTCCGCTGCCGGTTTGACAACGACCGAACAGCCTGCTGCCAGAGCAGGCCCGATCTTCCACGCCAGCATCAGCAGGGGGAAGTTCCACGGTAGCACCAGCCCGACAACGCCGATGGGTTCGCGCACCACCATGGCGATGTGATCGTCGCTGGCAGGGCTAACCTGATCGTAAATCTTGTCAATCGCCTCGGCGTGCCATTTCAGGCAATGGATTGTCTCGGGCACGTCCACGGTTTCGCAGTCATAGATGGTCTTGCCGCTGTCGATGCTCTCCATCACCGCCAGTTCGCGCGCGTTGCGTGTCATCAGCTTGCACAGCCGGATCAGCACGTCCTTGCGCTCGGATGGGTGCAGTTTGGACCAGCGGCCATCGTCAAACGCCTCACGCGCTTTTTCAACGGCAAAATCCACATCCGCAGCGCCGCAGGCGGCGATATCGGCCAGCGTGTCGCCGGTGGCGGGGTTCACCGTTTCAAACGTCTCGCCCGAGATCGCCGGGCGGAATGCGCCATCGATGAAGGCTCCGGTGGGCAGGTCCAGATTGACAGCGATGGATTTGTATTCGTCCTTAGTGAGCAATCCCATGCCTTAGCCCTCCGCCACGATATCTGCGATTGTCTTTTTCAATACGCGCGTCACCTGTTCCAGCGCGCGCTTATCGTCCTTGTTCAGACCTTTCAGCGGAGGCCGCATCGCGCCCGCGTCGATCCCGTTCATGGTCACACCATGCTTGATGGTCTGGATAAACTTGCCACCCTGTTCCAGCACCCGCATCAGCGGCATCATTGCCGACATGATCCGGCGACCCTTGGCGAAATTGCCCTGGGTCACGCAGGCCTGATACAGGGCCACATGTTCGGCAGGCAGGAAATTCGACCCGCCGCACACCCAGAACGGCGCGCCCCAGGCAAAGAACTCCAGCGCCTGATCGTCCATGCCGCAGCCCAGCTGGATATGCGGATAATCGCGCGCCAGCAGATGCACCCGGTTGATATCCCCCGAGCTTTCCTTGATGCCGCAGAAGTTGCGACTGCGACCCACGCGGTCGAGGAATTCCTCACCCATCATCGTGCCGGTGCGGTGTGGGTAGTTGTACAGCATGACAGGCAAGTCAGCGGCTTTGTCGATGGCCAGCGCGTTCAGTGCGTTTTCGCGGTCGGTTGGCACTGAATAGGGCGGGCTGGCCAGCAGGATGGCATCGGCACCGATCTCACGCGCGCCCGAGGCCAGAGCAATCGAATCCGGTGTCAGCATTGCCCCGGTTCCGACGACCAACGGCAGACGGCCCTTCAACTGCTCATGCGTGAACCGCGCCAGTTCCAGCCGTTCCTCGACAGTCTGCGCATAGTTCTCACCGGTCGACCCGCCCGAGATCAGACCGTGCACGCCGTTCTCAATCAGGTATTCGATCACCTGCGCCAGAGCGTCCCAATTCACGCGTCCATCGTCGTGATAGGGCGTGACCACCGGGGTATAGATCCCCTCAAATCTGAAAATCGGGTTCATTCCGTCCTCATGCAGGTTTCGAAAGTGGGATGCCCATCGGGACATCCAGCGCGTCAGGCATCACGAACAGCTCGATCTGATCGCGTGACAGGTTCCAGTGGTCCTCGGCCAGCTGCGCAGCAGCCGCCTCATCGCCCGCCTCGATGGCGGCGATGATGGCGTCGTGCTGACGGCTGGCTTCTGACAGGTTTTCGGACATCTTGGCCGTCTGAGGCCGGTAAAAGGTCATCCCGATCCGGGCGTGATCGATCAGCAACCGGTTAAACGACGGCAGCAAGTAGACATTGCCGGACATCTCTCCAGTCACGTCATGAAAGCGGTTGTTGGCCAGCGCGCGATCCTCGGCAGACCCCGACCGCAGCGCTGCCTTAAAGGCCTGTTGGGCGTCTTTCAAAGCGTCCATCTGCGCGTGCGTGGCGTTTTGCGCCGCCAGCCGAAGGATTGCGCCGTAGATCATTGGGGCTGCCAGAAAGAAGTCGCGCAATGTGGTGTAAGACATTTCGGACACCCGCGCGCTGCGATTGGCGCGCAGATCCAGATAGCCCTCGCCTGCCAACTGCCTGAACACTTCGCGCAGCGGCGTCCGGGACAGGCCAAACGCATCGGACAGATGCGCTTCATCCAGATCGGTGCCGGGTTGCAGGCGCAGCGTCAGAATCGCGACCTTCAGATGCTCGGTCAGTTCGGTTTTGCGGGACTTGGCATCGTCTTTCATCAGGACCCTCTGGCTTGGCGCGGGCGAATCACAAATTCGGTCGCTGTGCACCACCTGTATTCGAAAAAAATACAACTTGTATACAGAAAAAAATCGTGCAGCATGTCACTTCTTGAAAGACTCGGGCGCGAACTGCCCAATTGAACTGGAAACACCATGCGCCATACGCGGCACATCACCTTCATCCTGGTCGAGGAGTTTTCGCACCTCGCCTTTTCCTGCGCGGTCGAGCCGTTGCGGATTGCCAATCTGGTCAGCGATGAAAAGCTATATGAGTGGACCCTGCTGTCCGAAGATGGCGAACGTGCGGTGTGCTCGAACGAGCTGGTGACTTTGGTGCATGGCGGTTTGGATGACCTGACCAAAACGGACCAATTATTCGTGTTGTCGGGCATTCACATGCGCAATCACGTCACGCGACCGTTGCTGTCCACTCTCAGGCGCGAACGGGCGCGGGGAACACCAATTGGGGCGTTGTGTTCCGGGGCGTGGCTGCTGGCCGAGGCTGGTTTTCTGGACGGGATGCAGGCCGCAATTCACTGGGAATATCACGACGCGTTCATGGAAGCGTTTCCCGAAGTGAACCTGGTGCGCAGCGTGTTTGTGGCTGACGAAAAACACATCACCGCCTCGGGCGGCACGGCAACGGCGGACCTGATGCTGCACCTGATTGAGCGGGACCATGGAGAGGAACTGGCCATCGAGGTGGCCGATCAGATGGTCTATAACGCCGTCCGAAACGCCACTGCAAAACAGCGCGTCTCGCTTCAGTCGCGCAACGGGATGCGCAATGCGCATCTGGCCAAAGCAATCCAGATCATGCAGGGCAGTATCGAAACGCCGGTTTCACCTTCGGATATTGCCGAGACCTTGGGCATTTCAACCCGTCAATTAGAGCGTTTGTTCGGCAAGTACCTCAACACCTCGCCCAAGAAATACCTGATGGAAATGCGGCTGGAGCGGGCGCAGAAACTGCTGTTGCAAACCGAAGCTTCGATCACCGAGGTCGCCATTGCCTGTGGCTTTGAAAATCCCGGCCATTTCTCACGCGTGTACCGGTCAAGCTTTGGCGTGACGCCCCATTCGCAAAGAAACAAGATCGACTGAGAACGGCAAGGCGGGGGGAGCACAGCAATCATCCGAAAATCGGACAATCGCGTGCTCACCCCCTGAACCCGCCGAGATACCCCCTCGTTAAAAAATGTGACTAGTCAACCGTTCGGCGGGCTTAGGTGTCGATATATATCGATATTGGCATAACTATTGCGAGATCATGTCACTTGTGCGTTAGTTTCTGCCACAATGATTAACATTTGAACTTTGACGAGGTCAGATGCTGGATATGAAACGCGAAATCGGGCGCTGATGATCGCGGCTAAGTTCGCCGAAATTGGCCCCAAATCAATCACCCGCCCACATCCCGAAAGAGCTTTCGTCAAACTCGGCGACCATGGGTGCGTGATCGGATTCTGGGAATTTGCTGTCGGTTGCGAAGGCGATGCTTTCGTCGTGGATAAGTTCGTTATGAATCTCGGCATTCACAAAACTTGCCATCATTCGGCGCGACACAAGCATATGGTCCAGCAGGTTGGGCTTTCCGTGATGATACAGGGTAAAGCGGCGGCTTTGCGCGACGGATAGCGCGACAGGGTGCATGACCCGGTCATTCAACGCGGGGTTTCCAGTGTCTTCGGTCGTTCCGCGAATGGCCATGATCGGCACGTCGTTGGGCTCGGCGTTGAAATCGCCGCAGATCAGGATTTTGGCGTTCGGCTCATTCTCGAAGATACCGTCGACAAACAGACGCGCCTCCAGTGCTGCACCGACCCGTTTCATGGATGAAATGAAGTACCCTTCGGCCCAACCCGCCGCGCTGGCCCATTTGTAATTTGTTGGCCCCTGTCCTGGAATCGGAGTGGGGATCTTCGACTTGAAGTGGACGTTCAGAATGTGGATCGGATCCTCCTGACCTTTCCTCAACCGCACATAAAGGGACGGACGTTCCCATTTGACGTCCACAGGACCCGGATTGCCGGTTGCCGTGACCCGCGAATAGGACGGCGGATTCACCAGCGTGTTCTGAACCTCCCGAACCTCTTCAACAGCCATGTCGGGCGAGGACGCAACAACCAGATTGCGGTATCTTTCGACATCGGGTTTGTTTTTCAGCGTGGTAGAAGAGAGCGTAAATTGCTCGTACCTGGTGCCCGTCAGCAACGTGCCAAGCGCCCGAAGCTGCCGCGGGCCGCTGTCCATATCCTGCCCGTGAACTTCCTGAAAACAGATGACATCTGCCCGCAGTCTTTCCAGCATCGGCTGCAGGATTTTGACGCGATCATTAAAGGCGGCGGTGCTGTTTTCTGATGTGCCGTCGTCGAGGTTCTCAATGTTGAAAGTCGCAAAACGCATGGCGTGGTCCTCAATGAAATGAATACAAAAACGCTATCATATTGGGGTAGAAATGATACCGTTTTGAGACAAACGGCTGAACAGATGGCGGATCTTCTGATAGGGCCACATGATCGCTATTCGTGCAAAAACTGGACCCTGAGGACAAGTTTACCACCCGGTTCAAGGGTCATATTCGGTAGGTTTGCCTGAGGATTGCCCGAAGCGACCATTGCCGCCAGCGAAATCATGGCTTCGCAAGGATTGCACAACACTGAAAGCGGGATGGTGCTGCTGGAGAGAATTGAACTCTCGACCTCTCCCTTACCAAGGGAGTGCTCTACCTCTGAGCTACAGCAGCGCTGTGGGCGGGTGATTAGACTCAAACGAAACGGGGCGCAAGGGTGTCTGGACGGTTTTTTTCGCCTCCTGTAGAGAAAGACCATGGCAGACAAAGATACACCTAAAAAACACGGCAAATCCGGGGATGCGCGGGAAGAGCGCTTGAAGGCTGCGCTTAAGGCGAACATGGCGCGGCGCAAGGCGCAGGCCAGGGCGCGGGCGGCATCCGACGACAAGGCCGGTAAGGACGAGGGATAAGAGCAGATGGATTCGATTCTGGTGACGGGCAACGGCCCGCTAAACGGTCAGATACCGATTGCGGGGGCCAAGAACGCGTGCCTGACGCTGATGCCTGCAACGCTGTTGAGCGAAGAACCGCTGACGCTGACCAATGCGCCGCGGCTGAGTGATATCAAGACCATGACCGCCTTGTTGCAGTCGTTGGGGGCCGAGGTGTCGTCTTTGCAGGACGGGCAGGTGATCGCAATGTCGAGCCACAGCCTGACCAGCCAGACCGCTGATTATGACATCGTGCGCAAGATGCGCGCCTCGAATCTGGTGCTGGGACCGTTGCTGGCGCGGTTCGGACAGGCGGTTGTGTCGCTGCCGGGCGGGTGTGCGATTGGCGCGCGGCCGATGGACCTGCATGTCGAAGGGCTTGAGGCGCTGGGGGCCGAGATTGAGCTGAAAGACGGCTATTTGCACGCCAAGGCACCGGGCGGGTTGAAAGGTGCGGTGCACGAGATGCGCTTTGCCTCGGTCGGGGCCACCGAGAACATCGTCATGGCCGCCACGTTGGCCAAGGGCACTACGGTTCTGAAAAACGCTGCGCGCGAGCCCGAGATTGTCGATCTGGTCGACTGCTTGCGCAAGATGGGGGCGCAGATTTCCGGCGAGGGCACTTCGACCATCGAAATTCAGGGGGTCGAGCGGCTGCACGGTGCAACGCATCAGGTTGTGACCGACCGGATCGAGCTGGGCACCTATATGCTGGCCCCGGCGATTTGCGGCGGCGAGGTCGAGCTGCTGGGCGGGCGGATGTCTCTGGTCGACTCGTTCGCGGCCAAGCTGGATGCAGCGGGCGTCAGCGTGACAGAGACCGAGAAAGGCCTGAAAGTGACCCGCAAAAACGGACCGGTGCGCGCAGTGGACGTGGTGACCGAGCCCTTCCCCGGTTTCCCGACCGATCTGCAGGCGCAGATGATGGCGCTGATGTGCACGGCCGAGGGGACTTCGGTACTGGAAGAGCGTATCTTCGAGAACCGCTTTATGCATGCGCCCGAACTCGTGCGCATGGGTGCGAATATCGAGGTACATGGCGGCACCGCCACGGTGACGGGTGTCGAACGTCTGAAAGGTGCGCCCGTGATGGCGACCGACCTGCGCGCCTCGGTCTCGCTGATCCTTGCGGGGCTGGCGGCGGAAGGTGAGACTACGGTCAGCCGGGTCTATCATCTGGATCGCGGATATGAACATGTGGTGCGCAAGCTGGAAGGTGTGGGTGCCAAAATCGAACGGATCAAGGGCCAATGACAGACGCAAGCTTTGAAGACGGGCGCGAGGCCCCGCTGAATCTGGGGGCTGAGGATGCGGATGACCTGCAGGTAATCTCAACCCTCGCGCAGGACGCCGTGTTTCCAGTGACAGAGATGACATGGCATCCTTCGCAGCGCCGGTTTGGCCTGTTGCTCAACCGGTTCCGCTGGGAGGACAAGGACGCAGCCACGCGCCGTGATCGCCCGTTCGAGCGGGTGCAATCGGTGTTGGTTTTCGATTCCGTGATGTCGGTGGCCAGTCAGGGTGTCGATCGCAGCGACACGGATTTGGTCATGTCCCTGCTGTCGGTCGATTTTGAACCCGGTGAAGATGGCGCGGGTCAGATCATGCTGACGCTCGCCGGAGATGGAGCGATCCGACTGACGGTTGAGGCCATTGAAGCAACGCTCAAAGACGTGACGCGGCCCTATCAGGCCCCGTCCGGTCAGGCCCCGAACCATCCGGAATAAACGCGGCATATCGCAGGCGTTCACCAACCCCGTCGAGGGGGTGGTGCTGCGCCGCGCCACCGTGTTCGACGTGTTCCAGATGAGCCGGGTGTTGATCCGGTCGATCACCCATCTTTGTGCTGCGGATCATGGGAAAGACCCGCATCTTCTGTCCCTGTGGACGGCCAACAAGGATCCGCAGACCATTCGGGGATGGATTCAATCCGGGTCAGAGGTCTGGGTCGCGGAACTGGCCGGGCAGATTGCAGCCGTCGGCGGCGTGCGGCTGGGGTCCAAGATTTCTCTGCTATACGTCGATCCGTCTTATGTCCGTCGTGGGATCGGTCGGGCGCTTTTGGCGCGGCTGGAGCAAGAACTTGCAGATCAGGGATGTGAACAAGCGTCCTTGGATGCCACGCATACCGCGCGCGCCTTTTACCTGAGATATGGGTGGGTGCAGGCGGGCGAGCCGGAAGACTGGCGCGGGATGACCCAGTTTCCCATGCGCAAATCGCTGCACCCCGCCAAGAAGGGTTGAGACCTGCGGGTCCCGGCGATATGTCCCCGTGAAACGCTCCGGAGTGCCCGATCATGCCCGTATTCCTTGATACCACATCGCCCGAGTTTGAAGCCGCTTTTCAAACCCTGCTGTCCGCCAAGCGCGAGGACAGCCCGGATGTGGATGCAGTTGTGGCCGGGATCATTGACGATGTCCGGGCGCGCGGCGATGCGGCGGTGATCGAGCTGACTGCCAAATTCGACCGGCTGCAACTGACGCCGGACACAATGGCGTTTTCGACCGAAGAGGTGACGGAAGCGGTTGCACAGGTATCAGAGGCCGACCGTGCGGCATTGGAACTGGCGGCTGCGCGTATCCGTGACTATCACCAAAAACAGATGCCTCAGGATCAGCAATGGACGGATGCTGCGGGGGCAACGCTGGGCTGGCGCTGGTCGGCGGTTTCGGCGGCGGGGCTTTATGTGCCGGGCGGGTTGGCCTCTTACCCGTCATCCGTGCTGATGAACGCCATACCAGCAAAGGTTGCGGGCGTGGAGCGGCTGGCCATCGTGGTGCCGACGCCGGGAGGTCAGGTGAATCCCTTGGTTCTGCTGGCGGCGCAACTGGCAGGCGTAGACGAAATCTATCGCATCGGCGGCGCGCAGGCTGTTGCCGCGCTGGCCTATGGCACGCAGACCATTGCGCCGGTCGACAAGATCACAGGTCCGGGCAATGCCTTTGTCGCGGCTGCCAAGCGGCGGGTTTTTGGCAAAGTGGGCATCGACATGATCGCGGGCCCGTCCGAGATTCTGGTCATTGCCGACAAGGACAATGACCCGGACTGGATCGCGCTGGACCTGCTCAGCCAGGCCGAACATGACGAAAGCGCGCAGTCGATCCTGATCACGGATGATGCCGCATTCGGACAGGCCGTGGCGCGGGCCGTTGATAAACGTCTGGAAACCCTGCAGCGGCGCGAGATTGCCGGGGCAAGCTGGCGCGATTTTGGCGCGATCATCACCGTGCGTGATCTGGATGAAGCCGCCGCGCTGTCCAACCGTATTGCCCCTGAACATCTTGAGCTGTGTGTCGCAGACCCGGTGGTGCTGAGTGAAAAGACCATCCACGCTGGCGCGATCTTTCTGGGTCAATACACGCCCGAAGCCATTGGCGATTATGTGGGCGGCCCCAACCACGTGCTGCCCACGGCACGGTCTGCGCGGTTCTCGTCCGGCCTCAGCGTGATGGACTTCCTCAAACGCACGACGCTAAGCCAGATGACCCCCGAAGCGTTGCGTGCCATCGGCCCGGCAGCCGAACAACTGGCGCAATCCGAAAGCCTTGAGGCGCATGGATTGTCAGTGTCGGCACGTCTGAAACGGCTGAACGGCTGATGTGACGCAAAGACCTGTGGAATATGGCGCTTCTGTGCGTTGCCCAATGAAATGCGTTGTTATAGGTCTGAGCAGACGTGAAGGATTGTGACCGTTAAGATGACCCGCATTTCGCATATCGAACTGGACGACCGTAACCTGCCCCCGCCGACCCCCGAGATCGAGCAGGAGCGTAAGGTCGCCATCTATGATCTGTTGGAAGACAACAGCTTTGCCCTGCCAGCGCGGGACGGGCGTCAGGTGCCGGACGGGCCGTATCATCTGCAACTGTCGATCCGCGACAAGCGGCTGGTTTTCGACATTGCCACCGAAGCTGCGGAAAAAGCGGCTGAGTTCCACCTGTCGCTTGGCCCGTTCCGTCAGGTGGTCAAAGACTATTTCCAGATTTGCGAAAGCTATTTCAACGCGGTCAAAACCCTGCCGCCCAGCCAGATCGAGACCATCGACATGGCCCGGCGCGGCATCCACAACGAAGGCAGTCGGGTGTTGCAGGAGCGGCTTGAGGGCAAGGCCGATGTGGACACTGACACCGCCCGACGCCTGTTCACGCTGATCTGCGTGCTGCATTTCGGAGGCTAACGGGTGACGCCTCTGCCGCAGTCGATCCTGTTCTGTTGCGACCACAACTCGGTTCGGTCTCCGATGGCCGAGGGCATCATGAAAAAGTTCTACGGCACCGGCACCTATGTGCAGTCTGCCGGCGTGCATAATGATCTTGAGATTGACGGGTTCTGCATCTCGGTCTGCCACGAGATCGATGTTGAGCTGTCCCGCCATCGTTCACGGTCATTCGACGAGATGGAGGAATGGGGCGATGACCTCAGTTCCTTCGACCTGATCGTCGCCCTGTCCCCCGCCAGTCAGCGCAAAGCGCTAGAACTGACCCGGATTTTTCATCTGGATGTCGATTATTGGCCAATAATGGACCCTACCGGGATGGGTGAGACGCGCGAAACAAAGCTACACCACTACCGACAGACCCGCGATCAGATCATCAAGCATCTGAAAGACCGCTGGGGCGAACCAACGGAGTGACCCATGAACCAGACCGTTCAGACCTATTTCGATGCCTTCAACGCCGGGGATGTAGACGGCATGCTGGCCTGTTTGTCCGATAACGTGGCCCATCACGTGAACGAAGGCCAGATTCGCGTTGGCAAAGAGAAATTCGCGGCTTTCTGCGCCCATATGAACCGCTGCTATAGCGAGAACCTGACCGACATTGTGGTGTTCGAGGCCGAAGGCGGCACCCGCGCGGCAGCCGAGTTTATCGTCAACGGCACCTATCTGGAAACCGACGAAGGGTTGCCGGATGCCCATGGTCAGACCTATCGCTTGCCGGCCGGGTCGTTCTTCGATCTGAAAGACGGCAAGATCACTCGCGTCACCACCTTCTACAACCTTGCGGATTGGACCAAGCAGGTCTCGAATGGCTGAGGTCACTGCGGTTCGCGCCCTGACCGGAGCGGCGCTTGAGGCTGCTCTGGACGACGTGGCGCGCCTGCGGATCGAGGTGTTTCGGGCCTGGCCGTATTTGTACGATGGCGATCTGGAGTACGAGCGGACGTATCTGCAATCCTACCGTGACAGTGACAAGGCCATTGTTGTTGGCGCGTTTGATGGGAATCGTCTGGTTGGTGCGTCAACAGGCGCACCGTTGATGGATCACGCTGACGATTTCGCGGCGGCGTTCGATGGAACGGGACTGGACCTGTCGCAGATCTTCTATTGTGCGGAATCCGTCCTGTTGCCTGACTATCGCGGGCAGGGCGTCGGGCATAAGTTCTTTGACTTGCGCGAAGCTCATGCGCGCGCCTTGGGCTTCACCAAATGCGCCTTTTGCGGCGTGCAGCGCCCGTCGAATCACCCATTGAGACCCGAGAACTATCGCCCGCTGGACGTATTCTGGCGCGCCCGTGGCTATGAGCCCCTGCAGGGTGTGATTGCGCAGTTTTCGTGGAAGGATATCGGGGAAGGCGGTGAGACGCTGAAGCCGTTGCAGTTCTGGATCAGAAATCTTTAGGCATTTCTTGATAGGCGGAACACCTTTAGACAGCCGGAGCCGACCAGATCGTCCAAGTGGCTGTTGCTTGGACCTTTTTTCCTGCCAACATCTTGTGACTTCTTGCCATCAGACTTGTCGGCGAGGGTTTTCCCCTCAAGTTGGCCTTGGATTAACGAGGTCACAGAATGATTGAGAACGAACCCAAGCCAGCCCGCTATTATGACGAGCACGATATTTGGACATTGGACCCAACAGCGGCAGATGCTGTGGTCTATGAACGTTTCGCCTCAACCATCGTGGACCTTGTGAATGTGCTGGATGACAGTAAGCCGATGATGTCACGGGACGTATACGCCAGATTGTTTGATTCCCTGCTGAATATGTCGCGGCTTTTGGGGCAGTACGAAGAGAGTTGGGGTCTGGCTTCGGGCAGCCAACGGACCGATTGACCTAACACCGGCCAAAAGTTGTTTGGCAAATCGACGGTTTTCGCGTTTCCGCGCCCATGCTCACTATACAAACTCGGACATAGACGATTAGTCTCGCCCGCGGACCGATAAGCTGGGATCGCTGACATGAAAGTCGCCACCGCCGCCTACAATCTCGACTGGCTCGACAGTTGGGCGCAGTATGAGGACAAGCTGGACCGCTGGGTCTCGGACGCCGTAGGGCAGGGGGCCGAGCTTCTGGTTTTCCCTGAATACGGTGCGATGGAGTTGTCGACACTGGACGGGCCCGAGGTGGCAGGCGATCTGGAACGCTCGATCCGGGCGGTGTCCGACCGGATGGAGGATGCGCAGGCCCTGCATCAGCGCCTTGCGGCTGAGCACAAAGTGTACATTCTGGGTGCCTCGGCGCCGGTGATTACCGGGCCGGGCCGTCCTGTGAACCGCGCCGAGCTATATGCGCCGGACGGCCGGCAGGATCATCAGGACAAGCAAATCATGACCCGGTTCGAGCGTGAAGACTGGGACATCGTCCCCGGCGGTCCGCTCAAACTGTTCGATACGGCACTGGGCAAGATCGGTATTCTGATCTGCTATGACAGTGAATTTCCCCTTTTGGGCCGCGCGCTGAGCGATGCGGATATCATCCTCGTTCCGTCCTGTACCGAGGCGCTTTCGGGCTATTGGCGGGTTCGGATTGGTGCAATGTCGCGGGCGTTGGAAAACCAGTGTGTGACGGTGATGTCCTCGCTGGTCGGCAGCAATGACTGGTCCGAGGCGGTAGATATGAACACCGGCACCGGGGGCATCTTTGGCCCGCCCGACAAGGGTTTTCCGCAAACCGGCGTTCTGGCCGAGGGTGCCCTGAACCAGCCCGGCTGGACTTATGCCGACGTCGATCTGACCGCCATCGCCAATGTCCGCGCCGATGGTCATGTTCTGAACCGAACCCATTGGGACGAACAAATCCCCCGAGTCGAATCGGCCACAATCTCTCAGCTTTGATGATTCTGGCCTTGAAATAAGGCCGAAATAGGCTCATTTAAGCGCACATCCCCGCAGATTCTGCGGGTGCAACGTAACGATGGAGACAACATGGCCAAGGAAGATACGCTCGAATTTCCCGGTGTCGTGAAGGAACTCCTGCCTAATGCGACGTTTCGGGTCGAGCTGGAAAACGGCCATGAGATCATCGCACATACGGCAGGCAAGATGCGCAAGAACCGCATCCGTGTTCTGGCCGGCGACAAGGTTCAGGTCGAGATGACCCCCTATGATCTGACCAAGGGTCGGATCAACTACCGCTTCAAGTAACGCCTGCCGCAATGGCGTTTATCTTAGGATCGGGCAGCCCAAGGCGGCTGGACCTGCTGGCGCAGCTTGGCGTGCAGCCGGATGCTGTCCGACCCCCGGATATCGACGAAACGCCGCTGAAGGGGGAACTGCCGGTTCCCTATTGCAGCCGCATCGCACGCGAAAAAGTGCAGGCCGTGCAGGCCGATGCCGATGATATCGTTCTGTGCGCGGATACCACGGTTGCTTTGGGCCGCCGCATTCTGGGAAAGCCTGAAGATGCAGGTGAGGCGGCGGCATTTCTTTTTACCCTGTCCGGTCGGCGTCACCGCGTCATCACCTCGGTTGCCGTACGCCGTGGTGACCGTGTTCTGCAAAAGGACGTGGTTTCGCAGGTTCGGGTAAAGCGTCTGTCCGATACTGAGGTCAACGCCTACCTTGAAACAGGGGACTGGAAAGGCAAGGCTGGAGCTTATGCCATCCAAGGTCCGGCGGGCGCTTTCATCCCCTGGATTTCCGGTTCATTCACCGGCATCGTTGGTCTGCCTTTGGCCGAAACATCGGGGCTGCTGCAAGCGATCGGTTACCCGTTACATCGAGGAACGCCATGAAGGGCCGCACCATTGTTCTGGATCACATAGAAGGCCGCGAAGCTGCGGCCTTGATGGTGGACGGCAAGCTTGACGACTTTCTGATCGCTGGCGACGCGCCAACCCCCGGTACGATCTACCGCGCCCGCGCGGATCGCCCGGTCAAGGGGCAGGGTGGCATGTTCCTGACAACCCCAGACGGCCCTGCGTTTCTGCGGCAAGTGAAGGGTCTGGCCCCGGGTGCCTTGGTGCTGGTTCAGGTCACGGGCTACGCAGAAGACGGCAAGGCGCTGCCGGTCACGGATCGCGTTCTGTTCAAAAGCCGTTACGCCATTGTCACACCCGATGCACCCGGCCTGAACATCTCGCGCAGTATCAGGGACGAGGACGAACGGGACCGGCTGCTTGAAATTGCGCATGAGATGATGGGCGACAGTCCCTACGGGCTGATCCTGCGTTCCTGTTGCGCCGGGGCCGATGCTGACGAGATTGCAGAAGACATCAGCGCCATGCTCGCACAGTCCGAACAAGTGGTGAACGATCCCGGAACAGAGCCGGAAACCCTGTGCGAAGGGGATGGTCCACATCTGCTTGCATGGCGCGACTGGACCGGCCCGGCAGAAGTTGTCACTCAGACTGGCGGGTTTGAAACCCACGGCGTGCTGGACGCGCTCGAAACCGCGCGCAGTATCAAAGAGCCTTTGTCCGGAGGAGGGTTCTTGTACATCGAACCCACGCGGGCACTGGTGGCAGTGGACGTAAACACCGGCTCTGACACCTCTTTGGCGGCGGGAACCAAGGCCAACTTCGCCTGCGCGAAACAATTAGCCCGCGCCTTGCGTGTACGGGGCCTAGGCGGACAGATCACGCTGGATCTGGCCCCGATGCCCAAGAAGGACCGCCGCGGCTTCGAACAAGCCCTGCGCACCGCCTTCCGGCATGACCCCGTCGAAACAACGCTGGCAGGCTGGACCCCTCTGGGCCACTTCGAACTGCAGCGCAAAAGGGGTCGTATCCCTTTGAAAGAGGTGTGGAAATGAGCTGCCCGATCTGTGGTGAAGAGACAGTGAACCGTTTTCGCCCTTTCTGCTCGAAGCGTTGCGCGGATATTGATCTGGCCAAATGGCTCAAAGGCTCATACGCGGTTCCATCGCAACGCGAAGAGGACATCGAGGCCGACACTTCCGACGCGCCCGAAGCCCTTCAGCGGCCACATTGAAAAAATGTAAAAAAGCCTCTGGACACTGCTGAACGCAAGTCATAGAACGCCTCCACCCAACGGCAAACACCGTTCCCGTGCCCGGGTAGCTCAGGGGTAGAGCAGTGGATTGAAAATCCTCGTGTCGGTGGTTCGATTCCGCCCCCGGGCACCATATCATCAGGTAAGCCCATGGTTTCACTCCAGCTTTTAACAGCAGGTTGGAGCCGTAGACCATGTAAGGGGCCATTTCACCCAAGTACACCTTCGTGGATGATGTTGTGTTTTACTTTTGTTTCTGCGTCGGCACTGTCGAAATATGAATAGAGCGGGGTAACACCTCACTCGACATTTGGCCGGGAAATATACCGAAACTCTGAAAGCACTGGGTCCGGAGCCTAGTTCAGAAAAATCTTAACCCCGAAATAGGGCCCGTGCTGTGTGACGTCATAGGCAAAGTCGCCAGTGTCGAGTGTATCGCTGTAATCGACGCTGAAATAACGGTAGCCAAACGTAACCGCCGTATTCTCCCAGGGCTGATAGTCAAATCCGATATTGGCCCCGACCTGAAGGTCGTTGCCTCCGGCCCCGAAGCCGCCAAGATCCAGTGAGGCGATGGTCGTCCAGCGCTCGTTGAGGCGCCACATGCCGCGGGCCCCTATGACTGGTTCGATCCAGTCCTGGTCTCCGCCAAGGGTGGGTGGGTTTGCTGGCCCGGATGTGGTGAAATCGATCTCTTGCCGGATCGAGTTATAGCGCAGGCCGCCTTGCAGATCGACGGTGTAGCGTTGGTTGTTCGCTCCATAGGTTCCGTCAGCAACGCGATATGCGCCGAGGATCGCGAACCACTTCTGCCGGACATCCACGTTCACGGCTGTCGCGCGTGGGCCGGGAAGTGTTGCATCCTCTTCGATGCCCACATAATTGGCGTCGACTATAATCCCCAGATCGCCGTTCCATGCCTCGTACCGCCCGGCGGCCGCGAAATCCAGAACGCTCAGCACATCGCCGAGATCAAGGTCAATATCGGCGGAAACACCCGCAACCGTTGACGTTCCAGAGGTCCTGAGTGGCGTAAACAAATAGAAGCCCAGGGTATGTCGCCACCCTTTGTCATTCTGGCCGGGCGCGGGCAGAGATTGGGCAGATGCGCCAAAAGCAAGCAGACAGGGCAGAGCAATTGTGCTTGCGGTGCAGGCGGCTGATCTGATGGTCATGTCTCAATCTCCTTAATCTACTCCGCGGCCAGGCGGACAGTCCGTTCGTCACGAATACAGCGCCTCTGGTCACTTGCTGACCGAGGATTGTTTGAGCAGAAAGGCCTCAACAGCGGCCTGGGTTTCGGGACGCAGGTTGTCGATGCCTTCATATGGAACGCCGCGTGCGGGTTCGGTGTCGGGGTACGTTTCCTTGCGCTTTAGATGCCGTCCGAGAATGCGTACAAATTCCTGCCCGCCCCAGGCGCCAACCTCGGTAGAGACCGGGTATTTTTCATGCGTGTCCCGGTAAACATCGAAGAAGTCAGCAAGGATTGCGCTTTCTCCGGATCCTGGAATACGCAGCTTTAGCTGATCCTTGATGATCGCCTTGGGCGTTTTGACCGAATAGACGATCAGGTGATCCCGCCGGCCCTTTGTTTCCCCCAAAAGCAACAGTGCAGATTGATCGACGCCATCTACCAACCGGTCCCTGGGGATACCTGCATCCGCCCCCGCAAACCGAGCCAGTGTTGTGTACAGATCAGAGACATGGACGATATCCCCAACAATCCCGTCTGCCTCGATCATGCCGGGCCAGCGGATGAAGCTGTCGACCCGGATACCGCCTTCGGATACATCGCCTTTGCCGCCCGAGAAAACCATCGGTGTGAACCCGGACTGAGGGGCGTATTTGGTGAAGTGACCGTTGTCGCCCATGACGACGACGATGGTGTTTTGGGCGATGCCAAGTGCCTCTAATTCGGCAAAGATGTCGCCCAGCCACTCATCAAGCAGTTGCATTTTATCGACATAAAGCCCGCCGTTTGGCGATTGCGGCCCGCTGCGGCCTGCGCGTGTATTATCGAGCGGGATCAGAGGCCAGTATTGCAGGAAAAAGGGCTGATCACCGCCCGCAAGCTTGCGCAGCTGTTCCAGGGTCTGATCCTGATAGCGCTGGTTCATGTCGTCGTATTTTTCTGCTGTCCAGCGTTCGCCCGCGGTCATATGAACTTCGCGCGCGGTTCCTCCTTTTTCGGCCTCTAGCCCGGTCACCATGGCTGCCGGGTCGGGGCGAAAGAAGTGGTCCAGAACAAAGCGATCATCGAAATCCGATATCCCGACAGAGACCTGTTCCCGGATTGCGTCATCATTGAAGATCGTAAGCTGCCCCTGCTGGTGCACCGGGAAACCGGCCCAGTCGAACCCCTGATTATGCGGCCAGGCTTCGGGGATATCGCCCATATGCCATTTGCCGACATGCGCTGTCGCATACCCCGCACCTGACAGGACCTCGGCCAGTGTCACCTCTTCAGCGGGCAGGCCGAACCCTGCGATGTCGACGGTGGTGTCGCCCATTCCCATCCGCACCGGCAGCCGTCCGGTCATCATCGCAACCCGGGTGGGTGTGCACGAAGGCTCGGTATACATGCGCACCATACGCATCGCCTGATCCGAAAAATCGTTGATGTTCGGGGTGGAATACCCGCGCACAGCGTTGAGTTCGGGAATGCCCAGATCGCCGAAACCAATATCGTCAATCAATATGTTTAGGATGTTCGGCGGCTTACCTTCGTTTGTGGCCCGGAAGTCCTCCAGCAGCTGATCGACCTCGGCATTATCCGCCGCCCATTGTTCCGCGTTTTGCGCTTCGAGGATATAGTACTCGGCGTCGTGGACAATGGGTGCGTTCTGCGCTGTTGCGACGTTTGCAGCGAGACAGATGAGTGCCGAAAGGCCAATCCGTTTTTTCATTTCGGTGCTCCTCATTAATTCTGTTTAGGTGTGTGTTCGGTTGCGGATTCGACAGCGGGCTGCGGGCGAGTGGGCTCGGTGTACCCTGCGGTTGTGCGGTTGATGTCGGTGCCGGGGAAGAACTCGACCCAGACGTGCCAGAACATCCCGGATCGCAGGGTTTCGACCCGGTTCAGCTTGCCGCAATCTGCATTTCCGAAGAAATCGATCTCTGTCACTGGCGTGCCGCTGTCATTGTACCAGACGCCAACGCTTTCATAGGTCGGGTCATAGGACACGACGACGTCGCGACCGCCCACCGTGGCATTGATCAGCCCGTGATGTTCGGCAATGAAATCATCGGTCCAGCACACGGCATCGTCACCAACCGTCACGCCCCAGACGTATGTCTTGTTTGGAAGGCGGTCGTCGCTGTGGCTCATGTTGTCCATGACCGGCGCGGATTCCTGATGCTGCTTTGCGATGCCCGACGAGAACACGGTTTCTGTGAACATATCGAACAGCCTTAGAAATGGGTTCGATGACGGTTTGTTCAGAAAAACCTCACCGTCCGGGTAGGCTTTCTGAAATCCACGAAAGCTCATCCGGAAGGTTGGCCAGGGCTGCATTGCGGACTGCCCTGAGGCATCGCTGTCGAAATGGCCATAGATCTGTTGGATCGGTTCGCCACTGGTGTTGTCGCGCAGGATCAGGTTGTTGCCGTGCTGGGCCAGCACTTCCAGGTCCAGTCTTTTGCCATCGACTAAGGGCTTGTAGGCCAGACCCAGATTGGCCATCGCGCAATAGGTCATCACGATGTCGTCTCCACCCAGCCCTTTCGCATTCCCGGCCAGATGCGGGCGCATCAACTGCGCGTCGGAATGCGCGCGTGCGTGGCCATTGTTCTCGATCACCAGAACGCTTGCCGATGGATTGATGTAATCGCGCGCTTCTGAGATCGGGAAATACTGCGCGCTGTTTTGCTGATTGCGCAGGCCGATGTGGACCCAAACCCAGGGGAAGACGAACAGGAAGATGATCAGCACGGTCACGGCCGGCATGCCCAGGAAAAACAACCATCCGGGGCCACCGCCCATTAAATGGCCAATAAGCATAAGGATCAATGCTCCGATACCGGCGGCCAGATAGGCGTTTTCGTTGCGGATAAATCGGATCATGTTGTTCCGCTTCACCTTCAACACCATTTGGCTGATGTCGCCGAGGTCGCGGAAATACATGAACCCTATCGTCAACGATACGATGAGACCCGCGTAGAATAAGAGATTTGCCAGCATTTGGATCGCCTTTGCCGTGTTCTGGTTAGCCTTCGGGAGGTTTTGATCTGGACGCGAGGTAAAGGTGAATTTCGTCCTCAAGCCCCCGAAGGCTATCGATTAAATCAGAGTAGGTCGGATCACTGGCATCGCAGGGTAACAGGGCAGCCAGGCTTTCATAATCAACGCAGATTTGGGCAAACACAGTGTCCGCGCTTCGAAGGCGTCCGATTTCATTCGCCCGGTCCGGAAACAACATCGACAGTGTGTCCATAGTGATCCTCAAATCGCATGTTCCCAAGTTCTGCCCCAACGACGAGGCGCGCTCCCCCTCCTTTCCCATCCAATATCGCTGAAATTCATTTACATATTCAGGTATCTTAACGTATGTTACGACGTAACATGTTATTTTTCAGAGGCTTATAGGTTGCCTGAAGGCTTCCAAGGCGATGTCGTTGACGAAATTGCAGACAGATCCGGGTCCTGATCCGGTTGGGTCGACTCTTTCGGATGTAGAAATCCGGCGGGCTTTGGCATTGATTCTGGAAAGCCCCGAATTTGACGGGGCAGAGCGTTTGCAGTCTTTTCTAAGCTACGTCGTCGAAAAGCTATTGACGGGGCAAGCCGAGGACATTCGCGCCAAATCAATTGCCGAGGACGTCTATGGCAGATCGCTGGACGCAGGTGGCGACCCGATGGCGGTCGTACGTGTCGACGCGGGCCGAATGCGCCGACGGCTGGCCAGTTACTACTCGAACTCCGGGAAAGAACAGCGCCTACGTATTCATGTCGATCCCGGTGGGTATGTGCCCCGGTTCGAGTTGCTGGAGCCTGAGCGAGGAAAGAAACGGAAGCGGCCGTTGCCGAGATACCTGCTGCCCGGAATGGTCGTTCTGGCGGCGCTGGGGGTTGGGGTAGTCGTCTTTTTCTCCAAGGCTGCAGACATGCCGCAATTCACCTCTGTTCAGTCCGATGACACCTTGAAACAGCAAGCGGTCAGAGAAGCGTTGTTTTCCACCAACCCCACAAAGTTGCAGGCGGTTAACCTGGCCGCCGAGGCGCGCCCGTTGATGTTTCCGGTTCTTGATCGTGAACGCCTGCACGCAGTACTTGGTATGTTTGACCGGGCTATCGCTTTGGATGAGACATATTTCGGCGGTTTCGCAGGCTCGGCTCAAGCCATGGGTATTCTGGCAATCACCGCTCCGCCCGGTGAGGGAAAACGCGACCTGCTGAACCTCGCAAGGGTGCGCGCGAACAACGCAGTGGAACTGGCCCCCGATGAGGCGTGGAGCCACTCTGCGCTTGCTTTGGTCTCGTTCGCCAATCGCGATTTTGATGCGGCACTCAAGCAATCCGCTCGGGCGATCAGCCTCGCGCCGGACGACATACATGTCACAAATTTTGACGCTTTGTTTGCGTTGTTTGGCGGCGCGTTCGAACGCGCAATTGCCTCTGCCACGCGCGCGCAAGAAAGCGACCCGAACAATCGAAGGTTTCCATATCGAAGCGTCCTGGCCTCTGCGAGTTTCCATTTGGGGGATTTTCAGGATTCAGTGGACCAGTTCAACGAAGCGATAAGATTGGGCGACCCGGTAAGCGCAATTTCGATTGGGTATCTGGCCGCCGGATATCAACGGTTGGGAGAACACGAACAAGCCGGTGCAACAATCCTGCTTTTGCAGGAAGCCTGGCCTGACTACCCCCTTGCGGCTTTGTTTCGGACCTTGTTTGCTGATCCGGCCCATGCCGAAGATATTCTGTCCGCATTGGACGAAATCGCGCCGTCACCTGTTGATCAATGATCCGGTAGACATGCGACGCTGGAATTCAAACTCCGGAAGCAAGGCGCTCGTATTTTGCCTAAATCTGCTTTGCCAGAATGGAATAAGCAAAAAATTCCAATCGGAAGTGTCTCACTGCGTCTTTCAGGATCCGCAAACCACCAACCATTGCATGACCAAAGCTCACCAATCGCGCTGATCCAGCTCTGAGTGGACCACTCTCCTCCATGACCCTGATGGCATCCAGACTGAAATCCTTGGCTAGGTCTTGGTTTTGAACCGCAGGAATGCACTCGAGATTCAGCACTTTTCGACTATTAATAAGGTAGCCGACTTATGAGAACTGCCGGCCGATCGCACGGCCAATGGACGCGTGGGGTCAGGACAATAGGCGCAGCAGAATGTGCGCATCGTGGTTTTGACCACTATAGAAGACAGCGAGTACGCGTACGATCAGTTTGTCATCGTCGACTTCAAAATAAATGATCGCTTTGTTCTTGGTTACGTTCCGAATGCTATTGCCGAGATGTGGTCTTAGGGTGCCTTGATGTGGAACGTTCGCCAGGCTTTCGAGGCTCTCCTGAATTTCTATGACGCGCTTCTCAGCGCGCAGAAAAGCGGTTTCCAGATCTTCGCCAAAGTGCTCAGAGGTTTCAACAAGATAGTCAAATATGAGATCGAGATCTGAGGTGACTTCTTCGGCGC
The DNA here is from genome assembly GCF_056531425.1 of Ruegeria sp. N4. Lineage (NCBI taxonomy): Bacteria > Pseudomonadati > Pseudomonadota > Alphaproteobacteria > Rhodobacterales > Roseobacteraceae > Ruegeria > Ruegeria sp. N4. The sequence goes on from NZ_JBQFLT010000012.1 coordinate 149,264, forward strand.
GAACGACTTTATAGACCACGCACAGCCCGCTTGCGTGCGATCATGTCTTTGGTGCGCTCATTGCCTTCTTCGAGAGTAACGAAGGTTCCGTTTCGACGCTGATCCAGCAGCTCTCGCAGTGCGTCAGTGTTTTGCGATTGCTCACGCATCAGTTCAAGCCCATGCTGAAGCACGGCGGACAGGCTAGCGTAATGACCCTGGGCGACAAGATTCCGCGCGTAGGCGTCTTGTGACTCAGTCAGGGATATTGATGCTTTAACGCTCATATCAAGCCTCATGTTTACTACTGAGTAGTATAAGCTGCTGCAAACAACAGTCAATATTGGGCGCGCACGAACGTGTTTTATTGCCATTGCTATCCGGAAACAAACTTCCTTGCATATCCCGCTATATCGTATTGGCACGCCAACGCCGTTCAAAGGAATCTGATCCCGTGCATTGATACCGGTTGAGCCCAAGTTCTTCGGTTCGAGGATGAGCTTTTGTCCAGCACCCTATCGGGGCAATGCTATCTGACCCTGTCTCGCTTTCGTTTGGGTGCGGGCACCCCGGTAGAGCCGTTTGAAAGATATTCCGTTGAAGGTGAACAACAAACGATTGTCCTGACCGTAGAAGTCGAGCCGCGTCTTGACAACGAAGTCGTCTTTGCTTTTGAAACCAAAAAATCAAAACACCTTTGACCATAAGTGAATTCATTCGACGATCTCCACCATGAGACCTTCCGGAGATCGAACCACTGCTTCATAGTATCCGTCGCCCGTTCGCCTCGGTTTGGACACCAGCAGCCCCGCGTGTTTGAAGCGATCTGCCACCTCATCAACTTTCGATACACTACCTACTAAAAAGGCAACGTGTGCCCAGCCACCTTCCTCGTGAAAGTAAGGCTTCACCCATGGTCCTTCCATCAGTTCGATGCGAACGTCTTCGTTAGGCAACGTGGCGAAGCGGGAGGCAAAGCCGAGGCGATTCACACTCTCATACCTGTCGCTGAGTTCCGCTTCAAAAAACTCTTCCCAAAATTTCGAGGAGCGCTCCAAGTCTGTTGTCCAAAGAGCAATGTGGTTCAATTTCATCCCAATCTCGCTCACATCTTTTCAGTATTGACGGGCGTCGCATAGCAGCCTATGCGGTTTATTGCAATATTCTGAAGGTTTCTGCATGAATTTGAATGTACCAGACACTCGTCAACTCGAACTGGCTCGGCGCTTGCGGGAAGGTCAACAAGTCATTGCGGTCGAGGCTGCTCAAGAATTTGACGTGTCAGTTGATACGATCCGGCGGGATATTCTCGCCCTCGAAGCAGAGGGAAAGGCCCAACGCGTTCGCGGTGGTGCTGTGCCTTTGTCCACTCCGGCACCGCCATTGCATAAAAGACTGTCGGGAGATGTCGCGCCTGACGCGAAGCTGGTTTCTGCCGCTATCCGAGAGATAGGCAGTGCGGCGACACTCCTGATCGATGGAGGCACGACAACACTTGCCATAGTCGAACGCCTGCCCCACGAAGAGGGTCGGCTTGTGATCACACCGTCGCCCTGGATTGCGATTGCCTGCCAGCAAAAAAACGTTCCGGTCTATGTTTTGGGTGGTAGCCTAAGGCCGCAAGGTGGCATTGCGACAGGAGACACCGCAATCGAACGGGTTGGGGATGTCGCGGCAGATGTTGCGATTCTGGGAGCGTGCGGACTGGAGGCTGAGTTCGGTTTAAGCTCGGACGATGCAGAAGAAGCCATGATGAAGAAGGCAATGCACCGGGCCGCAAGCCGCACTATTGTTGTGACTAGTCACGCGAAAATCGGCCTCAGAGCCCGTCATCGAACAGTAGCGCTCCCAAAGATAGATGCCGTTGTTACAGATTCAAACAACGCGACAACAGATTTGCTCGCGTCCCACACGCGTGTGGTGACCAAATGACCGAAAGTTCTCGTGTAAGTGAACTGACCCCGAGAATTGGCCAGCCGACTAAACATTCGGCTACAAACTCGGCGCGTTTAGCCACACGTTTGGCCTTTTTTACGGCGGGTTTCTCCCTGGCCTGCTGCGCGCCCCTTTTTCCCTTTTTCAAAGAATCCGTTGACGTCGATAAAACGCAATTTGGGCTACTCCTGCTTTGTCTTGGATTTGGATCTATAGTCGCCATGCCGATTACCGGTGTCTTGGCAGCGCGCAGTGGAGCGCGTCCACTTATTTTGCTTGGAGGCTATGGTCTGATCGCCATGCTTCCCCTACTGGCACTATCGCAAACGCCAATAGCTTTGGGTGCAGCTTTATTCGTTTTCGGAGCATCACTTGGAACCATCGACGTCGCAATGAACGTTCATGGCGCGGAAATTGAAGCTATCGAAAATCGCCCACTTATGTCGAACTTTCACGCCCAGTTCAGTATTGGTGGGTTTTTCGGCGCTGGTTTGGTTACACTGTTGTTGTCGTTGTCCATCCCAGTTCTGGCTTGTGCCATCGTGGGGGCTATCGTGGCATTGGCTTCAATGCTGCTGGCCCGCTCCCGGTTTTTGGAGGTCAGTGGCAAGGATCCGGAACCCATTGTGGTTCCGCGCGGGGTTGTTCTGCTCTTAGCCATTTTGGCGGCAATCACGTTTTTGATCGAAGGTGCTCTGCTGGACTGGGGCGCTCTTCTGATCATTGATCTTGAACTCACCGAACCCGAAAGCGCCGGCGTCGGTTACATATTGTTCTCAATCGCAATGGTATTAGCCCGCCTGACTGGTGACCGAATTGTTGAGCGATGTGGGGAATATCTCGTGCTGCTGGCTGGCGGATCAATCGCAGTTCTTGGCATCGCGAGTATTCTGCTATCGACCAACTCGGTTGTTGCCATGCTTGGGTTTGTCTTGATTGGGCTCGGAGCCGCGAATGTGGTGCCGATCTTATTCAGCGCCGCTGGACGTCAAAACTTGATGCCACCGGGGATTGCTATCGCCTCGGTTACTACAACGGGATATGCAGGCATCCTTATGGGGCCAGCATTGATTGGTTTCATATCTGGGGCATCGACACTGGCGACGGCATTCTGGATGCTTGCGCTGCTCATGGTATCAGTTCCGATTTTCGCGAGACTGGTGGCAAAAGTCTGAACCCAGCATAGGCAACAGTCTCGATAATTTTCGTCAGTACCTACTCAGTGTTTCCAGTATCATATTCCGCGTGTTGACGTCGTTGTGGAAAATCCTGTCGGCGAGAAACTCGGACGGAAACTCAGGCCATGTCCCGTGCATTTCAGCGACGAGCCGTCGTGCTTCTTCTGAATTTCCCAACTGATCGTACGCAACAGCTTGGAATAAGAGAGAAGGAGCACTGACTGGCGCTCCGGCAGCTGGTGCGCCCTGGAAGGCTTCAACAACATTTTCGTAGTTCCCGAGCATAAGTTGTGAAACGCCCCAGATGTTTCTCGCACCAAACCTACCAGAGCCTGATTTGGGCCTCTCCGGGTTGCTAACCTCGGCAGCAAGTTCCGGGGCGTTAGCCAAGATGGCGGTGATACCTGCAAGGTCGAGAATATGGCCATCATTCGGCGCCAGTTCGACGGACATTCTTGCGTACTTTAATGCCTCGTTTGGCTGGTTTTTGACAGCCAGCACCCAACCATTTGCGCCGTTTGCCCATGCATCGACGGGGGACAATTCAAGCCCTATTCCAGACATTTCTGAGGCTTGGTTGAAGAGATCCTCCCTCTGTGCTTCATCCGGCGACAGCACTGCTAGGATCGCCAGGACCTGCGCTGATCCAGCATAGCCATCAGACAGAGCCGGGTCGAGTTCCATCGCGTGCTGGAACATTCCCAGTGCTATTTGCTGACGTTTGACATCAAAAACGGGAAAAAACATGCCTCGGGCTTGGTCCGCAAGGTTGGCAGCCTGGAGTCTTGTCAATGATTGTTCACCAAGCGCCACACGTTCTGCTTCTTCGATGGATCGAGTTGTTGGCACAACCTCCCTGTTATCCTGGCTCGTCCAGATTCCAAGCACAGCGACTAATGCAAGAACACCCAGTCCGGCTGGCAGCAGATTCAGCGAACGCCGACCCTCATCAGGCTCATCGCTGTCCCACGCACTCGATGTGCGATCTTCATTTGTAGGTACGTATGAAAACCGCGGCTTGTATCCGCCGGGGTCAACAAAGATGCGAACTCCATTGCCGTCCCAGTGATCTTCGTAGAACTGATGCAAAAGACGACGCAGTCGCCTAGCCTCAACGCGAACCAGGTTTTGACCACCAGTACCATCTATGCGCCGTCCATAGACCTCAACAGCGATAGCTTTACCTCTAATCTGATTGCTTCGACCAGATAGAGATTCCTCGACTATGTAGGTGAGAAATTGCGTGAGTCGGGGTGAAGCTTGAAACCCGTCGCTTGATACAATTCGACTCAGAGCTTCCCGGATGAGCTCCGGAGAAGGCTGTCCAACATGTTGATTTATTGGCAATTCGTTGGATTTGTTCAATGTCAACTCACCCCCAACTCACGGTGACTCACTTGGCCTTTGCGGTCAACCGCACTCATCTTGATTTGAGAATAGATAGTGGGTGTCGGGATTTTTCCAGTGACGGTGGACCTGATTGAAGAAATTCCAGAACTTTCCGATGTGCTGTCGAGGCACATCGAAACGGACGCGCTTCTCGGCGAGGTCATCGAAGACCTGAAGAAAGCATCTGCGTTTTCGAAAGACGCATCGATCACGGCCTCAGAGCGCGCCGAATGGGCCCACATCAAATCTGAACTCATCAACGAGCTTCGCCGGATATTGAAGCGCAAACTGTGAGATACTTTTAACTGAGGACCGATCCATGACCAAGGAAGACAATAGAAAAGACCAGGACGACAAACAGGCTCAGGCGTCAGACCAAATTGAAGACCCGTCGCGGCGGAGTGTTCTAAAGGGCTTGGCTACTGGAGCGGCTGCGACAGGGGCAGCTGGGTTTGCGGCAGGAAGCACCGAGGCCCACGAAGGAGACGGCCCTCTAGGAGAAACACTCAAAAACCCATATGGTGGTCGACCCGCAGGCGGCATATCTTTGCCGGAGTACTTCCGTCCTACGAAGTACATGACTGGTTCAAACGCGAACTATTTTCCACTGAGTGAGGAGTTGGGGCCAGATGAGATGCGCATCTCATTCTGTGGTTCAACACCCTATCCGCCGCGCGAAGATCAGGCGGGTACTTGTATCATGGTAGAGTTGGGAAATGGAAAACGGTTCTTCTTCGACTTTGGATCCGGTTGTGTCCGCAACATCATCGCCATGCAGGTGCCGGGGCAGCTGATCAACGACATCTTTATCTCTCACCTGCATGTCGATCACTACGCCGACATCCCTTACATCTACCCGTTCCGGGCCTGGTCGGGAGGGTACACTCCACTTCGTATTCACGGCCCGTCCGGTCGGACACCCGAGCTTGGAACAGCCGGAATGGTTAAAGGCATGCAACAGATGCTCAAATGGCATCTGGAGGCCTTCGATGTTTTCCCGATTGGGGACGGCTACGAGATTGAAGTCAATGAATTCGATTTCCGCCAGGAAGGTGGCATCGTTTATGATGAAGACGGTGTGACTGTTCGGTCCTGGCCACGAAGCCATGCCAAGGACGGTGCGGTTGGCTATCGGCTCGATTGGAACGGGTTGAGCTTTGTATGGACCGGCGATGGTCGACCAGACGAGCTTTCACGAAAATACGGCGAAGGCGTTGATGTCTTTGTAACCGAAATGTCGGGACAGGATATTGGTCAGTTGATGACCTACAAATACGGTATCCCACAGGATCTCTTTAACTACACTATCGATACGCATCACACCTCCCACTATGCCGTGGGTAAGCTCTTTGCTGACACAAGGCCGCGTTTGGGAATGGTGACACACTATACCCAGGACGAAGACATCGATGCTGAAATGCTGGCTGGTATTCGCGCCCACTACGACGGTCTTTTCCAATGGGGTCTCGATGTAGCCGTTGTGAACGTGACCAAGGATGCGATTTGGTACAGGAAAGCCGCACTGCCCGGAAAATCCGGTACTGTCCCACCATTTCGTGAACTGGCGGCGGCAGCCGAGGCCGGGCGTATTGAGCTTCCGGATGAAATCACATTGCCAAATCCGAGGCTCACCCGAGCAGATCAGCAAGACCAGAAATACCGTGATATGGAGATCGATCCACGCGAATACTACCCAACTGACGTTTTCCGAGCACCCGGCGGGGACTGGCCGCAGGACTTTACCATCAAAGTTTCGGATGTAATCGGCTCGCGTGATGAAGACTGATAGGAGATCGAACAATGATTGAATTTGGTTCGACTTCTGCGATCCCCGTAACGATCCTTACCGGCTTTCTAGGAGCCGGTAAGACAACACTTCTGAACCGCATCCTCACCGGTAATCACGGATTACGAGTGGCAGTCCTGGTGAATGACTTTGGATCCATTAATGTAGATGCTGATCTCGTAGTTGGCTTGGAAGATGACGTAATGAGTCTGGCAAACGGCTGCGTGTGCTGCTCGATCCGTGATGATTTGATCGAAACCGTGGAAGCCGTTCTCGCCCGACCTGAGAAACCGGAATACATCGTCCTTGAAGCAAGTGGAGTGTCGGATCCATCGTCAATCGCGATGACATTTACAGATCAAAAGTTTCGGGACATGATCCGCTTGGACAGCCTCATGTGTCTTGTCGATGCGGAACAACTATTTGCTGCACCAGAACAAATGGAACTGAAGCTCCGTCAAATTGCGTTTTCGGACATGGTTATTTTGAACAAGGTCGACCTCGTCGACAGGGCGGCTGTTCAAAGGGTGCACGATTGGCTCGGATCTCGCTTCCGTCGATATCGCCTGGTCGAAGCTGTAAACGCAGACGTCCCACTCGACATACTTCTTTCTGTTGGTCGCTTTGCCGCCGAACAACTCGAAACGGAAATACCTGATCACCATGAACATGGACCAGATTGTGGTTGTCAACACTCTGATCACTCAGACAGCTTCTCAACAACTATGATGAAAGCTGAACGCCCGATAAGCCTATCCTCTCTCAGGAGTGCAATTCGGAAGCTTCCGGGCGACGTTTATCGTCTCAAGGGTTTTGTTTTCAGCGAGGAGGATCCAGATCATCGCATTCTTGTTCAGGTGGTTGGAAAACGTATGGACATCGCACGGGATAGTGCTTGGGGTGACCGCAAACCCGAAACACGGCTTGTCGCTATAGGCGCACCGGGGGCGCTCTCCGAGGATGTCCTTTCGGATACGCTTATGGAGACAGTCTGAAAGCCAAGTTCGATGAAGTATTTGGGCTAAAAGTCAGCCGTGCTGAATAATTTCATCTAGTTCGGCGGCGGCGGACTGTGAGCGGGCCATTGATGTCATTGCCAACCTGGCGATCTCAAGTGCAAGCCACCCATGAGAAAACGGCCAGCTGAAGGGAACCGCCTATGAATCTAGGGTTGCTACGCTGCTCCATACTTGCCGGGATTAGTGCCCTTTCTGGTACTGCGTGGGCAGAGTCCCAGGAAGAAGAGCTAGCAAAGCAACTTGCTAACCCAGTGGCCGCTCTCATTAGTGTGCCATTCCAGCTGAATTATGATCAGAATTTGGGTGCCGACGGAAATGGTTCGCGTTGGATATTAAACGTACAACCGGTTGTTCCCTTTGATCTTACGGATGATTGGAACCTCATATCCCGAACGATTCTTCCAATTGCCTCCATAGATGGCGGCCTAGCGGGTCCCGGTTCCGAAACTGGGCTAGGAGATACCGTCCAAAGTTTTTTTCTTTCGCCCAAAAAGCCGAGCGCTGGCGGTTGGATCTGGGGGGCTGGACCCGTTTTTCTGCTGCCGACGTCGACAGATAACAGTTTAGGTCTCGGAGAGTGGGGTGCTGGAGTTACCGGCGTGGCTCTCAAACAGCAGGGTCCTTGGACATATGGTGGCCTTACAAATCACATTTGGGACATTGATGGTAACACCGACATCAACCAGACGTTCTTACAGACATTTATTTCCTACACAAATTCGAACGCGTGGACGTTCACTTTAAACACTGAGTCCACCTACGACTGGGAAAACGATCAATGGTCTGTGCCAATCAACGGTGTTGTCACCAAAGTTACCCAGCTCGGCGATCAACTTATCAGCGTAGGCGGAGGAGTACGCTATTGGGCCGACGGCCCCGATAGTGGGCCCGACGGTTGGGGCGCGAGACTTGTGGCTACCTTTCTGTTTCCCAAATAGTTGAGCCTTTCCTCAGTGAATATCGCTACCGGATGCAGGCATTGCGTGGATGAAAGCGAATAGCGGTTTTGTCTCTCGAACGTCTGGGTCGTTGCGCAACTCTGAGTTTGCAAAACACGATTTTGAAGGTCTGCTTTGGGCTGCCATCAGCCAATCACGTGTACCGCAGGGAATGACTATTTAGAGCCCACATTGACCGATGCTGCGCTATGCCCCAATTACAGCAATGCGCAGAAACCAGACTTTGCAAACTTTGGCGGACGAGCCAATGCGGACTATCAACATCTTTCTCGGATATTGCGGTTGCGGCCCGCTTATCCACAACAGTGGTTTCCTAACTGAATTGGTGGACACGGGACAGTTGCATAGGAACAAAAAACACAGCAATAGCCTTCCAATGGTTTCAAGACTGCCTTGCATGATTTGCATTCATAAAACGACTGGCACGAGTCGGTTGGCATTCTTTCGGTTTCAATGCGTCCGCACTCAGGGCAAGTCAAAGTGCTATCCAGCACCACAGCTTGTTTTGTCATTGTCTCACATCTGCATGATTAGATAACCGCCTCCGCATGTGCGACATTCCGGGAACGCAATACCAGAGAAGGGAAGCCCACGATGTCCCCCGATTTCGCCAGTGATTTTCCGGCCCACAGACTGACCACACATTTGACAAAAGATGATCTGGTTCTATCACAGCAAACTCTGGACCAGATTGATCACATCGAGACCTGGCTCATGAATGAACGCGCGGCTCTCAGAGATAGAGCCCCCAACAGGAAGTTGAATTCAGGCTACCGAACCCTTTTTTACGGCCCCCCAGGCACCGGTAAAACGCTGGCGGCAACAGTTTTGGGTCAATCCACCGGTCGAGAAGTTTACAGAGTCGACCTATCCTTGGTGATGTCAAAATACATTGGCGAAACCGAGAAGAATCTTTCGCGTGTGTTCGATGAGGCCGAAAAGAAAGGCTGGATACTGTTCTTCGATGAGGCTGACGCACTCTTTGCGAAGCGAACTGAAGCTAGTTCGGGCAATGACCGATATGCAAACCTTGAAGTGTCCTACCTCTTGCAGCGAATCGAAACCTGCACTGCCGTCACGATACTTGCCACCAACTTGCGCAGTCGTATTGATGATGAGTTTTCGCGCCATTTCCAATCCATGATCGCATTTACTCTCCCCTCCAAAGGTGTGCAGAAACGACCCTGAAACCCAATTTCGCGAATAAGGGTATTCCGCTAAACGTTTCGGCCCAGAGCCGACATCCAAACCGCCATACTGATGCTGCGGTTGCAGCCCGCTTTGCAGACTTTCGCGGCGTCTATGCAGCGGTACCGAATGCAATCGATCAAATCGTAAGACTTTAGTGCTTGAAGTAAGACTAACCATAAGCACCCATCCTGGACGCGCTGAAACTCGTGTCGATCTTACTGGAGGTGATCCGTTTGACAGGCCCAACAATCCATTGATTATGTGCGCATGACCAAAGCTCAACGACCGCCAAAGCCAAAACCCATGCCGTACACCCCAGAGCCGGACCGCTACGAGCGGATGGTGTATC
>NZ_JBQFLT010000013.1:0-146071 GCF_056531425.1 Ruegeria sp. N4
TACCCCAGCTTCTGCAACTGAACCGCAGACTCAGGCGTCATCGCAACCCGATTCTCACCCTCATATATCTCTCTTGGTGTGCCTATTTTCACTGGCAATCTCCCGTGGTTCCAAGGCCGAGCAGGTCCTCGGTATTGATTGTTAAGAAAACGTGTATCTCGCGCAATTTTATTTCGCAAGCGCAGCATTTGTTACGTTGTGTCATTGCCGCCCCCTCCTAAACCCAGCGCCGTGTCTTGCGTTCGTAGCGGGCGAAATCAGCGCGAAAGGTGCGGCGCAGCCGGTCTTCTTCGGGCAGAATGAAGCGCCGCTCCAACACCCAGACAAAGATCGGGACAAGGGCAAGCGACACGACCGCGTCGAACCGCAGGATCAGCCCTGCCAAAATAAGAACGTCGCCCAGATAGATCGGGTTGCGACTGCGTTTGTAGATGCCGGACTGCACCATCGCGCTGGGTGTTCCATGGGGGATGACGGTGGTCTGATGCCGCCGAAACTCGACAACGGCCAGGACCGCCAGAAGGATGCCGCCGCCGATCAGCACTCCGCTGATCAGATCGGTCAGCCCTCCGTCAAGCGACAGACCAAAGCTGAGGAACCGCGCCTGCAGCCAGGCCAGCAGGACAAAACCTGCAAGCCAAACAGGGGGAACATCAATCCAGCGCATTGCGATCCTCGAAAGCTGACGCCACGTAAGGGCACGTGTCGTTTCTGGGCGCTGTCCTATCGTTTTCAGGCCAAAATAGCAAAACCCCAGTATGTCGCATCAATGGACAGGGCGGCGGGGATCGTTTACGCCCAAGGTAACCCGCGACTTTGAAACGAAAAAGTGAGCTGCCATGACTGATTTCGCCGCAACCAAGGCCATGTTCACGCTGCCCGACGGTATGGTTTATCTGGACGGGAACTCTTTGGGGCCTGTACCAAAAGGGGCGGCGGACCGGGTTCAGGCCATGATGTCCGACGAATGGGGCCAGATGCTGATCACGGGCTGGAATAAGGCCGGTTGGATGGGGATGCCGGCGGGTCTGGGCGACCGGATCGGGCGACTGATCGGGGCCGAACCGGGCAGCGTTGTTGTCGGCGACACGTTATCGATCAAGGTTTATCAGGCGGTTGCCTCGGCTTTGGAACTGAACCCGGACCGCCGGGTTGTGCTGTCGGACAATGGCAACTTCCCGTCCGATCTGTATATGGCCGACGGGCTGTTGCGATCGCTCGGCGCGGACTACGAACTGCGCGTGGTTGAGCCCGAACAGGTGGCCGAAGCGATCACGGATGAGATCGCCGTTCTGATGCTGACCGAGGTCGATTACCGCACCGGGCGGATGCATGACATGAAGGCGCTGACCGACCAGGCCCATGCCAAAGGCGTGGTGACGGTTTGGGATCTGGCGCATTCGGCAGGTGCGATCCCGGTGGATCTGGCCGGGTGCAATGCCGATTTCGCCGTGGGTTGCACGTATAAATATCTCAACGGCGGACCGGGCGCGCCTGCCTTTATCTACGTCGCGCCGCGCCTTTCAGACCAGGTGCGCCCGGCCTTGTCCGGCTGGTTGGGGCACGAGGCCCCTTTCGCCTTTGATCTGGACTATCGCCCCGGTGCCGGGATCGAACGGATGCGGGTCGGGACTCCGCCGGTTATTCAGATGACCGCCCTGTCGGCAGCGATGGACATCTGGGACATGACCGAGATGGTGGATGTTCGCACCAAGTCCATTGAACTGACCCAACGCTTCATTGCCGGCGTCGAGGCCACCTGCCCCGATCTGGAACTTGCCAGCCCCCGTGATCCGGCCCAGCGCGGCAGCCAGATCTCATTCCGGTTCTCCGACGGTTATGCCGCGATGCAGGCGCTTATTGCCCGTGGCGTGATCGGAGATTTCCGGGCCCCGGACATCATGCGCTTTGGGTTCACTCCGCTTTATATCGATGAAGGGGACGTGGATCGGGCCGTCGAAATTCTGGCGGATATCATGAGCAACCGGCTTTGGGACCGGCCCGAGTACAAGATCCGCCAGCGGGTTACTTGACCTCCAACCCAGCCCCGATCAACGCCGCCAACTGGGCAATGCGCTGTTCAAAATCCTGGGCACTGGATGAGGTCAGCTTGATGCCCTTCAGGCTTGCTGTAATGGTCGTGGCCGTCTCATGCGGCGCGGCGAAGATTTGCGCGCGGCCTTCGGCTTGCATCCTGGTCAGCCAGGCGGCGAAAAGATCGGTCAGATCTGCTTCACCTTGTTCGACAATGTCGGTCGACATGGATTTGGTCGTATCCAGCATTTCGACCCCATGGGGCGAGGCCAGAATAGCCGCCATACCATCCATTTGTGCCCTGACCGCTGACGCAAGGACGTCCGAAACCGATCCTTCGACCGCCAGAGCCTTGGCCACGGCGGCAATCTTCTCTGCGTAATGCAGTTGCGTCAGCTCGCGAACAATCGCCTCTTTGTTCTTGTAGTGCAGATAGACAGCAGGACGGGACATTCCAGCGCCGCGCGCTATGTCATCCATCGAGGTCTTGCGGAAGCCATAGCTGGAAAACGCCTGAAACGCCGAGTCCAGGATGGCCTTTTGCCGCTTGTCTTCACTTGAATCCTTCATTTCCGAAGCTCTGACAGTTTTCGTCTATTTTGTCAATTGACACACTGACACTTTTCACCAATTATGTCAGAAACTGCCACAGCGAGCGAGAGGTGTGCCATGGCGACCACCCTGAAAATCAACGGAACAGCGCATCAGGTTGACCTGCCTGATGACGTCCCCCTGCTTTGGGTTTTGCGGGACGAGGTCGGCCTGACCGGCACCAAATTCGGCTGCGGCGTGGCCGCCTGCGGGGCCTGCACGGTTCATATCGATGGCGAGGCTGTTCGATCCTGTCAGGTCGCCCTGTCTGATGTCTGGGGCGATGTGACCACGATCGAAGGCATCGGCAGCCCCACGGCGATGTCGGCGATCCAGCAGGCTTGGGTTGACCATCAGGTGGCGCAATGCGGCTATTGCCAGTCCGGGCAGATCATGCAGGCGGCGGCATTGCTGGCCGAAAACCCCTCGCCCACGGACACTGACATTGACGAGGCGATGCAGGGCAACCTGTGCCGCTGTGGCACCTACCCCCGCATTCGTGCAGCGATCCACGACGCTGCTGGCAAGTTGAAGGAGGCGTAAGTTATGGGCAAAGTTGGAAAAATCCTGCGCCGCACCTTCCTGATCGGGTCTGCCGCAATTGTTGGCGGCGTGGCCTTCGGGGCCTATTACGTCACCCGGCCCGCCGCCAACCCGCTGAAACCCGGCGACGGCGAGGCCGCGCTGAACCCGTTCATCCTGATCGACCAGAACGGCGTGACGCTGTTTGCCCCCCGCGCCGAAATGGGACAGGGCGTGCAAACCACCTGGGCCGCGTTGATTGCCGAGGAACTGGACGTCGATCTGGACCAGATCACCGTTCTGCACGGCCCTGCAGCGGCGGCCTATTACAACTCGGCCCTGATTGGCGAAGGTCTGCCCAACAAGGGCTACGATATCTCGAATTTCCAGCACAACCTGGGCGAGGCTCTGGGCGTTCTGGGCAGAACACTCAGCCTGCAGGTCACCGGCGGTTCGACCTCGATGAAGGACGGATTCGAACGGATGCGTCAGGCCGGGGCATCGGCGCGTGAGACGCTGAAACGGGCTGCGGCGGACCGGCTGGGCGTTGATCCTTCGCAGTTGCAAACCGCTTCGGGCCATGTGATCGCCCCCAATGGCGACAAGATCGCCTATACCGAGCTTGCGATGGACGCCGCCGGTTTGGAGCCGGTCGAGGTGCCCCTGCGCGATCCGTCCGAATGGCGTTATCTGGGTCAGACCCAGCCACGTCTGGATATGGTGGAAAAGGCCACCGGCACCGCTGAATTCGGCGTCGATGTGCGCCTGCCCGGCATGAAATTCGCCGCCGTTCGTATGAACCCCAAACTGGGCGGAGCGATGAACGGCTTTGATGACAGCACCGCAAAATCCATGCCCGGCGTCGAACAGATCGTCGATCTGGGCACCGGCGTTGCGGTCATTGCCAACAACACCTGGCTCGCCAATCAGGCGGTCGAGGCCATCGAGGTCGACTGGGGCGACGCCCCTTACCCACCCGACACCGATGGCATTTTCGCCAAGATCGCCGAGGCCTTTGACGACTCACCGAACTCGACCATGCGCGACGACGGCGATGTCAGCGTCACCCCCGAAGGCGCAACCGAGATCACGGCGGAATACCAGCTGCCCTACCTTGCCCACGCGACGATGGAGCCGATGAACGCCACTGCGCTTTACACCGGAGACGCGCTGGAACTGTGGTGCGGCAACCAGGCCCCGACCCTGATCCAGTTCCGCGTCGCCAACACTGCTGGGCTTGAGACCGAGCAGGTGCAGATTCACACCACCTATCTGGGTGGCGGATTCGGTCGGCGCGGAGAGCTGGACTTTGGCGAGATCGCCACCAAGGTTGCCATGGCCATGCCCGGAACCCCGGTGCAAACCACCTGGAGCCGCGAAGAAGACATGCGCCACGACTATTTCCGCCCCGGCGCTATCGCCCGGATGCGGGGCGCGGTTCAGGACGGCAAGGCAGTTCTGATCGACGGTCAAGTGGCGGCACAATCCTGCACGCAGCAGGCGGTCGGGCGCTACACCGGCCTTCCCGGCGCGGGTCCGGACAAGGTGCTGGTCGAAGGGTTCTTTAACCAGCCCTACGCCGTTCCGAACTATCGCATGAGCGGCCATATCGCCGGTCTGAATGTCCCCGTGGGCTTCTGGCGCTCGGTCGGGAACAGCCATAACGGGTTTTTTCATGAAACCTTCATGGACGAACTGGCCCACGCCGCTGGCCGCGATCCGCTGGAATTCCGGCTGGAGTTGATGAAGGGTGAACATGCACCCTCGGCCGGTTGCCTGGAAGCAGTGAAAGAAATGTCCGGCTGGACGGGTCAAACACCCAACGGCGTCGGGCGCGGCGTGGCCTTTACCTACAGCTTCGGAACACCTGTGGCTCAGGTCATCGAAGTGGTCGACGAAGACGGCACCATCCGCATCAACAAGGCGTGGATCGCCTGCGACATGGGGCTGGCGCTGGACCCGGAAAACGTCAAGGCCCAGATGTTTGGCGGCATGATGTATGGCCTGTCGGCGGCCTGTTACGGCGAGATCACCTTTGCCGAAGGCGAGGTCGAGCAGTACAACTTCCCCGACTACGACGCGATCCGCATGCACACAGCACCGCAGGTCGAGGTGCGCGTGCTGGAAACCAACCGTCATATGGGCGGCGCGGGCGAGCCCGGCACGCCCCCCTCAATGCCAGCACTAGGCAACGCACTGTTCGACCTGACCGGCGAACGCGCCCGCACCCTGCCGTTGATGAAGCAGTTCAATCTGCTGATCTGAGCGAACACCCCGCTCCTGTCCGTACAGGGCCGGGGATCAATCTGCCCTCGACACAGTCAGAAATTGACCGACAGGAAGATGGATGCCTCGGTCGCATCCAAATCATCCTCGAACAGACCCAGATACCCCAGGGTGGCTTCCAGGAAAACGGCCTCGCTGGCTCTTCCCCGTACACCGATACGCGTAGCCCATGTCACATCTGACTGCGATGTTGCGCTGACCCCAATTTCGTCCCGCTCGAACCAATAGGTTGCGCTGAGCGACGCAAACGGAGATACAACGGACCGCGACGTGACAAACGGCCTGCTCACCTCCAACTCCGGCGTCAGGGCACTGTATCTGACTTTGGCAACCTCGCCGATTATGTTGGTAGGCTGGCCCAGAACCGTGCCGGTCAGATCGTAATCTTCAGCACTGTAATTATAGTAATCAAAGGCAATAGATGGCCTGATCAGATATGGTCCGGCCTCGTATTGGCCAATAGCTTCCAGATTGGCGCGCCATCGCGTACGGTCGAAATCGCCGCTCAGCTCAAGCACACCGACATCTGTTGAAAACTCGCCGAACGTTGCCAAGCCATTGAGGACCCATCGGTCTGACATGCGCCAGGCGAAATAGGGACCGGCCGCGAATCCTTGGGTGTCTTGCGTGAACTGGCCTTCAAAACCTTCGACATCAATACTTTCCATCTCGACCTGAAAGCCAATCACCAGATCCTCTCGTACCAGCCGATCGATACCAGCAGCGAAATACCTGTCATTGACATCAACCTCATTGACGCCGCGCGTATCCTCGATTTCCGTGTAGGAGAAATCCGTCCAGACGTTCCATGGCGATGGCGGCGCAAGATCCCGGCCTTCCGTCAATGGCGGCCCGGCAACAATAGGAACAACTTGAGGGTCACATAGCGCGGAATCCAGCTTGCCTGTCGCCGCGTTTACACATTCCGCTCGGGCAACGCCGGTTCCACCACCAGATGAGCCGGGCTGCGTACGCGGCACAACGACCGCTGTCGACCCACCTCCGGGAAACCCGCCAGATCCGCCAGAACTCCCCGCGAAACCACCCGTTCCGCCGCTGCTGCCAGTGCCACCGCTGCTGCTACCAGTGCCGCCACCGCTGCTGCTGCCGGTGCCGCCGCTGCTGCCACCGGTTCCACCACTACTACTGCCGCCGCCAAAGCCGCCGCTTCCGCCGCCAAAGCCGCCACCGCTGCTTCCGCCACCGAAGCCACCACTGCCGCCACCGGTTCCACCACTGCTGCCGCCGGAACCGCCGCTACCGTTCCCTCCACCGGACCCGCCGTTGCTGCCACCAGAGCTACCGCCACCACCGGGCAAGCTCCAATTTCTTTGTTGGTTTTGAGTGTCGATCAAACAATCGCGACCGTTTGGGGCTCCGCCTACCTCGAACAGCCGATGCACGCCGCCGTTTCCGTTCGACACAAAAGGTGAAAAACTCAGATGAACGCCACTGCGTGACCTGCTCCATGTATCGACCGTTGTGTTGCGCTGCGCGGCTTCAAGACGGAAATTTCCTTGCCCTGTCGCGGATAGCCAAACGGATGACGCCGAGTTCGGGGTGCGACCGATATAAAGTAACTCACCCAAAGAACCGCATTGCTGCGCCGCTACATCAGCGGCAATTCCAAAAGTCGCAAAACACGCGGCCATAAAAAGACCAGAGTACCGCCGCATCCGCTTTAAAGGTCGTCGCATATCAGGCCCCAAAGTTGCGTTTCGGGCAAACGGCCCAAGGCAAAGCACGATGGCCCAAGCCTCTCAGGCGCAAACACGGCCAGGCAAGCCAAATTGGCTACAATAAAATCTAAATTTGAGAATGTGGCGGATATGCAAACGCCCGATGCGTATCAGGCCGATTTCTGAAAGGCACCTGTTTTGCGGCCGCAACTCCACAAGTGTACAGCCGCCCCAAAGGCTTCGAACAACGGGCGCGACACCGGATCGTTGACCGCATCCCATTCCGGATGCCACTGCACGGACAGCGTAAAGCCCGGCGCATCCTTGATATACATCGCTTCTGGCGTGCCATCCGGTGCGTGACCATCGATCACAACCCGCTGGCCGACGGTCTTGATCCCCTGCCCGTGCAACGTATTGGTCATCACCTCGGAAGCACCAAACAGGTCGTGGAAAACGCCACGTTCGGTCAGCGTCACCACATGGCGCAAGGCGAATTTCTCCTCCAGCGTACCATCCGGCGGCATCCGGTGGTTCATCCGGCCCGGCAGGTCCCGGATCTCGGGATACAGCGTACCGCCCATGGCCACGTTGACCTCCTGAAACCCGCGGCAAATGCCCAAGAAAGGCTGACCACGCTCTACACAGGCGCGCACCAGCGGCAAGGTGATCGCATCCCGCGCCCGGTCGAAATCGCCATGGGCGTCGGTTGCGGGCTCGCCATATTCCTCGGGGTGCACGTTGGGGCGACCACCGGTCAGCAGAAACCCGTCACATGTCTCAAGCAGCTCATCGACTGAGACAAACCGCGGATCCGCCGGGATCAGCAGTGGCAAACAGTCCGAGACATTGGCCACGGCATCCGAATTCATCGTCCCGCCCGCATGGGTCGGGTATTGATCATTCATCAGGTAAGAGTTGCCAATGATGCCTACGACGGGCCGCGCCATTCCAATGTCCTTGCTGTTGCACTGATTGGAATGGACGCTAACGGCAGACTTGGGAACGTGCAACAGAACACGCCCTGCATGACAGCGCAACGCAATGTTCAACTGCGCACAAGCGTAACCATGCGACCGGTTGATCAGATCTCCCCGGTCAACCCGGCGGCCTCGATCCCGGCCATGCCCGCCACGGCGTCGTTGTCCGAGGTATCGCCGGTCACGCCAACCGCGCCAATCACAGCGCCCTTCTTGTCCCGCAACAGAATGCCGCCCGGCACAGGAATGACCTGACCGCCATAGGCGCCGTTCACCGAGGCCATGAAATAGGCCTGCGCCTCGGCCCGTTGCATCTGCGCCGTCCCCGCCATGCCCAGCATGACCGAACCATAGGCCTTGCCCTGCGCAATCGCGAACCGACCGGGGGCCGCGCCATCCTCGCGCTCAAAAGCAATGACATGGCCGCCCGCGTCCAGAACCACAACGGACAGAGGCTTCAGCTCCATCTCATGCCCCTTTTCCAGAGCCTTACGAATGATGGTGCGCGCCTTGCGCAAGGAAATGCCCATACCTGATCCCTTTCATCTGGCCAAAAATATCATTGGGGACACGAGGGGGCAGACAGCCCCCTCGTTCCCGCCATTGCCGCCTAGCCCCGGCTGGCTTTGAATTCCAACCGCCGCGCATGCAGAACCGGCTCGGTATAGCCCGAAGGCTGAATGCGGCCCTTGAAAACCAGATCGCAAGCGGCCTGGAAAGCAACACCGTCGAAGCCGGGTGCCATGGGAACATAGGCCACATCATCCGCGTTTTGGCGATCCACCACGGCAGCCATCTTCCGCATCGCCGCCATGACCTGTTCTTCGCTCACCACGTCGTGGTGCAACCAGTTGGCCAGTGCCTGAGACGAAATCCGACAGGTCGCACGGTCCTCCATCAGGCCGATATCGTTGATATCCGGCACTTTCGAACAGCCCACACCCTGATCGACCCAGCGTACCACATAGCCCAGAATACCCTGCGCGTTGTTCTCGATCTCGCGGGTGATCTCATCCGCGCTCAGGTTGCGCCCACCCAGCAGCGGGATGGTCAGCAGATCCTCCAGCGTGCCACGGGGTCCACCAGCGGCCAGTTCGTCCTGACGGTCCAGGACACTGACTTTATGATAATGCGTCGCGTGCAGGGTCGCGGCAGTTGGTGACGGCACCCAGGCGCAGGTGGCACCGGATTGCGGATGGCCGATCTTGGCCTCCAGCATGTCGCCCATCCGATCCGGCATCGCCCACATGCCCTTACCGATCTGTGCTTTGCCTTTCAGGCCGCAGGCCAGGCCGATATCGACATTGCGATCCTCATAGGACGCAATCCACGGCGTGTTCTTGATGTCGCCTTTCGGCAGCATCGGGCCAGCCTCCATCGAGGTGTGGATCTCATCCCCCGTCCGATCAAGGAACCCGGTATTGATGAAGGCCACCCGCGATTTCGCAGCCCGAATACACTCGCCAAGGTTCACCGACGTGCGGCGTTCCTCATCCATGATGCCCAGCTTCACCGTATTGCGCGGCAGGCCCAGAATGTCTTCGACCATGTCGAAAATCTCAACCGAGAAGGCCACTTCATCCGGGCCATGCATCTTGGGTTTGACCACATAGACCGACCCTGCGACCGAGTTCCCGCCCTCGCGCTTGAGGTCATGCATCGCGATCAGCGTAGTGCAGAGCGCATCCATCAGCCCTTCACCGATCTCGTTCCCCTCACCGTCCAGTACGGCGGGGTTGGTCATCAGGTGACCTACATTGCGCACCAACATCAGCGAGCGGCCCTTCAGCGTTGCCTGCTCTCCCCCAGCGGTGGTGTAACCCACGTCGACCGCCAATTTACGGGTAAAGGTCTTGCCGCCCTTTGTGACCTCTTCGGTCAGGTCGCCCTTCATCAGACCCAGCCAGTTGCTATAGGCCACCACCTTGTCCGCCGCATCGACACAGGCGACCGAGTCCTCGCAGTCCATGATCGTGGACAACGCAGATTCCAGACGCATATCCGCGATCCCGGCAGGGTCCGTCGCCCCGATATTGCTGGTTGGGTCGATCATGATCTGAATGTGCAGGCCGTTGTTCTTCAGCAGCACAAATTTGGGAGCGTCCGCAGCGCCACCAAAGCCCACAAAGCCCGCCGGGTTGGCCAGAGCGGGCACCAGCGTACCGCCCGCAACACGCGGGCCGGTAACATCCGCCCACGACCCTTCGGCCAGTGGCACGGCGTCATCCAGAAACGACTTGGCCCAGGCGATCACGCGGGCGCCGCGCTCGGTATCGTACCCGCCACCTCCGGGCAGATCGCCCATCGCGTCGGTGCCGTACAGCGCATCATAGAGGCTGCCCCATCGCGCATTGGCGGCGTTCAGCGCAAAGCGGGCGTTGGTGATCGGCACCACCAGCTGCGGGCCGGGGGTCAGCGCGATCTCGGGATCGACATTGGTGGTTTCGATCTGAAACGCCGCGCCGTCTTCGACCAGATAGCCGATCTCGCGCAGGAAAGCCTGATAGGCGGCGGCGTCATGATCCTGACCGATATTCGCCAGATGCCAGCCGTCGATACGGCCCTGAATCTCGTTGCGTTTGGCCAGCAGCGCCTTGTTCTTCGGCCCCAACTCTTCGACCATTCGGGACAGGCCGGACCAGAATGTTTCCGGCGACACACCCGTTCCCGGCAGCGCCTGACCCTCGATAAAACCTGTCAACTCTGCGGAGATCTGCAGGCCGCTCCGGGTTTCTCTGCTGCTCATCTACCATTTCTCCCGCTTTTGTACGCCACTGTATGCCGTCCTCAATTAGGACGGATGTTTCCGATAGGCAACTCTTGTTGGGAAATTCATCCCCCAAACCCACCACACGCACCAGATCAAACCGAAACCCGAGCCCCGGATGGCCGACGCCACCCCGCTTGCAGCCCGGCGGCGCAGCCCCTAACGTCGCGCCAGACACGAACCGATGCGAGGCCCCCGATGCGCGACGCCGCCCCCACAACGATCTATCTGAAAGACTATGCGCCCTTCGGCTATCTGGTGGACAATGTGCATCTGACTTTTGATCTGGCTGATCACGCCACCCGCGTCACCTCGCGCATTGCATTCCGGCCAAACCCCGAGGCCACCGACCGCACGTTTTTCCTGCATGGCGAAGACCTGACCCTGATCCGCGCCGCCATTGACGGTGTCGATGTCACGCCCAAACTCACCGACAAGGGTCTGACCGCCGCTGCCCCGAATGCTCCATTCATCTGGGAATCCGAGGTTGAGATCGACCCCGGCAACAACACCGCGCTGGAAGGGCTGTATATGTCGAACGGCATGTACTGCACGCAATGCGAGGCCGAAGGGTTTCGCAAGATCACCTATTACCCCGACCGCCCCGACGTGATGTCCACCTTCACCGTACGCATCAATGGCGACCTGCCTGTGCTGCTGTCCAACGGCAATCCGTCCGGCAAGGGCGAAGGTTGGGCCGAATGGACCGACCCATGGCCCAAGCCCGCATACCTGTTCGCGCTGGTAGCAGGAGACCTGATCGCGCATTCCGACCGTTTCACCACCATGTCGGGCCGCGACGTGGATCTGAACCTCTGGGTCCGCCCCGGCGACGAAGGCAAATGCGCCTTTGGCATGGAAGCCCTGAAAAAGTCGATGAAATGGGACGAGGACGTCTATGGCCGCGAATACGATCTGGATGTGTTCAACATCGTCGCCGTGGACGATTTCAACATGGGCGCGATGGAGAACAAGGGACTGAACATCTTCAACTCCTCGGCCGTTCTGGCCAGCCCGGAAACCTCGACCGATGTGAATTTCGAACGGATCGAGGCGATCATCGCGCATGAGTATTTCCACAACTGGACCGGCAACCGCATCACCTGCCGCGACTGGTTTCAGCTGTGCCTGAAAGAGGGGCTGACAGTGTTTCGTGACGCCCAATTCACGTCCGACATGCGTTCGGCCCCGGTGAAGCGCATCCACGACGCCATCGACCTGCGCGCGCGGCAATTCCCCGAGGATAACGGGCCGCTGTCACATCCGGTGAGACCAGAAAGCTTTCAGGAAATTAACAACTTCTACACCGCGACCGTCTATGAGAAAGGCGCCGAGGTGATCGGCATGCTGAAACGGCTGGTTGGCGACGAAGCCTACGCCAAGGCGCTGGACCTGTATTTCGACCGCCATGACGGGCAGGCCTGCACCATCGAGGATTGGATCAAGGTGTTCGAGGACACAACAGGCCGCGATCTGACCCAGTTCAAGCGCTGGTACAGCCAATCCGGAACGCCTCGGGTATCGGTTGCCGAACATTGGGAAGATGGCGCCTATACCCTGACGTTGCGCCAGCGCACCGAACCCACGCCGGGTCAGGACACCAAAGAACCGCAGGTGATCCCCGTCGCCGTGGGCCTGCTTGGCCCCAATGGCGATGAGGTCCGCGCAACCGAGGTGCTAGAACTGACCGAGGCCGAGCAGAGTTTTACCTTGACCGGTCTGGCGGCCAAACCCGTGCCCTCGATCCTGCGCGATTTCTCGGCCCCGGTGATCTTGGAACAAGATCACTCGAATGCCGAACGGGCGTTTCTGCTGGCCCATGATACCGACCCGTTCAACCGCTGGCAGGCGGGGCGCGCGCTGGCCGAGGATACGTTGCTGCGGATGATCTCGGATGAGGCGGTGCCGGATGCCGATTACCTGGATGGTTTGCTGGCGGTGTTACGCGATGGCGATCTGGACCCGGCCTACCGCGCGTTGATGCTGGGCCTGCCCACGCAATCCGAACTGGCGGCGGCTTTGTATGAACGGGCCGAGACGCCCGACCCGATGGCAATCTGGACCGCGACCGAGACCCTGCGGCAGGCCACAGCACAGCATCTGCAAGACCTGCTGCCCCGCCTGCACAGCGAGGCTTTGGTGGACACGCCCTACAAGCCGGATGCGGAACAATCCGGCAAGCGCGCGCTGGGAGGTGCGGCTTTGGCCCTAACCACGCGGTTGGACGGCGGCGCGATGGCGGCAGAGGCCTATGCCCAATCGGACAACATGACCCTGCAACTTTCGGCCCTGTCCTGCCTGTTGCGCGCCCGCAAGGGCGAGGCCGAATTGGCCGCGTTCTATGATCAGTGGCAGCATGACCGTCTGGTGATTGACAAATGGTTCGGCCTGCAAGTCGCGATGGCCGCGCCCGAGGCAACGCCAAAAACCGCCCAAACGCTAACACAGCACGCTGATTTCAATTGGAAAAACCCCAACCGCTTCCGCGCTGTGATGGGCGGGCTGGCGATGAACCATGCCGGGTTTCATCAGGCCGATGGCGCAGGGTATCGCTTGCTGGCCGATTGGCTCATTCGCCTGGACCCGGTGAATCCACAGACCACCGCGCGCATGTGTTCGGCCTTCCAGACCTGGAGGCGATACGACGCAGACCGTCAGGACCTGATCCGCGCGCATCTGACCCGCATTTCCGAGGCACCAGACCTGTCACGCGACACGACCGAGATGGTGTCGCGCATTCTGGGCGCATGACGACCTACACGTTCACGCGGCACAACCGGAATCCACGCACGATCCTGATTCTGATCGGCGTCTATGCCGCTTTGCTGTCGCTGATCATCCTGTTTGACGCGGTGTGGTGGATCGTTGGGTTGCTGTCCCTTGCGACCTTGCCCGCCATCTGGGACGTCGTTCAGGACAGCAGCGCCGGCGTTCAACTGGATCAGCATCGCCTGCGCTGGTTTTCAGGCAAAAGACAGGGCGAAATGGCCTTGGATGAAATCCAATACATCCGCTTTGACACGCGCTGGGATTTCTCGGTCCGCGTCTCACTGGTTCTGCACTCGGACAAAAAGGTCCGCCTGCCGGATGAGTCGATTCCACCGCATCGCGCATTCGAAACCGTGCTGGAACAGGCCGGTTTTCGCGTCAAACGCCACCATTTTACCGTTTTCTGAAACGATCCGTGCAACAATGCAAGATTGCGCAGAATTCATAAAAGGTAACGAGCATTTAACTTGAAATAGCCGCAGTTTCCGGCCAATTTTGAGTCGTACGTTACCAGTTTTTAAGTTTTCGAGTTCTACCATGTTCTGGTTTGCACGGGCGCTTTCTGCCCGATTGACAGCTTCCAAACCCCAAACCGCGTCTGATTTCAGCGCAACGTCCGCCTTGGCTGCGGCCTTGCCCGAGCAGGGTCAGCTGAATATTCCCGTCGCCAAATTGGGCCCCGAGGACATGGTCGGGCGCGAAACGATCGAGCGTGGCCGCCATCTGGCGCGTCAGGATCGTTGGTCTGAACTGTCCAAGGAAATGCGTGCCGCTGATGACGCGCGCAAGACGGCCCCGGACGGGATGCCAATCGCCGATCTTTTGGCCTTTGGCGCGCGTTCCGACGTGGTGCTGGCGGCAGAACATGCCCTGTCCGACGGCAAACCGATTTCGGATTACGACCTTCTGGGTGGCATTTCAGATCTGGAATCCGAATTGCGCGACAATCCCGACGACCCGATGATCGCTCTGGTCGTGGCGCTGGCCCATATCGACATCGCATGGGCGTGGCGCGGAAACGCGGCGGATGCGACCCTGCCGCCGCTGCATCGGTCGCGCTGTGCGGCGCATTTCGACCGGGCGGCGCAAATCCTGCCGGATTGCAAAGCCGCCGCCCCCAACAGCCCGCTGATCGCGGCTGCGGCATGTGCCTTGCTGGCCGGTCAACGCAAGGCGACGGCGCGGGTTGCGGATGAATATGAACGCCTGATCACCTTGGACCCGAATAATCAGCGCCACATGCGCGCGATGGGCAGTCACCTGCTGCCCCGTTGGTTTGGAAGTTATGAGGAACTGGAAATTCAGGCCCTGCGCAACGCTGCCCGGACCCATAAGACATGGGGCGCAGGTGGTTATACCTGGGTTCAGTTCGACGCCATCGCGCTGGACGAAGAGGCCTGCGCGCGGTTGGATGTCGAGTATTTCCTGGAAGGTCTGCGGGATATCCTGCAACGGCGACCCGATCAGCAGATGGTCAACATGCTGTCCGCCTATTGCGCGATCACGCTGCAAAACGGGCTGGGCCTGAACGAACAGGCCGATCTGGTGCGCAGCCAGATGCGCGAGGCTGCAAACTGGCTGATCCGCGATCACCTGACCGAGCTTCACCCGCTGATCTGGGCCCATGCGGCGGCCGGATTTAACAACTCGGTCCGCATCAACTCACCCGAGCGGTTCGCCGCGCGCGGACAGCGCGATGCTTTGCGAGCGATTGGCGATTTCTTCCGGGATGAGCTGGGCAGCGGCAAGGATGTGACCTTCACTCCGACCGGCCTGCGGTTTTCGCAGCACTGAATCGCGCCTTCCCCCTTGCCCCTTTGGCGCGCCGGGCATAATACGCTGGTCTAGATTTCTGCGGATATGAGGCGCGCCATGCTCGACCTGACATACGATATGCCCAAAGTCAAAACCATTGCCGGGGCCAAGCACGATTGGGAACTGGTGATCGGGATGGAGGTGCACGCTCAGGTCTCGTCCAATGCCAAGCTGTTTTCCGGCGCATCGACCCAATTCGGGGCCGAGCCGAACGCAAACGTGGCCTTTGTGGACGCGGCGATGCCGGGGATGCTGCCGGTGATCAACGAGTTCTGCGTGGAACAGGCCGTGCGCACCGGGTTGGGCCTGAAGGCGGATATCAATCTGAAATCGGCGTTCGACCGCAAGAACTATTTCTACCCCGACCTGCCGCAGGGCTATCAGATTTCCCAGCTGTATCACCCCATCGTGGGCGAAGGCGAAGTGCTGGTTGAAATGGGCGACGGTACCGCGCGCATGGTCCGCATCGAACGTATCCATATGGAGCAGGACGCGGGTAAATCGATCCACGACATGGACCCGCATATGTCCTTTGTCGACCTGAACCGCACGGGCGTTTGCCTGATGGAGATTGTCAGCCGCCCCGATATTCGTGGCCCTGAAGAGGCCGCCGCCTATATCGCCAAGTTGCGCCAGATCATGCGGTATCTGGGCACCTGCGACGGTAACATGCAGAACGGCAACCTACGGGCGGACGTGAACGTCTCGATCTGCTTGCCGGGCGCGTATGAGAAGTATCAGGAAACACAGGATTTCTCGCATCTGGGCACGCGCTGCGAGATCAAGAACATGAACTCGATGCGTTTTATCCAGCAGGCGATCGAGGTTGAGGCCCGCCGCCAGATCGCCATCGTCGAAGCGGGTGGCAAGGTCGATCAGGAAACCCGTCTGTATGACCCGGACAAGGGCGAGACACGCTCAATGCGGTCCAAGGAAGAGGCACATGACTACCGCTATTTCCCCGACCCTGACCTGCTGCCTTTGGAAATCGAACAGGCGTGGGTCGACGACATTGCCGCCAAGCTGCCCGAACTGCCCGACGACAAAAAGGCACGCTTCATCAGCGAGTTTGGCCTGACCGATTATGACGCATCCGTTCTGACGGCCGAGGTCGAAAGCGCCGCCTATTTCGAAGAGGTCGCTCAGGGCCGCAACGGCAAGCTGGCCGCGAACTGGGTCATCAACGAGCTGTTCGGCCGATTGAAGAAAGAAGATCACGAGATCACCGACTCGCCGGTTTCGCCTGCGCAGTTGGGTGGCATCATCGACCTGATCGCCTCGGACGCCATTTCCGGCAAGATCGCCAAGGATCTGTTCGAGATCGTCTATACAGAAGGCGGCGACCCGGCGCAGATCGTCGAAGAACGCGGCATGAAACAGGTGACGGACACGGGCGCCATTGAGGCCGCCTTGGACGAGATCATCGCCGCCAACCCGGCGCAGGTCGAAAAGGCCAAGGTGAACCCGAAACTGGCGGGCTGGTTTGTCGGTCAGGTGATGAAAGCCACCGGCGGCAAGGCCAACCCCAAGGCTGTGAACGAACTGGTCAGCAAAAAGCTGGGATCGTAAGCCCCCGCTCACCCGGATTGAACGGAGTCAGGCCACCGGCTTGACTCCGTTTTCATTTGCGCCCTTTCTTCGGCAGAGATGACGGAGGGTGCCATGCAGAACAGATTTAATCAGGAACTCGAGGACCGTCTGGTCCGCTACGCGGCCATCGACAGCCAAAGCGATGAGACCTCGGCCACCACCCCCAGCACCGACATTCAGTTCGACATGCTGAACCTGCTGCGTGACGAGCTAAGGGCAATCGGCGCGCAGGATGTTGAACTGACCGGCGACAGCGTTGTTGTGGCGACAATCCCCGGCACCGCGCCCGGCCCGACCATCGGCTTTCTGGCCCATGTGGACACCGCGCCCCAGTTCAACGCCACCGGCGTCAAGCCGCGTGTGATCAAAGGGTACAACGGCGGCGACATCT
The DNA here is from genome assembly GCF_056531425.1 of Ruegeria sp. N4. Lineage (NCBI taxonomy): Bacteria > Pseudomonadati > Pseudomonadota > Alphaproteobacteria > Rhodobacterales > Roseobacteraceae > Ruegeria > Ruegeria sp. N4. The sequence continues at coordinate 17,425 of NZ_JBQFLT010000013.1, forward strand.
CCTTTCCCGATGATCCCGATCTGGTGCTGTCACCTGCGGAACATCCTTATCTGGCGGAAAAGATCGGTCATGACCTGATCACCGCATCCGGCACCACCCTACTGGGCGGCGACGACAAGGCGGGCGTGTCGATCCTGATGACAATGGCGCGGCATCTTATTGAAAACAAAAACATCCCCCACGGCCCGATCCGCATCGCCTTCACCCCCGACGAGGAAATCGGCCGTGGTGTGACCCCGCAACTGCCCAAAGACCTGGGGGCCGATTTCGCCTATACGCTGGACGGTCAGGAAGTGGGCGAGATCGAATACGAAAGCTTCTCGGCCGACCGCGCGGTGATCAAAATTATCGGCGTCTCGATCCATCCCGGACTGGCGAAGGACAAGATGGTTAATGCCGCCCACCTCGCCGCCAAGATTGTGCACACCTTGCCGCAGGCGACCATGACCCCGGAAACCACTGATGGGCGTGATGGATTCATCCATATCACCGATATGAATGGCGGCTCATCCGAGATGGAGATCAAGCTGATCCTGCGCGATTTCGAGATGGAGGGCCTTGAGGCGCAACGGCAGATCGTGCGTCAGGTCTGCGACGCGGTGCAGGCCACCGAACCGCGTGCGACCATCACCTGCGACATCAGCCATCAATACCGCAACATGCGCTATTGGTTGGAAAACGACATGACTCCCGTCGATCTGGCCCGAGAAGCCTGTCAGGAGCTTGGCATCGAGCCTCTTTCCGTTCCCATCCGGGGCGGCACGGACGGATCCCGCCTGACCGAGTTCGGAACCCCCTGCCCCAACCTGTTCACCGGGATGCAATGCATTCACGGACCGCTGGAATGGATTTCGGTACAGGACATGGCACAGGCAACCGAATTGTGCCTGTCGGTTGTGGCCAAGGCGGCGCAGAAAACCGGCTGAATGACGCCATTTTCGCAACCTCCCTTTCACCCATGGACTGGCGTGCTAAGTTGGCCGCAACAGGCATTAGGAAACAATTGATGCAGCGCTACGAATACAAGGTGATCCCCGCCCCGCAAAAAGGCACCAAGGCCAAGGGCGTCAAAACGGTCGAGGGGCGCTTTGCGGCCTCGGTTGAGCAGGTTTTGAACCAAATGGCGCAGGCCGGGTGGGAATACCAGCGGGCGGAACTGCTGCCTAGCGAGGAACGCTCGGGCCTGACCAAATCGACCACGAACTGGCGCAATGTTCTGGTGTTCCGGCGGATGATCGCGGCGGCTGTTGTGCCCACGCCGTCCCCGACCGAAACACCCGAAGGCGTGCCGCTGGCCCAGCCTGTTCCGGGGCCAGAGGCCGTGCAAGCGCCCGAGCCCATCGCCGAAGAAGCAGACGAACCGCCCCTGACGCTAAAACACAGCGATGATGCGGCAAAAGAGCCGGACAAAGCCTAAACCCTGCCGACTGTACCCGACCGCTAAGACGTGACTTCGGCGATCAGGTCATCCCAGACCGAAAACACAAGGTCCGGCGCCAGCCGGTGGCGTATGTCAGTGTGATTGGCCGCCATTTCCGTGCGCATGTGCGGATCCTGTATCAGCTGCAAGGCAGACGCGGCCAGCGCATCGACATCTCCGGTCGGCACCAAAAAACCATTTCGACCGTGATCAATAAGATCGGATGGGCCATAGTCGCAATCGAAGGACACAATGGGGATACCACTGACCGCCGCCTCGGCGACAACATTGTGAAACCCTTCAAAGCGGGACGTCGCCAAAACGATCTCACTGTTTTTTGCCCAAAGGCCGACCTCGGGCGTATTGCCCGGCAAATTCACAACGCCCTCAAGCCCCAGATCCCGACGCAGCGTTTCCAATGCGCCGCGTTCGGGCCCTTCTCCGTATATTGTCAGAGTCGTTTCGGGGCTGTGCGCGTGAATACGTTGCATGGCTTGCAGAAGCATATCGAAGCCCTTTTGGGGCACCAGCCGTCCGATCGAAACCAATTTGCGCGCGGGTCCGGTCTTTGTCGGGGCAACGACATCAAAGGGCGTAATCGGGTTCGGAATAACAATGCCGCGCTTGCGCAGCGTCGGTGGCAAATCCGCCAGACCTTTTTGTGTCAAAGCGACCACTTTGGCAGCCCGCATCCCCAACACGGCCTTGAACTTCAACCACAAGGGATGGGCATTTTGCCGTTTTGGGTTGTTGCGCTCGCAAATGATGACTGGAATGCGCTTGTCCAGCGTCGCCAGCAAGGTCAGCACGTTGACCTTGGTCAGAAATGAGATCACCAGATCTGGCTTGAATTGGCGCACTGTTTTTCGGATGTGCATCAAGCGCCTGAGCTGCCCCGACTTCCCGGTCAGCGCGCTGATTTCAACATCGGGGTGATTTTCGAAGTACGGCCCCTGCTCGGGCATGCTGAAGGCCGTCACATGCACCTTCAACCCGCGCCGGGCGAAATGCCCCGACAACATTGAGATAACTTTTTCCGCACCACCCGGCCCAAATCCGGCCTGTACAAATAGTACTCGCACCAAAACACCCTAAAACAAATCAGCAGGCTTCGTGACGCTAAACCACGCCAGAAGTTCATACAACAAATCGTTTGTTAAATTAAAATTAAGACGAAAAACGACGCTCTAATTGGTCTCTGGCCGGTTTCTATAACTCTCGCCAAAGTCATAGCCTGAACAATCGCTCTGCAAGACCGGAATCCCATGCGAATTAGAAACGCAATTTTGACGGCGACCGCCGGAAAACGGCCCAAGCGATTCTGTGATCCGCTTGGAACAGGGTCAGACGTCGATATCCAGCGCCAACGCATGGATCCGGGGCACAATATCCCCCAACGCCTTGTGCACCGCGCGATGGCGGGCGACGCGGGACTGCCCCTCGAATGCAGAGGCTCGGATGCGGACGTTGAAATGGCTCTCGCCTCCGTCCTGATACCCCGCATGGCCGCGATGGCTTTCGCTGTCATCGACAACCTCCAGCTCGCGCGGATCGAATGCGGCTTGCAGGCGGGTTCGGATTTCGTCGGTCACGTTCATTTTTATGCTCAGCGGCAAAAATTTTGCCGCGCCCCTCTTCTACTTTCGGCTGCTTAGACTAAACTGCTGCCTCCGAGTCGAAAAGATGCGTTCGTGAGGATCACAGCATGGCGAAGTCAGACCCCTTCGGATTTGATATGTCCGTTTCCAGCGCCAAGAAAAAGAACCCGCGCGGGCGTCGGGGTATGTCGGGCGCGTCTGAGACCTCGGTGCGGATCTGCGACCACCCGGGATGTGAAGAACCCGGCAAGTACCGCGCGCCCAAAGCACCGGATGTATTGGATGATTTCTACTGGTTCTGCCAGCAGCATGTGCGCGAATATAACCAGAAATGGAACTTCTTCGACGGCACGACCGAGGCCGAGCTGAACGCGCAGCGTTCGAAAGACAAGGTTTGGGAACGTGAAACCAAACCCATGGGCGATCCCGAAGCCCGTGCCTGGGCCCGCCTGGGCATCGAAGACCCGCATCAGGTGTTGGGTTCGAACAGCACCCAGAACAAGGGCCGCACCTCAGGCGGAGGAGGCCGTCGCCTGCCGCCCACCGAGCGTCGTGCAATCGAGATTCTGGAAGCCAATGACAGCTGGTCCAAAGCCGAGGTCCGCAAGGCCTACAAGAAGCTGATCAAGGTACTGCACCCGGACATGAACGGCGGCGACCGCTCGCAAGAGGAACAGCTGCAAGAGGTCGTCTGGGCCTGGGATCAGATCAAGGATAGCCGGAACTTCAAGTGACGTCTGGCCCAAGCCTCGCTTGTTAATAGGGTTGTGGGATCATCAGATACGCCTGATTTGAAGATCGAATTGCACGGGCTGGAATCCCCCACCCCATGCAATAGGTCTTGCCAAGCACAATCAGAATTTACCGTTGTCGTGGGCCATTTCGTTTGGGATGGGCGAAACGACGTCCCAGTGTTCGACGATTTTGCCATTCTCGACGTGCCAAAGATCAAAAAACGCCCACGGCTCGCCACCCATGACGGCATCCGACGCCACGAAGACAAAGTTCCCCTCGGCAACAACAATCTGCGGTTCGAACTTGGTGATGACCATCCCTTGCGCCGCAAATGCCTCGACCGCTGCCATTAGGCCATCCAAGCCATCCGCGATGTTCGGATTGTGCTGACGATAAACGGCAGGGTCCATGTAATCGGTGACTTTCTCGGGGGCATTTCCGGCAAGGACATCCCGCACGAAGCCGACGACAAGCTGTTTGTTTTCAGCCGTTTTCCCATGATCGGCCAACTCGACCGGCCCATCTGTCATTGAGCGTCCCGACGCCGTGGTCTCAGGCGGGGCTTGCAAGTTGTCCCAGTGTTCAGCAACCAGCCCGTCTTCGACCCTGAACACATCGAAGGCAACAAGGGTCGGGGCGCCAAAAGCATCGGCGTTTTCAAAAGTGTTGTGCAAGACGACATAATCCCCCTCGGCAATGACGCGGTGGGTTGTGACGGTCATGCCTGAGGCTTCGATTGCCGGAATAACGCTCAGCAATGCGTCGGCCCCGGTTGGAATTGAAGGATTGTGTTGAATGTAGTCCGGGGCCAGCAGATCTTTGGCCGCTTGCGGGTCATGTTCAACAAAGGCTGCTGTAAACAGAGCCATAACCAGTTCCTTAGGTGTCATCGTGCGTCCTTTCGATTCGCGTTATGGCAATAGCTGGTATCAAAAATGCACTACGTTTCAATTACGCACTAAAATGAAACAAGGTATGTTTTAGGATACCTGGTCTGGTCCAAGGGCGCTTGAATCGCCGAACATCGGTATGGTAATCGACGCTGGTATTCAATTTGCACCGAGGCGAAAATGCTACCCATAGGCGTTGAAAGCAAAGCCGAAGCATCGAACTGCCCCATTCGCTCCGTTCTGTCGAATGTTACGGGCAAGTGGCGCATGATCATCATCTTGTCGCTTGAGGATGAACCGAAAAGGTTTGGAGAGATCAAGCGCTGCATCGGCGATGTGACACAGCGGGTTCTCACCGAAAACCTGCGGGGGCTTCAGCGCGATGGGTATTTGACACGGACCGTTGATCCTGGTCCTCCGGTCGCTGTGTCTTACGAACTGACCCCGCTGGGTCGTAGCCTTCTGGAGCATCTGAAACCGTTGGTCTTCTGGTCCAGCACGCGACAGGAGCAGGTCAAGGCTGCGCGGCTGGAATATGAAAAAGCGCATCAGGACTGAGCGGTTATGGCCGATCACCGGCGCTAGCAAATTGCAACTCTGACGCCTGCATGGGGTGGCTCCACAGCCCTCAAACGTGACGTCCAATACGAACCTGATCGTTCAGAGCATCTCGTCGTCCTCAACCTGTTACAAACCCTTGTTACGGCCTGTCCCGTGGGCCGCGTAATCTGCCCATATCCGATTTGACGCGAACAGCGAGTTTGGACTGCGATATGGACAACCTGATCTACACCATTCACGAGGTCTCAGTGGTGCTGGCCCTCGGTTCGACCCTGATGCTGAGCCTGTATCTTGCCCTGAACCTGCGTTTGCCGCGTTTGGGTCTGTGGCCCAGCGCCAGCGGGTGGCGGCATCACGCGGCGTTCGGGCTGTTTCGGCTGTTTTGCGGGGCCACCGTCGTGTTCGCTTTGTCCGAGGTTTGGGTGAACGGCTGGGGCCATTGGGTGCGCTACGCCATCGGGGTGCCGATCATGGTTCTGTCCTTCGGAATTACTCTGCGCGGGTACAGGTTTCTGGGCTCGACAATACCTACTGCGAAAGCGACGGGTTGGTGACAGGCGGCATGTATGCCTATTCGCGCAATCCGCAATATGTCACCTCGGTGCTGGCAACGGTGGGTCTGGGGATCTCCAGCGGATCGTGGCTGACCCTGGCCTTGGCGGCCATTCTGTTCCTGATCTACTTTCTATTCGTTCTGAACGAGGAAAGATGGCTGCTTCAGGGATATGGCCGCGCCTTTCAGGACTACATGCGCCAAACGCCACGATTTGTTGATGAGCGCAGCCTGATCAGATTGCGCAGAGCGATCCTGCACTAATCGTTTCAGACCAACCGATAAGGCCAGTTGAAAAGAAACATCCGGTCAGCTTCTTCAAGTGGCGGCTTTCCCTTGCCCTTGCCTGCAATATGTTGCACCACACACGGGTTCAAACCCGGCAATACGGGTCAAAGGATAAGGACAAGGCGCATGGCTGACGGATCGATCGACATCAACGCAAAACCAACCGAAGAGATCTCGGTCCGTGAAGTGTTTGGCATTGACAGCGACATGGCGGTCAAGGGCTTTGCCGAGGCCAGCGACCGTGTGCCTGCCATTGATCACACCTACAAGTTCGACCCAGAGACGACGCTGGCGATTCTGGCAGGCTTTGCCCATAACCGCCGGGTGATGATCCAGGGCTATCACGGCACCGGAAAATCGACCCATATCGAACAGGTCGCCGCCCGTCTGAACTGGCCTGCCGTGCGTGTGAACCTGGACAGCCACATCAGCCGGATCGACCTGATCGGTAAAGACGCGATCAAGCTGCGCGACGGCAAGCAGGTGACTGAATTTCACGAAGGCATCCTGCCCTGGGCGCTGCGCAACCCCGTTGCCATCGTTTTCGACGAATACGACGCAGGCCGCGCCGACGTGATGTTCGTGATCCAGCGTGTTCTGGAGCATGACGGCAAGCTGACCCTGCTGGACCAGAACGAGATCATTACGCCGAACCCGAACTTCCGCCTGTTCGCCACCGCCAACACTGTTGGTCTTGGCGACACCACGGGCCTTTATCACGGCACGCAGCAGATCAACCAAGCGCAGATGGACCGCTGGTCACTGGTCTCGACCCTGAACTACCTGAGCCACGACGCCGAAACGATGATCGTTCTGTCGAAGGCCCCGCATTACAACACCGAGAAGGGCCGCAAGACCGTCAGCCAGATGGTCACAGTCGCCGACCTGACCCGGACCGCGTTCATGAATGGCGATCTGTCCACCGTCATGAGCCCACGGACCGTGATCAACTGGGCCCAGAACGCCGAGATTTTCCGTAATGTCGGCTATGCCTTCCGTCTGTCTTTCCTGAACAAATGCGACGAGTTGGAGCGTCAGACCGTGGCCGAGTTCTATCAGCGTTGCTTTGATGAGGAACTGCCGGAAAGCGCGGCGAGCGCGAGCTTGGGGTAAGCACCCGAATTGCGCCCGTTTCGGGCGCAATGCCTCCGGCGGGGATATTTTTGGCCAGATGAAGGCGGATCCGTTAGTCTTCTCCGCGTTGGGCAGGTCACTTTGATGAGGGCTTAGGACATGGCACAGAAGAACGACAACCCTGCTGATCCGTTCAAGAAGGCCCTGGCCGAGGCCACCAAGGTCATGGCCGATGATCCCGAACTGTCGGTGACCTATACAGTCGATCCCTCGGGCATGTCGGGTGAGTCGATGCGGCTGCCTCAGGTGTCGCGCCGGATGACTCGAGAAGAGGTGTTGCTGGCGCGCGGCACGGCGGATGCCTTGGCGTTGCAACGCAAATACCATGATGACGCGACCCATGCGCGCTATGCGCCTCCGGGCGACATGGCGCGGGATCTTTATGAAGCGATGGAGGTCGCGCGGTGCGAGGCGATGGGTGCGCGGGATATGCCCGGCACGGCGTCGAACATCGACGTAAAGATTGGCCACGAAGCGCTGCGGCGCGGGTATGATCAATGCAAGCAACCGGCCGAAGCGCCCCTGTCGGTGGCGGCAGGCTATCTGATCCGGCATCTGGCCACCGGGCGCGATCTGCCGCCTGCAGCGGAAAACGTCATGAACCTGTGGCGCGGGTTTATCGAGGAACAGGCGGGCGGCACGCTGGAAAACCTCGACGATATTCTCTCGGATCAGGCCGAGTTTGCCAAATTCACCCGTCAGGTGATCAAGGATCTGGGCTATGGCGACCAGCTGGGCGATGACCCGGATGAGCTGGATGACGAGCAGGAAGATCAGGCCGAGGACGACGCGGACGAACAGCCCGATCCCGACAGCACCGGGCAGGATGATCAGGACGAGCAAGACGCCGACGCCACGCCCGAGCAAACGCAGGAAGAACAGCAAGATCAGTCTCAGGCACAGGTCTCGATGGATGAGATGGCCGAAGATGAGATGGGCGATGAGGCCGAGATGCCGGACGGCGAGGCCCCACTGGAACCGCCTGCCCCGCCCCCCGCGTCCGAGGCTGACCCGGATTACAAGGTCTACCTGAACACGCATGACGAAGAGATCGCCGCCGAGGATCTGGCCGAACCGGCCGAGCTTGAACGGCTGCGCGCCTATCTCGATCAGCAGCTGGACCAGTTGAAAGGGGCTGTCAGCCGTCTGGCCAACAAGCTGCAACGCCGTTTGCAGGCGCAACAGAACCGGTCGTGGGAGTTTGACCGCGAGGAAGGCATTCTGGATGCCGGGCGTCTGGCGCGTGTCGTGGCAAACCCGACCACACCGCTGAGCTTCAAGGTCGAGAAAGACACCGAGTTCCGCGATACCGTGGTGACCCTGCTGCTGGATAACTCAGGCTCAATGCGCGGGCGTCCGATCTCGATCGCCGCCGTCTGTGCTGATGTTCTGGCAAGGACGCTGGAGCGCTGCAATGTGAAGGTCGAGATTCTGGGCTTTACCACGCGCGCGTGGAAAGGCGGTCAGGCGCGCGAGGCATGGCTGAACGATGGCCGCCCGCAACAGCCCGGGCGTCTGAACGATCTGCGCCATATCATCTACAAAGGGGCCGATGCGCCCTGGCGGCGCGCTCGGGCCAATCTGGGTCTGATGATGAAAGAGGGGTTGCTTAAGGAAAACATCGACGGTGAGGCGCTGGAATGGGCCCATCGCCGCATGCTGGCGCGGCGAGAACAGCGCAAGATCCTGATGGTGATTTCGGACGGCGCTCCGGTCGATGATTCAACGCTGAGCGTGAACCCGGCAAATTATCTGGAAAAACACCTGCGCGATGTAATCGCCATGGTCGAAAAACGCAAGATGGTCGAATTGCTAGCTATCGGGATCGGCCACGACGTGACCCGGTATTATGATCGGGCCGTCACGATCACCGATGTCGAGCAGTTGGCTGGCGCGATGACCGAACAACTGGCGGCGCTGTTTGACAGCGATCCACGCGCCCGCGCCCGTGTGATGGGAATGAAAAAGGCCAGCTAAGGCTGGCCTTGCCTCCGGCGGCCGTATTTTAGACAAGAAGAAGAGGCGGCGTTTCAAGCCGTCCTTCGGTTTGAGGGAGGGAATGATGTTTCAGTCTTTTGAAGTTACGGCGCGTCCGGAACAGGGGCCGCCGCGCTTGGCTGCATTGCGGGCCGAGATGGAGCAAGAGGGGCTGGACGGGTTTCTGATCCCGCGCGCAGATGCGCACCAGGGGGAATATGTGGCCCCACGGGATGAGCGGCTGGGCTGGTTGACCGGGTTTACCGGCTCGGCCGGGTTCTGCGCTGCGCTGCGCGATGTGGCCGGTGTGTTTGTCGATGGGCGGTATCGGACGCAGGTCAAGGCGCAGGTTGCCGAGGTCTACACTCCGGTCCCCTGGCCGGATGTCAGCCTGAGCACCTGGTTGAAAGAGCAGTTGCCGCAGGGCGGCAAGGTCGGGTTTGACCCCTGGCTGCACGCGGCCGGTCAGGTCTCGGCCGTGGCGAAAGAGCTTGCGGGTAGCGATATTGAACTGGTGCGCAGTGACAATCTGGTAGACCGGATCTGGGCGGATCAGCCTGCCCCGCCAATGAACCCTGTGGCAGCCCATCCGATTGAATTTGCCGGGGAAACCGCCGAAAGCAAGATCGCGCGACTGGCGGAGGGTTTGAATACGTCCGGGCGCGCGGCGGCGCTGATCACCTTGCCGGATTCGATCATGTGGCTGCTGAATATTCGCGGCTCGGATATCGCCTATAACCCTGTGGCGCATGGGTTCGCGATTTTGCACGCCGCTGGGCAGGTTGATCTGTTCATGGCCGCCGGAAAGCTGGACGGTGTACGCGAGCATTTGGGGGATCAGGTCTCGGTCCGGGACCCTGCGGCGTTTCTGGATGCTGTCGGTCGGTTGGAAGGACGCGTTCAGGTGGATCCGAACACGGTACCTCAGATCGTTGCAGACGCTTCGGGGGACAAGATGGTTGACGGCGGCGATCCCTGCGCCGTGCCGAAAGCCTGTAAAAACCCGGCTGAAATCGCAGGCAGCGCCGAGGCGCATTTGCGTGATGCGGTTGCGGTGATCGAAACCTTATGCTGGTTGGATGGACAAGGCCCCGGTACCGTCTCTGAAACCCAGGTCGTGACGCGGCTGGAAGAGAGCCGGCGTAAAGACAATGCGTTGCAGGACATTTCGTTCGACACAATCGCGGGAACCGGCCCCCATGGAGCGATCATGCATTACCGGGTGACCGAGGCGACCGATAGCAGGTTGGAAAATGGCCATCTGCTGGTGCTGGACAGTGGCGGGCAATATCTGGACGGGACCACCGATATCACCCGAACCATTGGGATAGGTGAGGTCGGAGAGATCGAGAAAGCCTGCTTCACCCGCGTTCTGAAGGGCATGATCAATCTGTCGATGCTGCGCTGGCCGGTCGGGCTGTCTGGACGTGACATTGAATGCATCGCCCGGGTGCCGCTGTGGCAGGCGGGACAGGATTTCAATCACGGGGTCGGTCACGGTGTCGGCGCTTACCTAAGCGTGCACGAAGGCCCGCAGCGCCTGTCGCGGATCAGCCACGTGCCATTGGAACCCGGCATGATCCTGTCGAACGAGCCCGGATATTACCGCGAAGGCGCGTTTGGTATCCGCATCGAAAATCTTGTCGTGGTCGAAGAAGCCCCCAACCTACCTGACGGCGATGATGAACGCGCCATGCTGCAATGGCGAACGCTGACTTACGTGCCGATTGACCGGCGCCTGATCTTGGTAGATATGCTTACCTCCACCGAACGCGCCTGGCTGAACAGCTATCATCAGGCCGTTGCAGAAAAGATCCGGCCAAGGCTGGGCCCTGAGGCTCAACTGTGGTTGGATGCCGCAACAGCGCCGATTTGACATCGGACTGTTACATGGAACGGGCAGAGGAGAGGCCCGAAAAAGGCGAGGAAAAGACGAAATATGACTGAGATCACAATCGAGAAGGCGGACGGAAAGTGGAGCGTTCGCTCGGGCGGTGCGGTTCTGGGCGAAAGCAGCAATGCTCTGGTACTGCTGGAAGGCGATCTGGATCCAGTGGTCTATTTTCCTCGCGCGGATATCGCGATGGCGTTTCTGGATCAGACGGACAAGGTTACGCATTGCCCGCATAAGGGCGACGCGACGCATTATTCGATCGTGAACAAGTCATCGGTGACAGAAAACGCCGCCTGGAGCTATGAAAACCCGATCCCTGCCATGGCCGAGATCAAGGGTTATCTGGCGTTTTATCCGGCGGAGTCAGTGAAGGTTGAACAGATTTAAACCTGTTTGGCTCACCTGTATTTGCCCTGGGCTGCGGCGCGGATCAGACATAGCCCTTGCGCACCAGCGTGCGGTAGCTTGATCGCATCTCGCCCCGGTCGATGTAACATCCCCGCAGATAGCGTTCTCCGCTTGTGGCAGAATACGCCTCGCGGCCATGAACGATCCGGTGGTTGTCGAAGACAAAGCACTCTCCGGCCTGCATGCGAAAGCGGTTGAGGTATTTGGGGCTGTTGATTGCCCGCAGGAACTTGCTGAAAGCCGGGTAATAGGCATCCAGAACGTCCTGGGGCAAATCAAACACATCCGCCATATGCTGCGAGATGGTCACGCCTGACACGGTGCCATTGGTATCCAGTTCGATCACGTGCTGATGCGCGCGCCAGTCGAAATCTTCGTGGTCATAGAAAAACGGCACTTGATGCTGGACCAGTAGATCAAAGTCTTCGGGATGTTCGGCGCGGAAGTCTTCGGCCACGGCGGCCCCGTCGACAAACAGGCTGTAGCCCCCATCCACGCTGTTTCTGCGGCAATGCAGAAACTGAACACCGGGCGCCATTTCTTCTGACGGTGTGTCGGTATGCATCTCCAGCGCATTGGCCGTGAACGCAAGATTGACGGGGTCTATGTGGACCTTCACATCAAAATACTCACCAGCGACCGAGGGCCGGACCAGCCCGAGGCAATTGGCGAGCTTGGTCAAGGACTCGTCGCTGTCCTCCATATCCGTGATGACGGCGACGCCTTCTTCAAGCAAGGCACGGGCCCAGGCCGCGCGGGTTGGCATGTCGTGGATCACGTCATGTTGGCTGAACCGTGGAAAGCTGTCGCTGTGCCCGGACCGCCAGAGCTTTCTGGGAAGCACCGCCGGATCATCCCGCCCGCCGCGTGTCTGAAATTCCATCAGCCAGTCGATTGAATACCGGCTTTGGTGGTCTTCACCCAGCCAATCGATGATCAGATCATTGCCCTCAACCTCGGCCGATCTGGCCTGCGGGGCTTGAGTCAGCGAAGTAATGTCAAACGTGCGCTCACGCAGTTCGGGATCAAAAGACGAGGTGCAATTGTCCCGCAGCCAGTAATAGTTGAAATAGACGTCCTGCCCACCGGCGTGAAGAACGAGCCCCTGATCTTTCAGAGCAACCGCACCATTTGTGTTCGACATCGCTGGCTCCTGGCAGATGAAACAACCGCATGTGTTGGTCCCGTTTCCGGGATTCTGACGCGACCATGACGAGATCCGAATTTTGACGCAAAGCCAATTTCAAATTCGCGTATCCTGCTCACGCGACTGTGGTGTGCATGTGAAGCATATGGCGTGCACACTGAATGTGGATGCGAACAGGAGGGCGCCATGTCTGTTTCACGTCGCAGATTTGCCGGGTTGATCGGGGCCGGAGCGTTAGTGCCGGGGGCGGTGTGGGCGCAAAGCGATCCGGTGCTAGAGGCCATACGCAGCACGCTGTATTCCGGTCGCACCGATTTTGAAGCACAGATGGCGTACCTGATACGGCGAGGAAACCCGGATGTGGTTCCGGCCCTGATCACCGCAATGCGGTTTGCCGACCGGCGGCGGGACGAGATTTCCGAAGTGATTGAAACCCTCTCGGGCCAGAAACACGGCACCGACTGGTTTGACTGGATGCTCTGGCAGGAACGGAACCCGCAACTGGTGCCCCACCCGTCGCTCATCCCGTTCAAACGCGAAGTTCTGTTGGGGATCGATCAGAACTTCGATCTGTTCCTGCGGCCCGAATACCTGGCGCGCGACAGGATGAAAATCCGGCTGGAAGAGATCGCATGGGGCGGCGTTTACAAGGACGGCATCCCCTCCTTGGACAATCCAACGCTGATCTCGGCCTCGGATGCCAGTTACCTCAGGGACGACGATCTGGTCTTTGGCGTCTCGATCAACGGCGACACGCGCGCCTATCCGCTGCGGATCATGGGCTGGCACGAGATGTTTAACGAGGTGATTGGCGGGGTCCCGGTCGCCCTGGCCTATTGCACCCTATGCGGGTCCGGCATCCTGTTCGAAACGCAGGTTGCGGGTCGGCGCAAGCCCTTTGTGTTTGGCTCGTCAGGATTCCTTTACCGTTCCAACAAGCTGATGTTTGACCGCGAGACGCATTCGCTGTGGAACCAATATACCGGCAAGCCTGTCGTCGGCCCGCTGGTCGACAGCGGGATAGAACTGAAACAGCGACCGGTTGTCATCACCACCTGGGACAGCTGGAAAACCTCGCACCCTGACACGCGGGCCTTGTCGTTGAACACCGGGCATCGGCGGAACTATGGCTCGGGCGTGGTGTATCGCGAGTATTTTGCCTCATCCGAACTGATGTTCCCGGCGCAGGTGGATCAGTCGCAGCACCGGCAAAAGGACTATGTGTTTGCGATCCGCCAGTTTGGCGCGGCACGGGCCTGGCCCTTAGATGCGTTCAGCCGAACCCGCGTGATCAACGATGCGATTGCGAACCGGCCTTTGGTTTTGATTGGCAATCCGGATCGGCGCACCGTCCGCGCCTATGAGCGTGCCGGCCACAGGTTCACGGCTGCGGATGGCGGTCTGGTGGATGAAGCAGGCCGCAAATGGACCTTGACCGAAGAAATGCTGATCGGCCCGGATGGCACCCAATTGCCACGGGTGGCCGGGCATATCTCGTACTGGTTTGCCTGGGACAACTATCTGGGCGACGCCGCGAGCGTGTATCGGGGCTAGGAATGCTCCTCGGCCGCTGTGGCCGCCAGCGCGCGGTTATACGCCTTCAGCGCATCGACGTGATACAAGGCACCAACCGGGGTTTCGGTCCCGTCGTCTTCCAGGATGATCACCGGGATGCATGGAATGTCGTCCCGGTCGAAATAGGGCATCGCAGCCTCCAGCGTGGCGCTGGCCTTGACACACAGGCCCTGTTCGATCAGCGCGCGCGCCTCGTCGGCGGTGATCGAGCGCGCGTCGCCAATGGGCCGCATCACTGCCCCGGCCCGCAGCATGGCCAGCAGATAGGCCTGCGGCCCGGCGGCCAGATGCACATTGCGACGCTCAAGCTGGGTCAGGAAGAACGACCGATCCACCAGACGCGAGGCCAGCGCAGTGGACATCGACACCGACACCATCACGGCCAGACCGATCTGCCAGTCTCCGGTCAATTCAAACACGATCAGTGTGGTCGAGATCGGCGCACCAAGAACAGCCGCCGCAACCGCCCCCATTCCGGCAAAGGCATAGAGCGTGTGGGTTCCCGACACGTCGGGCAACAAACCGGTGGCGATCAGACCAAAGGCCAGCCCCGTCAGCGCGCCGATCATCAACGCGGGTGAGAATACCCCGCCCCCCATGCGCCCGCCCATGGTGATGGCAACCGCAACGGTCTTGACCACGGCAAACAGGATGGCCGTCGTCAACACAAGATCGCCGGTCAGGGCGCGGGTCGTCGTTTCATACCCCACACCGATGATATGCGGGAACCAGATCGCCAGCAGGCCCAGCATCGCACCGGACACAGCCGGACGCAGCCAACCGGGCAGAGACAGGCGGTTCTGGATGTGGTTGCCAATATCCTCGGCAAAGAAGATCGAGCGCATCAGCAGCAAGGCCACAAACCCGCAGATCAGCCCGAGGATCAGAAAGGCGGGCAGTTCCACGTAGAATTGCAGCGATCCGGGTGTATCCAGCGTGAATTCAGTGACATCGCCATATTCCAGCCGGTTGATCACAGTCCCTGCGACCGAGGCGATGACAATGGGCGCAAAGGCGTGCACGGCGAAGTGGCGCAACACAACCTCAAGCGCGAACAGCGCCCCGGCGATGGGCGCGTTGAAGCTGGCTGAAACGGCGGCGGCGACCGCGCACCCCAGCAGATCCCGCCCGGTGATCCCGTCGGCGTGGATGCGGTTGCTGACCCAGGTCGAGATGACACCGGCCATATGCACCACCGGTCCCTCCCGACCGGTTGAGCCGCCGGAACTCAGCGTGATCAGCGAGGCGAAGAACGAGGCGATACCAGCCTTGGTTTCTACCCGGCCATCGCTGACGGCGGCCCCTTCGATCACGTCCGCGACAGACCGCACGCGGCCATCATCGGTAAACTTGTTCAGGATGATACCGACGATTAGACCGCCAATGATGGGGATGATCAACACCATGAACCACGGCAGCATCTCTGCATGGCTGTGCAGCAGCAGAATATCCTCGGTGTCGTAGAGATACGCCTGCAGCGCGCGGATCGCCTTGCGGAACCCCAGCGCCATGAACCCGGCGGCGATTCCGATGGCCAGGGCGATGAACCAGAACTGAATCTGGCTGGGCCCACGCCGCCGCATCACCCGCCACGCATCCTTGATCGCGGCCATGGCCTGATTGAGCTGGTTGCGCAGAACGGTGCGGGTTGACTGGGTCATTGGCCCTCGGGGATCAATACATACCCCTTAGTAAGCCACGGGGCGGCCATATAAAAGTGCGATAGCGACGGTGGAGGCACCAGGAAACGCCACAAGCGGCGTCAGGCGTCCAGCAAGGCGCGGGCGGCAGCGCGCGCTTCGTCGGTGATCGTGTCGCCCGACACCATTCGGGCGATCTCATCCACGCGATCACCTTCGGCCAAGGGCACAACAGTCGAGAGGGTCTGACCCGCGCTTACCTGCTTCTGCACCCGCCAGTGATGCGCAGCGCGCGCGGCCACTTGGGGTGAGTGTGTGACGACCAGCACCTGCCCACCTTGCGCCAACGAGGCCAACCGCCGCCCCACGGCATCGGCAGTGGCACCGCCGACGCCCCGGTCAATCTCGTCAAAGATCATCGTTCTGGCACTGTCATCACCGGACAGGCAAACCTTGAGCGCCAGCAGAAACCGGCTGAGCTCACCACCCGAGGCGATCTTGTTCAGCTGCCCCGACGGCGCGCCGGGGTTGGTGGCAACCGTGAAGGCCACCGCATCGGTGCCTTCGGGGCCGGGATCGGCTGGCGAGATTTCTGTCTGAAACACCGCCCGTTCCATTTTCAGCGGCGCAAGCTCGGCCATGACCGCCGCATCCAACTGCCCGGCGGCCTTTTGGCGGGCCGTGCTGAGCCTGGCCGCAGCCGTATCATATGCGGCTTGCGCAGCGTCGACAGCGGCCCGACGCTCGGCCAGATCAGCGTCACCGGCATCCAACTGACCCAGACGATCCCGCAGAGTATCTGCAAACGCGCCCAGATCATCCGGTGCCACGTCATGCTTGCGGGCCAGCGCGCGGATCGCGAACAGGCGTTCTTCGGCGGCTTCCAGTTCCGCCGGATTGAAATCCAGCGCCTGAAGGCAGGCGTTCACACCGTCCTGCGCCTCACCCAATTCGATCAGGGCACGCCCCAGCGCAGCGATGGGGTCTTCCAACTGCCCGCCTGCATTGTCGGACACACCTTCCAGCCAGCGCATCGCATCCGACATCGCGCCTTCGGCACCTTCACCGCCCAACAGGTCAAATGCGCGGGCGACGTCATCGCGGATCCGCTCGGCCCCCTGCATCATGCGGCGGCGCGCATCCAGATCGGCATCCTCACCCGGTTGCGGGTCCAGCTTGTCCAACTCGGCCACGGAATGACGCAGAAATTCCTCTTCAGCGCGCATCGCGGCCAGCGCGGCCTCGGTCTCGGCCAATGCCTTGCGGCTGCGCGACATCTCGGACCACGCACGGCGCACCGATGCCAACTGTTCCGAGACCTGAGCGTAGTCATCCAGCAAAACCCGGTGGCCGCGCGGGTTCAGCAATCCGCGATCATCATGCTGGCCGTGCAATTCGATCAGCGTTTCGGACAGCGCCCGCAGCACCTCGCCCGAGCAACGACGGTCATTGACCCAGGCGGTCTTGCGGCCCTCGGCGGTGTTGACGCGGCGCAGGATCAATTCCTCTCCGCCCGGCAAACCGGCCTCGGCCAGAACCGCATGGGCCGGATGGCCGTCGGGCAGCTCAAACTCGGCCACCACCTCGCCCTGCGCCGCACCCTGCCGGACCAGTGCGGCCCGACCGCGCCAACCCAGAACGAACCCCAGCGAATCCAAAAGGATCGACTTGCCCGCCCCGGTCTCACCGGTCAGCGCGTTCAGGCCCGGCTGGAACGTCAGTTCCAACCGGTCGATGATCAGCATGTCACGGATATCTAAGGCGCGCAGCATCGGGTGTTAGCATCCCCAGACCGTCACCAGCTTACAACCACTGGCCCTTGATCGTCTGGCGATAAATCTGGCTGAGCCAGTTGTTGCCACGGCTCTTCAGATCCAGCCCGCGCGAGGTCAACAGCTTGTAGGCATCGTCATACCATTCCGAGGACTGGTAGTTGTATCCAAGGATCGCGCCTGCGGTCTGCGCCTCATCAAACAGACCCAAGGACAGATAGGCCTCGACCAAACGATACAGCGCTTCGGCAGTGTGCGACGTGGTTTGGAAATCCTCGACCACGACACGGAAGCGGTTGATGGCCGCGATATAGTGATCTTGACGCAGGTAATAGCGCCCGATCTCCATTTCCTTGCCCGCCAGATGGTCAAAGGCCAGATCGAACTTCAACACGGCCGAGGTGGCATATTCGCTGTCGGGATAAACCTCGATCACCGTGCGCAGCGCTTGTAGGGCCTGAAAGGTCAGGCCCTGGTCGCGGCCAACTTCGTCGATCTGGTCATAATAGCTGAGCGCCAGCAGATACTGCGCATAGGCCGCATCTTCGTCCGTGGGGTAAAAGTCGATATAGCGCTGCGCGGCGGCGCGGCTTTCTTCGTAATTCTTGTCGGCATGGAATGAAAACGCCTGCATGATCAGCGCGCGTTTGGCCCAATCCGAATAGGGGTAAAGCCGTTCGACTTCCGAGAAATACCAAGCCGCGTCGTCCGAGCGATTCTGCGACAGCTCATATTCGCCACGCGTATAAATCTGCTCGGGCGTGAAGCCTTCAAGGTTCTGTTCGCGGTCAGCGCCCCTGTTACCACATGCTGTCAAAACTGCTGCCAGAAGAATCGCGCCCGCGAACCTGACTGCCGCTTTGCTGCCAACCATACCGCCCATCCTTGTCATCATACTCAACGAGGTTTGCCCCGAATTGAGCCATGGTCTAGCATAGATATTTCCGGTGCAAAACGCCTTATGCGCGCTCTGTCGCAAATGTCGTCAGAGTTGATTGAATCAGGCGACCGCCGGAATTTCATCCAGAACAAGGCCCTGGCCCGGCAGACGGGCTGCCTGTTCAGGTGTGCACAGGATCGGACGCACCGCGCCGGGTGTTTCGAACAGCTTGCGCAGCAGGGTGTTGGTCATCGAATGGCCGGACTTGTCACCGGTGAAGTGACCCAGGATCGGACCGCCCGCCAGATAAAGATCACCCAACGCATCCAGCATCTTGTGGCGAACGGCTTCGTCCGCATAGCGCAGGCCACCCGGGGTCAGAACCTCGTCACCCTGCACCACAACAGCGTTTTCCAGCGTACCACCCAGGGCCAGACCGTTTTCGCGCATGGCTTCCACGTCGATACGGCGGCAGAAGGTGCGGCAATCGCTCAGCTCGCGCACGAAGGATCCGTTGCGCATATCCAGCGTTTTGGTCTGATTGCCGATAGCGGCATCTTCAAAGTCGATATGGAAATCGATGATCAGCCCATCCGCCGGAGCGATAGATGCGCTGGCCCCCTCGCGCGATGCGGTGACGGGTTTCAGCACTTCATAAGCCAGAACCGGGCTGGCCTGACGGCGCACACCCTTGGCCATGATGCCCCGCACAAAGTCGATGGACGACCCGTCCATGATCGGCACTTCGGGCCCGTCAATCTCGATCAGCGCGTTGTGCACGCCGCAACCCGCCAGCGCCGCCATGATATGTTCGACGGTCGACACCGACACGCCTGCATCATTGATCAGTCGGGTGCACAGCGGCGTACGTTCGACAATGTCATAGATGGCAGGGATCAAAGCGTTGCCCAGCTCGATATCCGTCCGTTTGAACCAGATGCCATGACCTGCTGCTGCCGGTTTCAGAACCATGACAACAGGCTGACCGCCGTGCAGTCCGACGCCTTTGAACGTGACCGGAGATTTGAGCGTATGTTGCAAAATGGGCCTCAGCGAGTGGTGTCCAGCCTCGGACGGCTGTGTTGGACACCCAGTTAAGGAAGCGGGCGGTCAGGCTCAACTCACTCTTTGCAACTGAATGAAACATCAATGTAACAGATCGGCAAAACCCTGCTTATCTGCTCATAAATCCCTAACAAATATAGAAAAAGGGCCGCCTGATGGCGACCCCTGATGCTCATTTTGTTACCGCGATCAGTTGGCTTGACGGCGCAGGAAAGCCGGAATTTCGATCCGCTCCTGGTCGGGATCCGCTTCTTCATGCGCAGGTGCCGTGGCGTCAGCCTGCCGCATCGCGGGCTGCTGACGGACCGGCTGCGCGGGTGTATCCGCGGCGTGACCGGTCATGCGGTCGATCAGACGGTTAAAGCCAAAGCGGGGGCGTTCTTCGGCTTCAGCTTGCGGCTGCGGCGCGGGTTCCGGCGACCGTGTTGCGGTCAGACGCTGTGCTGCCGAGGGGACATTTTGCACCGCCGCCTGCAAGCGCTGCAGCGCCTCGGGCGAAGGCGTTCCCGCCGCATGCGGTTGCGCGGCGTAGGCGTCCGGCGCCTGCTCAACAGGTTCCGGCTGCGGTTCGAATTCAGCGACACGCGGTTGGTAGGCGGGCGGCGGAAGGCCATCATCGTCCTGTTCGTCACGCGGCTGGAATTGCGCGGGCTCTTCGGTTGCCTCGAACAGCGAGGGTTCGCGGTTTTCCGGCATCTGAGGCGCGGCCTCTGCCACTTCTGCCGCGGCAGGTGCTTCATCACGCACAGGTTCTTCGGCCGATACAGTGCGGGTCAGCGGCTCGGACATCGAACGGCGCGCAACTGGCACATCGCTGGTTTTTTCCGTGGCATCGATCCCGGTTGCCACGACCGAAACGCGCATTCCGCCTTCCATCGCGGTGTCGAGGGTCGAACCGACGATGATATTGGCCTCGGGGTCCACTTCCTCGCGAATGCGGTTGGCGGCTTCGTCCAGTTCGAACAGTGTCAGGTCGTGCGAGCCTGTGATGTTGATCAACACGCCCTTCGCGCCTTTGAGGCTGATTTCGTCCAGCAGCGGGTTGGCGATGGCCTTTTCGGCGGCCTGAATGGCCCGATCTTCGCCGGTCGCCTCGCCCGTGCCCATCATCGCCTTGCCCATCTCGTCCATCACGGCGCGCACGTCCGCGAAGTCGAGGTTGATCAGACCCGGGCGCACCATCAGATCAGTCACGCCCTTGACGCCCTGATACAGAACGTCATCGGCCATCGAGAACGCCTCGGTGAACGTGGTCTTTTCATTGGCCAGACGGAACAGGTTCTGGTTCGGGATGATGATCAGCGTATCGACGACCTGTTGCAGCGCCTCGACGCCGTCTTCGGCCTGGCGCATGCGCTTGGCACCTTCGAACTGGAAGGGTTTGGTGACAACGCCAACGGTCAGCACACCCAGTTCCCGCGCGGCCTGCGCGATGATCGGCGCGGCCCCGGTACCGGTGCCCCCGCCCATACCGGCGGTGATGAAACACATATGGGCACCTGCCAGATGATCGACGATCTGTTCGATGCTTTCTTCGGCGGCGGCGGCCCCAACCGTCGGACGGGCCCCTGCCCCCAGACCTTCGGTGACCTTCACACCCAGTTGCACCCGCGCCGAAGACTGGCTTTGCTGCAACGCCTGCGCGTCGGTGTTGGCGACGACAAAATCGACGCCGTCCAACTGTTTTTCAATCATGTTGTTGACTGCGTTGCCGCCTGCGCCGCCAACGCCAAATACTGTAATCCGAGGCTTCAGTTCGTCGTGCCCGGGCATCGAAAGATTCAATGTCATGCTCTGTCCGCCTGTATTTTTGTTCCGCCAAAGCGGTGTTTTTCTTACCTATCCTTGTTCGATTCTATCCTTGTGATGCGCAAAGGTCACGTCAAAAATCGCGCAAATCCACAAAATATGGAGGAAATAAGGCATCAAACGGCGGCATTTCGCACCTGCCGCCAAATCTTGCGGAGCGGCCTAAAGATGCCACAAGACAGCCGAAAACCGCGCCGTGGCGATTGATTTGCACACGGACGGAAATCCCGGTTTTGGTAGGGCGGAAAACTGCTCAATGTCCTGCCGCCGGGCCTCTGACGGGCCTTGTGGATATCTTTAGGGATAAATCCCGCAGCCGCAACCGGTTTCTTTAGCTGATCGGGGCACTTGGACAGTCCAAGCCGTTTTCGGTGATGCTGCGAACCTCTTGAATTTCGCCGTTTGTCAATGACGCCAGCCGGACCATCAGGCGGTCTTCGTGCAGAAACGGCCACCAGCAAACCGGAATGCCATCCGGGTCATTGTCATACAAAAAACAGATCTGGCCGTTGGGCGTGGTGATCTGCCCGTAGACGCAGCCCCTCCCTGCTTCCCGCCAGACCGAGGTTCTGTGGTTCAGGAATTCCTCCGTTCCGACCAGATCGCCGCTGCGGATCTCATAGAACATAACGGTTTTGCCGATAACGGAGTCCAGAAAAACCTCGGGCGTGATCAGGGTTTGGGCCGGGGCGAGACCCGGCCATAACGCCAGAATGGCGCCAACAAAGGTTTTACCAATTGTCACGGAACCACCGCACGGCGCGCTTGAACGGGCGCGCGGCATAGGTGTCGACCGGAATTTCGAAATCCCACCATTCGTCCTGCGGATGTGCCGCAAACAGGCTGAGACCCACGGCCGAAGAAAAGCCCGGCCCTGTCGCCGATTGCGGCAGGCCGTGAACGCGCAGCGGACGGCCCAGGCGGACCCTTTGACCCAAAATGCGCGTCGCCAAACCGTCCAGCCCCATGATCTGGCTGCCGCCGCCCGTCAGAACGATCTGCTGGCTGGGCATGTGTTCGAACCCGGCGGCATCCAGCCGCACGCGGACCTCTTCCAGAATTTCCTCGACCCGAGGCCGCATGATACCGATCAGCTCAGCCCGGCTGACGGTCCGGCGATCATGCTCCCAATCGCCGGTATCGCCGCCGATATCGATCAGGTCGCGATCATCGGCCCCGGTGGCATGGACGCCGCCGTTAAAGGTCTTGATCCGCTCGGCCACCGCCGTCGGCACGCCAAGCCCCATCGAGATGTCCTGCGTCACGTGATCGCCGCCCATGCGCACGCAGTCGGCATAGATCATGTGTTTCTTCATGAAGATCGAGACGCTGGTCGTGCCACCGCCCATGTCGATACAGGCGGCACCCAATTCCTGCTCGTCCTCGACCAGCGCCGAGATGCCCGACACATAGGCCGAATTCGCGATCCCCGCCAGTTCCAGATCGCAGCGTTTGATACAGCGCACGATGTTCTGGATCGCAACCGCATCGACGGTCAGCATATGCATATCCACGGCAAGGCTTTGGCCCAGTTGCCCGCGCGGATCGATCAGGCCCGAGCGGTTATCCAGCGCAAAATTCACCGGCTGGGCATGCAGCACCTCGCGCCCTGCCCCGTAATCCGGCACGTCGCAAGCGTTGAGCACTCGGCCCACCTCGGCCTCGGTCACAAGCTGGCCTTCCAGATCAACTTGCGCGTCCAGACCGTAAGAGCGCGGGTTCGCGCCCGAGAAACAGGCGATCACGTGATCGACACGAATGTCGGCCATCTTCTGCGCCGCCTGCAGGGCGGTGCGAATGGCGCGCTCAGTTTCCTGCATCGCGGTGACTTCACCGAACTGCACCCCGCGCGAGCGTGTGGTCGCCGCGCCAATCACACGGAACCCGGTCTGCCCGGCCATCGACCCGATGGTGTTGTCTTCGCTCAGCCGACCGGTCCCGTCAAAGCGCAGCACGAGGCATGCGATCTTGGAACTGCCCACATCCAGAATGGCGATAACGCCCCGTTGCATCGCTTGTCTGCGCATCTGCCGCATGGCGCGCTGGGACTGATAAAGATCGGTCATCATGGTTGCTACTGCCCGTTACTCGCGTTCACTTTTGTATTCCACCAGTCTTCGCTGGCGGCTTTGGTCATTCTTATGGTTGGCCGGTTCCCAAGGCGCATGTCGACCACGGCCACATCACGCTCCAGCAGGTCCTGCACCTCGTTCACCGCCAGTACCCGCTCAAGCGCGCGCACCGGGCGCTCGGTCGGCAACATGATGCGCTGGCCGCGATCCAGCACCAGATCCCAGCGGCGCTCACCCACGCGCACCAAGCCCCGGACACGAGTGCCAAGGCTGCGCGAGGTCTGGAAAATCTCAAGCGCCTCGGCCACATGCGCATCCGCACCTTCGCCCGCAATCAAGGGCAGGCCCGCATGATCCTTGCGCGAGGCCGCCTGATCCACGTGCACACCGGTCTCATCCAACAGCTCAACGCCGTCACGGGTGCGCCAGACGATCACGGGCTGCCGTTCGACCACATCGACCTGAAGGATGCCTCCGGGCCGGATTCGCACGGTCGCGGATTTCACCGGGTCCAGCCCGGTGATCGTGTCGCGCATCTGTTCGACATCCAGATCCCAGGAACTGATCGGGAAATCCAACGGCACCACTTCGCGAATATCGTCGGCCAGACCGGCCCCCGCGCCGTCAATGGCCATCAGGTTGACCATGAATTCCGGGCGCTCCTGAATCGAGGTGCGGATGTCGGCGATATAGGTGCTGACAGCCTCGCGCCGATCTTCCGACGCAAAATACAGACCGATCGCAGCAGCCACCGCGCAAATCGGCAGGCCCAGCTTGACGCCCAGTCGAATGCCCGGTGTCAGCATCCACCGCTGGAACCGATAGCTGAGCCGCGACGGCGCAGGGTCCGCCCGGCGCGCTGTGCGGTTGAACAGCTTTACTCCGCTCAAGCGCAGAACGGGCTGAGTGTCATGGGTTTCCGTATCCGCAGATTCGAAATCGGCATCCGGACCGGCCAGGGCCTTGGTCCGATGAATCACCGGTGCGCGGGTGGCTGTCAGCGGTCGCATGAGGCGTCCTCCACCATCCACACACAAAGCTGGCCGAATGTCATGCCCAGGTGCTGTCCCTGCTCGGGCACCAGCGAAGTCGGCGTCATGCCCGGCTGAGTATTGGTCTCCAGCAGGAACAAGCCGTCGCGCCCCTTGCTGTCGTCCCAGCGGAAATCGGTCCGGCTGACGCCTTTGCAGCCCAGCACATTGTGGGCGCGCAACGCGTAGTCCATGCACAGATCGAATATCTCGGACGGTATCTCGGCAGGCAACACATGCCACGAGCCGCCGGGCTTGTATTTGGCGTCATAGTCATACCAGCCGCCATCGGTCATGATCTCGGTCACGGTCAGGGCGCGGTCGCCCATCACCGTCACGGTCAACTCGCGCCCGGCCACGTATTGCTCGACCATCACCTGATCGGGCATGTCCTCGGACAGCTGCGGCGGTCCGTTCGCGTTTTCATGCACGATGTAGATGCCGACGCTGGACCCTTCGTTGTTGGGCTTGGCCACGTAGGGCGGTGCCATGACATGATCGGCCATCACATCTGACTTGGCGGCAATCACGCTTTCTGCGATGGGCAGCCCGGCCACCCGAAACGCCTCTTTGCTGCGCTGCTTGTCCATCGCCAGGGCCGAGGCCAGCACGCCCGAATGCGTATAGGGAATGCGCATCCATTCCAGCAGGCCCTGCACACAGCCATCCTCACCCCAGCGGCCATGCAGAGCGTTGAATACAACATCCGGTTTGATGTCCAATAGGCGCGCATAGAGGTCAGGACCCGCGTCCAGCTCGACCACTTCAATGCCTTCTCCCACAAGGGCGGCTGCGCATTCGCGCCCGCTGCTGAGTGACACCTCGCGTTCCGCCGAGGGGCCGCCCATCAATACCGCCACTTTGGGGTTTGTCCTGCTCGACAGTCCCACTTTGTGCGCCTCAATGTCCCCGGACCTTATGTCGTGGTCCGTACTGCGTTATGCCTTTGATCCGTCGCCCTAATTTGCCTGTTGTGGTCTGACGGTTGGGGCTTTATTCTGTCAGCGGATCGCCGACCCGCATGATTTCCCACTCTAGCGTGATGCCGCTTGTTTCGTAAACCTTTTTTCGCACCTCTTCGCCCAGCCCTTCGAGGTCGGCAGCGGTGGCGTCACCGGTATTGATCAGGAAATTCGAGTGCTTCGGGCTCATCTGCGCACCGCCCTTGGTGGCCCCGCGCATCCCCGCGTCATCGATCACTTTCCACGCCTTTAGGTCATGGACGTCGTCTTCCCGCCCCGTTGAAGAGAACCCCGCCGGGTTGCGGAAGGTCGATCCGGCGCTGCGATCCTTGGTCGGCTGCGTCTCATCCCGCTTATTCAGTTGCGCTTCCATGCGGGCGTGCAGGTCTTCCGGATTGCCCGATGGGCCTTCGAACGTCGCCGAAACCAGCACCGCGCCTTCGGGCAGATCGGTCTGGCGGTATCGGAAGTTCAGATCCGCTGGGGTCAGGTCCACGACCTCACCCTGCCGCGTGACGATGGTGGCTTTGCGCAGAACATCCGCCGTGTAACTGCCATAGCAGCCCGCGTTCATCCGCACCGCGCCTCCGACAGATCCGGGAATGGTGCGCAGAAACGTCAGGTCAACCCCCGCATCCGCCGCCTTCCGCGCCACATGCGCATCCAAGGCCGCAGCGCCTGCGGTGACGGTGTTACCGTCGATGGAGATACCATTGAAACCGCGCCCCAGCCGGATCACCACGGCACGCAAACCACCATCGCGCACGATCAGGTTAGACCCGACGCCCATCGGAAAAACAGGAGTATCTGCGGGCAGATCGCGCAGAAAGCCCCGCAAGTCTTCCAGATCGGCAGGTTGAAACAGATAGTCCGCCGGCCCTCCGACACGGAGCCATGTCAGGTCGTTGAGGCTGCGATTTTGGGACAGCCTGCCGCGTGTTGATGGAAGAGTGCTCATGGCCGCTAGATCGCGGATTTAGGCGTCCAAGGCAAGACGTATAAGGGATACGTTTCTCAGACCCGCCGACGCAGCCACCGCCCCAGATAAATCACTGGCCACCGAAGCACGGACATCCCCATTCCCAGCACCAGCAAGCCAATCCAGGGGCCATGCTCGAACGTGACATACCCAACGATTGGGATGCCAACCGCGATCAGGATGTAGGCGCGGGTCCAGTGGTTGTCCTTGCTGGGGATCATCGCCAGCACATTGGCGGCCACACCCCAAGCGGCGGCCAGTGCAATCGACCAGCTCATTCCGTGACCTCCCGGCCCGTCCATTTGCGCCAGTAAAAGCGGATGGGATTGCGGAACATCGACACGAACCCGGCAAAGGCCGCAACCGACCAGAACCAGCCGTGATCATAACCCAGCCACAGGATCAGGACCGGCGCGCAGATCAGCAGCAAGATACCCGGAGGGAATTGCAGCCGCATCGGCAACAGCGCCACGATAGTCGCGCAGATCACCCAAAGTGCGGCAAAGATCATCGAATAGTCCATTCGCCCCCTCCACGGGTACGCGGTATCAGTGAATACTCTATCACACTTTCAGGTTGTGCGGCAAATGAGGATGAACGTCAAACTGCTTGTTTTCTTTGCAATCTCTCAGGCAGCCCGTTGGCCCACGCGCTGATCGTACCGGCCCCGAGGCAGACGACCATATCGCCCGGACGAGCCTGTTCCCGCACAAGGCGTTCCAGATCATCCTCGCTTAGGATCGCGCGCGCATGGCGGTGGCCGTGACGGATCAGACCTTCGACCAGATCGTCACGGGACGCACCTTCGATCGGGTCCTCCCCGGCGGCGAATACTTCGGCAATGGCGACGACGTCGGCATCGTTAAAGCAGGTGCAGAAATCGTCGAACAGATTAGACAGGCGCGAGTAGCGATGCGGCTGGTGGACAGCGATCACACGGCCTTCGGTCGCCTGACGCGCGGCTTTCAACACAGCAGCGATTTCGACCGGATGGTGGCCGTAATCGTCGATGATGGTGACTCCATCGACCTCGCCGACCTTGGTGAAGCGACGGTTCACACCGCCGAAATTGGCCAGTGCCTCTCGGATTTCCGCGGCCTTCATGCCCAGATGGCGGGCGACGGCCACCGCAGACAGCGCGTTTGAAACGTTGTGGTCGCCCGGCATCGGCAGGGTGCAGCCCTCGATCACTTTGTCTTCGTATTGCAAGTGGATGTCGAAATGCGCGACGCCGCCCTTGTAGGTCAGGTTCTCGGCCCGCACATCCGCCTGCGCGTTGAAACCATAGGTGCGCACGCGGCGGTCGGTGATGCGACCAACCAGAGCCTGCACCTCGGCATGATCGGTGCAGCAGACAGCCAGACCGTAGAAGGGCAGGTTCGAGACGAACTCATAGAACCCATCGCGCAACGTGTCGAAATCGCCCCAATGCTCCATATGCTCGGGGTCGATATTGGTGACGATGGCGATGGTTGCAGGCAGGCGGTTGAATGAGCCATCGGATTCGTCGGCCTCGACCACCATCCATTCGCCCTGCCCCATTCGCGCGTTCGAGCCATAGGCGTGAATGATGCCGCCATTGATCACGGTGGGGTCGAAATCACCCGCGACCATCAGCTCAGCCATCATCGTGGTCGTGGTGGTTTTGCCATGGGTTCCGGCAATCGCGATATTTGACCGCAAGCGCATCAGTTCGGCCAGCATATCCGCCCGGCGTACAACAGGCAGGCCTTGGGCGCGCGCCTCATCCAGTTCCGGGTTGCCCGGTTTGATCGCGGTCGACGTGACAACCACTGCGGCGTTCTTGAGGTTCTCGGCCTTTTGCCCCACGAAAATCTCAGCCCCCAGCGCGGCCAGACGGTCGGTGATTTTCGACGCCTTCAAATCCGACCCCTGAACCCTGTACCCAAGGTTCAAAAGCACTTCGGCAATGCCCGACATCCCGATCCCGCCGATCCCGACGAAATGGATCGGCCCTACGTCCTGCGGCAGTTTGGTTGCTGGGGTCATGTGGTCTCCTTCTGCGCCAGTTGCTCGACCTGGGCAACCAGACGCTCGGTGGCGTCCGGTGCCCCGACCGACAAGGCGGCGTGGGCCATTTTCTGTGCGGCTTCGGGGTTTGTCAGAACCGTGGTCATTTGCTCGGTCAACGCGGCAACGTCAAGAGCATTTTCAGGGATCATGATCGCCCCGCCCGCCTGTACCAGACCTCGGGCATTGGCGGTCTGGTGATCGCCAGCGGCGGCGGCAAACGGGATCAGAATCGAAGGTCGCCCGATGACCGAGATATCAGCCACGCTGGACGCGCCCGAGCGGCTGATCACCAGTTGCGCGTCCGACATACGGCGGGGCACATCATCAAAGAACGGCTGAACATCGGCGCGGATGCCATGGTCGGCGTAGAAGGCGGTGACGCGGTCGCCATCCTCGTCCCGCGCCTGATGCGAGACGCGGATGTAGGATCGAAGGAATTCGGGCAATGCAGCGATCGCTCCGGGTACGACATCGCTGAGGATGCGCGCGCCCTGCGATCCGCCCATCACCAAAACCGACATCGGGTATTCGCCCGGCGGGATATAGGGGGCAGCCGCACGATCCAGAACGGCGGCGCGTACCGGATTGCCGGTGTGAATACCATGCGCGCCCTCCGGCAAGTCGGTCGGCCATACGCCGCAGGCCACCTGCGCAACGCGAGTGGCAAACAGTTGGTTCACACGTCCAAGAACGCCGTTCTGTTCGTGGATCATGCGCGGGATTTTCAGCAGTGTCGCCGCACCCAGTGCCGGGATCGAGGGATACCCCCCGAAGCCCACGACCACTTCCGGTTTGTCGCGCATCATCTGAAAGGCCATGCTGGCGACGCCGCCAGCAATCTTTGGCCCGACCAGCGCCTTGGCAGCGAGACCCCCACGCGCGAAAGTGGCCGAGGATGCCTCGACAATCTCAACGCCTTCGGGGAAGGCACCGGTATAGCGCGTGCCGCGCGGATCGGTGGACAGGCGCACGCGCCAGCCCTTGTGCAGCATCACCTCGGCCAGCGCTTGCGCCGGGAACATGTGGCCCCCGGTGCCGCCCGCCGCAATCAGAAGGTAGGGTTTGCTCATCAACCTCTTCCGCGCAGAATATCGCCAAGCTCGCCCTGTGGGCGGGTGCGGGTGAAGGCCAGCAACATGCCGATGGCGATGCCGCCCGCGATCAGGGACGAACCACCATAGCTGACAAAGGGCAGCGTCATGCCTTTGGCAGGCAGCAGGCGCACCGCAACACCCATATTGATCATCGCCTGAACGCCGAACATGCAGGCCAGACCGGTGCCCGCCAGTCGGATGAACATGTCCCGTTCGCGCATCAGTCGCAGAAGCGAGCGTACAACGATCAGCGAATAGAGTGCGATGATGATCAGCACCAGGATTAGGCCGTATTCCTCGGCCGCCACAGCGATGATGAAATCCGTATGCGCATCGGGCAGAGACCACTTCACCTGCCCCTCACCCACGCCAACACCAAACAGACCGCCTTCACGGATGGCGTTGGTGGCATAGCCAAGCTGGGTGGTCGGATCGACCTCTTGATTCAGAAACCCGTCAATCCGGCGCGCAAAGTGGTCCGAGTTGGAATAGGCGAACATGCCGCCCAGCACGACCACGCCCGCCATGCCAACCAGCAGCAGCATGGGTGCCCCGGCCACGAAATACATCACGCCCCAGCCGAACAGGATCAGACACGCCTGCCCGAAATCGGGCTGCATCACCAGCATCCCGACAATCGCCATGCACAGCGCAAAAGACCACAACCGCCCCGGAGGGCCGTTGATCTGCTGCGAGGCCGCCAGCAACCACGCGGCCACAACCACAAATCCGGGCTTCAGAAATTCAGACGGCTGCAACGAAGCAAAGCCCAGCGAATACCACCGCACCGCCCCTTTGCCAAAATCGGTGCCAAAGATCGGCAGGAAGGCCAGCGCGACGAACGCCCCCAGAAAGCCCAGAACCGCCAGACGGCGCACAAGGGTCGGAGACATCATCGACGTCAGCAGCATCGCAATCAGCGCCAGCCCGCCGAACAACACCTGCCGTTCGACATAGTGAAACGGATCAAACCCGTTGCGCCCGGCCAGCGGCGGCGATGAGGCCAACCCCAGCAACAGCCCGATGACAAACAGGATCAGAACGCAGGACATCGTCCAGCGATCAATCGTACGCCACCACTTTGGTAGAATCGGTTCCCCGCGCTGGTCCTGGACCGCGCCATACACCATCTCAGTCATGAGATACCGCCACTTACTGCCTCACTCGTGTCCCGTTTTCGGGATCTGGGTGAGAGTCTACAGGGATTTTGGAGATTGGGCTAGGGAAATGAGGGCTAGTGGCTGAAATAGAAGCGCTGTTGATCTCAAACGAGCGAAACACGGGTTAACACGCAAATCGCTACTACGAAAAAGAGGAACACGATCGACTTCAGCGACCAAATAGAGCAATGATTACCCGAGAGCGGGAGCCACTAGCATCCTATGTCCACACGATAAACCACCCGATCCCCCCAATAGGTGACTTGGGTCCGGTTTGAAATCAAGAGTTCGAACCAGGTGGATGACTCCAACATGATCTCAGGTGTTTCCCAAGCGAAGCCTGAAAGTCGATAGCCGGAACTGTTTTCCTCTTTCACCTCGATCGGCCATCGTTCAGTAGTCTGCCCGTAGCTCACTTGGACCCATTCGGGTTCGGAACGAAGAAGATAAAGACGATACGAGCCTCCCGGAAAGCTGAGCGTCCAATCCGAAACATTTAGATTCAGCACCTGTGTCTCTGGAATACGATTCCATTTATTCATTTAGCGACAAGACTCAGTTAACCGCTTTATCGCCAGCTTCATGCGCAGACATCGATTTTGTCAATGGATACAAAATCTGACGATACAAAACGACGTTTCTTACAAACCGACCAAGGCACCAGTACTGGTGGCACCGCAACTATTGCCATTTGTCGGAAACCCAGCCATCCCCCATCCATGACCTACGACACGATCATCCTCGGGGCCGGTGCTGCCGGTATGATGTGCGCGACCCATTGCGGCGGGCGCGTAATGGTGATCGACCATGCAAAAGCCCCCGGCGAGAAAATCCGCATTTCGGGCGGCGGGCGCTGCAATTTCACCAACATCTATGCGGGACCAGCAAATTTCCTGTCCCAGAACCCGCATTTCTGCAAATCCGCCCTGGCGCGCTATTCTCAGTGGGATTTCGTCGATCTTGTCGGACGCCACAATATCGCGTGGCACGAGAAAACGCTGGGGCAGCTATTCTGCGACGGGTCCTCGAAACAGATCATCCAGATGCTGCTGACCGAGATGGAGCGTGCCGGGGCCGAACTGTGGGTGCGAACTGAACTCAGGGACCTGCGCAGGACCGAGGCCGGGTTTGCGCTTGAGGTCGACCGCGAAGGTCAGCGCCTCAGCCTTACTTGCAGCAACCTCGTGCTGGCCACAGGCGGTAAATCGATCCCCAAGATGGGGGCGACCGGGCTGGCCTATGACATCGCGCAGCAATTCGGGCTGCGGATCACCGAAACACGTGCCGCTTTGGTCCCGTTCACCTTCTCGGACGGGAAATTCAAAGACCTCTCGGGCGTCTCGCTGCCAGCACGCTTGTCAAACAACCGTACTAGCTTTGACGAGGCGCTGCTGTTCACTCATCGCGGCCTCAGCGGTCCGTCGGTGCTGCAACTGTCGTCCTATTGGCGCGAGGGTGAGGTGATCCGCGTCAACCTGATCCCCGATCTGCCTCTGTTCGACCTGCTGCGCGATCAACGCCAAAGCGGCGGGCGCAAGGCACTGACCACAGAATTGGCCCGCCACCTGCCCGCGCGGCTGGTGGACTACCTCAGCCAGCATATCCCGATGCAGGGCAATCTGGCCGACCAGTCCGACGCGGCGCTCAAAGACCTGATCGCCGCCCTGTCCGATTGGCATCTGACCCCTTCGGGCACTGAAGGCTATCGCACCGCCGAGGTCACTCTGGGCGGGATCGACACAGACGACCTGTCGTCAAAAACGATGGAGGCCAGGGAGATCCCCGGCCTCTATGCGATTGGTGAAGCGGTGGATGTCACCGGCTGGCTGGGCGGATACAACTTTCAATGGGCGTGGTCCTCGGGGCATGCCGCCGGAACCGCCATTGCAAGCCGTCAGCATCCTTAGCCGACGACGTTATACCCGCGCCCGCGCATGCAGTTGCGCACGATGACTTCCTGGTTCTGGTTGTTCTGCAACGCGCTTGCGCCCGCGCCCAGCAACGCCCCTGCGACAGCCGTACGGCCAAGGTCGCTGGCGCTGTCATCAATGATCGCCTTCGCACCCGCCGCACCCGCTGCACCAATTGCCGCCGCACCTGCCGTTCGGCCATCAACAGTTGGCTGCGTCCGGGCCAGAGCCTGACACTGCGCCAGATCCGCATTGTAATTCGGGCCAATATTGCCGTCGATGATTGGCGTATAGTTGGCACCCGAGCTTGCACAGGCCCCAATCAGCAGCACCGCTGGCAAGGCCATCAATTTCTTTCGGTTGGACATATCCGTAACCTCGTTTTCTAACGTCCCGCCAAGGCAAGACCAAATCCGGTGGGGCGTCAAGCCGATAGCGACCCAGAGCAGATGAACCGGCGGTCGATTGCAACCGCGTTATTCATTCAGTCTTTGCCGCACATTGTCGGCAAAATCCTCACCGCGTTGTTCGAAGTTATCATATTGGTCGAAACTTGCAGCAGCGGGCGCAAGTAACACGGTGTCGCCCGTTTCGGCATCCGCCATCGCCTGCTCGACCGCTGCGGCCATGGTTGTGCACACCTGCGCGTCCACGTTCAGTTGCATGGCGAAACCTGCCGCCTCGCGCCCGATGACATAAGCCTTCAGCACATCGCTTGCAGCATCGTTCAGCGCGTCCAGCCCGCCCTCTTTCTTCAACCCGCCGCAGATCCAGCGAATCCGCTTGAACGCGCCCAGCGCCTTCACCGCGCTGTCAACATTGGTGGCCTTGGAATCGTTCACATAAGTCACGCCCCCGGCTTCGGCGATGATCTGGCTGCGATGGGGCAGGCCCGGATAGCTGTGCAGAGCGTCCTCGATCACCCGAGGCGCCAACCCCAGCGAACGGCAGGCCGCATAGGCCGCGCAGGCGTTCTGGTGGTTATGGGTCCCCGGCAGGCCCTTGATCGCCCGCAGATCGATCGAACCCGCCTGCCGCCCCTTGCGGTATTCCGACAAGAACCCCTTGCGGGCAAAGACCTGCCAGCCCGGACCGGTCAGCTTGCGCTCGACTGATATGCGGATCACCCGATCATCTGCTGGCCCCTCGGCCATCTGCCCAGCCAGAAACGCGCCCTCGGCCTCATCCACGCCAATGACTGCGCGATCCGGCCCGCCTTCGGCAAACAACCGTCTTTTGGCAGCAAAATAGCCCCCCATACCACCGTGACGGTCCAGATGATCCGGCGAAAGGTTAGTAAATACTGCCACATCCGGCGTCAGAGAGCGGGCGAGTTCCGTCTGATAGCTGCTAAGCTCCAGCACCACGACCGAGCCATCGCCCCCCGGATCAATATCCAGCACCCCGCGCCCGATATTTCCGGCCAATTGCGCATCGCGCCCAGCCTCGGTCAGAATGTGATGGATCAGCGCCGCCGTGGTCGATTTTCCGTTCGACCCGGTCACCGCGATTACGCGCGGCGGGGTGTCATAATTGTTCCATTCCGACCCGGCGAAGGACCGGAAGAACAGCCCGATATCATTATCAACCGGAACGCCCGCGTCCAAAGCCGCCGCGACAACCGGATTGGGCGACGGATACAAATGCGGAATGCCCGGAGACACGATCAACGCCGCAATCTGATCAAACGCCCCGTTCCGAAGCAGATCGGTGCAAACGAACCCCTCGGCCTGAGCCCTCTCCCGCGCATCCGGATTGTCATCCCAACACACCGGCTGTGCCCCCCCTGCACGCAACGCCCGCGCGGCGGCCAGCCCAGACCGCCCCAGCCCCAGAACCGCAACTTTCTGTCCTGAAAACCCTTTGACCGGGATCATGTCCTTTGCCCTTCGTCTAGCTTTGCCTCAAACCAATCCGCGCGTTCAGCAATCGGTGCTTTCGGAACAAGCAGAGTTTGAAACCCGAGTTTCGGTAAGCGGTCGCACAAAGCCTCATACTCCGCAAGTGCGTCGGACAAATCGTGCCTTCGTTGTTCATCTTTTTCATAGATTTCAGGCCATGGTGGGAACAGAAATACGCGGCGATCATAGCCGAGGTGCAATATCCTGTTCCGTAAAGCGCTTTCCAGATTGGCACCGGTTCGGTCGAACCAGATTAGAGCATCCAACGCTGAACGGTCGAACAAGACCAGGCCATCCGGCGCCTCGGCCATATCATCGAAAGCGGTTTGGATCACCTTTCGACAAAAGGCTTCCGGGTTGGCCCATGGCACGGCACCCCCGCTTTCCCTTTGCTCGTTCATCACAACGCGGCGACCCGGTTCCTCAACCGTCGCATAGCCGCGCCGGGCCATTTCGTTAAGAAGTGTGGACTTACCACCGCCCGAACACCCGGACAGTACAATCCGGCGATCGCTCACCGAACCTTCAACGTCGCCAACCCAATCATCGCCAGGATCAGCGAGATGATCCAGAACCGGATCACGATGGTCGGCTCAGCCCAGCCCTTTTTCTCATAGTGGTGATGGATCGGGGCCATCAGGAAGACGCGTTTGCCGGTGCGTTTGAAGTAGAGGACCTGGATGATCACGCTCAGCGCTTCGACCACGAACAAGCCTCCGACCACGGCCAGAACCAGCTCGTGTTTCGTGGCCACGGCGATGGCACCCAGCGCGCCGCCCAGCGCCAGTGATCCGGTGTCGCCCATGAACACAGCCGCAGGCGGCGCGTTGTACCACAGGAAGCCAAGCCCCGCGCCGAAGAGGGCCGAGGTGAAGATGAAGATCTCACCGGTGCCGGGCACGTAGTGCACGTCCAAATACTCGGTAAAGTCGACCCGGCCCACGGCGTAGGCGATGATCCCCAGGGTCGAGGCCGCGATCATCGCGGGCATGATGGCCAGACCATCCAGACCATCGGTCAGGTTCACCGCATTTGCGGCCCCCACGATAACGACAATAGCGAACGGGATATAGAAGATGCCCAGATTGACCAGAGTGTCCTTGAACACCGGCACGGCCAGCTGGTTTTGCAGGATTTCAGGATGATGCAGAGTGGCCCAGAGCGAGGCCAGAACGGCGATGATTACGCCCAGGGCAAGCCGCATCCGGCCCGAAACGCCCTTGGTATTCTGCTTTGAAACCTTCGCGTAATCGTCGGCGAAGCCGATGGCCGCATAGGCCAGTGTCACGAACAGCACCATCCAGACATAGGGATTGTCCCACCGCGCCCAGACAAGCGTCGATGTCACCAGCGCGCCGACGATCAGCAACCCGCCCATGGTCGGTGTTCCGGCCTTGGAAAAATGCGCCTCTGGCCCGTCATCGCGGATCGGCTGGCCTTTGCCCTGCTTCCTGCGCAGCACGTTGATCAGCGGCTTGCCGAAGATGAAGCCAAAGATCAGCGCGGTCATAAAGGCGCCGCCAGCGCGGAAGGTGATGTAACGGAAGAGGTTCCAGAAATCCCCTCCGTCCGACAAGGCGGTCAACCAATACAGCATTACAAAACCCTTCTCACACGAGGCTTATGGGTGCGTTCACCCGTTAAGCGCGCCCCCTTGCCCCATTTTGCGCAGACCGTCAACAATCCGCGCCAGAGCCATGCTCAGCGAGCCCTTGGCCAGCACAGTATCGCCGGTTTTGATCAGATCAGGCAGGTGCACGGCCATCTCGGCGCTGGTTTCAAACCACAGTCCGCGCTTGTTGGCTGGCAGGGCCTGATGCAAAGCCTGCATAAGCGGACCGATGCAATGCACTTGGTCCACACGCGCCATCGCATCGACCTGTGCCATGGCCGCGTGCATGGCCTGTTCCTGCGGCCCCAGTTCTTTCATGTCGCCCAGAAAGGCGATGCGGCGCGCGCCTTGCGACGCGGCCAGCACATCCAAGGCGGCCTCCATCGAGGTCGGGTTGGCGTTGTAGCTGTCGTCCAGCAGTTCGATCTGTCCGCCAGCGGCCAGCAGCAAGGTCTCGCGCACGCCGCGCCCCTTGACCGGGGACCATTGCCGCAAACCGGTGATGGCCTGATCCAGATCAACACCCAGTTCGACACAGGCGGCCAGAGCGCCCAATGCGTTCATCGCAAAATGCGTACCGGCGGATTGGACGTCGAAGGTGAACTGCGTGTCACCGACCGAGGCTTTCGCCTGAACCGAATCCGGCCCGGCAGTCACATCCGTCAGTTTGTAATCTGCAGCCTTGCGGCCAAATTCAACGATCCCTGCACCGTGATCTTGCGCCGTGTGACGCAGAATTTCGGCATGGTCGATATCGGCATTCACGATGGCTGCGCCGCCGGGTTCCAGCCCCTCGAAAATAGCTGCCTTTTCGTGGGCAATGCCTGCAACCGACTCAAACGCCTCAAGATGAACCGCGGCCACGGTTGTCACCAGCGCCACATGCGAGCGGGCCTGGCGGGCCAGCGGAGCAATCTCGCCGGGGTGGTTCATGCCGATCTCGATCACCGCAAACTCGGTGTCCTGCGGCATCCGTGCCAGTGTCAGCGGCACGCCCCAATGATTGTTGTAGCTGGCGACGCTGGCATGGGTTTTGCCCTGAGTTTCAAGAATGGTTGCCAGCATTTCCTTGGTCGAAGTTTTGCCGACGCTACCTGTCACCCCGACCACGCGCGCTTGTGTCCGCGCGCGCGCGGCCTGCCCGAGCGCCTCGAGCCCGGCTTGCACATCTTTGACGATCAACAGCGGCGCATCCTCGGACACACCCTCGGGGATATGGGAAACCAGCGCCGCCCCTGCACCTTTCTCAAGCGCCTGAGCCACGAAATCATGCCCGTCACGTGCAGCCTTCAGCGCAACAAACAGATCGCCCGGCTGCAACGTTCTTGTGTCAATCGACACGCCATTTGCCTGCCAATCCGTGGTTGCCCGCCCGCCGGTGGCCTCGGCAGCCTCTGCCGCTGTCCAGAGTGTCATGCGACCCTCCCGTCGAGAGCGGCCACGGAAATGCTCGCCTGCTCGACATCGTCGAAGGGCAGAACCTGATCGCCGACGATCTGGCCGGTTTCATGCCCCTTGCCGGCGATCAGCAACGCGTCGCCCGGCTGCAAGGCGTCGATACCGCGAAGGATGGCCTCGGCCCGGTCGCCTACCTCGGTCGCACCCGGTGCGCCGTCCATGACAGCGGCGCGGATGGTGGCCGGATCTTCGCTACGCGGGTTGTCATCGGTGACGAATACGGTATCCGCATGGTTCGTTGCTGCCTTGCCCATCAGCGGACGTTTGGTGGCATCGCGATCTCCACCTGCGCCAACAATGGCGATCAGACGGCCCATCACGTGCGGGCGTAGCGCCTTTAACGCCGTGGCAACGGCGTCAGGCGTATGGGCATAGTCCACAAACACCGCCGCGCCGTTGTCACGGGTGGCCGCCAGTTGCATGCGCCCCCGAACCGTTGTCAGGTGCGGCAGGGTTTCGAACACCCGCTCGGGCTCATCCCCGGCGGCGATGACCAATCCACAGGCGAGCAGGATGTTTTCGGCCTGAAACCCTCCGATCAGGTTCAGGCGGGTCTGGAAGGTCTTGCCTTGCCAGGAAAACCGCAAATCCTGCCCGGTCGAGTCAAAGCGTTGGTTCATTAGGCAAAGATCGGCCTCGCCCAATCCGACTGTCAGCACCGACTGCCCCCGCGCCTCGGCAATCTTGCGCACGCGGGCTCCCTTTGGGTCGCTGAGGTTGATCACTGCGGTCCCATCATGAGGCAGAACCCGGTCAAACAGCCCCATCTTGGCTGCAAAATAGGCCTCGAATGTTTCGTGGTAGTCCAGATGATCCTGCGTGAAGTTCGAAAATCCGGCGGCGGTTAGCTGAACGCCATCCAGCCTGCGCTGCTCTAGCCCATGCGAAGACGCCTCCATCGCTGCATGGGTCACGCCGTTCTCGGCAGCCTCGGACAGACAGCGATGCAGGGTGATCGGTTCGGGCGTGGTGTGGGCCAGCGGAGCGGTCCAGGCACCCTCGACCCCGGTAGTGCCCAGATTGACGGCGGCATGGCCAAGCTCGGTCCAGATCTGGCGCACGAAGCTGGCAACCGAAGTTTTACCGTTGGTGCCAGTAACCGCCACAATGGTCTGCGGCTGCTGTCCAAACCACAGCGCCGCTGATCCGGCCAGCGCCTGACGCGGGTCTTCGACCACGATCAGGGCGACATCCGACGCGGTCAGTTCGGTTGCCGCGATCCGTGCGCCTTCGGCGTCGGTCAGAACGGCAGCGGCCCCCATGCGCAGGGCAAATTGGATGAACTCGCCCCCGTGGACGCGTGTACCGGGAAGGGCCGCAAACAGATAGCCGTCTTTGACCTCGCGACTGTCAGCCGCCAGCCCGGTGATATCCGGATTTGCGCCACCGCGCGCGGTCAGGGCCAGTTGGCTGAGTTTCTTTGTTCTTGCGCCCATGACCCACCTGTTCTCTGGCACCCTAATTCGAGGTCAGGGTTATAGCAGCGCCCGCCTCAGGCTCAAGCCGGGGACGCAGGCCCAGCAAAGGGGCAACCCGCCCGATCAGCTCAGCCGCAACCGGGACAGCCGTCCAGCCTGCGGTGCGGCGCTTTTCGCCATAAGCCACGATTGACGGTTCATCCAGCGTGACGATCAGCACGTATTTTGGATCATAGGCCGGAAAGATTGTGGCAAAAGTCGCAATCACCTTGTCATCGTAATACCCGCCGCGCGGCTTGGGTTTATCCGCTGTTCCGGTCTTGCCCGCAACGTCATAGCCTTTGACATCGCCAAAGCTGGCGGTGCCGTCGGTCACCACCTTGCGCAGCATCTTCTGCGCCTGCGACGCGGCGCTGTCGGAAAGCACGCGCGGGCCGTATTGCGGGCCGTTTTTCTTCAGGATCGTCGGGCTGACATAATGCCCGCCATTGGCAATTGCCGCATACCCCGCCGCAAGATGCATCGGGCTGGTCGACAGGCCATGGCCATAGGAAATGGTCACCGTGCTCAACTCACCCCATTTCTTGGGCTTGAGCGGCGCGCCCCCGGCGGCCTCGACAATCTCGAACGGTGTGGGTTCAAACATGCCCAGAGTCTGCAGAAACTCCTGCTGGCGTTTGGAACCAATCTGCAAGGCCAAGCGCCCGGTTCCCCGGTTCGAGCTATGGACGATCACATCCGCAACGCTGATCTTGCCATAATTTTTGCCGTTGAACTCACCAATCGGGAAGCGACCGATTTTCATCGGCCCCGAGGTGTCGATAATGGTCTCGGAGTTCACCAACCCAAGCTGCACGGCCTGCGCGGCGGTGAAGATCTTGAAGACCGAGCCCAGTTCGTACACGCCCTGCACATAGCGGTTGAACAGCGGGCTGTCCGACGGATCAAAGCCCGAGGTCGGCGGGCGCGGGCGGTCATTGGGGTCGAAGGACGGCAGCGACGCGGCCGAGACCACCTCACCCGTATGCGCATTCATCAGAACGGCCGAAGCCCCCTTGGCGTTCATGATCTTCATGCCGCCATACAGCACCTGCTCGACCGCGGCCTGAATGGTCAGGTCCAGCGACAGTTGCAACGGCTTGTTGCCGTTGGCCGGATCGCGCAGATAATCGTCGAATTTCTTCTCGACACCAGCAACGCCGATCACTTCTGCAGCACTCACGCCCTCGCGACCAAAGCCCGAGCCACCCAGAATATGCGCGGCCAGTTTACCGTTCGGGTACAGCCGCATTTCACGCGGACCAAACAGGATGCCCGGATCGCCAATGTCATGGACAGCCTGCTTCTGCTCGGGCGAGATGCGCTTCTTGATCCACAGAAATTTGCGTTCGCCGGTGAAATCCTTGACCAGACGTTCTTTGTCCAGATCGGGGAAGATCGCCACCAACTGATCCGCCGCCGCAATCGGATCGATCATCAGGGGTGGTTGGGCGTAGACCGAATAGGTGTCCAGATTGGTCGCAAGAATCCGACCCTCACGATCCACAATATTGGCACGCTGCATGGCAATCGCCGCCCCCGGCGCGCTGGCCAGCGGTTCCTGCGCCTCGGAGGTCGCCAACATGCCCATCCGGAAGCCAACAACCGAGAAGGCGCAGAAAAAGAACAGGCCCAGCACCAGCAGGCGACCCTCGGCGCGGGCGCGGGCGCGGTCTTTCATCTGTTCATGACGCTGACGGATGTTCTCGCGTTCAATGACTTTCGGGTTCTCGCCGCGTGCGCGCGCATCCAGAACACGGGCCAGGGGGCGGAGCGGTGTGCGTGTCATGGAATCTGCACCTCGCCCAATGCCTGCAAGTCAGTAATCGCCTGCAATTCAATCGGATCCACGATGGGCAGATCAGGGTCTTCGGCATATGCGATCTGATCGGCACGCCCAAACTGCTCGGCCCGCAGGGGCAGCAGACCCAGACGTTCGAAATTTAGATCCGCCAGTTCGCGCAACCGGTCAGGACGGTTCAGATAGGCCCATTCGGCGTTCAGAACCGCCAGACGCACCTGCGCCATGCCGATCTCACGCTGCAATTTCTGCGTTTCTTTCAGCACCTGCTGGGTGCGGTAATTTTCCTGATACGCCCAAAGCGCCAATCCGAACACGGACAGAGCGGTCAACACATACAAAACACTCTTCATCTTGCCCTTCCCCCCAATTGCGGCATCCCAATCGCGCGGGCGTCAATTTCCCCCGCCGGAGCCTCGGTTCGCACCGCAACACGCAGCTTGGCCGACCGCGCGCGCGGATTTTCCTGCAATTCCTGATCATCCGGCCCCACGGCCTTTCGGGTTTTCAAAGTGAATTGCGGCAATTCCTGTTCCATTTCGGGCGCATAGCGGTTTGCCCGACCGGTTTTGCCCGCGCGGGACTGAAAGAACCGTTTGACCATGCGGTCTTCGATGGAATGGAAGGTGACAACAGCCAGTTGCCCGCCCGGCTTCAACGCCCGTTCCGCGGCCATGAGGCCCTGAAACAGTTCTTCATATTCCGCGTTCACCGCGATCCGCAGCCCCTGAAAGCTGCGCGTTGCAGGATGGGATTGCCCCGGCTTCGGGCGCGGCAGGCAGGATTCTATGATCTCTGTCAGACGCAGGGTTGTGGTGATGGGTTCCTCGTCCCGCGCTTTGACAATCGCCTTGGCAATCCGACGGCTGGCGCGTTCTTCACCGTAATGAAACAGAATATCGGCCAGTTGCGCCTCGGTCGCCTCATTCACCAGATCGGCGGCGCTTTCGCCCTCCTGGCTCATGCGCATGTCCAGCGGCCCGTCCTTCATGAAGGAAAACCCACGCTCGGCCTGATCCAACTGCATGGACGACACCCCGAGGTCCAGCACAACGCCATCCAGACCTTCGGCATATTCGTCCATCCGGGAAAACACGCCGGGTTGCATCACCAGCCGGTCACCATATTCGGCTGCCCAACCCGCCGCCATCTCAAACGCCAGCGGATCGCGGTCCACCCCGATGACCTTGTCAGCCCCGGCCTCCAACAAGCCACGCGTATACCCGCCCGCGCCGAAGGTTCCGTCCAACCACACGCCTGAAACCGGCGCCACCGCGCCCAGCAACGGGCGCAACAGAACAGGGATATGAGGTTT
Source organism: Ruegeria sp. N4 (assembly GCF_056531425.1). NCBI lineage: Bacteria > Pseudomonadati > Pseudomonadota > Alphaproteobacteria > Rhodobacterales > Roseobacteraceae > Ruegeria > Ruegeria sp. N4. The sequence continues at coordinate 59,557 of NZ_JBQFLT010000013.1, forward strand.
GTCGGAAGGGGTCTCAGCGCCGGGCATGCCGTCACGCGTCCCCGATGCCATCGAGATAGACCATCGGGTCGAAATCGTCGGGCAGATCGTCCATCCACTCTTCGGCCTTGGCCAGTTCCTCGACCTCATAGGTCTCGGGCTTCCAGATCTGGAAGGTGTCACCGGCGGCGATAAAAAACGCCTCATTCTCAAGGTCGATCTTGTTGCGCAGCTTTGCAGGCAGCACCAGCCGCCCGGTTTCGTCCACATTGGTCGGGAAGGATTGACCGTGGAACATGCGCTGCAACATCTTGCGCTCCATCGAACCACGCGGCAGCGCATCGATCTTGGCATCAACCTCGTCAATCGCCTGCATCGTATAACATTCAAGGTATTTGCGGCGGTGATCGCCATAGACAATCACAAGCTCAGGATTGTCACCGGGCTGCCAGTTGGGATCGGACGCTTCAAGCACACGGCGAAACGAGGCCGGGATCGAGACCCTGCCCTTCGTGTCCACCTTATGGTGGCTTTCACCTCTAAACCTGCGCGCCAAGACGACTGTCCCTTTCGCTTGCGCCCCACCTCAAATTCACGCTCCCCCCGGATGAAAAACGGCGGGTTGATCTGCTGCCACTGATCAACCCGCCGCATTGACCCGCTTTGCGGGATGTCCAGCTGCACGCGCCACCTGGGGGGATGTCTGCTCGCCCGCGCGCCGGATCTCTTGATTGATGAAAGCGAGATGCCTGTATGAAACCTGGTTATTATTGGTTGGGGTCGTTTTGTGCCCCTGCTGCCTCGTCCTCATCGGATGAATAAGGGATGACATGGGAAATCATGGAAATCAACTGGAAAATTTGGTCACTGCGTTCGTCAAGCTGCGATGCGACCATCATATCACTATGATTCACAGGCGTATATACACTGCATATAGACAAGCCGGGCATCCATGTACCCATATGTTCCAATTTCTATAAGCGGAAGAGACTTCCCACGATTTCCCAACTTTTTTCAGAATTACCCCGGCTTTCCGGAAATATCGCCCAAAAACCGTGACACCAATCCCGAATCAATGACCTCAAAATCCACGGCAGTCTTGCTTGGACCATCAATCCACAGAACATCCCATGAATTCCCAAGTGGGGGCCGTCACAGTCCCAAACAGGCGGGCGCTGCTGAAATCTTGGGCTTTTCAACGCACAAATTTTCCAAGTTAGCGCTCAAACATATGGCGAATGCTTGCGGTAACTTTTTTCCGCTTCGCAAACCACAAGCAAAGGCGTGTCCAAAACCCATATTTATAAGGGGAATCTACAGGTGCCCGCTCAACATTCTGATATCTATGCATTTGCTGCATAGCAGCATTGACGTTGCCCGGTATTGTGCAATCGCAGCATTTGCCTATTTTCAGTCTCAAGCAAGCGCCGGACAATACCGGCACAGACACACGAGACCGAGTAAAGCACATGGCTGTTGCAGCAAATTCCACCGCACTGAAGGGCGCACACACAAGCGGGCTAAGCGCGCTGATCGAAGCCGCCAAAACCCGCTTTGCCCGTCACCGCATGTACCGCCAGACGGTCAACGAACTGTCCGGCCTGTCCAACCGCGAGCTGGCCGATCTGGGTCTGCACCGCTCGATGATCCGCCGCGTAGCGATGCAGGCGGCTGACGACTATACCGCGCGCTAAGCGCACCGAAACACCCGAGATCAGACCCTTCCTCCTCCCTTTAGGGTCTGTAATCAGCGGCAGCGTCTCTCCTCCTCCCTGACGCTGCCGCACCTTATTCCGGCCCTGAACGCCGGAAACTGATACATCGGGGCTCTCCTCCTCCCTGCCCTGATGTTGAAAGCGCGCGGCGACGTCCTTCTCCTCCCTGACGTCGCCGCGTCGTACTCATACCGGGCTCAAACCCGGGCGCTGATACATCAGGGCTCTCCTCCTCCCTGCTCTGATGTTGCAAAGAGCGGCGGTTCCCCCTCCTCCTCCCTGGGAACCGCCGCTTTTCTTTTTCGCACGGCAAAAAGGGGCGCGAACGCCCCTGCTTCTTCTGTTCAAAAATACCTCGGAGCGCGAGGCAGAGCCTCGCAAAAGATCAAAACGGCACGTCGTCCTTGGCAGACAGGAACCGGGAAACAACCTTCTTCGTCCCGGCCTTGTCAAACTCGACCTCGACCTTGTCGCCTTCGATGCCAACCACACCGCCATAGCCGAATTTCTGGTGAAAGACCCTTTCACCCAGAGTGAAACTGGCCACAGCCGTGGCATCGATCACCGTATTCCGGCTCTCGCGCGGTTGCGACATACCATACTGGCCCTGCCGCGCCTGCATCCGCTTCCAGCCCGGCGAGTTATAAACATTCGCCTCCGCCGCGCGGGTTTCGATGCCTGCCGTGGTTTGACCACCGCCATACAGCCCCGGAGGCGTCAGCACCTCCACATGATCCTCGGGCAATTCGTCGATGAACCGCGACGGCATCGAGTTCTGCCACTGCCCGAACACCCGCCGATTGGCCGCAAAAGAAATCATACAAACCTCTTCCGCACGAGTGATGCCCACGTATGCCAAGCGACGTTCTTCTTCGAGGCCTTTGATCCCCGATTCGTCCATCGACCGTTGCGAGGGGAACAGACCATCCTCCCACCCCGGCAGGAACACCGCGGGAAACTCCAGCCCCTTGGCCGCGTGCAGCGTCATGATGGAAACCTTGGCCCCATCCGAGTCCTGCTCATTATCCATGACCAGGCTGACATGTTCCAAAAACCCTTGCAGGTTCTCGAAATTGTCCAGTTGGTTGACCAGTTCCTTGAGGTTTTCCAGCCGTCCCGGCGCTTCGGGTGTTTTGTCGTTCTGCCAGTGACCGGTATAGCCGGATTCGTCCAAAACAATCTGAGCCAGTTCGATGTGCGTATGCTCGGGCGCGCCATAGCGGATCGGCGACACGCCATCGTCGATAACCGAGTCATCATCGACCTCAATCCGAGGGCCCCGCGTCATCGCATTCCAGCGCGCCAGACCATCGATCAGTTCACGCAGCGCCTTGCCGCCTTTGCCCTTGATCAGGCCGTTATCGACCGCGATCCGCGCACCATCGACCAGAGACACCCCGTTCTCGCGAGCGACAACCTGAATCGTCTGCTGCGCCTTGTCGCCAAGGCCCCGTTTGGGCGTGTTCACGATCCGCTCAAACGCCAAATCGTCCTCGGGGCTGACCACCAGCCGGAAATAGGCCATGGCATCGCGAATCTCCATCCGTTCATAGAACCGAGGGCCGCCGATCACCTTGTAGGGCAGACCAATGGTCAAAAACCGATCCTCAAACGCCCGCATCTGATGCGAGGCGCGGACCAGAATAGCAATCTCATCGAGGTTCATTGGACGCACGCCGCGCGTGCCGCCCTGCATCGCGTCAATTTCCTCGCCGATCCAGCGCGCCTCTTCCTCGCCATCCCAATGGCCGATCAAGCGAACCTTTTCGCCCTCTTCTTCGGCTGTCCATAACTCTTTGCCCAGACGGCCTTCGTTGCCCCGAATGACATTCGACGCAGCAGCCAGAATATGCGGGGTCGAGCGGTAGTTCTGCTCCAACCGCACCACATAAGCGCCCGGAAAATCCTTCTCGAACCGCAGGATATTGCCCACCTCGGCCCCGCGCCAGCCATAGATCGACTGGTCGTCGTCACCCACGCAGCAGATATTCTTGTGCCCCCCGGCCAGCAAACGCAGCCAGAGGTACTGGGCGACGTTGGTGTCCTGATACTCGTCCACAAGGATGTAGCGGAACCAGCGTTGGTATTGTTCCAGAACGTCCGGGTGAGTCTGGAAGATCGTGACCATGTGCAACAGCAGGTCGCCAAAATCCACCGCATTCAATTCGCGCAAGCGGGTCTGGTATTGCGCGTACAGCTCGATGCCCTTGTTGTTATAGGCTCCTGCATCCGCCGTGGGCACCTTGTCTGGCGTCAGGGCGCGGTTTTTCCAATCATCGATAATTCCGGCCAGCATCCGCGCAGGCCAGCGTTTGTCGTCGATATTGGCGGCCTGCACCAACTGCTTGAGCAGGCGCAGTTGGTCGTCGCTGTCCAGAATGGTGAAGTTCGATTTCAGATCGACCAGTTCGGCATGCCGCCGCAGTAGCTTGACGCAGATGGCGTGGAAAGTGCCCAACCAGGGCATGCCCTCGGCTGGTTGCCCAAGAAGTCGCCCCACACGCTCTTTCATCTCGCGTGCGGCTTTGTTGGTGAAAGTTACTGCCAGAATCTCATTTGGACGCGCTTTCCCGGTGGTCAGCAAATGCGCAATCCGGGTCGTTAGGGCCTTGGTTTTCCCGGTCCCCGCGCCTGCCAGCATCAGGACGGGCCCGTCCAACCGCTCAACCGCTTCGCGCTGGGCCGGGTTCAGGTCATCCAGATACGGCGCTGGCCGCGCGGCCATGGCTCGTTGCGACAGCGATGCGCCCTCGAAGGCGTCCATTTCGTCAAAACTGCTCATGGCTTCAAACTACGCCGGATGCGTGCCAAGGGAAAGAGTTTGTTCACGGCTTGTTCACACGCGCTTTCAACTTTCTTAACACACACTGAACAGGCGGCGTAACGCGCGCTTCGAACGGCTCATTTGGATCGGCCAAGGCGCGTCGAAGGACCTGCAACGCCCAAACCCTTGCCGAATCGCCGTGCAGGTCGGATCAATCCGCATGGATTTGCACAGCATGTATCCCGGCATCCCGGATCTGAAACGCCGCGCCCGGCGCAGGTTGCCGCATTTTGTCTGGGAATATGTGGACAGTGGCACCGGAACGGAATCCACTCTGCACCGCAACCGGCAGGCGCTGGACGATGTGCGACTTTACCCTTCGATCCTGCATGGAGAGTTAACGTTCGACACACAGGTCGAGCTTTTGGGGCAGACCTGCGCCTTGCCTTTTGGAATCGCTCCGATCGGGATGTGCGGCCTGATCTGGCCGAATGCCGAAGCACTGCTGGCGCGCGCAGCCGCGCAGGCTGGCCTGCCGTTCACCCTGTCAACCGTTGCCAGCCAATCGCCCGAGGATATGGCGCCGCATCTGGGCCGGAACGCGTGGTTTCAACTCTACCCGCCCAAAGACCCCGAGATTCGCAGCGATGTGCTGGCCCGCGCACGTGCCGCCGGGTTCAAGACTCTGGTTCTGACCGCCGATGTGCCGGTTGCGTCGCGGCGCGAGCGTCAGACACGCTCGGGCCTGACGCAGCCGCCGCGTCTGACGCCGCGATTGCTGGCTCAGGTTGCGATGCGCCCGGCCTGGGCCATGGGCATGTGGCGGCACGGAACGCCCAGGATGCGGACCCTGGACAAGTATATCGATGGCCAGCAGACCCTGCCCCCAACCGCCCATATCGGGTATCTGCTGCGTACCTCGCCAGACATGGATTATGTCAAATGGCTGCGCGATCATTGGGACGGGCCGTTTATCGTGAAGGGCGTATTACGACCCGAAGATGCGGAACGGCTTGAGAAAACAGGTGTGGATGCGCTTTGGGTCTCGAACCACGGCGGACGCCAGTTTGACGCTGCACCGGCCAGCATCGACGTGCTGCCCGAGATTCGCGCCGCCTGCAGCCTGCCGCTGATTTTCGACAGCGGCGTCGAGGGTGGTTTGGACATTCTGCGCGCCATGGCCAAAGGTGCGGATTTTGTCATGCTGGGGCGGGCGTTTCTGTATGGGCTTGCGGCCCTTGGCGCGCAGGGTCCGACCCATGTGATCGACATTCTGCGGCAGGATTTGCTGGCCAATATGGGACAAATGGGCATCGCTTCGCCGGATCAGGTGCCGCAAGGTCAACTCTGCGATTGATGCTGCGCCGCAGCAACGCTAAAGAGAAACCGCCATAAGGCGGCGTTTGCGAGCGATAACATGCCGGTTCTACCCAGAACGACTGATATACGTACGCGTATTGTCCGCCTATTAAACGGCCACACCTAAATGACCGGGACCTAAAATGACCGACTTCAACAAGATCCTGATCGCCAACCGCGGCGAAATCGCTATCCGCGTCATGCGCGCAGCCAATGAGATGGGCAAACGCACCGTCGCCGTCTTTGCCGAAGAAGACAAGCTGGGCCTGCACCGTTTCAAGGCGGATGAGGCATATCGCATTGGCGAAGGCATGGGACCGGTCGCGGCCTATTTGTCGATTGACGAGATCATCCGGGTGGCCAAGGAATGCGGCGCGGATGCGATCCATCCGGGCTATGGCCTGCTGTCCGAAAATCCCAACTTTGTGGATGCCTGTGTTCAGAACGGCATCACCTTCATCGGACCAAAGGCCGAGACCATGCGCGCCCTGGGCGACAAGGCCAGCGCGCGGCGCGTGGCGATTGAGGCAGGTGTTCCGGTGATCCCCGCGACCGAGGTTCTGGGCGATGACATGGATGCGATCCGGGCTGAGGCCAAAGAGATCGGCTATCCGCTGATGCTGAAGGCCAGCTGGGGCGGCGGCGGGCGCGGCATGCGTCCCATCAACTCCGAGGATGAGCTGGAAGAAAAGGTGCTGGAAGGTCGGCGTGAGGCCGAGGCCGCATTCGGCAATGGCGAGGGCTATCTAGAAAAGATGATCACCCGCGCGCGTCACGTTGAGGTGCAGATCCTTGGCGACAAGCATGGGGAGATTTATCACCTGTACGAACGCGACTGCTCGGTCCAGCGTCGGAATCAGAAAGTCGTCGAACGCGCCCCTGCCCCGTATCTGTCCGAAGAACAACGCGCGGAAATCTGTGAACTCGGCCGCAAGATCTGTGCCCATGTGAACTATGAATGCGCAGGCACCGTCGAATTCCTGATGGATATGGAAACCGGCAAGTTCTACTTCATCGAGGTGAACCCCCGCGTGCAGGTGGAACACACCGTCACCGAGGAAGTCACCGGTATCGACATCGTGCAGGCCCAGATTCTGATCGCCGAGGGGAAACCGCTGGCCGAGGCCACCGGTGCCGCCAGCCAGGCCGATGTGCGCCTGAATGGCCACGCGTTGCAGACGCGGATCACCACCGAGGACCCGCAGAACAACTTCATTCCCGATTATGGCCGCATCACCGCCTATCGCTCGGCCACTGGCATGGGCATCCGACTGGATGGCGGCACCGCTTATGCGGGCGGGGTGATTACCCGGTATTACGACTCGCTGCTGACCAAGGTGACGGCCAAGGCCCCGACGCCCGACGCGGCAATTGCCCGTATGGACCGCGCCCTGCGCGAATTCCGCATTCGCGGCGTCAGCACCAATATCGACTTTGTCATCAACCTGCTGAAGCACCCGACATTCCTGTCGAATGAATACACCACCAAGTTCATCGACACGACGCCGGACCTGTTCCAGTTCAAGCGCCGCCGCGATCGGGGCACCAAGGTTCTGACCTATATCGCGGATATCACCGTGAACGGGCATCCCGAAACCAAGGACCGCCCGGAACCGCGCGCCGATCTGAAGGAGGCCAAGGCCCCCGCCGCCAAGGCCGAGCCGCAGATGGGCACCCGCAACCTGCTGGAGCAGAAAGGCCCGCAGGCCGTTGCCGACTGGATGAAGGCGCAGCGGCAGTTGCTGATCACCGACACCACCATGCGGGACGGGCACCAGTCGCTGCTGGCGACCCGGATGCGCTCGATCGACATGATCAAGGTGGCCCCGACCTATGCGGCCAACCTGCCGCAACTGTTCAGCGTCGAATGCTGGGGCGGTGCGACCTTCGATGTGGCCTACCGCTTTTTGCAGGAATGCCCGTGGCAGCGCTTGCGCGATCTGCGCGAGGCGATGCCGAACCTGATGACCCAGATGCTGCTGCGCGGCGCAAACGGGGTTGGCTATACCAACTACCCCGACAACGTCGTGCAGGAATTTGTGCGTCAGGCATCGAAAAACATCGACGTGTTCCGCGTGTTCGACTCGCTGAACTGGGTCGAGAATATGCGCGTTGCGATGGATGCGGTTGTCGAGAGCGGCAAGATCTGTGAAGGCACCGTTTGTTATACCGGAGATATTCTGGACCCGGACCGCGCCAAGTATGACCTGAAATACTATGTCGGCATGGCCAAGGAACTGCGCGACGCGGGTGCCCATGTGCTGGGCCTGAAAGATATGGCGGGCCTGCTGAAACCGGCCTCGGCCAAGATCCTGATCCGCGCGCTGAAGGAAGAGGTCGGCTTGCCGATCCACTTCCACACGCACGACACCGCCGGTATCGCCAGCGCCACCATTCTGGCCGCGTCCGAGGCGGGAGTAGACGCGGTGGATTGCGCGATGGACAGCTTCAGCGGCAACACCTCGCAGGCAACGCTGGGCACCGTGGTCGAAGCCCTGCGCCATACCGAGCGGGACACCGGGCTGGACATCAAGGCCATCCGCGAGATCAGCGACTATTTCGAAGCAGTCCGGGGTCAGTACGCGGCGTTTGAATCCAGCCTGCAGGCCCCGGCCTCCGAGGTTTACCTGCACGAGATGCCAGGCGGCCAGTTCACCAACCTCAAGGCGCAGGCCCGCAGCCTCGGGCTGGAGGAACGCTGGCACGAGGTCGCGCAGACCTATGCCGACGTGAACCAGATGTTTGGTGATATCGTCAAGGTGACGCCTTCGTCCAAGGTGGTCGGTGACATGGCGCTGATGATGGTCAGCCAGAACATGACCCGGGAACAGGTCGAAGATCCGTCGACCGATGTGGCCTTCCCCGACTCGGTCGTGGACATGATGCGCGGCAATCTGGGCCAGCCTCCGGGCGGGTTCCCCGAGTCGATCATCAAAAAGGTGCTGAAGGACGAAACGCCCAACACCGAGCGCCCCGGCAAGGGGGTCGAAGCGGTCGATCTGGAAGCCACCCGTGCTGATCTGTCCAAACAATTGGAAGGCATGGAGGTCGATGACGAAGACCTGAACGGATACCTGATGTATCCCAAGGTCTTTCTGGACTACATGGGCCGCCACCGGGTTTACGGCCCGGTCCGCACCCTGCCCACGCGCACCTTCTTCTACGGCATGGAGCCGGGCGAAGAGATCACTGCGGAAATCGACCCCGGCAAGACGCTGGAAATCCGTTGTCAGGCCATTGGCGACACCGATGAAAAGGGCGAGGTCAAAGTGTTCTTTGAACTCAACGGCCAGCCCCGCGTGATCCGGGTACCGAACCGCATGGTGACCTCGACCACGCAGGCGCGGCCCAAGGCCGAGGCCGGCAATGCCAACCATGTCGGCGCGCCGATGCCCGGTGTGGTGGCCACGGTCGCCGTCACGGCGGGGCAAGAGGTCAAGGAAGGCGACATGCTGCTGACCATCGAGGCGATGAAGATGGAAACTGGCATCCACGCCGAACGCGACGCAGTTGTCAAAGCGGTCCATGTTCAGCCCGGCGGTCAGATTGACGCCAAGGACTTGTTGGTTGAGCTTGAGTGACTGACATTCAGGTAGTCGACGAAAAAAGGCGCGCCACCGGCGCGCCTTTGTTTTTGCTCGGTACAACCGGCGCGGGTCGGTTTTCCGGCCTTAACCCCATTACCTCAGGGCTTAACTGCCCCCACAACTGCCGCCAATCGTCAGGTCACCTCGGGTCCAACAGGACGATCGTGGCAGTTTCCGCACGCATTCGACCGACATGCCACATCTACACAAAACTGTGACTGGCTGAACTGAACCGATCTGTTTAGTCCCCGTGCCTGTAAAGCCGCCCGGACGACCCGGCGGTTGCATAACGGCCCGAGGAGAAACAGGACCAATGCTATCGATCACCCCACTTTATGCGGCCCCCATCGCCATTCTGTATGTTGTTCTCAGCCTTCTCGTTGTCCGGTATCGCCGCTCGGGCCTGGTCTCGTTCGGGGATGGCGGGAAGGAAGAAGTGCTCAAGGCGATGCGCACGCAGGAGAACTGCCTGGAATACGCCCCCTTCACCCTGCTGCTGCTGGCAATGATCGAAATTCAGGGGGCCGAAGGCTGGCTGGTCCACGCATTTGGCGCCGCCCTTCTGGTCGGACGCCTGATGCACGCCTATGGTTTCGGCCGCACGCCTCAGATTCAGCCGCTGCGGATGTACGGGATGATCCTGACTTATATCGCCCTGTTGGGTACGGCCATCACCAGCTTCGTTCTGGCCATCTGACGGACCCCGGCGGCGCAAAAGAAAATTTCGATTGCGCCGCATTTTCCACTTGCAGCCCCGCGTGGGAATTTATACATCCCTCCTCACTCAACGGCGCGGGCGTAGCTCAGGGGTAGAGCATAACCTTGCCAAGGTTAGGGTCGGGCGTTCGAATCGCCTCGCCCGCTCCATTGAGAGGTCTTCGGACCGACACATATGTATCTGATGCGGGCGTAGCTCAGGGGTAGAGCATAACCTTGCCAAGGTTAGGGTCGGGCGTTCGAATCGCCTCGCCCGCTCCAGATACCAAAACCTTCAGAAAGCCTTGAATGTCATCGTGGTCAGTGACCGTTCGATGTTTGGGATGACCAGCAGGTTTTCATTGATGAAATGGCCCACGTCCTCGGTTTCCGGGATATAGAGCTTCAGCAGCAGGTCATATTCGCCGCTTGTCGAATAGAGTTCGGAATGGATTTCGCGCAGCGCGATTTCCTCGGCCACACTGTAGGTGGTGCCGGGTTTGCAGCGAATCTGGATGAAAACGCAAGTGGACATGGCGTCGGTCCTTCAATTGACTTGCGGGCAGGCTGGCACGAGGCCGGGCCGGGTGCAATCCCCTGCAACAGTTTGCGGCGAATGCCACACATGGTCTGGATCAACCCGCCCCACCCCGTCTATAAGCTCCCTCGAAGCAAAAGGAATTCGCCCATGCGCAGCGCATCGATCAGCCGCAAGACCGCTGAGACCGAGATTTCGGTTCAGGTCAATCTGGACGGCACCGGCCAGTATGACAATCAGACCGGCGTTGGCTTTTTCGACCACATGCTGGACCAGCTTGCGCGCCATTCGCTGATCGACATGACGATCCGGGCCAAAGGCGATTATCACATCGATGATCACCACACGGTCGAGGATACCGGCATCGCGCTAGGACAGGCGCTGACACAGGCCCTTGGCGACAAGAAGGGCATCCGTCGCTATGGCGAGTGTCATTTGCCGATGGATGACGCGCAGGTGCGTTGCGCGCTGGACCTGTCGGGGCGTCCGTTCCTGATCTGGAATGTCGATCTGCCAACGCCCAAGATAGGCAATTTCGACACCGAACTGGTGCGCGAGTTCTTTCAGGCGCTGGCCACTCATGGCGGTATCACGCTGCATATAGATCAGCTGCACGGTTTCAACAGCCACCACATCGCCGAGGCGGCGTTCAAGGCTGTCGCGCGCGCATTGCGGCTGGCGGTTGAGACCGACCCGCGCAAGGCGGATGCGATTCCATCCACCAAAGGCGCTTTGTAGGCGGTCGTAAGGGGCGCTGCCCCTCTTGGCCTGCGGCCAATTCACCCCGCCGTATTTGGAACAAGAAGAAGAACAGGTCCGTATCATGCTGACTGCGATCATTGATTATGAGTCGGGCAATCTGCACTCGGCCGAGAAGGCGTTTCAGCGCATGGCGCGTGAGGTGGACGCGGGTGAGGTTGTCGTGACATCGGACGCGGATGTCGTGGCGCGTGCGGATCGCCTGGTGTTGCCAGGCGATGGAGCGTTCCCGGCCTGCGCTGCCGAGTTGCGCGGGCACAAGGGCATCTATGACGCGATGGTCGAGGCGGTCGAACAAAAGGGCCGCCCGTTTCTGGGCATCTGCGTGGGAATGCAATTGATGGCCTCGAAGGGGCACGAATACACAGAAACCGACGGGCTGGGCTGGGTTGGCGGCGATGTTGTTCGAATCGAGCCGTCAGATCGCGCATTGAAAGTGCCGCATATGGGCTGGAACGATCTGGTTCTGGAAAGCGACCACCCGGTGTTCGATGGGGTGCGTTCAGGCGATCATGCCTATTTCGTTCACTCCTACCACTTCCGGGTCAGCAATCCGGCGCAGCGGCTGGCCTATGTGGGCTATGGGCAAGAGGTCACGGCCGTGATTGGCCGCGACACAATGGTTGGGATGCAGTTCCATCCTGAGAAAAGTCAGGATGTGGGCCTGCGCATGATCGGGAATTTCCTGACCTGGGCCCCCTGAGCAATTACTGAACGCGCGTCCAGGTCTGCCCGCGACAGACCAGACCACCAGCAACGCAGCCTTTGACGGTCAGTTGATTCTGGCTGTCCAGTGTCATCTTTGAGTTATAGGTCTTGTCGCGGTCTGGGGCCCAGATCTTGCCATTGTCATAGCTCCCGTCACCTTCAGGGACCATGTCCCAAATGATTTGCTTGCCCAGATTCTCGTATTCCAAGTTTTGATTGCCGCTGCCATCAAATGCACTGTCAATGGTTCCGCAGACGGCGCTGCCGCATTCCGAAATGGATACGTGCAGGTAACCGCCTTCATCACCTGCTTGGGTTTTCCAGATGCCATCGACCGGATCGGCAAAAGCACCGGTGGCCAGTGCTACAAAACCGGCGGCAAGAGTGAGTTTCTTCATAATCAACCTCCCTGATTTGCGGGCAGTCTGACCCGAGGCGTGCGTGTGGGCAAGAATGACCCAGCGTCGCGTTGCATCCCCTGTCCCGCCTGTGCGATATGCCGCGCGTGTAACACTTAGATAGGGCCGCCCGACATGATCCTCTACCCCGCCATCGACCTGAAAGACGGCAACGCCGTTCGCCTGCTGCGCGGAGAAATGGACAAAGCCACCGTGTTCAACGAAGACCCGGCAGCGCAGGCCCGCGCTTTTGTCGAGGCCGGGTGTGAATGGCTGCATCTGGTCGACCTGAACGGCGCGTTTGCGGGCGAGCCGGTCAATGCCGCCCCGGTCGAGGCGATTCTGAAGGCTTGCGATGTGCCCGCGCAGCTGGGCGGCGGCATCCGCGACATGGCAACCATCGAGACCTGGATCGACAAGGGACTGGCGCGCGTCATCCTGGGTACTGTCGCGGTTGAAAACCCTGATCTGGTGCGCGAAGCGTCCAAGGCTTTCCCGGGCAAGGTCGCCGTGGGCATCGATGCGCGCAACGGTATGGTTGCAACCAAAGGCTGGGCCGAGGAAACCGACGTGCAGGTCACTGACCTTGCCCGCAGCTTCGAGGACGCAGGCGTTGCTGCGATCATCTACACCGACATCAACCGCGATGGCGCGATGCAGGGCCCGAATATCGAGGCGACGGCGGCTCTGGCGCAGGCTGTGTCGATCCCGGTGATTGCCTCGGGTGGTGTCAGTTCACTGGACGACCTGATCGCCCTGCGCGACTGCGGCGTTGAGTTGAACGGCGCTATTTCGGGTCGCGCGCTTTATGATGGCGCGATTGACCTGGCCGAGGCCATTCGCGCCCTGTCTTAACCTCTACTGCGCGGCAGCCGAGGTCAGTTTGTTCAACGCACCGCGCATCTTTTCGATCACAGGCGAGTTTTCGACATCGTCAAGCTCGTCCATGGTCTCTTTCGGGTCTTCATAGGCCAGCCAGACCTGCCCGTTCGCATCCTCATAGGCCTGTACTTTCAGCGGCAGGAACAGACCTGCGCGCGGATCAATTTGCATCGCTGGCGTGCCCAGTGCGGGGTTGCCAAAGATCAGAACCTGATTGGGCGGGATAGGTGTGCCAACCTTCTCGGCCCCTGCCGCGTGATCGATCCGGGCAAAGACGGTTGCGCCTGCATTGCCCACTGCGGCTTCAAGCGCATCCAGCGCCTCGGCCACGGATTTGTCGGTTTCCACCTTGATGATATCGTCTGCCATTGCGGCGACTGCTCCTGCAAAAATGAATGTGGTCGTCAAAAAGAGGTTTCGCATCTCATTGATCTCCTGCTGAATTTGGGAACAGTTTTCACAGCTTTGAGAGGGGTGGCAATCACAAGTCTGGCATCGGCGGGGCTTTGCCGGTAGAGGTGCGCTCAACAAAGGACAACCCATGCTGAAAACCCGTATCATTCCCTGTCTGGATGTCGCCGATGGCCGTGTCGTCAAAGGCGTGAATTTCGTGGGCCTGCGCGATGCGGGCGACCCGGTGGAGTCGGCCAAGGCCTATGACGCCGCCGGGGCGGATGAGATTTGTTTTCTGGACATCCACGCCACGCATGAAAACCGGGGCACCATGTTCGACGTGGTGCAGCGCACGGCAGAGCAGTGTTTCGTGCCCCTGACCGTGGGCGGCGGCGTGCGCACCAAGGACGACGTGCGGGCCCTGTTGCTGGCGGGGGCGGATAAGGTCAGCTTCAACTCGGCTGCTGTAGCGAACCCGGACGTAATCGCCGAGGCTGCGGATCAGTTTGGCAGCCAGTGCATCGTCTGCGCGATCGACGCCAAGACCGTCAGTCCCGGCAAGTGGGAGATTTTCACCCATGGCGGCCGCAAACCCACCGGCATAGACGCGGTGGAATTTGCTAAGACCGTTGTGGCCAAGGGTGCTGGGGAAATCCTGCTGACCTCAATGGATCGTGATGGCACCAAGGCGGGGTTCAACCTGCCTTTAACACGCGCGATCTCGGACGCGGTGGATGTTCCGGTGATCGCAAGCGGGGGCGTCGGCAATTTGGACCATCTGGTCGAGGGCGTGACCGAAGGCGGCGCAAGTGCCGTTCTGGCGGCATCCATCTTCCATTTCGGCGAATATACCATTCGCGAGGCCAAGGAACACATGGCCGCTGCGGGCATTCCGATGAGGCTGACATGAGCATTCTGAACGATCTGGCCACCACCATTGAGGCCCGCAAAACCGCCGACCCTGAATCGAGCTGGACCGCCAAGCTGCTGGCCAAAGGCCCCGAGAAATGCGCGGAGAAATTCGGGGAAGAGGCCGTTGAAGCCATCATCGAAGCCGTCAAGAATGACAAGGCGGGGCTGACCTCCGAGGCGGCGGATGTGCTGTATCACCTGCTGGTCATGCTGGCGGCGCGGGACGTGGCACTAGACGATGTGCTGGCCGAACTGGCACGGCGCCAGGGCCTCAGCGGTATTGCCGAAAAGGCCGCGCGCCCCAAGGGGTAAGCTGCGGGGTTTCAGAACGACCGCCCCGGCCCTATGATCGGGCTGTGCGGTCCGTAACCCTGAGGGCATGAGAATGATCAGAGCTTTGGCCTTTGTTCTGGCCCTCGTGACGTTGGGGGCCTGTGCGTCCCCTCCCCCGTCGACCGGCGACGAAGTCCAGCGTCTGGCCACCGAAATTCGCGAACTCGGCCCCGGCATCGATCCCGAAGAGGCCGACCGCGCCGCCCGGGTCGCCTATGCCTATACCGCGCAACTGGTGCAGGAATACCAGATCACCGACCCGCCCCTGATCCACAATGCGAAGGTCAACAGGGGGCTGCGCCCGCGTGGGTTGTGCTGGCATTGGGCCGAGGATGTCGAACGACGTCTGAAGCAGGAACAGTTCCAGACACTGACCCTGCATCGCGCCATCGCCAACGCGGACAATCCGTTCCGAATCGACCACAGCACCGCCATCATCAGCCGTGCCGGAGACCCGATGGATGACGGCATCGTGCTGGACCCGTGGCGCTATGGCGGTGTTCTGTACTGGTCACCCCTGTCAAAGGACACAAGATACGATTGGGTGCCACGCAATGTGGTTCTGGAAAAGCGTCGCCAGGCGCAGGTGGCCCGGCTAAGGCCCTACCCGGCTGAATAAGCTAAAGCTTGGATGAGATGATGCCGGTGCTGAATCCGCCCATGCGCAACTCGCCAAACAGGCGCTGATATTCGATCTTCGGGCAACGGTTCATCACTACATCCACGCCGCGCGCCTGCGCTTTGGCAGCGGCCTCGGCGTGTTCGACGCCAATCTGCATCCAGACCGTGCGAAGATCGGGGAAGACCTCCAAAGCCTCATCCACAATCGGCGGAACAGCCTCGGACCGTCGGAAGATATCCACCATGTCAACGGGTTCGGAAATCTCGGCCAAACTGCCGCACACCGTCTGACCGAACAGGTCCTTGCCCGCGTGGCCCGGATTGACAGGGATCACGGTATACCCCTTCAGCGACAGGTAGCGCGCCACGTAATAGCTGGGCCGCACAGGATTCATCGACACGCCGACAACAGCAACACGTTTGGTGCGCTGCAGGATACCTTTCAGATGATCATCGGAATAGTCAGGCATAGCGGCATCCTAAGCACAGACCGCAAAAAGAAAAAAGCGCCCAAGAAGCCTTGGGCGCCAGTTGTTGGAACGAGGGACAGTGAAATGACCCGCGGCAGTTCCGTTCCGCGGTCACTGTGACATTTAAGCATGATCCGGATGAAAAAAAGAGGGGGCCTTCTTTTTTGTGATGACTTTTCACAAAAAGCGGAAACCGTCCTATTCCTCGTACAAAACCACCGGCCAGTTCTGTTCGGCCATCTGGATATATTCCGACCTGTCCTGCTGCCAGATCTGCTCGATTTCCGGCGAATGCGTCAGGTATAGTCGGCCATCCACCACTTGCCACGCCATCGGGTCGGTGCTTTTCAGTACACCCTTGGCCATCGCGTAGGAACAATACCCGCCAAATTGAGGCGCAAAGGCGCGCGGATTGCTTTCAAATCGCTCGCGGTTTTCCTGCGACGCGAAATGCCATTCGGCCCCTTTCCACATCACGGCAATCGTCGGCTGACCCTGAATCGGAACGTCGCTGTCAAAATAGGACACGGGATCGTACCCCGCCATCGCAGCCCCTTCGGTCGCGAAATAGACAGGTTTATCCTGCGCCTGAACGGCAGGCGCCAAGGCCAAGGCAAATATTGCACCAAAGATGGAGCGACGACGAAGCATCACGGAACCCACAACTGAGAATCGAGAGTATCAAAGTGCAATTTTTTGACGCTTCGGGAACCCCTGTTGACGCGGTTGTGAACGCCTGTGCTGCCTGGGTTGCAGTTTAGTCGAAAATATCCTCGATCACGTCCCAGGCTTCGTCCAGCACCCGATACAGCACGCTTTTCTTCTTTTTCTTCTTGCGCGTCTTGGGCGGGGCAACATGGCTGATTGCGGTGCGTTCCTGCCTGGGCTTTGCTACCTTGCGCTTTGGCAGCTTCTTCAGGTCATGCAACGGCGCGCCGCAATTGGAACAGCTCAGCTCGTGCCGGTTCTTACCGGTCAAAACCAGCGCAGCCCGGGTCCCGCAATAACAGCAGGTGGCGATTTTGGATGGTCCGGAAATGACGCTCTCCTGTTCAATGGTGACGTGAGGCATATAAGGCGATTGCCGCCGCATTTGAGACGTTCAGGGACCCGAACCCGCCGGATGCGTCAATTTTCACCAGCTGATCAACCGTTTCCTTGGTCTTTTGCCGCAATCCCGGCCCTTCGGCGCCCAGCACCAGGGCCACGGGCCGGTCGCGCTGATCGCCCAGGGCGGTTTCGATCGTCTCTTGCGCCTCACCGTCCAGCCCAAGCACCAGAAAGCCCATTTCCTGCAATTCGGTGATCGTGTCGGCCAGATTACGCACCCGAAGATAGGGCTGACGTTCCAACGCGCCGCTGGCCGTTTTCGCCAGCGCCCCGGTTTCAGGGGCCGAATGGTGCCGCGTTCCGATCACGGCGCTTGCGCCCAGAACCTCGGCCGAGCGCAGAATCGCCCCCACGTTATGCGGGTCGGTCACCCGGTCCAGCAGGATCACGCGCGGGTGTTCGCGCCCGATGCAGTTTTCAGCCAGACCGCCCCAATCCAGCGGCTTGACCTCAAGCGCCGCGCCTTGATGGACCGAGCCTGCATCGATAGGTGCCGTGAACTTGCGCGGATCGACCATCTCGGCTTCGATCCCTGCAAACTCAATGGCTTCGGCCAGCTTGTCGCGGGCATTTCGGGTCACGATCAGGCGCAGTTTTTGGCGTTTGGGGTTCATCAAAGCGTCCCGCACGGCGTGCAGGCCGAACAACCAAACGGTCTCTGCAGCGGCGGCTTTTCGCGCCTGTTCCTTTTCGACGACCCACTTGGGTTTTTTCATTTTGGGGGCCTCCGGGCCGGGAATTCGGTTTCCTGCGTCAAAGCGGAATTTTCCTGTTGACGCTCCTTTGGTGCGCTAGTAATCACGCCTCCACGTCAGGTGCAACGCCTGACAGTGGGCGACAGGCCGCAAGGTGTGGCAGGGGACTGTAACTCCCTCGCGGAGACGCACGCCTGGTTCGATTCCAGGGTCGCCCACCACTTCTCCATATACATGAAATCAAGGCAATGGGCGGTTATCACTTGCGCCTGGCAGGCCTTTTCGCCTGCGGACCTCCGTTCGGACCCGCCACCCCAAAAACCACGCTTTTTATGCCACGAAGCTCTTTTGCCCCTCGAAACCGACCCGTCCGATAACAACAACGTTCTAGAACGTGCTCTTGTCGAATCAAGGTGTTTCATGTTCTGTCGCCCGCGATGGTTCCCGACCGCTTTCTGCGGACGGGATAAAAGGGAATACGGTGCGGCCCCATGGCCAATTCCGTGACTGCCCCCGCAACTGTAGGCGGCGAGCGACCCGAGATCGTCCACTGGGCATTTGCCTGGGAAGGATCGGGACAGCGTTGACCCGCAAGTCAGGAGACCTGCCATCCGAATTTGAATGAACCTGGGCGGGGTGTCCCAGAGGGAGATGACAATGTTTCAAACGGCCTGTGCCGTCCAAAACCTTGCACTCGCTTTGCCCTCGACCTCGCGAAGGAGGCGATGCTTTTGTCATTGCAAAAAAATGAATTTCCACCCTGCAACCCGCATCGGTTGACCGTTGCCCCGGTGACCTGCAACACCACTGTTTGCGCGCAAGCCAATGGGGTATCCCGATGACGCGGCACATTACCCATGACGACTCGGGTGCACGAGGGCGCTGCCTAACCGAATTCAGCGTTTTGGCGCTGATTGCTGGCGCTTTGGCCGTGTCGGCTGTGCTGTGGCTTGCGATTTACGTGGTGCTGTGATGACGGCTGTCTTGCAACTCCGCGATCTGACGCTTGGATACCCTGATCTGACGCTGTTTCGTCGCCTGTCCATGGATATTGAAGCCGGCACAACTCTGGCCGTTCTGGGGGCCAATGGGTCGGGCAAAAGCACGTTTGTGAAGATGCTGCTGGGTCTGCTGGATCCGCTTTCGGGCAGCATGAACTGGCCCAATGGCCGCCCCGGCGCCATCGGCTATCTGGCGCAAATGACCGAGTTTGACCGCCGCTTTCCCATCCGAGTACGCGATCTGGCCGCGATGGGGGCCTGGCGTGGATTTGGATTTCGGTCCGGTCTGGACAGCGCCGCGCGCGACCGGATGACCGCCGCATTGGACGAGGCCGGGGTTCTGGACATCGCAGACCGCCCGCTTCACATGCTGTCCGGCGGGCAGCTTCAACGCGCCCTGTTCGCACGTGTCATCATGCAGGACGCGCCGCTGATCCTGCTGGACGAACCCTTTGCCGCCGTTGACCAAAGCACGGAGGCGCATCTGCTGACGATCATCCGCCGCTGGCGCGATGAGGGCCGCGCCGTTGTGCTGGTCGTGCATGACCTGTCATCGGTTCTGGACCATTGCAGCCATGCCCTGCTGTTGGGCGGGCAAGAAGCGACCCATGGTCCGGTGAATGACGTCCTGACGCCCGACCGGCTGGTCGCGCAGGGGTATCTGTCCGAGAGTCAGGCCTCGTGGATGTTCCGTGGAAACCCTTCAGCATCGGAGCATGCCCATGTTTGATCTGCTTACCGAAATGTGGAGCTTTGCCTTCATGCGCCGCGCCTTTGTGGCGACCACCGTTCTGTCGGCCTCGGTCGCGCCGGTGGGGGCATTCCTTGTCCTGCGCCGCCTGTCACTGGCGGGTGAAGCCATGGCCCACGCGATTACGCCCGGCATCGTCATCGGGTTCGTGACGGCGGGTTTATCGGTCATGTCGCTGTTGGTCGGCGGGCTGATTGCTGGGGTCGGGGTGGCCATCCTTACGGCCCTGCTGGCGCGCCGGACGATCCTGCGCAGCGATGCCAGCCTTGCCTCGCTGTACCTGATCGCCTTGGCCGTAGGGATATTCATTCTATCCGCAGCCGGGTCCGCCGTTCCGCTGAAAAGCTTCCTGTTCGGTTCGATCCTCGGAATTGACGATGCGTCGATGATGCTGGTGGGTGGGGTCGCGACGGTGACGCTGGTGGCCTTTGCTGTCCTGCTGCGCCCCTTGATTGTCAGCACCTGCGACCCGGTGTTTTTCGAAACCCAGACGCGCCGCCCCTGGCTGGTCGATCAGGGCTTTATGCTGCTGCTGGTTCTGAACCTGCTGGCCGCGTTCAAGACGCTGGGCACACTTATGGCTGTCGGCCTGATGATCCTGCCCGCAACCGCCGCGCGGTATTGGGCAAGTACCATCACGGCGCAGCTGGTTTTGGGTTTCCTTTTCGCCCTGTCCAGCTGCTGGATCGGTCTGACCCTGTCCTACCTGTTTCCCGACACGCCATCCGGCCCGGCCATCGTGCTGGTCGCGGGCGGGTTCTTCCTGTTTTCGGCCATCTTTGGGCCGCTTGGTTTTGGCGGACGGCTGCGCAAACCGTCCGTTTCGAAAGACATCCCCGTCGCGCAAGTTCCACAAGAAGAGAGAGCTCAATGACTCTTATGAAATCCCTCTATGCCGGTATTGCCACGGCATCCCTCGCTCTGGTTGCCCTGCCAGCCTATGCAGGTGAAGACCACGTCAAGGTCGTCGCCAGCTTCTCGATCCTCGGCGACATGGTCGAAGAGGTCGTGGGCGACCTGGCCGATGTGACCACAATCGTTGGCCCCGATGCGGACGCGCATGTGTATCAGCCGTCGGTTGCGGACGCCAAGGCCGTGGCGCAGGCGGACATCATCTTTGTCAACGGTCTGGGCTTTGAGACATGGTCCGACACGCTGATCGCGGAATCGGGCACCGAAGCCACCGTGCATGTCGCAACCGACGGCATCACGCCGGTCGAGGTCGACGGTGCAATTGACCCCCACGCCTGGAACTCGCTGTTGAACGGCGTGATCTACGTGACCAACGTGGCGGACGCGATGAAAGACGCCATGCCCGAGCATGCAGATGAAATCGCCGCCAATGCCGACGCGTATATCGCCAAGCTGGAGGCACTGGACGCCGAAACCAAAACCAAACTGGCGAACCTGCCCGCAGACCGCCGCACTGTCGTCACTGCCCATGACGCGTTCGGCTATCTGGCGGACGCCTATGGCATGACCTTCCTGGCGCCAGTCGGCATCGACACCGAAGCCCAGCCGTCCGCCAAGGAACTGGCCGTTCTGATCGACCAACTGAAAGCCGAAGGTGCGGCAGCCTTGTTTGTTGAAAACATCACCAGCCCGGCCTTGGTTCAGCAGATCTCGGACGAAACCGGTATTGAGATCGGTGGCCGTCTGTTTTCGGACGCCCTGTCCGAGCGTGGTGGCCCGGCCACAAGCTATCTGGCGATGTTCCAGCATAATCTGGGCACGCTGCTGACTGCGCTGGAAACCCAAGGCGCGAGCTGATGATACCCGGTCGAGGCGGTTTTCAAGCCGCCTCGTACCACCTCAGGCAGGTTGCAACCGGTTGCAGCCGCGTCGCAATAGTGCATAATCAAGCCCAATGATTATCGCGACCCGATCCACACCCCACCCGCATGAACGGTACGCCCTGTGAGCGTGACTTTGAAAGATGTTGCGGCGCTTGCCGGGGTGTCCCGATCCGCCGTTTCGCGCACCTTTACCGAAGGGGCCTCGGTCTCGGCCAAAACGCGCAGCAAGGTCGAGAAAGCGGCGCGAGAATTGGGGTACAGCCCAAATGCGCTGGCCTCATCGCTGACGACCGGGCGGACCAAGCTGATCGGCCTGATCTCCAACAACTTCCACAACCCGATCTTTCTTGAGGTGTTCGACCAGTTCACCCGCGCGCTGCAGGAGCGCGGCTTGCGCCCGCTGATCGTAAACCTGACGGACGAGACCGAGCCTGCCAATTCCGTGCGAATGCTGCGTCAGTATTCAGTCGATGCGGTCATTGTCGCGTCATCAACCCTGCCCCCCAGTTTTGCCAAAGCGTTCCACGATGCGGGCGTGCCGGTTGTGCATACCTTCGGACGGTCGGCGACCTCGCCCGAGGTGCATGTGGTCGGCATCGATAACGTCGAATGCGGGCGCATGGCGGCGCGAGAGCTTGTTTCGCGCGGGTACAAGCGCGTCGGCTATCTCGGCGGGCCAAAAGATGCGACCTCGGCCATGGATCGGTATCGGGGGTTTATCGAGGAAACCGACCAGCACCCCGACCTCGACGTGTCGCATTCTTTCGCGGATAATTACTCGTTCGAGGCGGGGCGCGCGGAAATGCTGCGCCTGCTGCAAGGCAACCCTGCCGAAGGGTATTTCTGCGGCGACGACATCCTGTCTGTCGGTGCGCTGTCAGCGCTCAAGGATCATGGGCTGAAACCCGGCAAGGACATCGGCATCATCGGCCTGAACGACATGGAAATGGCCCGGTGGGAAAGCGTCGATCTCACGACCATTCACCAGCCGATCAAACAGATCATCACGTCCTCGGTCGATCTGGTCGAGGAAATGCTGAAAGAGCCTCATAGATACCCTGAGGCCCGGATTTTCCCCTGTCGGGTGATCGAGCGCGGCACGTTGCGGCGGCCCCGCCCTTGATCAGCGAAACATCGGCGGGCGGGCGTCTTTCCACGCACCCTGCTCTTTGCCGGACGCGACAGCGGCGTGGACTGCCGCGATAGACCGCACCCCATCCGCAGCGCCGGGCAAGCCGTCGCGCGTCTCACCTCGGATCGCGTCGGCCAGATCGCAGTAGATATTGGCCACGGCCAGCGGAAAGCCCTCGGGGTGCGCGATCGCCACCCGAGACAGACGTTGCACTTCATCATGCAGCCCGCCCTCGCCCTTTTCGATGATCTGGGTGCGTCCACCGACAGGCGTGTAAATCAACTGGTTCGGCTGTTCGGAGGCCCAGCGCAGCCCACCGGTTTCGCCAAACACCTGAATGTCGAACCCGTGCTGCCGCCCAATAGCCACGGAGGAAGTCCAGAGCCGCCCGACCGTGCCGCCCTCCATCCGGAAATTCACCATCGCGTCGTCTTCCAGTTCCCGGCTGGAGATGGTCGAGGCCATATCGGCGGACAAGGACTTCACCTCGTCATCGCAGATGAAACTGGCCATATGCAGCGCATGAATGCCACAGTCTGCGAATTGACCCGAGACACCGGCCATCGCCGGATCGTAGCGCCAGCGCACGCGCGGGTTGTCGGCATCCGTGGCATCGCCGTGGTGCCCATGGCTGAAATTGGTGACAACCAGACGGACCATGCCAATATCACCCGCCCGCACCATGGCACGGGCCTGACGAACCATCGGATAGGCCGAATAGCAATAGTTGACCGCGCAGATCTTGCCCGAGGTTTCTGCGACGCGAACGATCTCTTCGCCTTCTTCCACCGTCATCGTCATCGGCTTTTCACACAGCACGTTGAACCCGGCTTCCAGAAACGCCTTGGCGATCTCGAAATGGGTCGAGTTTGGCGTGGCAATCGTCACCAGATCGACGCGATCGTCGCGGTCTTTCTCCCCTGCCAGCATCTCTTGCCAATCGCCATAGGCGCGATCAGCAGCAATACCCAGCCGTTGCGCATATTCACGGCCCACCTCGGGCCGATGATCCAGCGCGCCTGCGGCGAATTCGAACATCCCGTCCGCCTGCGCGCCCAACCGGTGGGCGGGCCCGATCTGGCTGCCTTCGCCACCGCCGATCATGCCCCATTTCAGCTTTGCCATGGTCTTGGTCTCTCTATCGATTGTATCGTTAAGCGATCAGAAATCGCTGATGTTTTTCCACTGCCGCTGGTCCGATGAGGCCAGCGCCGCCGCCAGCACCCGGTTGACCTGATGCCCGTCGCGGAAGGTGGGCCAGATCGCTTCGCCTGTGTGGATAGCCTGCAGGAAATCCTTGGCCTCGATGATGATCTGGTCCTGATAGCCGGTGCCGTGGCCGGGTCCCTGACAGAAGGGTTCGTAATCCGGGTGCGTCGGGCCGGTCAGGATTTTGGTGAATCCCCGCTGCGCCTCGGGCCCTTCGCGCCGATAAAGCCACAGGGCATTCTGATCTTCCTGATCAAAGCGGATTGCGCCTTTTGTGCCAGAAATCTCATAGGCATAGCCCATCTTCCGCCCCGTCGCGACGCGACTGAAATAGAGGTTCCCCATCACGCCATTTTCAAACCGGCACATCATCTGCGCGTGGTCGTCATTTGTGACCTCTCCGCCGGGGCGCGTGCGGTGCACGGTTTCCACATCGGCCATGACCTGCGCAATTGGTCCGATCAAAGCCATCGCGCCGTTCACCATATGCGGGGCCAGATCGCCAATCGTGCCGTTCGCCATGCCCGTCGTGCGCCATGTGGCGGGGGCTTGCGGGTCGGCATAGAAATCCTCGGTATGCTCGCCCCGAAACCAGGTGACGTCGCCAATCTCGCCCTCGGCGATCAACTGGCGGGCGTACTGGCTGGCTGGCGTGCGGATATAGTTGAAACCGACCATATTGACGGCACCCGCAGCCTCGGCAGCGTTGACCATCGCCTGACTGTCCTCAAGCGACGCGCCCAGCGGTTTTTCGCACAAAACCGGCTTGCCCAAAGCAAAAGCCGCCTCGGCGATCTGGCGATGGGTTTCCTGCGGCGACGCGATCACCACAGCCTCGACCCTTGGGTCCTCGACCAAAGCGCGCCAGTCATGGGTCGCGCGCTGAAATCCATAGGCTTCCCGATACCGCTCGGCGCTTGCAGGCGTGGACGCGCAGATCACCTCAAGCCGAGGTCTGAGCGCCGTGTTGAACACCGCACCAACGGCGGACATGGCAACGGAATGTGCCTTGCCCATATAGCCGCCACCAACGATTCCAATTCCGATTTCAGGCATCTGTCACGGCTCCGAACATATCATTTGCAACCGGTTGCAAAATCAGTATCGTGTGAATCGATTCAACGCAAGGTCCAAACTTTGCCGACGCCCCTAAGCCGGAGGAATATGACGTGAGCGCTTTGATGGACGGTATCAAAGGGAACCGTTTTGCGGTTTTCGGGCGTGCTGGCATGGACCTGTTTGCCGATCCCATCAACGTCAAAAGCGAGGATGCCGAAACGTTCCATGCCGATCTAGGCGGATCCTCGGCCAATATCTGCGCGGGTCTGGTCAAGCTGGGCAGTCAGGCATCGCTGGTCACCTCGGTCTCGGATGATGCAATCGGGCGCTTTTGCCTGAACCGGCTGCGGCATTACGGGGTGGATACGTCCTATATCCGCATATTGGGGGGCGAATATCGCACCTCTCTGGCGTTGTATGAAAGCCGGACCGAGAATTTCCAGAACGTCATCTATCGCAACGGGGCCGTCGATTTCCAGGTGACCGAAGAGGACGTTGACCGGGTCAACTATGGCGAATTCTCGGCTGTCCTGTCCGCCGGAACGGTGTTCGCCTCGGAACCTTCGCGCAGCGCCACGTTCCGCGCCTTTGACAATGCACACAAAGCCGGGTTGCCGGTGATTTTCGATGTCGATTACCGGCCCTATAGCTGGCCCTCACCCGAAGTGGCCGCCGACGTTCTGTCCCGCGCTGGTGAGGCCAGCGACCTGATCGTCGGCAATGATGAAGAATTCGGCTTCATGGCCGGTGGCATCGAAAAAGGGTTCGACAAGGCCCGGGAACTGGCCTCGAAACCGGGCCGGGTTGTCATCTACAAGATGGGCGAAAAGGGTGCCGTGACCCTGACCGACGGGCAAGAGATTCAAACAGGCATCTTCCCGGTCGATGCGATCAAACCCGTTGGCGCGGGTGACAGTTTCATGGCCGGTCTTTTGGCCTCGATCGCTGCTGGCGCGTCGCTGGAACAGGCGGTCCTGCGCGGTTCAGCCTGTGCGTCCATCGTGGTTTCCAATCCCGGCTGCGCCCCCGCCATGCCCACAACCCCGGAACTGGATGCGTTCCTTGCCGATCATCCCGGCCCGACCACATAGGAGTTTCCCATGCACATCGCGCCCTATGACAACCAGAACAAACCCATTGTGGATGCCGACGATCCGACGGTGCCGCTGAACTATTTCAACATCGTCAAACTGCGCCGTGGCGAGGCGTTCGAATATCAGGTACCGGGGTATGAGACCTGCATCGTGCCCGCCACCGGCAGCGCCGATGTCGAAGTCGAGGGGGTGCAATTCCCCAAGCTGGGCAACCGGGGCGAGGATGTCTGGGACGGTGAACCCGAGGGCGTATACGTTCCGGTCGGGGCCAAGGCACAACTGGTCTGTGTATCGGACAAGGCCGAGGTTTTCATCGCGGGCGCAAAGTTCGACAAGGTGCTGGATCCTTTCGACGTGCGCGAACATGACCTTGTGCAATATGGCAGCGATGACACCAAAACCCATCGTAAAATCAAACACATCCTTGGCCAGAAACAACATGACAAGGTCGGTCGCCTGCTGGTGAGCGAGTTGTTCACGGTTGGTCAGGGCGGCTGGTCAGGTTTTCCCAGCCATAAGCACGACACCAACCGCCTGCCGGATGAATCGCGCCACGACGAGACCTATAACTTCCGCTTCAAGCCCAACTGGGGCTCGGGCCTGCAAATGCTGCAGCGCGAGGACAACGAGCCGGGCGATGCCTACCACATCGTCGATGGCTCGACGATCTGCATCGACAAGGGTTATCACCCCTGCTGCGTGCTGCCGGGGTATGAGATGTATTACTTCACCATCCTCGGCGGTCTCAGCCAGCGGTCTCTGGTGCAGTATTTCCAACCAACACATGCCTATCAGATCGAAACGATTCCGGGCATCAAAGACATGATCGCGAAGTTCAAATGACCCTCGTCACTCTGAAAGACGTCCTGCAACCGGCCTACGAACAAGGCTATGCCGTGGGCGGGCTTGTGACCCTCGGCTGGGAAGACATGCGCGCCTATGTGGCCGCGGCCGAGGCCGAAAATGCCCCAGTGATCCTGCAAGCCGGACCCAGCTGCCGCGAGCACACCCCCCTGCCTATTCTGGGTAAGATGTTCCGGCATCTGGCCGAGAACGCTTCGGTGCCGGTAGTGGCCCACCTGGATCACGGCTATACGTTTGAGGAGTGCAAGATCGCACTGGACAGCGGCTTTACCTCGCTGATGTTCGACGGATCGCGCAAGCCCCTGCAGCAGAACATCGACGAGACTGCCGCAATTGCCGAGATGGCCCACGCGGCGGGCATTTCCTGCGAGGGCGAGATCGGGTTCGTGGGTTATTCCGGCGGCGAAGGCTCGAACGGGACCGACCCGACCGAGGCTGCGCAGTTCGCCCGCGACAGCGGCGTGGACGCGATGGCGATCTCGGTCGGCAACGTCCATTTGCAACAGAACAAAGAGGGCGGCCTGGACGAAGATCGCATCCGCCAGATTGACGCCATGACCGAGGTTCCGCTGGTCATCCATGGTGGGTCGGGCGTACCGGTCGAACAGCGCGCGCGCCTCGCCCGCGAAACCGCAATTTGCAAGTTCAACATCGGAACCGAACTGCGCATGGCCTTTGGTCAGGCCCTGCGCGAGGCCGTGAACGCAGACCCCGACAGGTTCGACCGCGTGACCATCCTGAAGGAAACGCATGACCCGGTCGAGGCTGCTGCGCGCATGGTGATCCGCGCTTTTGGTGCACCGGCGCAGTGATAGAAGCAAAAAGGCCCCGGAATGACGGGGCCCGGTTTCCAGCAGGCGCTAAGCGTCACGCTCCATGATCCACTCGACCTCGGGGGCCGGGACGAACCGCCATTTTCGCAGCGGCCCGGCCATGACGTTCAGGTAGTACATCTCGAACCCATAGGGCGCGCCGCAGGGGTGGTGGCCGCGCGGGACGGTCACGACGTCGCCATCAGACACCGCCATCGTTTCATCCAACTGGCCGTCATCGGTATAGACCCGCTGGATGCCGAAGCCGTTGGACGGGTTCAGGCGGTGGTAATAGGTCTCTTCCAGATAGGTGATCCGGGGATAATCGTCCTCGTCGTGGCGGTGACTGGGATAGGACGACCAGTGGCCATTTGGCGTGAAGACCTCGGTCACCAGCAGGCTGTCGGCGAAGTCCTCCGCCTCCATCGCTATGTTGTTGATATAGCGCGTGTTCACGCCCTTGCCGCGTTCGGTCAAGGTTATTCCATCAGGGCCAATACGCCGCGCCGCATGACCGCTTTTGCCCGGTGCCGAACAGACAGCGATGACACAATCGGTTTCTGCCACCGCTTCCCATTCGGTTCCGTTCGGCAGGTACAGGCAATGCGGTGGCGTCTTCTCGAACACGTTCATCCGGTCACCCAGAACACCCCAATCCTGCCCGGCCCCGGTGATCTGTGCCTTCCCCTCGACCATGACCAGAATGACCTCACGATCACCGGTGGCCTCAAACGCCGTGTCACCGGCCCGCAAGTGATAGAGACCAAACCCGACATACCGCCACCCGGCGCTGGCCGGGGTGATATCGTGGACCTTGCCGCGCGTGCCGAAGGGTTTCTTGAGCAGATCTGCCATTTTGTTCTCCTTGCGGGCAGCCATTCGGGCCGCCCGATTGTTGTTTCAGGCAGCTTGCCTTTGGTTCAGGGCCGAAAGAACCTTGGACAGTTGCGCCTCGGTCCAGCCTTCCGCAACAGCGCGGCGCAGTATGTCCGCCTGGCTTTCAGGCGCGTTGCCCCCGACCGGAGGGTCCGTGTCCAGATTGGTAGGGAAAGGATAACCCTCAGCCGTGGCCGCAATCGCGGCCTCCAACTGCGCAGCGTCCAACGCCCCGCGCTGCTTCAAGGCGACCAGTGACGGGAACACTGCCAGCGACATCGCCTGACGATCCACCGCCTCCATCGCACGCCCGAAGGGAGATGAGATTTGCAGCAGGTTCGCCATGCGGTGAATGTTGGTGCTGCTGTTCTCGCCCGCCGCATGGAACAGGGCCGGGTTGAAGAACACCGCGTCGCCCTTTTCCAGTGGGAGCTGGATATAGCTGTCCTCGAAATGCGCCCGGTGGGCCTCATCATGGAAAGCCAGGTAGCCCGGCGGGTAGAGCTGCGAGAACGGTAGCAGCTTGGTCGGACCGCTTTCTACCGGCATGTCGCAATGCGCAACTGCGCCCTGCAGCGTCAGCGAGGCTGTTACCAGATGCGCATGGGCCGGGTATCGGGCTGCACTGTCCGCGCTTTGAAACCCCAGGTGATAGTCCCGATGCGCCTGTTGCGCCTTGCCACCGGGGCGCACCTGATTGATCTGCGCCGTCACCTGATAGTTCGGTCCAAGCCATGCTTCACAAGCCGCCGAGATCGCCGTGTTCCCGAAATAGAGCGCAAAGCCTTCGGGGTCGCGCAGGCATTGTTTTTGCAACGCGTTCCAAATCCGGTCATTCGCGCCTGAGGCGGCGAAATGATCACCCTCACCCGCCCCGCTTAGGCGTTCTTGCTCGATAATCTGACGGAACACATCCGTCGCCCGATCAATGATCGAGGTGTCCGGATATGCCCCTTTCAAAGCGATCACACCAGCGGATTTGTCCAGAACCCAGCCCCACTCCGCCAGCAAAGCCCGGCGTGTATCAGGCTGTTCCAACATCTGACGCAGCGCCTGCATGTCATAGACGGGCACGTTCTTTTCGACGGAGGCCGCAAAAGGCACCGTTTCAGCCAAGAGGTTCTGAGCGGTCAACACCTTGAATTCATCCAGACCACAGGATTCCCGGTCGAAATAGCCGACATATCCAAGCTGTTGAGTCACCATGACAGTCTCCTTTCTCATGGCTTTTGGTGTTGCCCTTTGGGGCTGGGTGTTACGCCGTGATCTCCAATCCCGCCCGTGTGCAAACCTCGACAATGTGGTCGTAGCCCATCTTGGAATATTCATAGGGCGGTGCCTTGGCCGGGTCCTGTTCGGCCTCGACCACGATCCAGCCGTCGTAATCCATCGCTTTCAGCGCGTTTGCGACCGCCTGAAAGTCGATGCAACCATCGCTTGGAACGGTGAAAGCGCCGCCGACCACCGCATCCAGGAAAGAATGGTCATTCTCGCGAGTTGTCTGCACGATCTGAGGGCGGATGTCCTTGAAATGCACATGATGCACCCGGTCGCCCCAGCGGTTCAGGGTTGCCATCACATCGCCGCCGCCAAACAGCAGATGGCCAGTGTCAAAGCACAGGTTCACCTCGGGGCCCGATCCCTCCATCAGCCAGTTCACGTCATCCTCGCTTTCGATGATCGTGCCCATGTGGTGGTGATAGGCCATCGGCATCCCCTGATCGGCCATCCATTTCGCCAATTCGGTGATCTTGGCTGCGTAGGCCTTGACCTCATCCTTCGACAGTTTCGGACGGTGATTGACCGGCGTGCCCATCTGCCCCTGCACGGTGTTCGAGCATTCGGCATAGACAATGCACGGGCTGTTCAGCGCCACGAATTGCTCGACCTGTTCGCGCACCGCCTCACGTTCGGTCGCGAAGTCGTTGACCAGCGACGCACCGGAACACCAACCGCCGCACAGGGCGATGTCGTTGCCGTCGAGATAGGCGCGCAAACCTTGGGTATCGCCGGGCATCCGCTGGCCGCGCTCGACGCCTGTATAACCAATCTCTCTGGCCTCTTTCAGCGCCTGTTCCATGGTATAGGCTGCCGTAAGGTCGGGCAGATCGTCATTCTGCCAGGCAATCGGAGAGATACCGATCTTCACGCTCATTTCGTATTTCTTTCCTTGATCGCAACTTCATAGGCCGCGCGTTTTTCGTTGACTTCGGGGCGGATTGAGACCTCGGGCACCGCAACCTCCCACCAGGTACCGCCGTATTCGGTGGACGGGTACGGATCGGTGTCGATGACCACCACATAAGGCCCTTTGATGTCGGCACGCTTGGCCAAAGCCTCTTCCAAGTCAGCAATCGAGCTGACCTTGACCGAGGTCGCCCCCATCGCCGCCGCGTGGGCGGTAAAATCAATAGCCGACGGTGTCTCATGCACCGCGTGATCCAGCAGATTGTTAAACTCGGCCCCGCCGGTGCCCATCTGCAAGCGGTTAATACAGCCAAAGCCCCGGTTGTCGGTGATGACAACAGTGAAAGACACGCCCATCATCGCGGCAGAGGCCATTTCCGAGTTCGCCATCATATAGGTGCCGTCGCCGGTAAAGCAGATCACGTCCCGTTCGGGCTGGGCCATTTTGATACCCATCGCACCTGCGATCTCATACCCCATGCAGCTGAACCCGTATTCCATGTGATAGGCGCCGGGGCGTGGGGCCTTCCACAGCTTGTGCAACTCACCGGGCATTGTTCCGGCGGCGCACATTACAACCGTGTCGTTGTGCGAGGCCCGCTGAACCGCGCCAATCACCTGCATGTCGGTAGGCAGAGCATTCCCGTCGCCGGGCGCGTCGGTCAGCTTGTCGAC
Source organism: Ruegeria sp. N4 (assembly GCF_056531425.1). Taxonomy (NCBI): domain Bacteria; kingdom Pseudomonadati; phylum Pseudomonadota; class Alphaproteobacteria; order Rhodobacterales; family Roseobacteraceae; genus Ruegeria; species Ruegeria sp. N4. Next base: position 90,932 of record NZ_JBQFLT010000013.1, read on the forward strand.
CTTGCCGAACCAATCGGCTTTCAGGGTATCGGCCACTGGATCGGCGCTGTAGCCCTGCAAGCCTGCGCCCAGCTCTTGCAAGCCCACGCGTGCGTCGGATTGCAATGGCATTGCTCCGTGCTTTTCGGCGTCATAGGCTGCGGTGTTCAGGCAGATCATCTCGCGTTCGGGGTTCGAAAACAGGCCCCATGACCCGGTGGTGAAATCCTGCAACCGCGTACCAACCGCAAGAACCAGATCAGCCTCGGCGCAGACATCATTGGCCGGTTCTCCACCGGTGACGCCAATGGGCCCCAGATTCAATGGATGGTCCCAGGCCAAGGCCGATTTGCCCGCCTGCGTTTCAGCGACGGGGATGTTGTGGGTTTCAACAAAGCTTTGCAGCGCATCGGTCGCGCCCGAGTAATGCACCCCGCCTCCGGCTACGATGACCGGGCGCTTCGCCGCCTTGATCGCGGCAACGGCGCGGGCCAGTTCGCCCTCGTCCGGGCGGATGCGGCGCTGATACCAGACGCGGGGCTCAAAGAAGCTTTCGGGGTAGTCGTAGGCCTCGGCCTGCACGTCCTGGCAGAAGGCCAGCGTCACCGGACCGCAATCTGCCGGGTCGGTCATGGTACGGAAGGCGCGCGGTAGCGCGGTCAACAGGTGTTCGGGGCGCGAGATACGGTCATAGTAGCGGCTGACCGGGCGGAAACAGTCATTGGCGCTGACCGTGCCGTCGCCAAAATTCTCGATCTGCTGCAGCACCGGGTCCGGACCGCGCGAGGCAAACACATCGCCGGGGATGATCAGTACCGGCAGTCGGTTCGCATGAGCCAATGCCGCCGCTGTCACCATATTCGTGGCCCCCGGCCCGATGGATGAGGTCACGGCCATCGCCCGCGTGCGGCGCATCTGCTTGGCATAGGCAATCGCGCAATGGGCCATGGTCTGTTCGTTGTGACCACGATAGGTCGGCAGGCTGTCCTTGACGGCGTGCAAAGCCTCACCCAGACCCGCCACGTTGCCATGGCCGAAAATGGCCCAGACTCCGGCGATATAGGGCTCTCCGGCCTCATTCATCTGCGCCCCGAGATAGCGCACCAGAGCTTGCGCCGCGGTCAGTCGGACTGTCTTGCTCATCATGATCCCTTTCAACACGAAGCCGCCATGGGCTTTAGGTCGGTTTTCACATTTCTGAAGGTTCCAGGCCACCCAATCTGACCTGTGATTTTAGTGTGGCCTTGCACCACTGAATGATCGGGCACCCCGCATGTCTGCGGGGCACCGGTGTTTTAAACGGTCCCGCCCAACGAACCTTCCAGTTCGGCCAGTTCCTGACCGCCAGCCATGAGGTCCTGAAGCTCCTCAGGCGTGATCTCACCCCGCTTTGCGGTGCCCAGCGTCTGCCCCCGGTTCAACACGGTAAAGCGGTCGCCCACCGCCAACGCGTGGCGGACGTTGTGGCTGATGAACACGACGCCCACGCCCTGACTGCGCACCTTGTCGATCGTCGCCAGCACGTTCGAGGTCTGACGCACCCCAAGGGCGGAGGTCGGCTCGTCCAAAATCAGGATCTTCGCACCGAAATGCACGGCGCGGGCAATCGCAACGGTCTGACGTTCCCCGCCTGACAGGGTGCCGACGGCCTGATCCGGGCCACGTAGGTTGATGCCCATCTTGCGCATCTCTTCCATGGTGATCTCGTCCGCCAGTTTCTTGTCGAAGAAGTTGATACCGGCCACTTTGCGCGTCGGCTCATTGCCCATGAAGAAGTTGCGGCTGACGCTCATCAACGGGATCATGGCCAGATGCTGGTGCACCGTGGCGATACCCGCTGAAATGGCGTCACGCGGGTCTTCGAAATGCATCGGCCTGTCTTCGAAGAAAATCTCGCCCGCGGTGGGTTTGTGCACACCGGACATGGTTTTGATGAAGGTCGACTTACCTGCGCCGTTATCTCCCAGTAGGCAATGGCATTCCCCCGGTTTCAGGTCGAAACTGACGCCAGCCAGCGCGATCACCGAACCAAAGTGTTTCTGGATGTCGACCATACGGATGATCGGCTTTTGCTCTTGCGAGTCGCCGTGGTGGAATTTGGTGTCTTCGGTCATCTCAGCGTTCTCCTGTGATGATGCGACGAATATAGGTGTTCAGGATCACCGCACCCAGCAGGATCACACCCAGAAACACCCGGAACAGAGAGCTTTCGACGCCTGCAAAGAACAGCCCCTGCTGCACCACACCAAAGATCAGCGCACCCAGCGCCGCGCCCAGAACCGAGCCATAGCCGCCGGTCAGCAACGCGCCACCAATGACCACGGCGATGATTGCCTCGAACTCTTTCAGCAGACCACGATCCGCCCCGGCCGAACCGAATTCCATGACCTGACAGGTCGCAAAGACGGTGGCGCAAAAGGCGGTGAACATGAACATCAGGATTTTCACCTTGTTCACGGGCACACCCGAGTTTCGCGCGGCCTCGGCATCGCCACCGGCCGCAAAGATCCAGTTGCCAAACTTGGTTTTGGTCAGCAGCACATGGCCAAAGATAATGATGACAATCGCCCAGACGATCAGCATGGGGATACCGTCAACAACAGGTTGACCGGCGCGCGTACCGCGTTCGAACGTGGCGATAATGCCGTTATCGCCCAGCCAGACGAACAGCCCCTGCAGAACTTTCCCGCCAAAAATCGGGGCCAGCCAGTCGCCCTCTGCCGCGTCGCGGATACCGCCGATAATGGTCTTGTTCTCGAAGGTTTGCGGCAGATAGATGGTAAAGCCCCGCAGCACGAACAGCGCCGCCAGCGTCACGATAAAGCTGGGCAGCCCGGTGCGGATCACGATCCAGCCGTTAAAGGCACCGATCAGCATGCACAGAATGAAAGTCACAATGATCGAGATCCAGGCGGGCCAGCCCAGGATCACCAGAAAGATGGCAATCATCATGCCCGAAAAGCCGATCATCGAGCCGACGGACAGGTCGAATTCACCCGCGATCATCAGTAGGCACGCGCCAACAGCGATAATCATGAACTGAGCGGACACGGTGCCCCAGTTCATCACGCCCTGCGCGTTGAACATGCCGGAATCGGCGGCGAATAGAAGAAAGAAGGTAAAGACTGCGACGGTTCCAACGATCCCGCCCAGCTCGGGGCGGATCAGCCAGCGGCGCAGCGCGGACATTTCCTTGACGCGTTCGTCAGCGACTTGGGTGGTGGACATGGGGTGCCTCCACGATTTGAAAGGTGCGGATTGAAGTCAGGCGGGTGGCGCGCCCTGGCGCCACCCGGTTGGGATCAGCGGTATTCGCCCGCGTGTTCCTCGACTTTTTCAAGGGCGTCTGCGGTCACAAAACCAGGGCCCGAGTTGATGTTGTTGCCCGGCAGAACGCCATAGCGATGGTAGTTGGTCAGGATCACGACCGGCAGATAGGCCTGCAGGAAGGGCTGCTGGTCGATGCCCCACTGAATGGTGCCGTCCTTGATGCCTTTGACGATTTCCTCACCCAGATCGAAGGTGCCGAAATAGATGTCACCGGCCATGCCGTTTTCCTTCAGTGCCGCCACGGTGGGATCAGCCGACACCGGACCCAGAGTCAGGATGCCATCGGTATCCGGATTCGCGGACAGATAGGCCAGAACCTTGTTCTTGATTTCCGCCGGGTCGGTGCCGCTGTCCAGCATCGCATCGCCCAGTTCAACACCCAGACCATCGGCAAAACCGCGGCAACGCTCACCCACCGTGGGCTGCTGGATCGCGTGGTTCACGCACAGGAATTTGGTAACGCCGTCACCTTTCGCGCGCTGACCGGCGGCAAGACCGGCGTCATATTCGGGCTGGCCGACATACATCAACGCGCCAACCTCGCGCGCCTGATCCGGCGTGCCGGTGTTCATGATGATAACGTCGATGCCCGAGTCCACGGCAGATGTGATCGGACCTTTCAACACGTCATAATCGGCCAGAGTGGTGATGATCCCGTTCGGCCCCGAGGCTGCCGCCTGATCGATGATCCGCGCCATGTCGGCGATGTCGCCGGTGGGCGGGTTGCGATACTCGACCTCGACACCCATCTGATCACCCGCCAGCGCGATGCCGTTCTTGATCGTGTTCCACCAGCTGTCGCTGTCCGGGGCATGGCTGACCAGGATGTACTTTTCGCCTTCCGCCGCAGCGCCCGTGGCCGCCGCAACCGCCACAGCACTGGCCATCAGCACTCGTTTCACAAACTTGTTCATTTGGTTTCCTCCCATAAAAACCGTCTGTTTTTGTCCTGGGCTATCCGCCCCATTCACTCGGTCGGACCGAATCTGTCGTAGCCGGAAGTGGTACCGAGCCGTTTTCAGTTTGAAGAAATTCGCTCATTTTGCAACCGGTTTCAAAATTTCCGCCATTTGGACGGGTGCGCCCGACCGTGCGGATTGCGTTGCCGCTTCGGCCATGGCCAGCGCGGTGACACCGTCGTCCAGGGTCACCGGAACCGCCGCGCCCGACGTTGCGGCCTGGACAAATGCATCCCATTCGGCCCGATACGCAGGCATATAGCGTTCAAGGAAAAAGTAGGTAGGCTTGGCCCCGACAACACCGTCCGCCGTCGATTTGATCACCGTGTTTTCCAGCATGTTCTGGGCCTGCAGCAGTCCCTTTGATCCCAGCATTTCGACCCGTTGGTCATAACCATATGCCGCACGGCGCGAGTTCTTGATGACCGCGATCCGACCATCGGCGTAAGTCATTGTGACAACAGCGGTATCAACATCCCCGGCCTGCCCGATCTCAGGGTCCACGACCGAGGACCCGACGGCGGAAATAGACGTAGGGATTTCCCCCATCAGATAGTTCGCCATGTCAAAATCGTGGATCATCATGTCGCGGAACAGCCCGCCCGAAACCTTGATGTAGCTGACCGGCGGGGGTGCAGGATCGAATGAGGTGATCGACAACAGCTCAGCCTTGCCAATCTCACCTGCGTCGGCAGCGGCCTTCATCGCGGAAAAGTTGGGATCAAACCGGCGGTTGAACCCAATCATGACAGGTGGCTTGCGCCCGGCCACAACAGTCTGGCAGTCAAGCGCCCGCTGCAGGTCCAGATCGACCGGCTTTTCGCACAAAACCGCCTTGCCTGCCTGCGTTGCAGCCTCGATCAGGTCCGAATGCGTGTCGGTCGGCGTTGCGATCAGTACCGCATCAATATCCGGGTTATCGATAATTTCGTCCGAGCTTTGCACCTGCGCGCCATGCGCCTCGGCAAGTTGCGTCGCGGCTTCGGCCATTGCGTCCGACACCGCACATAGCTTGCTTTCCGAATGCAACGTAATGGCTTGCGCGTGGACACGTCCGATACGACCAGCACCAAGCAGCCCGACCTTCAGCATGTAATTCTCCCGAATCTTACTTGGCGTCACAATGTTGCTCTTTGCAACCGGTTGCAAGATTTTTTTTCGGGATGCCACGAGGAAACAGGCAAACACAGGCCAAGCGCCTTTTGACGGATGGGAATCACCCGTCGGACTCACGCCTAAGGTTGGCCCTGTTTTGATCAAAGGCCCCGAAAATCGCTCGAATTTTGTGGGAAATCGCAGAAAATCCGACCAGAAAAGGCGATCCGTACGGGAATCCCCCAATATCCGCGGCCCGAGACTTGGGCTAATTTGAGGTCAGCGGATTACACTACCACTCAGTAACCCCTTACGAGGGGCTGGCCTGACCCCCTCACCCAGCCCCTCACCCTCCCCCAAGGCCAAAAGAAAATGGCGCGTTTGAAACAAACGCGCCAAGTGTCTTGGGGAGAACTTTAAAAAAACTCACGTCATAAAACCAACTGACGCCAACTCATCAATAGGGTCACTTTGACTGATTCTGTGGGGCCGGTCAGTGACCCGGATCACACAAACGAGATTTCGCGCGCGATGGGTCGGTTGCATCGGTTGGAAATGGCGATCCCTGAAGGACTCGAACCCTCAACCTGCTGATTAGAAGTCAGCTGCTCTATCCAGTTGAGCTAAGGGACCGCTGCGCCCTTCTTGCGGTTTTTACGGGCGGGGTTCAAGGCCCAAGCGCATGAAGGCGCTGTTGGGATCATCCTCATAGCCGTAGATCGGGCCGCAATAGGAATATCCCAATGCTTCGTACAGTTTGCGGGCGCCGTCATATTCCGGCAAATGCGCCGCGCCGGTTTCCAGAACCAGCGCGGATAACCCTTCCGACCGGGCGTGTTCCGCAAGATGATCCATCATCGCGCGCGCAAGCCCGCGTCCGCGCGCTTGTGACAGGATGTGCACCGATTTCACCTCGGCCGTTTGGTCCGGCAACAGCTTCAGCGCCCCGCATCCCACCGGTTGATCGCCGTCATAAACGGCCCAAAACCGGATCCCCGACCCGGACAGCGCATCGGCATCCATTGTATGATTGCTTTCCGCAGGGCCAGCCGTTTGGCTATGGGCAAAATGCGCCTCGACCACCGGGCGCAAAGCGTCCGATGTGGGGTCGGCCTGACGAATGTCGATCACTCAGTGCGTCCAGGGGCCGCGCCGGTCGGTGGCGAAGTTCTCGCCATAGCCCCGGGCGCGCAGGTTGGGTTTGCGCTTATGCGGCTCGCTGACCTGCGCCTCGATACCGTTATCCTTGGCGTATTCCAGCGCCTCTTCCTTGGTATCGAATTTCAGCCGAACCTGAGTCTGCGTGTCATTGGACGAGGTCCAGCCCATCAGCGGATCAACCTCGCGCGCCGAGGCGGGGGCATATTCCAGAACCCATTTGCGGGTCTTTGCCATGCCCGAGGTCATCGCATTTCTTGAAGGCTGGTAAATCCGTGCGCGCATGTCGCCTCTCCGTCCTCACTTGGCTGATCATGTTTATGCGCCACGCGAGCGGCGCGGACAAGTCCGCAATTGTCGCGGGTTTCAGCGATCCGACTGATGCCAGAAACTGTCATCAACGTGGCCTAAAAAGGGTTCAGCTCATGATGAGGATTGCAACTTGATCCACCACGAAAGAACCCTTGAAATCGATGCCCGGCCCGAGGCCAACCGGGCCGTTCTAAGCCGGTTTATGAACACTGACGAATTTCCGCCACAGGTGCAATCGGATCAAATCCCGGACGGTGGGCTTGCGTATTACTGAAAGGCGTTTTCAAAAACCAGATCAGGACTTGCAGTTGGACAAAATAAGAACAAATGTAAGGGCCTGACCTGGAGCCTGCCCATGCCCTATGCCCATTCCGACAAGACCCAACTGACCGCCGAAGACGTCCGCGCGCGCCTTAAACTGGAAGGCGGCAAACAGTTCGTAATGCATACCGAATTTGCCCCTGCAGGCGATCAGCCGACCGCGATCAGGGAACTGGCCGGCGGCGTTCTCGACGGCGAGCGCGATCAGGTCCTGCTGGGCGCGACCGGGACGGGCAAGACCTTCACCATGGCCAAGGTGATCGAGGAAACCCAGCGCCCCGCCATCATCCTTGCCCCCAACAAGACGCTGGCGGCGCAGCTATATGGTGAGTTCAAGGGCTTCTTCCCCGAAAACTCGGTGGAATATTTCGTGTCCTACTACGATTACTACCAGCCCGAGGCCTATGTGCCGCGCAGCGACACGTACATAGAAAAAGAATCCCAGATCAACGAACAGATCGACCGGATGCGCCACTCGGCCACGCGGGCGCTGTTGGAGCGCGATGATGTGATCATCGTGGCCTCGGTCTCGTGCATCTACGGCATTGGCTCGGTCGAGACCTACGGGGCGATGACGCAGGACCTTAAGGTTGGCAACGAGTACGATCAGCGGCAGGTGATGGCCGATCTGGTGGCGCAGCAATACCGGCGCAATGATCAGGCGTTTCAGCGTGGCTCGTTCCGGGTGCGGGGTGACTCGCTGGAAATCTGGCCCGCCCACCTTGAGGACCGCGCCTGGAAACTGTCCTTCTTTGGTGAGGAACTGGAACAGATCACCGAGTTCGACCCGCTGACCGGTGAGCGCGCTGCGACGATGGAACAGGTGCGCGTCTATGCGAACTCGCACTACGTGACGCCGAAGCCGACGATGCAGCAGGCGATCATCGGGATCAAAAAGGAACTGCGCATCCGGCTGGACCAACTGGTGGGCGAAGGCAAACTGCTGGAGGCCCAACGTCTGGAGCAGCGCACCAATTTCGATCTGGAAATGCTCGAGGCCACTGGCGTCTGCAACGGGATCGAGAACTATTCGCGCTATCTGACAGGCCGCGCACCGGGCGAACCGCCCCCGACCCTGTTCGAATTCATCCCCGACAATGCCATCGTTTTCGCCGATGAAAGCCATGTCAGCGTTCCGCAAATCGGCGGCATGTACCGGGGCGACTATCGGCGCAAGTTCACGCTGGCCGAACACGGGTTCCGCCTGCCTTCCTGCATGGATAACCGCCCGCTGAAGTTCGAGGAATGGGACGCCATGCGCCCGCAATCCGTCTTTGTCTCGGCCACCCCCGCCAAGTGGGAGATCGAACAGACCGGCGGCGTCTTCACCGAACAGGTGATCCGCCCCACCGGCCTGCTGGACCCCGAGGTAGAAATCCGCCCCGTCTCGATGCAGGTGGACGATCTGCTGGACGAGGTGCGAAAAGTGGCCGCCAACGGCTTCCGCACGCTGGTCACGACGTTGACCAAACGCATGGCCGAGGACCTGACCGAATACCTGCACGAACAGGGCATCAAGGTGCGCTACATGCATTCCGACATCGACACGCTGGAACGCATCGAAATCCTGCGCGACCTGCGGTTAAGCGCGTTTGACGTGCTGGTCGGCATCAACCTGCTGCGCGAGGGGCTCGATATCCCCGAATGCGGTCTGGTTGCCATTCTGGACGCGGATAAAGAGGGGTTCCTACGTTCCGAGACTTCACTGATCCAGACCATCGGCCGCGCTGCGCGAAACGCCGACGGGCGGGTGATCATGTATGCCGACAAGATCACCGGTTCCATGGAACGCGCCTTGGGCGAAACCAACCGCCGCCGCGCCAAACAGCTCGCCTATAACGAGGAACACGGCATCACGCCTGAAACGGTCAAGAAGAATGTCGAAGACGTTCTGGCCGGTCTCTACGAAGGCGACGTCGACATGAACCGCGTCACCGCCACCATCGACAAACCGATGCACGGCGCGAATTTGGAGGCCCATCTGGACGGGTTGCGCGAGCAAATGCGCAAAGCCGCCGAGAACCTGGAGTTCGAAGAGGCCGCCAACATCCGGGATGAGATCAAACGTCTGGAAGCGGTCGATCTGGCCGTCGCCGACGACCCCATGGCGCGCCAGTGGGCGGTTGAGAAGGCCTCGGAGGATGCGGTTAGGTCGCGTGGGCGGTCAACGGCTGGGAGGCCGGGGCAAAGGGGTGGGAATGTGAAGCGGCGGAAGCGGTAGATTTAGTTGGGTAGCTTATGGATAAAGAAACGATCAAAGAAATTGCAGGCGCTTCCACTGAAGTAGCTAAAACAACTTCGAAAGCATTAGATCAAACTTCAGCAGTTGGATCTTTCATTTACAAAGTAGTTGGTGAGCCGATTGAAATCGCGGCTGGCACTTTTTTGACCGACCCGCTTCGCGAGTTCAGAACGCGAAGGTTGGCGAAGCTCAAGGAAAACACTGAAAGAATTTTGTCCGAAAGACAGATTGATGAGACTAGATCAGTGCCTCCAAAATTCGCTGCGCCACTTCTCGAAGATGCGAGTCTAGAAGACGACGATGAATTGCTCGAACTTTGGGCAAATTTGCTAGCAAACGCGATGGACCCTTCTTCCGCCAGTGTAGAGAAGCGTTTTATCAATTGTCTTCAAAATCTCTCTTCTAATGACGCTAAGCTTTTCTCAGAAGTTGTTCAGCGCACCGAAGGGCGGTCTTCCATGATGGTCCTTGATTTACAGAAATCCGGGTTCAATAGATCTGATTTTGAAAATTTGGTTCAATTGGGGGTCTTACAATATCCTCGAGTGCCCGCGGGGACAGCCGATGGTGCAGACTATGAGAACGGAGAAATGGTCTATGTCGAATTGGCATTCGACATACCCGATTTCGAGTACATTGGACTGACATCATTTGGGCAGTCGCTTGCATCGCAGTTGGGTCTCTGATCCATGGTGCTCTGTGGTACTCTGGAATGTTAACGCTCCACACTTCAAGGTTGCAGCCCAACACCCTATCCTCCACGTTTGAAATCACAAATTGTAAGCCCAAACGGTTGCCATGACGAACACCCTGCCCGGCCCGCATGAAGTCCAAAGCGCCATTCACCGGGTGCGCGGCACCCGTGTGGTGCTGGCCGAGAATCTGGCGCGCCTCTGCGGAAAAATCGGTCAGCGCCTTCAACCAGGCCGCCTCGTGCACAACCAACCTCTGTCGTGAAGGCAAATCACCACCCTTGCCCAATGCCCATCGACAGCTAAGTTTCCGTCATGCGTCTTGTTCTGCTCTCGATACTCCTCGCCACCCCAGCCACCGCATGGGAGGCCTCGGTGGGTTCAATCTGCACCCTGTCGCATGACACCGACCAAGCAGATATCTTTCTGACCTACGACCCGTCCCAACCTCTCTACACGCTGACCGTCACGCAAAAGACCGGGGCTTGGACACAGGCCCCATGGTTTGCCATGCGGTTTGAGGGGCCGAACCCGATTGAAATTGCCACCGCGCGCCATGTGTTGTCGGACGGTGCGGCCTCGCTGACCGTCGCGGATACCGGGTTCGGAAATGTGCTGGACGGGTTGGAATATAATCAGACCGCCTACGCATTCACTCAGGACGGGGTGGCCGAGTTTCCGCTGGACGGGGCCGCGCCCCAGGTCCGCATTTTCCGCGACTGCGCCGGGGCTCAATTGTCCTGAGGTGAAGAAATCAGGCCGAACGGATCAGGGGCGCACGAATTTCGCGTTCCCCACAGCGCGTTGTGTTGCCGTGCCGGATGTGGGTGCTTTGTTGGCGCGCACCTGACCTGACTTTTCGCACGAGACACCGTTGCGGTCCGGGTCATAGCGTTCGTGATACCCGGCATAACCTTTGCGGAAGGGACCAAAGCCAAGCTTTGCGGGTGCTTCGCAGCCTGACAGGGCGATGAGGTGCAGGATCGCTCCGTTCCGGTCGAACTCGGACATTCGGATGTAGATGTTCGCCGCGATCAGAGCAGTTGTCAGGGGTAAGGCCACGACCATCAGCCCAATGCGAAAAGGCGACAAAGCCCGCCGCCGCGTCGCATCAGCGCGCAGGTGTCGCTTTGAGGGCTGCGGGTTCAGGTGTTCCTGTTCCTGCGTAGGGCGATCCAAATCCATACCCCGTCTGTATACGCGATTTGTGGCAAAGCCGAGGCGGCGGCGACCCGACGGGCAGGAACTGTGTCCCTCAAACCCGTATCAAATGGTCATCTCTGACGCGACAGCAAGCCGAGTGCGATGCCCAAGGCCGACCCATACCAACCCACGGACGATACAGCGCGCAAGTTGGCGCGCGATCTGGTGGGCAGCGCTAGTTTTGCCGCGCTGTCCTTTCTGCGCCCGGACAACGGCTTGCCATCATCGTCGCGCATTGCATTGGCGACAGATGAGAATGGGCAACCGATCTCGTTGATTTCAACGCTGTCCGATCACACACGTGCTCTGCACGCGAACCCAGCCTGTGCGCTATTGATCGGAGAACCGGCGGACAAGGGCGATCCGCTGACACATCCGTTTCTGACATTGCACGCCACAGCGCAGTTGATCGCCCGAGGCACACCCGATCATGCGGGTCTGCGCCTGCGCTATCTGGAGTTGCGCCCGAAGGCCAAGCTTTATGTCGATTTTGCCGACTTCGGGTTTGTTCGCTTTGACGTCACCGACGGGTTGCTCAACGGCGGGTTCGGAAAAGCCTACCGCCTGAGCCCTGCGGATTTCTAGACGTCATCGGACCACGTGAACCGCGCATTTTGCGTGGCGCACGACATGCGTCGCGGTAGACCCCAACAGCAGGTCCTGCATCCCCGGCCGATGCGATGCCATGATGATCAGATCCGGGCTGTGTGCCTCGGCCCAGTCCAGGATACTGCGGCCCGAATGCCCCTCGATCACCAGCCCTTCGGCATTGGGCAGTTTTGCGGCAAGGTCATCCAGCTCAGTCTGAATGGCCTTGCGCGCTTCGGTCAGATATTCGGCGGGCATGTAGGAAATCGCATAGTTGGGAATATGCTCGACAACATGCAGCAAGGTGACCTTTGCGTCCGATGTTGCCAATAACTCGGCCAGTTTGATCGGGCCGGACGTATCCCGTTCGGTGTCGAAGGAAATGGGGACAAGAATGTTGTGATACATTTTAGGGCCTCCGTTTAACCGCAGTCATAGTAAACCACGCGGAAATCAGAGGCCTTGATCCAGGTCAGGATCGGTCAAAGGTTTCGGCCACCTCGTACATGACCGGTTCAAAACTCTTGCATAATTCGTTGAGCTTGCGGTTGCGGTCCCGCATCTCGGGCGTGCGCAACATGGCCAGGAAATCCTCACGGCGTTCCCACTGTGAATAGTTGGCAATGCGGGTCTGCGCGTCGTTCACATGAAGGCCCGCTGACACAAATCCCGGCTGCTTGGAGATGAAGCTGGAATAGGCATCCGTCAGCGCTTCCAACAGATCCTGACAGGTTCCCGGTGTCATTTCAAATGTTGTAATGACGGTCTGCACGGTTGCGGTTTTGGCGATGGTCGGCATCTGATCCTCCTTTGGCTGATCTCAGCCTAGCACAGGAAACCTATAAGTCGCGCAATTCCTTGGATTCTTGTGATTTTGGCAAGAGAATGACGGCCGCCCGCTTGGGGCGACCGCCTGAGCACTTACCGCTCCATTCGCACCAGAACAGATGCCGTACCCCTCAGGTTTTCCTGCCACCGCAGGCGAACGCCGTCTTCGTTATTCCCCTGCTCGACATCGACATAGGGCGTGGCATAGCGGACTGTGCCAAGCGTACTTCTGAGCGCCCCCAGCGCGGTGACGGAATCGCAGCTGCGCGCCTTGCCCTTGAATGGCAAGCGGGCAGAGGTCCAAACGCTCCATGTCCCGGCAGCCGTGTTCTGTGTATGGCGAAGCCGAAGAGGGTTCGCTACTTTCTTGTCGATACCGTGAAAGGTGTTGTTCTGGAACGTCACATTGACGTGGCGATCCTTATTGAGGTCAGCAAACGTTGTATCCACCCGCTCGGCGCGTTCAATGTCGCTGCTGCTTGACCGGAACACGTTCCCAGTCACCGAAAATCCGTTCAGAAAATGCCCCGGCCCGTGTGGACGGACCACAATATAGCTGAACCAGGGCGGTGCTTCGCTGGAATAGAAGATGTTGTCCGTGATGCTCATGGCGCTGAACGAATTGCCCGAAACATAGCTGGGCTCTGCGTCGCGCTCGTTGCTCCATTCGATAAAGCAGTTGTCAATGTAATTCTGGGCAATGGTCGAGCTGTTGTAGGTGCCAATCATGATCAGGCCAGCGGTGCGAACGCCCTGCGGAATGCTGTCCCCCTGAAAGAAATGATTGCCCAAAATCATGTTGTTGTCGCCGCCCACAACGGCGAAATGCTTGAACCTTACGACACGGTTATGGCGCAGCTTGATGTCATTTGCGTTTGTGTTCAGCGCAATCGAGTTACGCTCGGGCACGGTGAAGGATTCCTCGGCGGACAGGAACTGACAATTGTCGATCAGCATCCCCTTGCACCCGGTCCCGGTTGACGAGATGCCGCGATCTTTGGGGCGGCTGATGAAACAATCGTTCAGCGAAAACGTGCTGCCCGACTGCGCCAGACGGATGGCGCTGCACCGGCTGTTGCACTGGAATTCGATCTGCTCCATGCCGAATTTGCGCAGTGTACTGAAGCCGCTGAAATCCAGCAGATATTTGAAGGACTGGAATGTATAGGTCTGCGTGCCCGAGGCGTCATAGATCGGCGCATTCAGCGTGATCTCGCCCGCGCCGACATCCTTGGACCGCACGTAAATCTCGCGCCCCACGCCTGCGCCCTGCACCAGTGATCCAACAGGGATGTTCGCCACATTGGCCACATCCGTCAGACGGGTATTGTCGGAAGGGTCATAGGTGGCGACCGAGGTGAAGGTCTCGGTGTCCCAATCCGTGCTGCTTTTGACGTCGAACTGTCCGTTACGGATCACACGTCGGGTGGAGAAGCCTTGCTTGTTGGGCACAGCCGCCGCCATATCAATCGGCCCCGTCACCGCGACCTTGCGCCCGCCCAGATCCAGCGAGTCGTGGTCCGAGTTGTTCAGCAACGCCTGAAATGCCTTTTTAAAGGCCAGTTCCTCATCCCCGAAGGCGGTGATGTAGGCAGGCAGATCGAAATTCTTGGTCAACAGCAGCATCTTGTCGTCGGGCATGGTCACCGTGCCCTCGAAATCCATCTCGGACGTCATGCTGGTATTTTCGGCCAGATGATATGTTCCCTGCGGAACATAAACCCGACGACCGCCCGCAGCCTGATCCGCCGCTTCGAACGCAGCCGAGTCATCCGTGACGCCGTCGCCAATGGCCCCGTAATCGCGCACATCCACAATGCTGATCATCTCGCGCAGGAAAACGCCGGTCACATCTGTGATCTCGATGTCATCGACCCGCACAAGTGCGCCGTTGGCACCAAGGATGTCCAGACCAAAATGGCCGTACAGCGCATCGACACCCCAGGGCATGTCCACCCCGGGGCGACGCCCGGTGCCGACGATTGCGGTGATTTCATGCACCGCCCCGTAGCCTGAAAGTTGCGTCGCCGGCCCCTCTTCGATCACGCCGGTCAGGTTTGTATCCCCGGCCCCGCCGGCCCAGGCCGCAATCCGAACCTCGGGCAACGGACCGCTGACGGCCTTGACCCGCGCCTTAATCTGCAAATAACATCCAGGCAGCAGCGGCGTCTGGCCCATGTACCGCAATTGCTGCGTCGGATTGACCTTCAGAATCTCCAGGCAGCCGCCAAAATCCGCATCCGCTGGCACAAATGCCCCCGTGCCCGACCCGGCATAGGTGGGAGAGCCCGGTGTCCCGTCCCCCGCAGACCAAACCCCCAGACCATCCGCGAATTGAGGCGGCATGAAAACGATGCCGTCGGTGATTGCCTTGTTCATAGAAATCCCTTTCCCAATCGCGCCGCACAGAACAGCGACACGTTCAAACCCTCAGCCCGGGTCCACCCCGAACGCGAAAGTCTGAGTATCCAAAAGGGATTAACTGCGGCTCATCCCACCGTGACGGTGGCGTTGCCTCAGGCTGATGGGTCGGAATTGCCCAGCAATTGCACGCCGTTGATTTTCCAACCGTTTTCCTGCTCGATCATCTGGTAGTCGAGAATGTGAACCCGGCCGTCACCATCCACGATCATGACCTTTTGCCACAGCGCGCCCGCAATCTCGCGCAGTTCCAGAAACCGCACCTCGGACGGCCGCCACACCATCGGATAGCCGTTGCGCACCATGGCACCAAAGTTGTCAGGGTTCTGGAACAGGCGCTGGATATTCGGGCTGGCAAAGGTGAAGGCGGTGGCGAAATCATCGGCTTCGAACGCTTCGATCTGCGCCGCGATATTGGCCTCGATCTCTTCGCTCTGACCATAGGCACCCGAAGCCAGAGCGACACTCAGGGATACAGCAAGCAAAAATCGACGCATGGGGCCACCTCCTGTCGGAAGGGTAGCCCCAAGCGGGATCAGGTCAAATCAGACCAGCTCTCCGGCCAGGGCCTTGTCGATCAGGGCGATCGTCTCGGCCACGCCGTAAAGCGCGATGAAACCACCAAAGCGCGGCCCCTGTGAGGCCCCCAGCAGCACCTCATAAAGCGCCGTGAACCAACCACGCATCGGGTCGAACCGCTCGCGTCCGATGGAATAGACCACCGATTGCAGCGCCTCGTCCTCGACCGGGCCGTCATAGGCCTCAAGCGCAGCTTTCAGCGCCTCCAGCGCCTCGCGTTCCTGATCGGTCGGCGCGCGGTGCTTGCGGGTCGGTTTGACGAAGTCGTTGAAGTAGCGCACGGCAAAGCCTGCCGCCTGATCCAAATCGGGATGGCTTTCCGCAGTCGCGTCGGGCGCATAACGGCGGATAAAACCCCACAACGCCTCTTTGTCTTCGGCCCCGGACACTGATGCCAGGTTCAGCAACATCGCAAAGGGTACCATCAGGGTCGACTCGGGCACTTCTCCGCCATGGATATGCCAAACCGGGTTGTTCAACTGCGCCTTCAGGTCCTGACCCGGATAGGCTCGCAACTGTTGATGATACTCGTCATAAGCTTTTGGGATCACATCGAAATGCATCCGCTTGGCGGTCTTGGGCTTTTGATACATGAAATACGCAAGCGACTCGGTCGGTGCATAGGTCAGCCATTCGTCAATCGACACGCCATTGCCGGAGGACTTGGAGATCTTCTGACCGTTTTCATCCAGAAACAGCTCATAGCTGAAATGCTCGGGCGCACGACCACCCAACGCACGGCAGATCGCGTCATAGATCTTTTCGTTGGTCGCGTGTTCCTTGCCATACATCTCGAAATCGACACCCAGCGCCGCCCAGCGCGCGCCAAAATCCGGCTTCCACTGCAGCTTCACGTGGCCGCCGGTGACGGGTACGGTCCATTCCTTGCCGGTTTCATCGTCAAAGGTCACCGTGTAGGTCTCGGCGCAGACCTTTTTCATCGGCACATACATGACCCGCCCGCTTTCCGGGTGCAGCGGCAGGAAGATCGAATAGGTCTGCTGGCGTTCTTCCCGCAGGCTTTTCAGCATGATTGCCATGATCTCGTCATAGCGTTCGACCGCGCGCTTGAGGATCTCGTCAAACTGCCCGGACTCGTAGAATTCCTTGGCCGAATAGAACTCGTACTCGAACCCAAACGTATCAAGAAACCGCCGCAGCATCGCGTTGTTGTGCGCGCCAAAGCTGTCGTATTCGCCGAACGGATCCGGGACCGAGGTCAGCGGGCGCTGCAAATGCTGTTCAAGTATCTCAGGGTTCGGTACATTGGTCGGAACCTTGCGCATACCGTCCAGATCGTCCGAGAAACAGATCAGCTTGGTGGGGATATCCGACAGCGCCTCGAACGCACGCTTGACCATCGTGGTCCGCGCGACTTCGCCAAACGTGCCGATATGCGGCAAGCCCGAAGGGCCATAGCCGGTTTCGAACAGAACATAGCCCTTTTCCGGCGCATTCTTCTGATAGCGTTTGAGCAACCGGCGCGCCTCTTCAAAAGGCCAGGCCTTGGACGACATTGCGGTGTCACGCAGTTCAGACATTTCGATATGCTCCATCGGGAAAGCTGTGCCGGTCACCCGATGCGACCGGACCGACCCCTCCTATTGTGCTAGTGCAGCATGAGTCAATAATGGCTCATGCTTTTTCGGCCCAGCAAGCGTGGCAGGCTGATCGCACGCAAACGAAATCGGCCTGACTGGTCAGCCAATCCCCAAGATCGCGCGCGCCTCGGCCGGGGATGCGACTGCGCGCCCGGCGTTGCCAGCACATGTGGCCAGCGCTTCGATCAACTGCCCGTTGCCCGAGGTTTTGTCGCCCGACGGCAGATAGAACGTGTCCTCAACCCCGGTGCGCAACATACCACCCAACTCGGCGCTTAGCTGGTGCACTGGCCAAATATCCGCCCGTCCGATCAACGTTGTCTGCCATTTTGATCCGGGGATCATGTATTTCTGAAGCAGACGCAGCAGATCACCATCCACCGGCATGCCCGAGGCGACACCCATCACAAGGTTATACTGTGCTTGCCTGGCCATTCCCGCACGGACATACATCTCGACCGAACGGACAATGCCCACGTCAAAGCACTCAAACTCTGGGATGCTTCCGGTCTCTGCCATTACGTCCAAGAAGCCCTGCACCTTTTCGGGCGGGTTATCGAAGACCATCGGTGGCCAGGCCCAATCGCCCGAGGCCCGCAGCTTGAGGTAGTTCAGCGTCCCGGCATTGCAGGCCGCAATCTCGGGCCTGAGTTCACGCAACACACCAACCGGCGCGCTGATATCCGCACCGGGCAAGCCGGTGGTCGAATTGATCAGCACTTCCGGACAGGCATCGCGGATTGCATCTGTAATGTCACGGGCAACTTTTGGATCCCAGCTGGGTAAGTGGCCGCGACCGGGGCCCTGATCCCTGTAGTGGACATGAATGATCGACGCGCCCGCATCATAAGCCTCACGCGCCGAGGCTGCGCAGTCTTCGGGGGTAACCGGAACGGGATGCTGCGCCGGGTTTGTCAGCACCCCGTTCAGCGCACAGGTCAGGATCGCCTTATCCATGGTCAAGGCCATGGCAGGCACCAAACGCAGCGGGTTTGATGGGGGTGGTTGGGTCGTTCAAATGGGGGCTCATAAAGGCTCCTGTTCGGGGGGATTTGCATAGATTGCGTCGATTAAAGCGGCATGGTTTTTCTCGATCACCCGTCGCTTCATCTTAAGGGTCGGGGTCAGTTCATCAGCGTCCTGAGACAGAGGTCGGTCCAGAATACGGAATTCATGCACCTGATTGACGCGAGAATAACGTGGGTTGATCTGGGCAATGGCGGCAGCGACAACCTCTTGCACGCGGGGATGCAACGGTGTCGGGTTGTCCAAACCTTCGGCCTCGGCGAAAGCGGCCAGCGCATCTTCCGAGATACTCAGCAGCGCGGCCACGAATTTGCGCCCATCTCCCAACAACATGGCGTGTTCGACCAGCGGAATATCCGTCAGGTCATTTTCAATCGCGGCGGGCGAGATGTTCTTGCCGCCGGTGGTGATCAGAATTTCCTTCTTGCGCCCGTTGATGGTGACAAACCCATCCTCGTCGATCTGCCCCAAGTCACCTGTACGAAGCCAGCCATCTTCGGTCAGGGTTTCGCTGCTGGATTCAGGGTCTTTCAGATACCCATCAAAGACGTTTGGCCCACGCACCAGAATCTCGCCATCCTCGGCAACGCGCGCCTCGATGCCCGGCAGAGGTCTGCCGACACTACCCAATCGGTTGGCGCTGGCGCTGTTCATCGTGCTGGGACCGCAGGCCTCGGACTGGCCGTAACCTTCATAGACATCGATGCCGAGGCCGGAAAAGAACTGCAGTGTCTGAACCGAGATCGGTGCCGCAGAGGACAGGATCGTACCGCAATCCGCCAGCCCCAAGGCGCGGCGCACCCGTCTCAGCAACAGCCGATCAGCCAGACGGTATTGCAGCGCAAGGCCAAAGCCGGGCTTTTGACCCCCAAGCCGCTTTTGAGCCACCTCCTGCCCAACACCCAGTGCCCAGCGCGCCATCGCGCCTTTGGCCCCTTTTGCCGCAGCAACACCCGTGGAGATCCGTTCTTCGATCTTCTGCCAGACGCGCGGCACGCCCAGAAACACCGTTGGGCGGCACAGGGGCAGCACATCGCGCATGGTCAAAGGGTCCAGACAATACCAGACCTGACTTCCAAACACGGCTTGGCCCAAAATCGAGTTGTTGAACTCTGCAATATGGGCCAGCGGCAGGTAAGACAGCATACGCGCGCCGTCCTTGACCTGCATGAACTCACCAAGCGTCTGCGTTATCCAGATCGCAGCGCGATGCGACAGCACAACCGCCTTCGGTTTCCCGGTGGTCCCCGATGTATAGACCAGAAGTGCCGTGTCTTTCAGCGTCAGCGCATTGCGGCGGGCGTCCAATTCGGGCTGAAACTCTGCCCCGCCAAGCCCAAGGAAATCAGGCCAGGACAGCACTTCGGCCTCGGCCACCTGTCGGTTCATGGACACGACGTGGCGCAGGCCCGGGGCGTCTGCCCGCACCGATTGCACCCGCGACAGGTTTTCGTCCGTGTCGCACAAGACCAGCGGGCAATCCGAATGGCGGATGATATAATCGACCTCTTCGGCCGATGAGGTGAAATAGATCCCTGTCGGATTGCACCCGGCCGCCATTGCCGCATGGGCCATGACCACCCATTCCGGGCGATTGCGACCGAGAATGCAAACGACCTGTCCGGGGTCAAGCCCCAAGGCGATCAATGCACGACCCGCCCGCTCAACCTCGGCCCCGAACCCCGACCAGCTTTGCGATTGCCAATCCCCATCAACCTCGTGCCAATAGGCGGGCGCATCCCCAAGACGCCTGACGGTGTCGATCAGGTGAAGCGGTACGGGCTTCAGGGTATTGGCGTCGATCGGCTGCATCTCGTCCTTTCCGGGGTCAGGACCGTTTATTGCCGGAACCGCGATCCGGGCGGCGGCGTGGTTTCAGGCGGGCCAGCAAAGCACTGGGCGTTTTCCATCCATTCCCGTGCCAGATCGCCCGAAACGGTCAGATCGGTGTCCACATAGCTGCGCGTCTGCGTCACCGCCTGCGCAAACCCAAGGGCCGAACCGCTGATCTGCCCCACCGACGCGTCGCCAAATTGCCAGACCTCGCCCGAGGGCGCAGTCAGTTCGACGGCAGGCATCGCAGGCGGAACCTCTTTCCCACGCAGTTGGAACGAAAACCCGAATGTGTTGACGCCCAGAATGACGATGTTCTTGATCCGGTCGCTCTCGGCGCGTTCCGCGCCGAACAGGTCAAAGACCTCGTGCCCATGGGCCCAGGTCTCCATCTGGCGCGCGCTGATGGACGACCGCGCCGACATCGATGGCCCCACCCAGGGCAGTCGCGCTTTGGGATCCACACCTTGCCAGCGGGTGGCCATATCGCGGAAGTAATCCCGCCAGAGGGTCAGCAGCGCCTCGCCCCGTTCCGGGATGGCGGCGTTTTCCATGGCCCGAAACCCCAGCGTCTGGATTTTGGGCAGGCTTTCACCCAGCATCGCATTGAACGCATCTGCCGAGGTCAGGGACAGATCGGCAGCCCGGTTCCAGAAATGCAGATGCACCAACACATCATTCACCGTCCACCCCTTGAACTGGGTGGGCGCATCCCAACGTCCGTTGCACTGCGCCTCGATTACGGCAGCCAATGCTTCGCTTTCCTCCAGAAAGGCAGTGACCTGTTCCATTATGTCTCCAACAGAGTATTGAGCCGGTCGACGGCGTCCAGAAAATCGGCTTTGAAATCCTGAACGACCTGTCCGGCCGAGGTTGTTTCATTCATCAATCCAACCGCCTGTCCGACCCAATAGGTCGCCAGTTCGGTCGCACCTTCATGCCCGGCTGAGGCCAGTTTTTCGGTCAGATGCAATGCCGGTTCGCTGACGATGGTCTGGAACGGCATCGGCAGGGGGGAAACTTCGCTATCCTCCCACGCATCTGTCCAGGCCGATTTCAACTGTCGGGACATCTTACCGGTCCGCGACTTGCTGCGAACAGTGTCCGAGGACGTGGCCGCCAGCATCTTGTCCTTGATCGGCTGCGCCGGTTCCCCTTCGGCAGTTGTCAGCCAGACCGAACCGCACCACGCGCCCGCGGCCCCCATCGCCATCGCGCCCGCCATCTGCCGACCGGTGGCAATACCGCCCGCCGCCAGAACCGGCCTGCCCTGCGCGACCGAGACGATCTCGGGCGTCAGCACCATGGTTGAAACCTCACCGCAATGACCACCCGCTTCGCCGCCCGCAGCCACAAGAATATCCACCCCGGCGGCGATCTGCCGTTCGGCGTGTTTCTTTGCCCCGACCAGAGCGGCCACCGGAACGCCCCGCTCATGCGCCATGTCGATCATGATCTTCGGCGGCTCACCCAAAGCGTTTGCGATCAGCTTGATCGGGAACGAGAACGCAACCTCAAGCATAGCCTGCGCGCCTTCTGCATCCATGTTGCGGGCGAAATCCAGGAATCTGATCCGATCATCATCAATCCCGGACGTGTCAATGCCATGGCTTTGCAGGACCTGTTCGGCCAGTTGTTTCTGCTCGGCGGGCAATGCGGCCAACAATTGGTCGGGGTCAAGCCCGGCGCCAGAGGCCGCAAGGTTGTTCGGTACGATCAGGTCCACGCCGTAAGGTTTGCCATCGACGTTGGCGTCAATCCATTCCAGTTCCTGCCGCAACTGCTCGGGCGTGTACATTACCGCGCCGAACACACCCATCCCACCGGCCCGCGACACCGCAGCGACCACATCCCGGCAGTGGCTGAAAGCAAACAGCGGGAACTCCAGCCCCATATTTTTGCACAGATCGGAATTCACGGCGTGTCTTCCTCCAACGCGATCATCAGCGCGCCAGCGGTCAGCTGCGCACCGGCCTGGGTGACAACCTCGCGGACCTGTCCATCGCGAGTGGCCGTGATCTGGTGCTGCATCTTCATCGCTTCGAGAACGGCCAGCGTCTGGCCCTTTTCGATCTCATCACCCGGCGCGACGTTGATCGAGACCACAACCCCCGGCATCGGAGCCACGATCCGGCTGCCGCCCGCATCGTCGCCTGACGCGGCCAACGGATCGAAAATCGTGAAGGTAAGGTCAACGGTGTCGCGGCGCAGACCGAATTGGCCATTGCCCCAGCGGTTGAAGCTGACGGTAACGCGCCGCCCGTCCAGCGTCAGGGTTGCGCTGGTGTCGCCCATGGCCTGAACCGTCACGACAAAGCTGTCATCGCCGCAACGGACGTCGAAATGATCGCCAACCAGCGAGACAGAGACCTTGGCCTCGGCCTCGCCGTGGATCAGTGTGACCATGTTCGGCAGCGGCGCAACGCTGTGCCAGTCCAGCAGTTCTTCGCTGACGACGGTGGATCGCGCAAACAGGCGGTCGCGGTCCTGACAATGGATCAGAACGGCGGTCAACGCGAAATCGGCGGGCCGGGCCTGAACCGGGTCGACGCCATCGGGATAGGTCTCGGCGATAAAGGCCGTGGTGGCCGACCCGTCGGCGAAACCGGGCTGGTTCAACGCGTCGATCAGAAAGCCGCGATTGGTGGTCAGACCCAACAGCGCGGTTTCCTTCAGCCCGGCGACCAGACGACGACGCGCCACGTCGCGGTTGGGGCCGAAGCCGATCACCTTTGCCAGCATCGAATCGTAAAAGGGCGAGACCTCACCCCCCGTTTCGATGCCGGTATCGGTGCGCATCCCTTCGCCGTCGGGTGTTTGCCACAGGGCAATCGGGCCAGTCGCGGGCGCGAAATCCGCGCCGGGGTCTTCGGCATAGAGACGCGCCTCGATGGCGTGCCCGTCAAGCCGCACATCCGCTTGCGTCAACGGCAGGGGCAGGCCCTGCGCCACGATGATCTGCAACTCGACCAGATCGAGGCCGGTGATGGCCTCGGTCACCGGGTGTTCGACCTGCAACCGGGTGTTCATTTCCAGGAAATAGAACGCACCCGAGGCATCCAGTAGGAATTCCACCGTACCCGCGCCGCGATAGTCCACCGCTCGGGCGGCGGCGATTGCCGCGTCGGTCATCTCCTTGCGCAGCTTGGGCGTCATCACCGGGCATGGCGCTTCTTCCAGAACCTTCTGGTGACGGCGCTGGACCGAGCAATCGCGTTCGCCCAGATGCAGGGTTGTGCCGTGATCGTCGGCAAAGACCTGAACCTCGACATGGCGCGGTGCAATGACGGCTTTTTCCAGTATCAATTCGCCGGACCCAAAGGCGTTTTCCGCCTCGGAGCGGGCCAGTTGCAATCCTGCGGCCAGATCGTCGGCACCATGCACGATGCGCATCCCGCGCCCGCCGCCACCGGCAGCGGCCTTGATCATCAGCGGGAATCCGATTTTGGCGGCGGCCTCGGTCAACGCGGTGTCGGATTGATCCTCGCCTTCATAACCGGGCACGCAGGGAACCCCGGCTGCTATCATCAACCGTTTCGCGGCCGCCTTGTTGCCCATCGCACCAATTGCTGCGGCAGGCGCGCCGATAAAGGCCAACCCCGCAGCACCCACGACGGCGGCAAACGCCTCATTCTCGGACAAAAAGCCATAGCCCGGGTGGATCGCCTGTGCGCCCACCTGTTGGGCTGCGGCAATGATGGCATCGCCGCGCAGATAGCTGTCCGCCGGGGCCGAGCCACCGATATGAACCGCATCATCCGCCAGTTTCACATGGCGCGCGTTGCGGTCCGCGTCCGAGTAAACCGCGACCGTCCGCAGGCCCAGCCGCCGAGCGGTGTCGATGACGCGGCAGGCGATCTCACCCCGGTTGGCAATCAGAATTGTGTCAAACATCTTCGGCCTCGGCCCATTTCGGATTTCGTTTCTGCATAAAGCTGGTGACGCCTTCGATCCCTTCGGGCGACAGCAGGCACCCGGCGAAGTCGTCGGCGGCGCGGGCAATCTGGTCCTGTCGTGGCAGGCTTTCCATGTCGCGCAACAGCGCTTTGGTCACCGCCAGAGCATTGGGGGATACACGGGTGATCTGCGCCCGAATGTCGGTCAAGGCCGCATCGATCCCGTCTGCGCCGCTGACCAACTGATCGACCAACCCAACCTCAACGGCTTGCTGGCTGGTCAGAGTGGCAGCAGACAGCATCAAACGGCGTGTCTGACGCCGCCCCAGCCGCCGCTGCACCATGGGTGCGATCTGCGCGGCGACGATGCCGATCCGGGTCTCGGTCAGGGCGAATTTGGCGTTTTCCTCGGCGATCACCAGATCACCGCTGCAGACCATGCCAAAACCTCCGGCCATGGCGGCCCCTTCGACCACGATGACCACGAATTGCGGCAACTGATCGATGGCATCGAACACCTGAGCCCCACGGATCGACGCCGCGACGACCTCATCGCGCGCATCGGCTCCTTGGAAAGCGGATTGAAACGCCCGCAGGTCCCCCCCGGCGCAGAACACCCCGCCCCGACCGCGCAGGACCACGCCGCGAATGTCACGGCGTTCCTGCAGTTCGGCGCAGAGGGCCAGCAACTCGTCGATCCGCTCGAACGTCAGCGGGTTTCGACGGGCCGGTTCGTTGAACCAGACCGTCAGCCACCCGCCCCGCTGTTCAAGGTCCAGAGTCTTATAGGCAGCGCCGTCCATCACATCCGCCCCACGCCAAATGCGTTGGGTTTGAGACGGCGATTGCGGCCTTCCTCGACCGTTTCCAGACACATGGCTAAAACCTTGCGGCTGTCGCGCGGATCGATGATGCCATGGTCCAGAACACGCCCCGAGGTGACGAAGCTATCGGATTGTTCGTCAAAGATATGGCGGATGATCTTGCCTTGCTGCTCCAACGCCTCTTTCGGCAGGTCTATGCCCTTGCGCTTGGCGGTCATGGCCTGCACGACACCCATGGTCTTGGCAGCCTGCTCGCCCCCCATCACACCGGATTTCGAATTCGGCCAGGCGAACAGAAAATCGGGCGCAAAGCCATATCCGGCCATGCCGTAATTCCCGGCGCCGAAGCTGGACCCGATATACATCGTGATCTTGGGCACCCGCATGTTGGTGACTGCCTGAATCATCTTCGAGCCGTGCTTGATCATGCCCGCCTGTTCATAGGCGGTGCCGACCATGTAGCCTGTGGTGTTGTTCAGGAAGATGACCGGGATGTCCGCCTGATCGCAAAGCTGGAAGAACTGCGTGGCCTTGTTCGCCCCTTGCGTATCAATCGGACCATTGTTGCCAATGATGCCGCAGGCAAACCCGTGGATCGAGGCGCGCATACAGACGGTGGCCGGGCCGAAATCCGGTTTGAAATCCTCAAACTCGGACCCGTCGACCAGACGCGCCACCACTTCGCGCACGTCATAGGGCACCTTGGGGTCGGCAGGCACAATCCCGGCCAGTTCCGCCGGGTCATAGACCGGAGGTTCAAACGCACGGCGCGGCGGCATGGATTGTCCCTTGTTCCAGTCAAGCTTGCCGACCACATCGCGTGCCATGGCAATCGCCTGCACATCATCCTCGGCCAGATACTCGACCAGTCCGCTGACCGAGGCGTGCATCTCGGCCGAGCCAAGCTCTTTCTCATCCGCCTCCTCCCCGGTGGCCGCATAGACCAAGGCGGCCCCGGCCAGCGCCGCCATGCCGTTCTTTTTCACCCCGATCACATAATCCGACAAGCCGGGCATATAGGCCCCGCCCGCGGTCGAGGCCCCGTGCAGGACGGCAATTGTGGGAATGCCTGCCGCGCTCATCCGGGCCAGATTGGCAAAGGCTGTGCCGCCCTGCGCCCACATTTCGACCTTGTAATTGGTCAGGTCGGCCCCCGCGCTTTCGACCAGATGAACAAAGGGCAGCTTGTGTCGCAGCGCCAGCCGCTGCACGCTTAGCCCGGCCTCAAGCCCCTTGACGCCCATCGCACCAGCTTTGATGCCGCTGTCATCCACCCAGATGATGCAGCGCACGCCGTTCACAAATCCGATCCCCGCGATCAGTGAAGAACCCGGCACCGATTTCTCTTCTTTCGAGCTGTCGATCAGATACCCAGCAATGGTGTGCAGCGCCAGAAACGGCATGCCGGGGTCAAGCAGCCGGGCCAGACGCTCGCGCGGTAAAATCTGCCCGCGCTTTTCGAACCGCTCGCGTTTCTGTTCCGACAGCTTCACGGGCCGCGCCTCAAGCTCGCGCAGTTTTTCGACCAGAGACAGCATCGCCGCCTGATTTTCGTGAAAAGTTTCGCTGCTGGTCTGAATTGATGATTGATATGGCACGGCGGCTCTCATATAAAACAGGACGTCCTGTTTTTTTCACAAGTCCAGAGCAGCCTGTCAACATGAAAACCAACACGACTTCGTCTGACGCAACTGGCACATCGCCCCGTCGCCAGCAGGATCGCGCCGTTGCGACACGGCGCGCGGTGCTGGATTCCGTGATCGAATGCCTTGACCAACTTGGCTATGCCGAGACCAGTTTCAGCGCGATCCAAAGCCGGTCAGGCCTGTCGCGCGGATCGGTGAACTATCACTTTCCAACCCGTCACGACATGATCGTGGCCGCCGCGGAACTGATGTTGGACAACGCCCGCGCCGGTGCGATCAGCTATTTCGGACGCGCGCATGGTCAGGACAGCGCCGGGGACTATGGGCAGATCGCGCAACTGCTGTGGTCAAGGGTTGTGAACACCTCGGCCGGGCGCGCCTTTGTCGAGCTGATGGTTGCTGCGCGCACCGACCCCAATCTGGAATTTGCGCTTAACGATATGCTGGCGCAGTGGGACGCGGACTTAAACCAGCAACTGCGCGCCACCTATCCCGATGATCCGGAATTGATGGTGATGGTCTGGGATCTTTGCCGCACCTATTTGCGCGGGCTGTTGATTCAGGCGCGTTTTGCGCCGGACCCGATGGCCCTGCAATCCAAAATCGACCAGTTCTCAAAAATCGTCTGGCAATTCGTTCAGTCCAGAAAAAGCACCTGATCACAGTTCGGGGGAAAGAGCATCATGTACGACAATACGCGGCCCGACCGTCATTTCAGCGCAGAGCATCAGGCCTTCCGCAGCAGCCTGCGCGCCTTTGTCGAGGCCGAGATCATGCCCAATATCGACACATGGGAAGACGCCGGTCGCCTTCCCCGCGAGCTGTACAAGAAAGCTGCCGAGGTTGGATTTCAGGGCGTCGCCTTCCCCGAAGATCTGGGGGGCGCAAACGGTGATCTGTTCATGCAAGTGGTCGGCACCGAAGAGATCGCGCGCTGTGGTGCGGGGGGCGTTGCAGCCTCGCTGGGGTCTTTTTCGATTGCGCTGCCTCCGATCGCGCAAAGCGGCAACGCGGCACTACTTGAAAAGTTCGTGAAACCGGTGATCGCAGGCGACCGCATCGCGGCGCTGGCCATAACCGAACCCGGCGGAGGATCGGACGTGGCCGCCCTGCGCACCACGGCGATCCGGGATGGTGACCATTACATCGTGAACGGGGAAAAGACCTTTATCACCTCGGGCATGCAGGCCGATCAACTGACCGTGGCTGTGCGCACAAATCCTGACGATCAAAGCATGACCGGCATCTCGTTTCTGGTTGTCGAAGGCGACACGCCGGGGCTGACCCGGACAGAACTGAAAAAGATGGGCTGGTGGGCGTCGGACACCGCGCATCTGCATTTCGACAACTGCCGCGTTCCGGCTGAAAATCTGGTGGGTATGGAAGGCGAAGGCTTTCTGGCGGCCATGCTGAACTTCAACAATGAAAGACTGGCCCTGGCGGTACACGCCTACACGATGGCGCAGGTCTGCTACGACGAGGCCCTGGCCTGGGCCAGACAGCGCACCGCCTTCGGCAAACCGCTGACAGCACGTCAGGCCATTCAGCACAAGCTGATCGACATGGCGGCCCGGATCGATGCGGCCCGAACCCTGACCTATGACATCATCTGGCGTTACATGCAGGGCGCTGACCCCTTGAACGTCCACGTCGCCCGCACTTCGATGGCCAAGGTAACAGCGACGGACGCGCTGAAGTTTTGCGCCGATGAAGCGGTGCAGATTCTGGGCGGTGCGGGATATATGCGGGGGACGGCCTCGGAACGGATTTACCGCGAAGTGAAGGTGATGACCATCGGCGGCGGCACGGATGAGGTGCTGCGTAATCTGGCAGCGTCACAACTGGGGATTTGACGAGGCATTCATCGTCAAAGTTGCATCTGCCATCTGAAGCACATCGACCCACCGACAGATCAATTCAAACCGCTTCGCGTGCCGGAATTTTACCGGTCCGCATACGACCCCGGTCTGACGACCGGGGGCAAAGACAGATCAATGGCCGGTCAGGACCAGAGTGTTCACCGGCATCAGGATCAGTCGCAGACGCAATCCCGCAGCATGAACCACGCCGATGGTGTCGACGACATGCAGGAAGGCCCCTTCCCAAAATCCAAGGTCTTCATGCTCCAGCCGTTCGTGGTTGTCGGTGTAGACATTCGCCAGGCAGTTACTGCCCGGCGGAATGTCGTCGGTCATGCCTTTATACAGCGGCTCCATGTACACCAGAATAGAACCGGGGTTGTTGTTGGTCTGCACGTCCCGCAACTCATCCGACGGGCGGATCTGGCCCGAGGGGATCACGTCCTGCACCTCGACCACGACCATCGGGATCACCGTAAAGGGCTTGGTCATGCAGCCCAGCTCTCCGATCATGCCGGGTTTGATGACTTGTGCCGAAAGCTGGTTGAACGCAGCCTGAAACCTGTCATGCCCGGGATGCGACGGCACCAGAATGCCGGCAGGACGCAAAAGCGGGCTGACGTAATCCCCCACTTGCAGCCCGAATTGTTCGACCCGACCGGTTACTCCGGCGTTGATCACGGTCTTGTCCAACTCGGTCAGCGCGGCGTCCAGTTGCGCATTTGCGCTGGCCAACTGGGCCGGGATCAGTTCTTCGATCTGCTGAACAACCGCCGCACGCCGGGATTCCGCAGCCGTAACCTGCGCCTCGCGCTCCTCTACCAGGTTCTCCAACCGCTCGATCTCGGTCAGACGAACGGCGCTCGATCCTTCATCCCGCAGCGTGGTATTGCGTTCCAGATCCTCAAGCGACTGATCCAGCGCGGCGCGGGCACCCGCGATCCCGGCGTCGGCCTCGGCCAGATCGGTTTCGGCCACTTTCAGCGAGGCCTGCACCTGAGCAACCTGCGCATGGGCGGCCTGAACCTGCGCCTGCTGAGTGAAATCTTCGATCCGGAAAATCGGCTGGCCCGCCTGCACCAATTCGTTGTTGCGGACATAGACCTCGGACACGCGCCCACCCAGTTGCGGCAGGATGGTGACCGTCCGAAAATAGGACGCAGCGGTCGTGCTGGCCGGGTGAAAATAGAACAGCGTGGTGATGACCGTCAGGGCCAGAATGGCACAGGTGGTCAGCCCCCAGCGCAATTCATACCACATGGTGAATAAGGTAATCTCATGCCCGATCCGCTTACCTTGGACAAAGCGGCGGAACAGATAGTCGGGCAGCACCGTAATCAGGGCGCAGATCATCGTCTCGATCATGACTTAGTGCTCCTGCGCTTCGGTTTTGTCCGCACTCGGCGCGGCTGGGGGCGGCGCTTCGGGCAGCGTCTCTGGCACAGGTGACCGACCCAAAGATCGAATAGCGTCGGCAATGTTCTTCATCGGCGTCGCAAAATCCGGGAACTGGAACCCGGCAACCAGAATGGCCGCAATCCAGAAAATTCCGTTATGCGTGAACAGGGCCAACAACGCCAGAATTCCCACCAACTGGAACTGCGGATGGTTGTTTTCATGCGCCATTTTCTCGGGAACCGAATGAAGTGTCAGGTAGCCAACACCGATCAGCACCACAAGCACCACAAAGAAAACGACCATGGCGGAGAAAAGGTAATCGCTCCCGTCAGCTGCGACGACGTATCTGGGAATATGCCCGGTGGCCATTGGATGAAGCTCTGCTGCGGTCACCTTACCCTCCTGTTTGTTTTGCTACTTCTTTGACCGGGTTGAAGCACAAATTCAAGCTTGCTTATAGTCCACGGACCGACTGTCGAGACGAACTGGGACCTCAGACACCGATATGAAACCTGAAACCCTTTGGGGTAGCTGCCTAAATGAAAGCACATGATATGATTGATTTCCTCATCATCGGCGGCGGCATTGCGGGGCTGAGCGCAGGCGCCCGGCTGTCACAGCACGGGTCCGTAACCGTGTTTGAGGCAGAAGATGCCGTGGGGTATCATGCATCCGGTCGATCGGCCGCCCTGTTCGAGCAGAATTACGGCCCGCCATCGGTGGTAGAGCTGAACAAAGCCAGCGCCCAGTTTCTGCATACAGAGAACGGAGGCTACCTGACACCCTGCGGTCTGATGCTGGTCGCAGCCAAAGATCAGCGCGAAGCCTTCAATGCTGATCTGACCACTCTCGACATGAGCAGGGTGTCGGTCGAAGATGCAGTTTCCCGAATACCAATTCTTGATCCCGCAGGTGTTGGCTATGCCGCACTCAGCGAAGCCGCGTTTGACATCGACACGGACCGCCTGATGCAGGATTTCTCGCGCACCATTCGCAGAAATGGCGGGGCCGTGCTGACAAGGCACAAGGTGACGGCCATTCACAAATCGGCGCATTGGCGGGTCGAGGCCGGAGACGTATTCGACGCCCGCCACCTGATCAACGCGGCAGGCGCATGGGCGGATGAGATTGCACAACTGGCCGACGTTCAGCCCATCGGCATCACCCCGCGCCGCCGATCCATGGCGCGAATCCCGGCCCCAGGAGGGCACGACGTCTCGGGCTGGCCGATGATGCTGGGCACAGGCGAAAGCTGGTATGCCAAGCCGGATGCGGGCAAGTTGCTGGTGTCTCCGGCCGACGCAACACCGGTTGCCCCACATGACGCCTATGCGGATGACATGGTGCTCGCCGAAGGACTGGCGCGGTACGAGGCTTTGGTGACCGAACCTGTCACGCGGGTTGAGACAAACTGGGCCGGGCTGCGCAGCTTTGCGCCAGATGGGACGTTGGTGCTGGGCCCCGACCCGCTGGATCGGTCGTTTATCTGGTGCGCTGGTCAGGGCGGGTACGGGTTCCAAAGCGCACCAGCCGCGTCTCAGTTTCTGGCAGACCTTGTTGTCGGAAACACTCCGATATTTGATCAAACCATCATCAACATGCTAACCCCGGACCGATTGAACAGATGAGCAAGCGCATCCCTCCGCCAAATGCCAGCGTCGCCACCCCCGCGGATAACGGCAAACTGGTCGCGCCCGCCGCCACCCGGAACGCAGGCGTTCTGAGTGACCTTATGGAAGCACGGGCCCCCTCCGACGGCACCGCCCTCGAAATCGCCAGCGGCACGGGCCAGCATGTTTGCGCCTTTGCCGAGCGT
This sequence comes from Ruegeria sp. N4, assembly GCF_056531425.1. Lineage (NCBI taxonomy): Bacteria > Pseudomonadati > Pseudomonadota > Alphaproteobacteria > Rhodobacterales > Roseobacteraceae > Ruegeria > Ruegeria sp. N4. Next base: position 122,538 of record NZ_JBQFLT010000013.1, read on the forward strand.
TTGCCCAACCTGTTCTGGCAGCCGACAGAGATTGATCCCGAACGCCGCGCCAGCATTGATGCATATGCAGTCAATCACCCCAACATCGCGCCGGCTTTGGAATTGAACGCAACGCAAGCGGGTTGGCGCAAGCAATTCGCGCCGAAGGACCTGATCGTGCTGATTAATCTCCTGCACCTGATCAGTTGGGAAGAGGCGGAAACTCTGATATCGGAAACCGCAAAAACGCTCTCACCCGGTGGGCGCTTTATTCTGTACGGCCCGTTCAAACGGGACGGGCTGTTGACCAGTGACGGGGATAAACGATTTCATGAGGCGCTTGTCCTACAGGACCCCGAAATTGGTTACAAAAACGATGCCGACATTCGATCAATGCTGTTTGCCAAGGGGATGAAGCGCGTCGAAACCGTTGAAATGCCCGCAAACAATCTGGCCTTCATTGCCACGGCATAAGTCAGCCGGCTCTTTTCTTCAAAAAGCCTGCTGTCGCAGGCTTGCCTCCGGCGGAGGTATTTTTGAACAGAAGAAGTAACGGGTCGTTAACTCTGATCGGCGACAATGTTTTTGCGGTACAGGCGGAGGCGCCGATGACCGTAACAGGAGAAGGCCCCCCTCGCCAAAAGCAGGGGGGCTGGATCTTGTGACCAGCCCCCGCTTCTCTTGTTCAAAAATACCTCCGCCGGAGGCATGGGGCGCCGAAGGCGACCCATTTATTGCGAGCCATTAGCCGTCCTTGCGGATGACCTCGTTTTTCGGGTCATACGGGCTGTCGCAGGTCACAACCGCATCCCACAGTTTGTCCTGCATTTTGACCCGCAGCTTGGTGCCTTCGACCGCCAGGTCGGGTTTCACGTAGCCCATACCGATGGACTTCTCGAACGCCACCGAGTAGCCACCCGAGGTCAGACGGCCCACGCGCTCACCTTCCGGCGTGTAGAGCGCCTCGCGGCCCCACGGGTCGGCATCGTCCGGCCCGTCGATCAGCAGAGTGCAACATTTCACGCGCACGCCGGTTTCTTCCAGCTTGGCCTTGCCGTGGAAATCCTTGGACAGGTCGACAAAACGCGGCAGGTCGGCTTCAAGCGGGGTCGCATCGCGACCTAATTCAGTGCCGAAGGCGCGATAGGATTTCTCTTGCCGCAGCCAGTTTTGGGCGCGGGCACCGACCAGCTTCATACCGTGTTTCTCACCGGCTTTTTCCAGCAGATCGAACAGGTAGTTCTGCATCTCGATCGGATGATGCAGTTCCCAGCCCAACTCACCGGTATAGGCCACGCGGATCGCGTTGACCGGGCACATGCCCAGTTCGATCTGACGCGCCGACAGCCATGGGAAGCGCTTGTTGGACAGTGCGGTGTCCGGATCGGCGTCCTTGATAACCTCTTTCAGAACATCGCGCGACTTGGGCCCGGCGATGGCAAAGACGCCCCACTGGGTGGTCACGTCCTGGATTTCGATATAGCCGAACTCCTCCATCTTGTCCTCAGCCGCCTTGCGCAGGTAGTCGGCGTCGTACTCGGTCCAGGCACCGGCAGAGACGATGTAATAGTTGTTCTCGCCATTGCGGACGATGGTGTATTCGGTGCGGGTGGTCCCGTGCGAGGTCAGTGCGTAGGTCAGGTTGATACGACCGACCTTGGGCAGCTTGTTGCAGGTGAACCAGTCGAGGAATGCGGTCGCACCGGGGCCTTTGACGACATGCTTGGTGAAGGCCGAGGCGTCGATCAGGCCAACGCCTTCGCGGATCGCCTTGGCTTCTTCGACGGCATATTGCCACCAGCCACCACGGCGGAACGAACGGCTTTCTTTGTCGAAATTGTCCGCCGCGTCCAGCGGACCAAAGTAGTTGGGACGTTCCCAGCCATTGACCCAGCCGAATTGCGCGCCGCGTGCCTTTTGGCGGTCATACGCGGGGACGGTGCGCAGCGGACGGCAGGCTTCACGCTCTTCATCCGGGTGGTGCAGGATATAGACGTGTTCGTAGCATTCCTCGTTCTTGCGGGCCGCGAATTCGGTAGTCATCCAGTTGGACGAATAGCGTTTCGGGTCCAGCGAGGCCATGTCGATCTCGGCTTCGCCATCGACCATCATCTGCGCCAGGTAATAGCCGGTGCCACCCGCAGCGGTAATACCAAACGAGAAACCTTCGGCCAGCCACATATTGCGCAGGCCCGGAGCCGGTCCGACCAGCGGGTTGCCATCGGGGGTATAGCAGATCGGGCCGTTGAAATCGTCTTTCAGGCCGGATTCGGCGCAGGAGGGCACGCGCTCGGCCATTGCCATGTACTGATCCGCGATCCGATCCAGATCCAGCGGGAACAGGTCGGCGCGGAAGCTGTCCGGCACGCCATGTTCGAACTGCGCGGGTGCGCCATGTTCGTAGATGCCCAGAATCCAACCGCCGCGTTCCTCACGCGCGTAAGATTCGTTGTCGGCGTCGCGCACAACGGGGTGCTCGGGGTTGCCCGCTTCGCGCCATTTGACCAGTTCGGGGTCCTTGTCCATGACGATGAACGTGTGCTCGACCGGGATCGCGGGCATCTTGATGCCCAGCATCTTGGCGGTGCGCTGCGCGTGGTTGCCCGATGCGGTCACCACATGCTCGGCGGTGATGACCACCTGCTCATCGGACGGGATAAGGTTACCGCCCTTTTCGACCATCTTGGTGCAGGTGACTTCCCAATGGGTGCCATTCCAGTGGAAGGCGTCGGCCTGCATCTTGCGCACGATGTCCACGCCGCGCTGACGGGCCCCCTTGGCCATGGCCTGAGTCACGTCGGCGGGGTTAATATAGCCGTCTTCAGTGTGATAAATCGCGCCTTTCAGGTCGCTGGTCTCGATCAGCGGCCAGCGGTCCTTGATCTGCTCGGGCGTCAGCCATTCATAAGCGACATCGCAGGTCTCGGCGGTCGAGGCATAGAGCATGTATTCATCCATACGCTCCTGCGTCTGCGCCATGCGCAGGTTGCCGACCACGGCGAAACCCGCGTTCAGGCCGGTCTCTTCCTCAAGCGTCTTGTAGAAATCGACCGAGTATTTGTGGATGTGGGTCGTCGCATAGGACATGTTGAACAGCGGCAGCAGGCCCGCCGCGTGCCAGGTCGAGCCCGAGGTCAGCTCATCCCGTTCGATCAGCATCACATCGTCCCAGCCTGCTTTGGCCAGATGATAGGCAATCGAGGTGCCGACGGCACCGCCGCCAACAACCAGTGCTTTGACTTGGGTTTTCATAACCGGGCGTCTCCCCTTGAATTCAGTTGCACCCATATGGCGCAAATCCAGGGCGCGGCGCGACATTCATCCGACCGGTGATAAGAAAAAAACGACCCGCAGGCTGAATCAGTGTCCTAAAAAGTCGCAGTGAGACAGCGAATATGGCCCCGCGATACAGCGGGCTATTGGTCCGGAACGATCTTTCCCGGGTTCATGATATTGTCCGGATCCAACGCAGCCTTGATCGTGGCCATGTAGCGGGTCGCAGCGCCAAGTTCCTTGACTAGATAAGGGCGCTTTCCCTGACCAATTCCGTGCTCACCCGTGCAGGTTCCATCCATCGAGATCGCCAGATCGTTCAGCCAGCCGACGAACTGATCGGCCCTGGCAACCTCGTCTTTGTTGTCCATATCGATCAGGGGTAACGTGTGGAAATTCCCATCGCCCACATGCCCGACAATTGGGGCGATCAGGTCCAGTTCGGCGGCTTTGCCTTGCGCGGCACCCACCGCTTCGGCCAAGCGCGAGATCGGAACGCAGACATCCGTCGATATGCCCTGTGCGCCGGGGCGCAATTGCAGGCAGGCCCAATACATATCATGGCGCGCCTGCCAAAGCTTGTTGCGTTCTTCGGTGGTCGAGGTTGCGGCGAAATCGGCACCCCCGAATTCAGCGGCGATCTCACCAAAGGTTGCGGCCTGTTCCGCCGCGCCATTCTCGGACCCGTGGAATTCCAGCAGCAACAGCGGAGTTTCGGGCAACGTCAGGCCAGAATAGGCGTTCGCGGCCCGAACCGACATCTCATCCAGCAATTCAATCCGCGCGACTGGAATGCCGTATTGGATTGTCATCATCACCGCCTGACACGCGGCATCGACGGTTGGGAAGGAACAGCGGGCCGAGCTGATCGCCTCGGGTATCCCGTGCAACCGCAGCGTCAGTTCCGTAATGATGCCCAGCGTCCCCTCGGCCCCGATCAGCAGCCGGGCCAGATCGTAGCCGGCCGAAGACTTCTTGGCGCGGTTCCCGGTTCGGATCACCTGCCCGTCCGGCATCACGGCCTCAAGGCTCAGCACGTTGTCGCGCATGGTCCCGTATCGCACGGCATTGGTGCCCGAGGCCCGCGTTGCGGCCATTCCACCCAGCGAAGCGTTGGCCCCCGGATCGATGGGAAAGAACAAGCCCTGATCGCGCAGATGGGTGTTCAGGTCCTCTCGGGTGACGCCGGGTTGCACGACACAATCCAGATCGCTGGCATTTACCGCCAGCACCTTGTTCATCTGCATCAGATCAACGCAAACCCCACCGGCAGGCGCATTGACGTGCCCCTCAAGCGAGGTGCCGGTGCCGAAGGCAATCACCGGAACCTTGTGGGCCGCGCAGGTTTTTACGATGTCGGCGACCTCGCTGGTCGTCTGCGGAAAAACGACCGCATCGGGACTTTGGTTCGCGATCCACGTCGTGGTGTGACCATGCTGTTCCCGGATCGCGGCGCTGGTTTGAAGCCGGTCGCCAAAGCGCTGTTTCAGAATTCCAATCGCCGTTTCAATACCCGCGTCATTGCGGGGCAGCGCGGTTGCCTGCACCATCTTGGTTCTCCCCTGCCCGACAGGGTGCCGGGCCTTTCAGTTCATGACTAAAAGGCCCGGCAACGTGGGACAAGTCCCAAGACCTATTCGCCCAGCGCGATGCCTTCGCGCCGAGGGTCCGCGCCACCGCTCAGCCCATCGCGGATTTCGATGGCGTGCAGACCCGAGGTCAGGTCGCGGGGGTTCACCTCGAACCCAAGCTCGGTCAAGGCATCGACATAACCCTCGGCGGTGGTGCCCAGTTCGACGTCATAGGTGCCGAACCGGTTCACCAAATGCGGCAGTGACACCGCCTGCTGCACATCCATGCCCCAATCCGCCCAGGCGATGATCGACTTGGCCACATAACCGATAATACGGCTGCCGCCGGGCGATCCGATAGCCAGAACCGGCGCGCCGTCCAGCATCACAATCGTCGGGCTCATCGACGAGCGGGGGCGTTTGCCGGGCTCCAGCCGGTTGGCAATGGGTACTCCGTCCGAATGGGTCTTGAACGAGAAATCCGTCAATTCGTTGTTCAACAGAAACCCGTTGGTCATCAGCCGCGAGCCAAAGCCGTTTTCGATGGTCGTGGTCATCGACAGGACATTGCCATAGCCATCCACAATCGAGATATGCGAGGTCGAGGGCAGTTCCAGCGAGGCATCATCGGCCCAGTTCAACGCGTGGTCGAATTCGGGATTGCCGGGCGTGACCTCGGTCAGCGCGCTTTCGGTGTTCAGCAAGGCAGCGCGTTCCGACAGGTAGTCCGGGTCCACCAGCCCATTGGTCGGCATGGGGACATAATCGCTGTCCGCCATGTACCGCCCTCGGTCCGCAAAGGCGAGGCGCGAAGCGTCTCCGATCAAACGCCAGGCTTCCATGCTGTCCGGCCCCATGGCGGACAGGTCGAAATTGTCCAGCTTGCCCAGAATCTGCCCAACCGTCAGCGCGCCCGACGAAGGGGGCCCCATACCGCATACATCAAACGACCGGTATGCGGCGCAGACCGGCTCACGCTCGATCACCTGATACAGCGTAAGGTCAATGCCCGACAGAACGCCCGGATTGCCCGGAGCGGTCCGAACGGTGTTGACGATGCCCGCAGCGATATCACCGCCATAAAACCCCGCAGCCCCATCGGCCGCCAGAGTCCGCAACGTCTCCGCGTAATCGGGATTCACCAATCGCTGCCCTTGTTGCAAGGGTTCGCCGCCGGGCAGGAAATACTCGGCCGTTGCCGGAAAGCGGGAAAGCCGCTCGGCATCATTCTCGACCAGCGTGGCGAGGCGTGGCGACACAAGGAAGCCGTCCTCGGCCAGCCGGATACCATCTGTGAACAGGCCGGGCCATGGCGACCGGCCCCAGCGGCGATGGGCCTCCTCCAACAGGGCGGGCGTTCCCGGAGTACCCACCGACAGCCCGCCGACAACCGCGTCGAAGAATTTCAGCGGTTCACCGTTTTCGTCGTGAAACAGCCGCGGCGTCGCCTCCAGCGGGGCCGTTTCGCGCCCGTCCAGCGTGGTCAATTCTCCTGTGGCGGCATCGTACCAAACTAGAAATGCCCCACCCCCAAGACCCGAGGATTGCGGCTCGACCAGCCCCAGAACGACCTGAACAGCAACCATCGCATCCGCAGCCGAGCCGCCTGCGCGCAGTACCCGCGCCCCGGCTTCGACGGCCAGCGGATTGGCGGCAGCGACCATCCAGTTGTCGGATTGCACCGGTACGCCTGCGGCCTTCGCCTCAAGCGCGGCGACCACTTCTTCGGTAAGGGCCTGAACCTGACCTTCCGTCGCCCCTTCGGGCGCAACCGCATCTGCGGTTTCCTGCGCAATAGACGGGGCAGTAAACGTGATCGCAGACAGTATGAGACCTGAAATATAACCGGAACGCATCGTATCCTCCAATTCAACAATTGCTTTCAACACTGTACGGGCCACCGCAACACCGCAACCATCGGTTGATACAGAACCGAACGGCGGCAGAGTTCCGCCACACTGTTCATCACCTAATCTGCGCGGTCCCGATCGTATCGTTGCATGCCCTCAAATTCGGGCAGCCAGCCTTCCCGCCGGATTGTCCAGCATTCATATGTCGGTTTCAATTGGTCGGGCTGGTCAAAGCTGCCCAAATGAACCTCGACCTCTTCTCCGGTTTGGGCAAATACCGGCGAACCGCAGATCGGACAAAATGACCGCCCTGCATGGCTGCGGACCTCTCCGCTGATCTCAACCGCGTCCGTGGGAAAGATGGCAGCGGCATAAAACAAGGCACCGTGATGCTTACGACAGTCAAGGCAGTGGCACATCCCGACCCGCGACGGAGGCCCCTTTGCCGTTACGCGCACGCTGCCACAGCGGCATCCGGCCCGATAAACCTCCATCACAGTCCTTTCCCAATGCGCTATAGCATAGCGGGCACAACCTGATCCGGCGGGCGGTGGCCATCCTCAAACGTCTTGATGTTGATGATCACCTTCTCGCCCATCTCGATCCGCCCTTCCAACGTGGCCGACCCCATATGCGGCAGCAAAACAACGTTCGGCAATTGCCGCAGGCGCGGGTTCACATTGGTGCCGTGTTCATAAACATCCAGCCCGGCCCCGGCGATCTCACCCGCGCGGATCAGGCGGGTCAGGGCGTTCTCGTCCACCACCTCACCCCGCGATGTGTTCACAAGCACCGCCGACGGTTTCATCAGCTTCAACCGCCGCGCATTCATCAGGTGAAAGGTCGATGGCGTTGACGGACAATTGACCGAGATCACATCCATGCGCGCCACCATCTGATCCAGGCTTTCCCAATAGGTCGCCTCAAGCTCTTCCTCGGTCTCGGGGCGCAGGCGGCGGCGATTGTGATAATGCACCTGCATGCCAAAGGCGCTGGCACGGCGGGCAACGGCCTGCCCAATCCGGCCCATGCCCAGAATGCCCAGACGTCGACCACCGATCCGGCCACCCAGCAATGCTGTGGGTGCCCACCCGGCCCAATCGCCCTGCTGCATCACGGCCAACCCTTCGGGAATGCGGCGCGTAACCGCCAGAATAAGGCCCATGGTCATGTCGGCCGTATCGTCGGTCAGCACACCCGGCGTGTTCGACACCAGAATGCCGCGCTGCCGGGCTGTGGCCACGTCGATATTATCGACACCCGCGCCATAGTTTGCGATCAGACGCAGGTTCTCACCCGCCTGCCCCAACAATCCACCGTCAATTGTGTCGGTCACTGTGGGTACCAGCACATCGGCCTCTTGCACCGCCGCGACCAGTTCTTCGCGTGTCATGGGCGCGTCATCCTCGCGCAGGCGAACATCGAACAACTCGCTCAACCGCGTTTCCACTGCCTCGGGCAACCGTCGCGTTACAACAACACTCAGACGTTCTCTTGGCACTTCAGCCCTCCCATCGCTTTGCAAACGCGCGCGCTCCATGGCATCGTGGCGCAGGATAAGGCGGGGCACAAGAACCCCTAAGGCATTGAGTCGACCTTTTTTCGAAAGCAGATCAACAGGCACAAGAGCAGACAGTCAGTGAGTGGTCTTCTACCGGTGAAACGCCGCTGTTTGGCGATCCTTACCGTGGTTCTTATGGCGTTCGGCCCAATCGCCGCCGCGACGCAAGAGGCGCGCGGCCCTGTCACGAATCTGCCCCTGCCCCGCTATGTCTCGATGAAAGCGGCCGAGGGGAATGTGCGACGCGGCCCGTCCCTGACCCATCGAATCGACTGGGTGTTCAAACGTCGGGGCATGCCGCTGCAGATCACCGCCGAGTACGGCAACTGGCGCAAGGTACAGGACCGTGACGGAGCAGGCGGCTGGGTCCATTACGCGTTGCTGTCAGGTGTTCGGACCGTTCTGATCGAATCCGATATGTTGCCCGTCTACGCCCGCCCTGACCCAAATTCTCAGATCAATGCGCATTTCGAAACCGGAGTCGTCGCCCGCCTTGGCACCTGCTCATTGGATTGGTGCCGTATATCCGCAGGCGGCTATCGCGGCTGGACCTTGAAATCCAACCTCTGGGGCGTCGAACCCTCCGAAATCCGCGAGTAAGAGCCACCGCCTTGTGCTGGCTGCACCGCGCAATCGTTCGGGCGCGACCGAGGTTCGAATCTCTGGCAATGCCCCGCGACGCAGCTAAATTGACCTGACAGGGCCGAGGGGACACCATGAAAGCCATCACATATTCAGCATTCGGCGATGCGTCAGACGTTCTGAAACTGCAAGACCTTCCCGACGTGCCTCCGGCCCCAGGTGACGTGACCGTTGATCTGGCCTTTTCCGGTGTGAACCCCTCGGACGTCAAAGCGCGTGCCGGATCCAGACCCGGGGTCACGAAACCTGCGTTCCCGGTTATCGTCCCCCACAGCGACGGGTCCGGTGTAATCTCTGCCGTTGGAGAAGGCGTTCCAAAATCGCGGCTGGGTCAGCGCGTCTGGATATGGAATGGCCAGTGGAATCGCGCCTTGGGAACAGCGGCCACCCAAATCACACTGCCCTCGGATCAGGCGGTTGCCCTTCCTGACGCCGTCTCCCTGGAAACCGGGGCGGTTCTGGGCATTCCGGGCCTGACGGCCAGCCACGCTGTCTTTTCAGGCGGTGAAATTGAAGGCCAAACCATTTTGATCCACGGCGGAGCAGGCACGGTTGGCTATCTGGCCGTCCAAATGGCGAAATGGGCAGGCGCCCGTGTCATTAGCACTGCACACCCTCGCAACTATGAGCGCGTGCGACAGGCCGGATCGGAAACGGTACTGGACTACAGCGATCCTGATCTGGCCCAGCAAACCCTTGCCGCCAATGATGGCGTTCCGATCAACCGAATCGTCGATGTCGAATTTGGCCGGAATGTAGAAACAAATACTGCCGTGATCGCCGAGAATGGACGTATCAACGCGTTCGGCTCCGCGCAGGAGATGTCCCCCACCCTGCCCTTTTACCCCCTGATGTTCAAAGCTGTGACGCTTGAGCTTATCCTGATCTACCTTCTGCCGCCTGCACCGCGATCTGCGGCGATCAATCGGCTGCATGCAGCATTGGAAGATGGCAGCTTAATATGCCCGGTTGAAAAGATCCTGCCGCTACAGGATTGCGCATCCGCCCATGACCTTGTCCAAACCGGCAATCGCAACGGCGCAGTGCTGTTGAAAACCACCTGACGACCGGCCAAAAATATTTTTTCAAGGCAGTCGCATTTTTTACCCAAAAGCCCTTGAACCCCGCCAACAACAATCGTAGATAGCCGCTCACCGTTGGGGTGTAGCCAAGTGGTAAGGCAGCGGTTTTTGGTACCGTGTATCGTAGGTTCGAATCCTACCACCCCAGCCAAATTTTTCCTATATTTTAGAATGATTTAGGATTTTGAGGCGCACAGTTTGGCGCTCAAAAATCCGGTGATTTACTGTGGTAAACTGTGGTAAAACTGTGGTAATCGCAAAAATTTACACATGATTTTTGAGATAAGGTATTGTTTTGTAATAAAAAAATATACCTACGATGCGCGGTAACTTTACCACAGCAAGGATTATTTTCTGTGTGTTTGGAGCAAGTTAACGTTCTGCATCCCGATACCAACGCATTATCATCTTATCCAAAACATCTTCGCGTATGCGTCGATATTTGCCGACCTTTACATAGGGCATCTGTCCACGTTCGATGCGATTGTTGACCCAAGTCCTGTTACTGCGCCATCTTTCAGCAGCTGCTGCATCCGCTCCCACACCGCCGGGTTGATGATGGCAGGATGCTGCCCCTCATAAACCCGACCCTTGTGTCGGATGTGGCCAGCATAGATTGGGTTGCTGATCAGATGATGGATGTGTCCGCGATCGAAGAACGTACCACCTGTCACGCGTCCGCCAGAACGTTCCCGGCGGCGCGACCGGAGACCCAGTGCTTCCGCCTGCTCTTTCACGTCAAGAATGGTCTGATGCTCCAGATAGAGATCGTAGAGCGTCCTGATGATCTCAGCTTCTTCTTCGTCGATTTTGAGCGTCCGGCCGTCAGCCTGATACCCAAGTGGAACGTTCCCGCCCATCCAAAGACCCTTGCGTTTTGAGGCAGCAATTTTATCCCGGATACGCTCAGCGGTGACTTCCCGTTCGAACTGAGCGAAGCTGAGCAGCACGTTGAGTGTCAGGCGACCCATACTGGTCGACGTATTAAAGGACTGGGTAACGGACACAAACGATGCGTCGGCCGCGTCGAGGCGTTCGACCAGCTTTGCAAAATCAGCCAGCGAGCGCGTCAGCCGGTCAATCTTGTAGACAACAATCTGATCCACGCGTTTCTGGTCAACAGCCTGCATCAGCCGCTGCAACGCCGGGCGGTCAAGATGACCGCCCGAGATACCGCCATCGTCATAGTGATCCGGCAATAATTCCCAGCCCTCATGCTTCTGGCTCGCGATGTATGCTTCACAGGCTTCCCGCTGGGCATCGAGTGAGTTGAAATCCTGCTCCAGCCCCTCCTCCGAGCTTTTCCGAGTGTAAATGGCGCAGCGGATGCGTCGCATCACTGAACCCCGAAGAAGCGCGGCCCGGACCAGTGCGCTCCGGTGATGTGCTTTGCTATGGCGGACAGGGAACGCCATGTTTTGCCGTCCATGACGAACCCGCGATCAACCACTTCAATCTGATAGGTGCGTCCGTTCCATTCCCGCACTAGATGTGAACCCGGCTTCAGACTAGGAGGCGGCGTTTTTCCCAACGCGATATTCTGCAATCGGCGTTCTGTCTTCGCAGACAACCCTCCCAATTCCCGGTTCTGTAGTTCCCAGATTAGTACCCGTTTCATGAACTGCGGGGACAGGTATTTTGGCGGCGACCGACCGAACACTTCCCGCCATCGGTCAAGACAGCCGAGGCGATCTAGGTGTTCAATGTCGTCAAATGTCTTCGCAAGGTCACGATCCGCGCGCGTAGGATCCATGGCGATCACACCGACTTCACTATCCGGTAGAGCGTACCTTTGCCAGATCCAGATCGCTCAACAGTATGTCCCGCCTTGCGCGACATCGAAATCGCCGCGCGCGCGGAATGCGGTTGCCACCCAAAGGCGTTCTGAATCTGCGCAATCGTTGCACCAGCCTTGCGGGACAACAGTTTCTGCAACTGTTGCTGTCGCGTCGGGTTGTTCCGGGCGGGTTTGGCGGGTGGTGTTTTGATTTCCGTATCACATGAAGTTGTCATTGATGTCTCCACTTTGCGGGCACAGGCTGATCCTGCGCCCTGTACTGAGTGGAGCCCGGGTGCCCCGAGCGAATCTCAACCGTCGTCAGTACCACTTCCGTACAAGCCAAAGTCCAGTTGTTTACTGTAAGAATCGGGCGGAAAGCAGACCTTCGCTACTCTCGCGAAATAGCCATTCGCATTCTTGGTTAGCGGCCATTCGACAGCGGTTGCATGAATTGACCTATTGGTCCGCTTGAGCACGCCAACAGAGAAAACACCAGACGGTGTCGGCCTGGCGATCTCATCAGGATGTTTGATTGCCGATTTCGCGGCTTTACAACCCGCTTCGCGATTACGGTACAACTCTGTCGCGGCCTGACCAAGAGACTTCAGTGTTTTCGATTAGTGAGTGGCAACCTATTATGGTGTTGTTAAATATGTAAAATCCCTTTGGGCGCAGGGATCCCAACTGCGCTGTGAATATTTATGCTTTCTAAATATACAAATTCTCCTCTCAATCTTCACCGCTATGTTAGCGTTATCGCTTTGAGATTGACGCTTGTTCTCACCGGTTAGCCGGCACCCAGCACAATTTGCGAAGCATTTCGCGTTGTCGGCCCAATTGGCCCGGCAGCCAAGGAACATACACTGGAGGAAATATGTCCCTGATGCAGACCATTACCCGTAGAGCCGCCTTGCTTTCTGTCGCCGCTGTCGCACTGACTGCCGGGACAGCGTATGCAGGCGATGTCAAAATTGGCTTTCTGCTGAAAACCATGCAGGAAGAGCGCTACAAACGTGACCGCGCCGCGTTTACTGCGAAAGCAGAGGAACTGGGCGCCGAAGTTATCTTTGATTCAGCGAACAATGACGAGCTGACTCAGCTGGCTAAGTTTGAAAACATGCTTGCCAAGGGCGCAGACGTCATCGTGTTGCAGCCTGTGAACACCGGTACCGCCGGAAGCATGGTCAGCATGGCAAACAGCGAAGGTGTGCGCGTCGTCGGATATGACTCGATGCTCGTGGACGGGCCGCTGGATGCGATGGTGATGCAAGACAGCTGGGCCGTGGGCCGCCTGCAAGGCGAAGCCATGGTCGAATGGCTGCAGGACAAGAACGGAGAGGTGTCCGGCAAGATCGCCTTGATTCAAGGTCAACCCGGCGACTCCAACGCGATTGCCATGAGCAGCGGTGTGTTGGAGATTGTCGAAGCGAACCCGGGGTTGGAACTGGTGACCAATCAGGCGCATGAAGGTTGGTCATCCGAGAAGGCAATGGCGACTGCGGAAAACACGCTTACTTCAAACAGCAACGGCATCGACGCATTTATCGCCAACAACAGCGGCATGGCCCGTGGTGTTATCGCGGCATTGGAAGCACAGGGTCTGGCGTCATCAGACAAAGTGTTTGTGGCCGGATCTGATGCCGACCTGGCCAATATCCAATATGTTGCGCAAGGCAAGCAAGCCGTTGAAATCTGGAAGCAGATCGATCCTCTGGCTGAAACCGCGGCAGAAGTGGCCGTTGCTCTGGCTGCTGATCCGGACACCGCGCCCGCCGATTTGGTCGAGGTGGACAAGGTTATCAACAACGGTTTCGCCGATGTGCCGACAATCGTGACTCCGATCACGCTTGTGACACAGGACAACATCGATGACACGATCATCGCTGGCGGCTTCTACTCCAAGGAAGAGGTCTACGGGAACTGATCCCAAGGACTGTTTCCTGAAGGAGGGCGTTTCGCCATTTGGCTCCCTATGCGTGTACTCCCCGCGCGCGGCTTCATGGTGCCCTCCTTCCTTAACCCCTCACGGCGAGACTGCCGGTCAGGGTGGGGAATGTCCGAAACACCTTTCTGAATGTGATGGGAAAAAGCATGTCTGAAGTCGTCCTGAAAATGCAGGGTATTATCAAGGATTTTCCCGGAGTTCGCGCCCTGAACAATGTCAATTTCGAAGCCCGCTCGGGCGAGCTTCTGGCGTTGATGGGAGAAAACGGAGCGGGCAAATCCACGTTGATGAAAGTGCTCAGCGGCGTGTGGCCGTATCCGACCTACGAAGGCGATATCTTTCTGCGCGGCGAAAGAGTCCGGTTCGCGAATACGAAAGAGGCCGAGGCGGCCGGCATTGGCATCATCTATCAGGAACTCAACCTGATCCCCGGCCTGTCGGTTGCCGAGAACATCTTTCTGGATCGCCAGTTCACCGATGCCAAGGGCAGAATCAACTGGAATCAAACCTTTGCCGAGACTCAGAAATTGCTGACCGAACTGGGCATCAACGACATTCGCCCGACCGATCTGGTGCAGAATATCACCGTGGGCAAACAGCAGATGGTCGAAATTGCAAAGGCGCTGTCGCTCAAGGCAGAGATACTGGTGCTGGACGAACCTACGTCGGCACTGACGGATAAGGAGGTCAAGGATCTCTTCCGTATCATCCGCAAGCTGAAAGCCGACGGCGTCTGCATGTGCTACATCTCGCACAAAATGGAAGAGATCGAACAGATCGCCGACCGGATTGCGGTTCTGCGCGATGGTCAGACGATCGGTGAAGTCACTCCGATCGCGGATATCACGCTGGATCAGATCATCGCCCGAATGGTCGGGCGCGACATCAAGGATATGTTTCCCAAGGTCGATTTCACACCGGGTGAGGTGACTTTGGAGGTCAACGATCTGTCCGTCACAAACCCCGACCTGCCTGGCAGCTATCTGGTCAAGAACGCCAGCTTCGTTGCCCGCAAAGGCGAGATATTGGGCATCTCCGGGCTAATGGGCGCGGGCCGGACCGAACTGGTCGGTGGTGTATTCGGTGCCTATCCGGATCAGACCACTGGTGATGTGAAACTGAACGGGCAAAAGCTGGACATCAAGTCGCCGAAAGACGCAATCGATGCCGGTATCGCGCTGCTGACCGAAGATCGTAAGGCGTTGGGGTTGTTTCTGGACAAATCCATTTCCTTCAACACGACGATTTCCTCGCTTGAGACGATTAGTTCCAAGGTTCTGGGCATTATCAACACTCAGCAGGAGCGCAAAGTCGTTAAGGAATATGTCGACCAGCTTGGTGTCAAAACACCTTCGATTGACACAGTAATCGGTACGCTTAGCGGCGGTAACCAGCAGAAGGTCATTCTGGGTAAGTGGCTGAACTCACGTCCAGATGTGTTCATCCTGGATGAGCCCACACGCGGGATCGATATCGGCGCCAAGGTCGAGATTTACAAGTTGCTGAACGAACTGGTCCAGCAGGGTGTCACCGTCATCATGATTTCTTCGGAACTGCCCGAGGTTTTGGGCATGTGCGATCGGATTCTGGTGATGTGCGAAGGCGAGATCGTGTCGAACTTTGAACGGGACGACGCGAAGAAAGAAGCAATCATGGCGTATGCCACCGGCAGCGCATAAGGGAGGAAGCAAATGAGTGCTGACAGCAACGTTGCAGGTGTTGGCGTCAACGGCGCCAAGGAAAACCACCTGATAAACTTCATAAAGGATAACGCGACGCTGATAGCGTTGATCGTGCTTGTCGTTGGGCTCAGCTTTGCCGACGACGCGTTCTTCACCGCGCGGAACCTTAGCAACCTGTCCCGTCAGGTTACCATCATCGGGATCATTGCCGTAGGCATGACCATGGTCATCCTGATTGCGGGTATTGATCTATCCGTTGGCTCTGTCGTCGGGTTATCAGCAGTCGTCTGTACGCTCATGATGCAATGGGGCGTGCCGACCATATTGGCGGTGCCTGCAACCCTTTTGATCGTGGGTGTTGGAATAGGTCTGTGGAACGGGTTCTGGATAGCCAAGTTCAACATACCCCCATTCATCATAACCCTTGGAATGCTGACCATCGCACGCGGTCTGGCACTGACCCTGACCAACGGCAGTTCTGTCCCGGTAACGAGTAATGTGTTTCCATTGATTGGTGGTGCTTATATTCCGCCGATGTTGTCCAGTATCGTGCTGATCGTATGTGCTGCGCTTGCTGTTTATTCGATCTTCCGGGACGTCCAGCAAAGCAAGGCCCATGGCGTCGAAGTGAATATGCAGGAACTGTTGGTCAACGGGGCCGTAATGATCGGCGGGTTTGCTTTGGCCTTCCACGTGTTCACCAGCTACAAAGGGATCCCCGTTCCTGTCGCGATCTTTGCAGTCATTGCATTTGCCGGGATCTATACGCTGAACAGCACCCGCTTTGGTCGCCGCCTCTATGCGCTTGGCGGAAACGAAGATGCGGCTCGCCTGTCCGGCATCAACGTCGTCCGCACCAAGATGATTGTCTATACGGTCATTTCGGTTCTGTCGGCGCTGGCTGGTATCATCCTGGCCTCGCGTCTGAACGGTGCCTCGCCCAACCTTGGAACGATGTTCGAACTTGATGCGATTGCGGCTGTTGTTATCGGCGGTACCAGCCTGGCTGGTGGCTCGGGCAAGGTAAGTGGAACCATCATCGGTGCTCTGTTGATCGGGGTCCTGAACAACGGCATGAGCCTGCTTGGGGTGGTCACATTCTATCAGTTGATCATCAAGGGCCTGATCATCATCCTCGCCGTCTGGTTCGATGTGATGCAGAAGAAATAATGTTGCTGGCCTGCCCCCGGTCATACGCACCGGGGGCAACGCCAAAATCCCCTAAATCTTGAATGACAGTTGGGAGGTAAGCGATGGTCCAGTCCATTTTAGCAACCTTACGCACAAATGGCCTCAAAGCTTTGGGTTTGGCCGGCCTTCTATCCGCATCGCTGCCAATGATCGCGGCAGCACAGGACAACGCTAAAATCGGGTTCCTGCTCAAGACAATGCAGGAAGCCAGATATCAGACAGACAAATCTCTGTTCATCGCCCGCGCGGAATCCCAGGGCGCAGATGTGATCTTTGACAGCAGCGGCAACGATCCATTGCGCCAGTTGCAGCAGGTTGAGGAAATGCTGGAATTGGGGGTGGATGTTCTGGTTCTACAACCCGTCAACACAGCAACCGCCGGAGCACTGGTTGATCTGGCTCACGAACAAGGCATCAAGGTCGTCGGATACGACTCGATGCTGCAGGACGGGCCGCTTGACGTCATGGTCATGCAGGACAGTTGGGCTGTCGGGCAGCTTCAGGCCGAAGCGATGGTGGACTGGCTGAATGATACCCGCGGTGAGATCAAAGGCCGGGTCGCCCTGATCCGCGGTCAGCCTGGTGATTCCAATGCCGAAGCCCTCAGCAGCGGTGTGCTGAAAGTGATTGCCGATCATCCTGGGCTCGAGCTTGTTGCGGATCGCAGCCATGTAGACTGGTCTCCCGATATGGCCAGAGACACTGCCGAGAACCTACTGGTCGAATATGACAACGACATCGATGCGTTCATCGCCAACAACAGCGGGCTTGCCTTTGGGGTTCTGGCAGCATTGTCGGATGAGGATCTGGCATCGGCTGATCAGGTCTTTGTTGCCGGGTCAGATGCTGATCTGAAGAATGTCCAAATGGTTGCTGACGACGTACAGGCGCTGGAAATCTGGAAGCAAATCAAGCCCCTGGCCTATGAGGCGGCGGATATTGCTGTGAAAATTGCGCAGTCTCCGGATGCCGAAATCAGCGAACTGATCGGTGAGCATACGCTGATCGACAATGGTTTCGCGGAAATTCCGACGGTTATCACCCCTGTCTTGGCAGTCACGAAAGACACCATCGACAGCACGGTGATCGATGGCGGGTTCTATACCAGCGAACAGATCTATCAGAACTGAAGCTGCTATAATCACGCATACGCCCGTCGACAAAACAGCGAATAAAAGCAAGGGACCGAAATGTCGGACAAGATCAATGTCGCAGTCCTAGGACCGATCCCAAGGGACAATATCACCAGCTATCAGGGTGAGAAGTTCAACAAATTTGGCTGCGCGGTTTACACAGCGGTCTGCATGTCCTCGCTGGCTGGTCCGGGTTCGCGGATCAACGTCGTCAGCCATGTACGCAGGTCGGACGTCGACAATGTTCGCAACTTGCTGTGTGAGTTTCCGCATCTGGATGTCAGCCATGTCACCGGTGACGCCGATCAGGGCGCGGTGATCGATCTGGTTTACGTAGACCAGAACCGGCGCAACGAGAAGCAAACGGGTTTCATGAACCCGATCCTGCCCGAAGATATCCAGGACCTGATGGATTGCGAGGCTTTCGTTTTCGTTCCGATCACGGATTTCGAGGTTCCGTTGGAAACGATCCGATACATCAAGGCCAACAGCGATGGTCTGGTTGTATTTGATGCGCATGGTCCCACCAGTGGCTGTTCAGCACATGGCGAACGGTATCATAAATTCTGGATCGATCGGGATCGCTGGCTTCCGCATATCGACCTTCTGAAGATGAACTTGGAAGAGGCTCAATGCAGTTGGTTCAAAGGGGAATACGGCTCTGACGAGTTGCAGGAAATAAGCGAACTCACGATGGACCAGCTGCCCAAGTTCGCCCAACACTGCCTGGATCTGGGCGTCAAGGCGCTCTACGTCACGCTGGATCAACACGGCTGCGCCGTCTACCACAAGGATGCAACCGGCCGGATGCGGGAACATCTGGTCAAGCGAGTGCTTGTCGAGGATGTGGTCGACACCACGGGCTGCGGGGACAGCTTTGCTGGTGGCCTGGCTTTTGGCTACCTCAAGACCGGCGATTTCGTCAAAGCCTGCCAGTTCGGAAACTGTGCAGGAGCGCAGCGCTGCTCGAGCAGCGAGCTGGATGTCTACGGATCACTGGAAGAAACCGAACGTCAGATTGCCGAAACCTACGGCGACTGAATTATCCGAAATATCACCCGAATGGAGCCCTGACATGCAGACAATGCTGAGCAGTAGCGACTGGCTGATCGAAGAAACCCAACTCAATCTGGATGAAGCGAACTTCAAGGAGACCATTTTTACGGTCGGCAACGGCTATCAGGGCACACGTGGGTCGCTGGAAGAGGGCCACAAAGGAGAGCTGTCCGGCACCTATCTGGCCGGTGTTTACGATCACCATGACTCGACGGTGATCGATCAGGTCAATGTTCCGACCTGGTTGCCGCTTAGGGTTCGTGTTGAAGGTGAAATTCTGGATGTCCAAACGTGCAAAGTTGTCGAACATAGGCGGGTATTAGATCTGCAGACCGGATTTCTGCATCGGGATACCGTGTTTGAAGACAGCACAGGCCGTCGCACCCGCATCAACAGCATCCGGTTTGCCAGTTTTGCCGATCAGCATATCTGCGGCATCCGTTTGACGGTGACGCCGGAAAACCACTCGTCCAAGATAACTGTCGAAAGTGCACTGGATGCTCAACGGTACAATCTGGACCGCTTGCCAGCTTATCAGGGAAACCCTGAATTCCACCCCGAGGTCAAATGGGAAAAATGGGCCAAAAGCCGACACCTGAAGGTGACTCAGTCTCACGCAAGCAGCGATGCGTCCTATATTGAAGCTCTAACTCTGGACACTGGCATTTCGATTGGCATGGCGTCTGCCTTGGATTGTCCTTCCTTCAGCGAGTTCAAAGGCGCAAACCGTGATTATGAGCGGGTTTCGCAAACCGTTTCTGTCGAGGCGCTCAACGGGCAAAGCCTGACCTTCGAAAAGATGGTGTCGATTTATACATCGCGAGATCTGAACGGCGCGGAATTGGCGGCCAAGTGCGAAGCCTCCCTTGAGACCGCGCATGCCAAAGGGTTCTCCGCATGTCTAAGCGAAAGTGCCGCAGCCTGGCGCAAAAAATGGGACGCCTGTGATTGTGTGGTGACGGGTGATCCAGAAGCAACGCGGGCGATGCGTTTCAACATCTATCATCTGCTGATTGCCGCCAACGAAAATGACCCGCGCGCGAACATCGGCGCCAAGTCCATGTCTGGCGAGGGGTACAAAGGTCACGTTTTCTGGGATACTGAAATTTTCCTGCTGCCCTTCTATATATTCACGCAGCCGGAGACGGCCAAAGCCCTTCTGAAATACCGTTACAATACGTTGAACGGCGCACTTGAGAATGCCCGCATGAATGGGCTTAAGGGCGCGCAGTACGCTTGGGAATCCGCTGATACCGGGGTGGAGACAACGCCAAAATGGACAGCGGACGGCGCGAACCGGATCTGGACCGGAGAAGAAGAGATTCACGTCACCGCATGTGTGGCATATGGCATCCTCAGTTATGTTGCGGCGACCGGAGACAAAGATTTCCTTCGCGATTTCGGGGCCGAGGTTTTGTATCAGACCAGCCGGTTCTGGATCAGTCGACTGGAATGGAACAAAGACATGGACCGGTACGAGCTGACAAACGTTATTGGGCCGGACGAGTTTCACGAGCATGTCGACAACAACACGTTCACCAACCGAATGGCGAAATGGCATCTGGAGCAATCCGCACGTGTTTTCAAAGAGTTCAGCGAGGCCTCGTCAGCGGTTCATGACGAATTGCGGATTCGGTTAGATTTAACAGAAAAGGAAGTGGATAATTGGCTGGAAACGGCCGAAAAAATCTATGTTCCCTTTGACCCGTCCCGCAATCTGATTGAGCAATTTGAAGGATATTTCCAGCTCAAGGACATTCCCATCACCGAATGGGACAAAAACCGTATGCCGGTCTACCCGGAGGGGCATGATCACTTTTCACTGAATGGCTCGATGCTACTCAAGCAACCTGACGTGATCATGTTGAACTATCTCTTGCCCGACGAGTTTTCAGACGAAATCAAAAAGGCGAACTATGCGTTTTATGAGAAACGCACGATGCACAAATCATCGCTCAGCCCGGCCATTCATTCGATCATGGGGATTGAAGTTGGCGACATTTCCTCGGCCCATCACTATTTCGAACGTTCTGCCTTTGTTGATCTAGTCAACAATCAGGGAAACACACAGGACGGGATGCATATCGCATCGGCCGGTGGCACCTGGCAGTCGCTTGTTTGTGGGTTTGGCGGGTTCCGGGTCAAGCACGGCAAGATGACGTTCAAACCCTGGCTGCCCGAGGCATGGTCCGGCATCCGGTTTAATCTGAAGTGGCAGGGGAATGACGTCGAAGTTCTGATTTCTCATGACGAGTGTCGGTTTAAGCTGATTGCTCCGTCCGGCACGAAAGAGGATATCGAGGTGATGGGCCATCCTGTTACTTTGATTGCCGGAGAGGAAGCGGTCTTAGCACCGCAGCCTGCGTGACAACCAAGATTTTTCTCGCAGGAATGGTCAAGGTGTGCCGAGGTGCTATCGTCAGTCTGCAAGAGCCTCAGCAACGCGCGTGTGCAGTTGTTCCGCTGCCGCGTGATCGATGAGCAATTCGTTAACAAGTCCCCGGGTGATCAGTTCGAATACCGTATCGCCTCGTTCCTTCTGAATCGCGACGACCACAACACCACTTTGATCAGGATCGTCAAATGCCCGATCTGCGATGGCTTTGACATGCTCTGTTTTGATCCCGGTCCACAGCCCGTTCAGCTCGTCAATCAGGTCCATCTTGGCCTGTGAAATTTCGGTTCTCGGGATCAAAATACCGCCAAGGTCCCCGACGACCAATTGCCGGAGATCGTCAGCCCTTAACCCGCCAGCCTGAACCAGCTCTTCAAAACTGCCCAGAACCGGAGTGCTTGAAGACCCGACGCTGGAAATCAACATATCCATTTTATCAATCAATGCGTCTGGACCCGAAAACACGCGGTGAAATCCCGGGGTGTCAGAGATGTACTGCCAAATGGAACGGCGCATGGTCTCATCGTAGTGACGGGGTATGTATGCCGGGAAACCAGTGAGCTGAGGGCTATCCTCCGGCTGATCGTTAAATAGCTCATCAAACGTTCCGGCAAGCCGGCTGGCAGAGTATCCATGCTGAGCCAGCGACATCAATTCTGCGCAAACCGCTGCAAACTCAGTCTTTTGCGACTTATCTATGGGCTGCCTTGAGGCTGCAATCCCTTCTGCCAGAGACTTGATTGTTCGACCCCACGCAACGCCGATGACGTTCGATTTCTCGATCAGTTCTATCAATCGTCCGGATGCGGTTCGTCCAAACCTGGTACGGCGCTGTGACAGCGCAGCCTCGGTGTTCCCCGGGCCGCTTTCAAACACCCCAAGCCGAGGCGGTCTAAGCTTGTTCCTGTTGCAATATCGCTTCAGATCAGAATTCAACCCTGAAGGAGCCAGCATTTCGTCCATCTGGGCAATCCACTCGTCTGAGAATTGTTCTTTGACGAAGCGTTGTTCGATGACCAAGTAGTTTTGGCGTTCAGCGTGTTTCAGTAACCGCGATACATGCGGTTGAGACAGGCCACCAAGAATTGCTCCTATCTCTACCTGCGACATGTTGTGCGTTGCGCGCATATAGGCAGCGCACTGGGCGCGTTCTTCAAATGGAAGTTTTTTAACGTCGATCATTTGTTCAATACTGTTCGTTAGCAGGATCCTGACAGCGTGAATAACTATGCCATATAAACATTCACATGCCAGCCGATTGAAGAAAAATCCTTACATGCTACGTGTTTCTTGCACAGGCTCGAACCAGGAGATTCAGCATGCCGATCAAAGGACTGATCTTTGACCTCGATGGTGTTTTGGTCGACACCGTACCGGCGCATTTTGCTGCTTGGAAACGCATGTTCGAAGAATACGGGTATGAGTTTGGAAGGGCGGAATACCGGCGACTTGTCGATGGGCGCCCTCGTTATGACGGCGCGCGCGCGGTCATGACCCGGCATTCGGAGAATGAAGTCAGAACCGCCGCAGACAAAAAAAATGACTATTATGTTGAAATGATCGAGCGAGGCGAATTTCGTGTCTTCGATGCTGCTGTGCACCTCGTAAGACAATGCCAGTCGGAGGGTTACGGGCTGGCGGCCGCTTCCAGCAGCGCCAATGTCCGAGCCGTTCTCGAAAAAGCTGGTTTGTTGGATGCCTTTCCGGTTGTTATCGGAGGCGACGATGTCGAAAAAGGGAAACCCAACCCTGATATATTCCTCACCGCCGCCAGCGGGCTGGGGCTTAATGTGGATGAATGTATCGTGATCGAGGATTCCTCTTCCGGTGTCGAAGCGGCAAAGAATGGTGGTTTCTATTGCGTAGGTCTTCTTCATGAAGATCACGAGAGTGAACTAACGGCTGCGGATTGCGTCATTTCTTCGCTGGCCGAGGTTGACATTGAGCAGATAGACGAATCCAAGTCGGAATTGCCTGTCTAAATACTTTTTTGCGACATAGAACTGGATTTTTTAGGGACAGATAACAGACTTCACCTAAAATTCAGTATCGTGTGCTCAACCTCTCACAACTCCGTGTGCCCGAGTTTGACTATTGGCCGCTTCGGTCAAGCTCCGATGCGGCGCTTGACTCTGCTGGGAAGGCACGGTTGGGACCGTTTACGCGCGTGTGAGGCGTTGGGCTGAAGGTCCAGAAAATCCGCGAACTGTTCGCTCGACCGATACCCTATGTTGTACTGGTAGCGAACGGCAGGTTTGACGGGCTGCACCGCAGCATCGAAGGTGTCCGCTGGACGGCAGGAATGGGCCGGTTGGTCTTGATAGTTATTTAGCCGAGCTGCAGCCGCCAATGACCTCAAGTTCCAAATGTTCTCGGGTTTTAGCAATAATAAGA